>CAIYLW010000064.1 GCA_903927185.1 uncultured Bacteroidota bacterium
TATTATAGTGGTTTAGAAGACTATTATGTAATTCCTGTAATTCTTGGTTTAATTTTTTTGATTCAGCATCCTTAAGATTCTTAGGCTGCCCTTTAGTTGAACTCCAATTTTCTGGATTAATTAAGTACTTAGATTTAGCTTTAGCATCGATTAATCGTCCCTCTTTTAACCGCACATATATACCTGCTGGATTGTTCTTACTTTGAATGAAGAATTTGATAGTTGCCATGAATTAAAGGTATCATTTTAGTCCATATTTAGTCCACAATTACTCCATCTATTTCAATTTATTTCATGCTATTTCCAAGAAGTTGACACATTTCATTCTTATAAAATATTGAAAATCAATATAAAATCAATATTTTATGAAGGTTCATTTTTTTTATATTCTATTTATCTGTACTCCCCTCGACTCCACAATGCCTTGTAAATTTTTATTTACAAGGCATTTTTAATTTAGTATACTATTTTTTAATTGTCCTCTGGCATATTTTTAATATCAATTCTTTATATGTTTTTCAACTAAGTGGAAACTGATGATACCTGAAAATAGATATCATATTTTATTCGATTGCAGCTAAGAAAAAATGTAAGAAGGGATAATGATTTTGTAAATACCTGATAAAATTAAACCCTAGAATTAAATACTTTTTACAACTTATTATTTATAAACATTGATTCACTGTCGGCCTTTTCAGATAGCTCTAGAATAGTATTTGTCTGAAATAAATGTATCAATTCTTGCTTAACAGGCTTGTATTGAAAATGCAGGGGACAAGGGTTTGTTTCGGAACATTTCTTTAAACCCAAAATACATTTTTCGAATAAATCATTTTCATTAACGGCTTCCAAAATTTTTTTTAAAGGAAGAAGCTTATTCTTTTCTGTAATATAAAAACCACCATTGGGTCCGCGAACTGAATGGATCACACAATTTTCTTTTGTTAATAGTTGCAAGATCTTGGCAGTAAATGAAGGAGGCGAATCAATTGCTTGAGCAATTTCTGTAAGACTCAATTTATTATCCACCGAGCTTTTTTGCGCGATATAAATAGTAGCCCTTAATGCATATTCAGTGGCCTTCGAAAACATGATATTATTTTTTAAATAGGTTTATTTACTTTTCAAATTTAATCGTCTGCTATCCATTCTGCAAACGAATCTTTCGTTTCAAATAGTTTTATCTGAATTAACTTGATGTCGGAAGGTAACTTTGAATTCAAGACATCCTGCATATAAATCAAAATATTTTCTGCACTTGGCTCTACTTCCCAAATTATTAAATTGTCATGAATATTATTTGTGGGATGATCAGATAAATAGGCTGTTGATAAAATCAAACTATGATCAAACTTTTCAATGATTGCAGTGTTTACTAAATTCTTAATTTGTTTAAAGTCGATGATAAAGCCTGGCATAAGAATATACGCCTTTTGAATTTCAATTGTGCCAAGGGTTACATGAAGTTCATAAGAATGACCATGGATATTTTTGCAAGCACCTTGATACCCATGAATGGCATGTGCCATTTCAAAGTGAAAAATCTTTGTGAGACGTATCATATCAAATAATTAAGGACAAAAATACCTTTAATTAGTATATTTGCCAATTATAATGAAAGAAAGAGAGATAGAATTATTATCCCCTGCTGGATCTTTTGAATCTATGCAAGCAGCCATCAATGCTGGAGCCAATGCCATCTATTTTGGTGTTGAGCAACTAAATATGCGTACTCGCTCCTCTAATTCTTTTGAAATAAATGATCTAAAAGAAATTAGTGGCATCTGCAAGAAAAATAATATCAAATGCTATATCACTCTAAATACTGTGATGTACGAACACGATATGCAATTATTACTTTCCATTTTGCAGGAAGTGAAAAAACAAGCAATCGATGCAGTGATTGCTGCCGATTTTGCAGTGATACAATATTGTAAACAACTTCAAATTCCATTACATGTTTCCACGCAAGCCAATGTAAGCAATATTGAAGCAGTTCAGTTTTTTGCGCAATTTTCAGATGTTATAGTATTGGCAAGGGAATTAACATTGAAACAAGTAGAACATATTAGTAAAGAAATCAAGCGAAGAAATATCCGCGGAGTTTCTGGAGACTTGATTAAGATTGAATTATTTGTTCATGGTGCACTTTGTATGGCGATATCCGGGAAATGTTATTTGAGTTTGCATACTCAAAATGCCGCTGCCAATCGTGGAGCTTGTATCCAAAATTGCAGGAGATCATACACAGTAAAAGATACGGAGACCAATGAAGAATTAGTCGTTGAGAATGAATATATCATGTCCCCCAAAGATCTTAGTACCGTTGATATTCTAGATCAATTAATCTATAGTGGAGTTGATGTTTTAAAAATTGAAGGACGCAGTAAAGGTGCAGATTATGTGCATGAAGTAACTGCATGTTATCGCGAGGCAATTGATGCCGTTTTCGCAAATAATTATACGGAAGAAAAGAAAACAAATTGGCTGGAAAGATTATCTAAAGTATATAACCGAGGGTTTTGGGAAGGGTATTACTTAGGTAGAAAACTGGGAGAGTGGACCAATATTCCGGGTTCTAATGCAACAGAAAGAAAAATATACCTTGGAAAATCTACTAACTATTATTCTAAAATCAAAGTAGGAGAGTTTTTAATTGAAGCAGGTAACATTAAAGAAGGTGATGAATTAATGGTGATCGGACCTGCCATTGGTATGGCAAAAGAAACAATGAATACACTTATTGTAAATGGAGAAAAAGCTGAACTAGCTGCCAAGGGCGATAAAATTACTTTTCCATTTCCAACTAAGTTAACTGGCCACGATAAACTTTATAAAATTGTAAAGCCCTAATGGCTAAAATCATTCACTATCGTGATAAATGTATCGGGTGTGGCGTTTGCTTTGAAATGCAACCCGAAATATGGCGCATGTCTAAGAAAGATGGTAAGGCAACTTTATTAAGAGGCATTGAAAAAAAAAGCATTCATATTTTACCTTTACATCTTTCCATTGAAACCCTAACTATTGAAGTGGCAAAAGCATGTCCTGTAAAAATTATAAAAATTGTATGAACGAAAAAATAGATAGTTTTCTTGAAGCAAATACTTGTGCATCCATCGCATGCCTTGATTCCCAGGGGCATCCGTATTGTTTTAGTTGTTACTATGCAATTGATAGTAAGGAAGGCTTACTATTTTTTAAGTCATCTTCCGATTCTAATCACGTCGCTTTTCTTCAATCAAAACCGATTGTTGCAGGAACCATCTTATCTGATAAATTAAATAAGTTGCAAATAAAAGGCATACAGTTAGAAGGAATAGTATTGTCTTTTGATAATGAACTTTCGCAAAATGCTTCATTGGAGTATTACAAGAGTCATCCAATGGCAGTAGCCATGGCGGGAGAAATATGGACTATCCAAATCAATCGAATTAAATATACTGATAATACATTGGGCTTTGGGAAAAAAATAATTTGGGAAAGACCTGTTAATTAATATGTCATCCCAAGATATCTGACTTTTTTTAACTTATTCTGTATGACAAAAGTCATATTTAATCTTTGACCTAGACTTTACATTTGTATTAGAATGCAATAGGCAGGTTATTATCGCAGGTAATAGCCTGTTTTTTTGTCATCAAACAAATATTATTTACCCACATAGATTTTATTTAATGTATCAATCACCTTATCACAAGTTTCATATTCCTGTAATGGGCTTAGCGTACACCATTGATAGTCCCATTAAAGTGGCACGTTTTGGTATCTCCTCTGTTATGTCGATTGTTGAAGATCGTTTGATAGAAATGATGCGTAGTCATTATTATCCAACCATCAATCAGCCTTATCTTCCAATCGATACGGATGTAGAAGATTACAGAGCAAAGCGGATTACAGACTATTTGAATTTGGTTAATACCATTGTACATCAGCAAGTAGAAAAAATAAAACATGCTGCCTTTGAAGCGGGTTCAGAAATTGTGAAATATTTTGAAATGCTTCCTGATGAAAGTAAACTCAAACAATTGTATCACCAAATGGTACAAACTACTGAGTTAAAGGAAAAAGCTACCATGGAGCAATACTTAAGGGATCATATTAAGCCTGGAAGTATTGATGTAAATATCATGACCAAGTTGGACAGAAATATTTATGATAAAAATGGAATTCCTGTACCTGATGGTTCTGATGCGGTAACTGCCTTAAGGGGTTATGTAAATAGTGATCTTAAACACTCTTCCATTGTATTTTCTGCTGGATTAAATCCCAGGCTCTATAATTATTTAGAACAGTGTAAGCAATTTGATGCGAACGAAGATGGAGGGTTTGATAAAAAAGTAATCATTAAAGTAAGTGATTACCGATCAGCACTGATTCAAGGAAAGTATCTGGCAAAAAAAGGTATTTGGGTAAGCGAATTTAGAGTGGAGTCGGGCTTAAATTGTGGAGGGCATGCATTTGCCACGGATGGCTATTTGATGGGCCCAATTCTTGAAGAATTTAAATTGAATCGTCAGGAACTGACAGATATACTTTTTGAAATCTACAATGCAGCACAATTAAAGAAAAACAATAAGCAGTTTAAATATCCCCCTGAAATTAAATTTACAGTACAAGGTGGTATAGGAACGCATGAAGAAGATGAATATCTGCATGCACACTATAAGTTTGATAGTACAGGCTGGGGTACTCCTTTTCTTTTGGTGCCGGAAGCAACTACTGTTGATGAGCCAACGCTAAAATTATTGGCTACTTCGAAGGATAAGAATATCATGCTAAGTCATAATTCACCATTGGGAGTTAAATTTCATTATCTAAAAGGAACCAGTTCTGAAATTGAAAAGTATGAAAGGATTAATATAGGCAACCCTGGTAGTCCTTGTACAGAAAAGCATTTAAGTTTTAATACCGAATTTACTAAGGAACCGATATGTACTGCATCTAAAAAATACCAGAAATTAAAACTTGAACAATTACGTTCATTGAATTTACCAGTTACTGAATTTCAAAAACAGGTAGCAGAATTACAGGATAAAGAATGTTTATGTGTTGGATTAAGTAACTCTGCCGCTATTAATTATTCAAAAACCCTTGTAAAGAAAATGGATGCGGTAACCATTTGTCCTGGTCCGAATATTGTGAATTTTTCGAAAGTGGTTTCTTTGTCTACCATGATTGATCATATTTATGGACGAGCAAATGTGATGGTACAAAGCAATCGACCACATATGTTTATTGCGGAATTGTATTTATATATTGATTATCTGAAAGATCAAATAAAAGAGGACATTGATTCAGATCAATTTGAAAAAAAATCTAAATATTATAATACTTTTTTTCAAAACTTACGCAGTGGTATTAACTATTATAGAGAAATGCCGGGCCTTTCTGACGAATCAAAATCTAAAATGTGTAAAGATTTAGATAGTGTTAGTTTGGAACTTGATTCTTTAAATTATCAACATGAGATTGTGATGAAATAGCCTTTAATAGTTTGTTCAATTACATATTATTTTGTTGTATAACTTTAACCATTATAAGTTTAAAACTTGTAATGGTTTTTTTATGAACTTTTATCAGATCAGTTACAATGATCATACGTTGTTTCATATACTCCGTCATTTTGAGTGTACGAACTATGATGCGCGAATTTGTTTAAAAGATAGGGGGTATACTGATGATGAAATTCTTGAGAACCTGGAGATGCCAGGTTCGAAATTTAATACCAGTTTTGCGACAGATATTAAAACATTAATGTCACAATTAGAGCTTGGAAAAATTATTCAAATTCAAGAAAGAAAAAAATATCAGGAAATACTTATTGGATTTAATAATAGGCATTTCCCAGATGGAATAGGCACATTGGGTGTTTGCAACAGAAATGAATTAAGTGCTTTGAATGCGACTATCCCGATTTTAAAGTTGAATAGAGGGATGCAATTATGGCATGCAGTAGTTGCTCAAATTCCTATAACCCATCAATTAACTATCGTAATTAAAAAACAATCTAACGCTCATTTTTTAATTACAGCCTTTCCCGGTTTACCTGCGCTGCCACTTCCACAAATGAAAATGAAACCATTAGAATTAGAATTATCAAAACTGTATTGGAAAGACAAAGTGTTTTTAGAAAAGCAAAAAGAAGTGAATAATTAGAAGTGAGGAATGAGAAGTGAAGAGTGAGGAGTGAGGAGTGAGAAGTGAGGAGTGAAGAATGAGGAATGAGGAATGAGGAATGAAGGATGAAGAATGATGATTAAGGTTTGAAGATTGAGAATGAAGATTGGGGATTGTTAACCCTTTTTAATTCAAAACGAATTGGCTGAAACCTAGTGTTAGTATATTTATATAACACATTTTCAACATGAAATAAATTTTCTGTTAACCCTAGGCTTCAGCCTAGGGGCTAAGAATGGTATACGATATTGGGCTTTAGCCCTTACGCTCCTGACATTCAACGATTGATAGATTATCTAAAAAAAGCCAGCAACTTAGTAGTTCGAAATTTTTAGTAATTGAAAGAACTCGTTTTCTTCTAACTCAATTACTTCCCCTGATTGCATAGTGCCGAGTTCTATATCTTCTATAGATAAACGAATTAATCTCTTACATTTATGATGAACCGCTGCAACCATTTTACGTACTTGATGAAACTTCCCTTCTGTTAATTGAATCTTTAACCAAGTATGCGGCAAGTGAGGAGGAATCTCATGCAAGGGATTGTTGAAATATTCTGGCTTTGAAATTATCTCTACTTTGCAAGGCTGTGTGATATAGTTTTGTCCCCCCTTAATTTCAATATTTATTCCTTTACTTAATTTTTGAGCAGTTTCTTCGCTCACTTTATTTTTAACCTGAACAAGATAGGTTCTGTGGTGTATGGTTTCACCCTGAAACAATAGTCTGGTTACTTTTGGATTCGTGGTGAGTAATAAAAGCCCCTCAGAATGGTTGTCGAGTCGCCCGATAGCATGTATCCCCTCAGGAAAAGAATAATTCAAATCACCTAATAGCCGAACCTGATGTGAACTAATAAATTGCGATACCATATTATAAGGTTTATGAATTTTAAAATATTGGTAAACCTTATTCGTCATCAGCTATCAATTAATAGAAATGAAGATATAAAAGAAATTCAGCTTTCCTTTCAGATAAAAACTAACTTTATTATACCTTAAAAAATTGTTTTATGCTAACTAATAACGATATACTCAAAAAAATACGTGTAGCACTTTCTTTACGCACAGAGGACATGATTCAAATTCTGTCATTAGTTGATTTTAAAATTACGAAAGGCGCTTTGGGTGATTTGTTTAGGCATGAAGATCATCCTAGTTATGTGGAAGCTGGAGATCAGGTTTTGCGTAATTTCTTAAACGGATTGGTCATCTTCATGCGTGGAAAACAAGAAGAACAGAAGAAAGATAAATAGTCTTATTTTTTTAATTCAAAATATAGTTTTTCAAACGTTTGCGATGCTTATTGTGTATTATTCCAAGGAATAATTATCCTTTTATTTCATATATTCATCCCTGATTTTGTGCCAAAAACATCATCTGGATTTAACGAATAGAATAAGAATGACCGCAGAGCAACAAAGACTTAAAGTAAATGCAGGAAAGAAAGTGCCACTAGAGCAATGGGGGCCATATCTTTCAGAAAGGCAGTGGGGTACAGTTCGCGAAGATTATAGTGGCAATGGAGATGCTTGGAATTATTTCCCTTTTAATCATGCGCATAGTAGGGCATATTTATGGGGTGAAGATGGATTAGGTGGTATTTCAGATTTTTTTGGAAATATGTGTTTTGGAATTTCATTATGGAATGGTAAAGACGACATTTTAAAAGAAAGATTATTTGGTCTTGGAAATTATCAAGGCAATCACGGTGAAGACGTGAAAGAACTCTATTATTATTTAGATAATATTCCATCGCATTATTATATGCAGATGCTATATAAATATCCTCAGGATGCGTTTCCATATCAACAATTAATTGATACAAATGCAAGTCGCTCAAAAAATGAACCAGAGTTTGAAATCTTAGATACTGGTGTGTTTGACAATAATAAATATTTTGATGTTTATATTACTTATGCAAAATATAGTAAAAGAGATATTGGAATAAAAATTGAAATTATTAATCGAGGCAAAGAAGCTGCACCGGTTACATTGTTACCTAATCTATGGTTTTATAACAGATGGCAACAAAATGATCTCATCAATAAACCTATAATTGAAGAAGTGAAGGAAGGGGTTGTAAGAGCCACTCACGAAAGATTGGGAAGTTATTATTTGTATTATCAAAAATCAAACGACCGTTTTTTTACAGAAAACGAAACAAATACAGAAAAACTTTATGGAATACCAAATGAATCCAAATTTCTAAAAGATGCTTTCAATGATGCGATAATTTTTAAGAAAGACGTACAAGCACTTAAAGATAAAACATCAGGTACTAAGTTCGCACCTGTTTATAAACTGAATATTTCTGGCGGTGCTTCTAAAACGATTTATTTAAGATTGGGGGATGTGTTAATTGATTCTCCCTTTTCAAAAGGGTATGAAAACATTTTTCAGCAAAGAAAACTAGAAGCGGATGATTTTTATAATGAAGTTTTACCAGACAGTTTAAATGAAGACACGAGGAATATACAACGACAGGCATTAGCAGGTCTTTTATGGAGTAAACAATATTATCATTACGATATTGAAAAATGGATTAGTAATAGTGATAAAATTGCACCCAATACCGATCAAAGACGGAATGGTCGAAATCATGATTGGCAGCACCTGAAAAATCAGGATGTAATTCTTATGCCAGATAAATGGGAGTACCCCTGGTATGCTGCCTGGGACTTGGCTTTTCACTGTGTTCCAATGGCAATGATTGATCCAACTTTCGCGAAACACCAGTTGAGCTTGGTTATGCGAGAGTGGTACATGAAGCCAGACGGACAGCTACCAGCTTATGAGTGGAATTTTAGTGATGTAAATCCTCCTGTACAAGCATGGGCTGCTCTGCAAGTTTATAATATTGAGAAAAAGCAAACAGGTAAAGGGGATATTGTATTCTTAAAAAAAATCTTCCAAAAATTGATTATCAATTTTACTTGGTGGATAAATAGGAAAGACAAAAATGGTAACAATATCTTCCAAGGTGGTTTCCTTGGTTTGGATAATATTGGCGTTTTCAATCGTAGTATTCAATTACATAGCCAGGCTCAATTAGAACAAGCAGATGGAACTAGTTGGATGGGTATGTATGCATTGAATTTAATGGATATGGCCATTGAAATTTCGATGCAGGATGAATCATTCGAAGATTCCGCCACAAAATTCTTTGAACATTTCGTTCTTATTGCAGAGGCATTAAATGAAATGGGTATGTGGAATGATGAAGATAAATTTTATTATGATACACTAGGGTTACCAGGCAATAAACCCATTCAATTACGTATTCAATCTATAGTGGGTTTGACTTCGCTTTTTGCAGTATCTATCATTAATAAAAAAGTTTTTGAAAAGCTACAAGATTTTACAAAACGCATCACTTGGTTTGAGCAATACCGATTAAAGAATAAAAAATTCTGGCCAAATGAAGAAAGAGCAGGAGAAGACAAAATTTTAATTTCTCTAATTCCCAAAGAACGTCTAATCGCTTTGCTGCAAAGGTTGTTAAATGAAACCGAGTTCCTTTCGCCCGGTGGTATTAGAGCACTTTCAAAATATCATGAAGCCAATCCTTATAGTGTAAATATTGAAGGCACAGATTATTCTATTAATTACGATCCTGGCGATAGCACTTCTGATTTTTTTGGTGGAAATAGTAACTGGCGTGGTCCGGTATGGATGCCAATCAATTACTTAATTATTCAAAGTATTAAGAAATTTGGTGAGTTCTACGATGAATCTCTTACCATTGATTATCCTACTGGATCTGGCAATTTTATGTCACTTACTGAAGTGTCGAAAGAATTAACCAAACGCGTTATTAGTTTATTTGAATTAGATGGTGCAAACTGCAGGCAACTAAATGCAGAACAAAACTGGTTTTACTGTTTGCCCGAAAATAAGGATCTGGTTTTATTCTATGAGTATTTTCATGGAGATAGTGGAAGAGGACTTGGTGCAAGTCACCAAAGTGGATGGACCGCTCTTGTTGCTAAATTGATCAATGAAGTTTCTCCTAAGCAAAAAAATACAAAACCTTTTGTTCCTGAAGAAGAGGAAGAAGATTAGAGTCAAATCAATGATATGTTAAACAGATTGTCTACTATAGAAATTGTAGCTTATTATAATTTGCTGCCACATCCCGAAGGCGGTTACTATAAAGAAACTTACCGATCAAAAGAGGAGGTTATTGTTGATGCATTACCGGCAAGCTTCAATGGGAACAGAAATTTTTCAACAGCCATCTATTTTCTATTAGAGAAAGGTAATTTTTCTGCATTCCATCGAATTCGAAGTGATGAAACTTGGCATTTTTATGCCGGGCAGTTGTTGAATATTTTTGTTATTCATGAAAATGGAGAACTTGAGACCATTCAATTAGGGGATGATATTGCAAATGGACAAACCTTTCAGGCAACGGTTCCTGCAGGTGCATGGTTTGCATCTGTACCTGCAGATGGAACTGATTTTTCATTTGTTGGTTGTACAGTGTCTCCTGGTTTTGATTTTTTAGATTTTGAATTGGCAGTGGCTAAACAATTGATTGAAGTTTATCCCCAGCATGTTTCTTTAATTAACAAGCTTTGTAGAATTTAATGTTTTTATTTTTTTTGTTCAATTGTCTTATTGATTGGTTTGAAATTCAATGAAAGATGAATTACAAAATAACCAAGTAAACAAAGTAGGAGGATAAAAATGACTGCTATTAAGGTCCAATGTTGATCTTCAATATGACTTCTTAATTTGTTGTTTTTTTTCTTACTGGTATGTTTCACGAGATCTTTATTGATCTTGTTTACATAGTCCTGCATTATAAGAGGACTTTTGAAATGCTGCAGGCCTTCCACCGCATCATTCATAAAATCTTCATTGCTCATTTGATTTTCAATCATGAAACGTTCTTCTGCTGAAGCAGAGCCCTCTAAATATTTTTTCAGAGCTTCTTCGCTTGGTTCCGGACCATTATTTAATATATTCTTTAACTCTGACATTATGATTGACTCATTTTTTGAGCAACTAATAATTTTAAATTTCGTTTTCCATTTTGAATATAACTCTTTACCTGTAATAAACTAAACCCTGTACTTTCCACAATTTCTGAGTAACTCTTTTTTTGTAGATAGAATAAAGTTACACAGGTTTTTTGTGCTGTATTTAATTCCTTAATCGATTGTTCCAATAAGTTTAAAGAATGTTCTTTTTCAAATGTGGTAAAATCTAATATGGAATCATCTCTCAAATTCAGTTTGTCTGAAACACTGATTAGTTGTGTTTTGTCTCTTAATTGCATTAGACAATGATTTCGAGCAATGGTATAAAGCCAGCTTTTGGGATATTCAACAGAATACTTTTGTAGTTCAGTTATTGCTTTCAAAAAAACTTGTTGAACTGCATCTTTAGCCAACTCCTCATCTTTCAAATATTTCATACATACTCCTAAGAGCAATAAGGTATATCGTTGCAAAAGAATACCTAACCAAAGATTATCTTGATCTCTTTTAAACTTATCTAAAAGTTCTTGATCGCTAATATTTGCGTAGTTGTCTATTTGCACGCTGTTAAAATAAGCATTTATGGAAAGATGCAGTATTTGTAAAAATCCATAACTTGAACACAAATTTATTGAATGCTTTTTGTAAGTCCTATTGTACCAGTTGTGCCAATGAGAGCTGAAGCCTCGCATCGCTATGAAATGATTAGTCAGTTTTTATTTGGTGAAGTCGCAGAATTGTTAGAAAAATACAATGATTTTTATAAAGTACGATTATTGCATGATGGTTATGAAGGCTGGTGTCAGGCCAACCAAATGCATGAAATTTCTGAAATCACTCTGTTAAATGGATCTTTATTGCTGAATGGAGATACATTTGGTGTAGTTGGTATGAATGATAGCAATATGCATATACCATTTGGTTTGCCCTTGTTCTTTTTTGAAAATGGGAAAGCTGAAATTGGTCATTATAAAATGAAATTTGAAGGGAATTATTGGAATCCATTAAAGTCGAATTTCAATGAAGAAACTATTAAGACGCTAACCACTAAATATTTGAACACTTCCTATTTATGGGGAGGCAGAACCATTTATGGAATTGACTGCAGTGGGTTTACGCAACAGATATTTAGACTTCTGAATATTAAGTTGCCCAGAGATGCTTATCAACAAGCAAGCTTTGGAGAAATTGTAGCTTTTTTGCAGGAAGCGACCTGTGGTGATCTAGCTTTTTTTGATAATGCAGAAGGTAAAATTACACACGTTGGAATAATGTTAGATGAAGCTACTATCATACATGCTTCAGGAAAAGTGAGGGTAGATGATATTGATAACTATGGCATCATAAACCGAGATACAGGTGAAAGAACCCATCAACTTAGAATTATTAAGAGATACCAATAAGAAAAGCAGCCGTTGGGCTGCTTTTAAATATAAGAACTAGTAAGATCTAAATTAAATTCATTGATTTAGCAAAATACGTAACTGTACCTGGTAAAGCCAACCAGAAAAATTCGCGGTACACAAATAAAAGCGTAATTAATATACCAAACCATACAAAGAACCATAACCAATATTTCCCGTTAGATTTTGTTGCTTCCATTTGTTACTTTTTTTGCAAAGATAAGGGGACGGATTCAAATTTTAAACCCAATTATGGTTTGTTTTCAACATTTTTGGAAGGGGTATTCGGATTGTGATCAACCTCATTTTTAGTAGGTTTATCAAATAAAAGCATCTTCAAAGAGACAATCATTAATACAATCGCAAAAATCTTCTTCATTTTGTCGTCGCTTAAATTTAGTGCTAGCTTACTGCCCAGAAAGCCACCAACTACAAACGCCGCGGAAATGATGAATACTGAATTAAAGTTGATATAACCCTGTTTGTAATATTGCAAAACGGCTAAAATCCCTACCGGAAGCAACATAATTCCCAAAGAAGTTCCCTGTGCTTGTTTTTGAGTAAACCCAAGCAATAGAACTAAAGCAGGCACCATAATAATACCCCCTCCTACACCAACTAAGCCACTTAATATACCGGCAATAAGTCCAACTAATAGGAGTAATAATATGGTAGCAGTTGTCATGCGCAAAGGATAAAATTAAGGAGTAAAAGTTTCTTTATAAAAGCCAATTGCTTCATTAATAATATTTAAAGCCTGCGCTTTATCTCCAAACTCTTCCACAACTACTGTTTTGTTTTCCAGTTTTTTGTACTCTTCAAAGAAATGACGCAATTCATCAAAAAAATGTTTGGGTAATTCTTCAATGTTATTGTAATGGTTAACACCAGGATCATTAGCTGCAACAGCTATAATCTTATCATCGGCTTCGCCGCCATCTACCATTTGCATAACACCTACTACTTTCGCATCCATTAATGTTAATGGAACAACAGGTAGTGTAGTGATAACTAAAATATCTAAGGGATCATGATCTCCACCATAGGTTTGCGGAATAAAGCCGTAATTACAGGGATAATAAAATGAAGAGAATATTACCCGATCTAATTTTAATAAACCAGAGTCTTTGTCAATCTCGTATTTGCAACGAGCACCCATAGGAATTTCGATAACTGCTGTTACTACTCTTGGAGCATTCTCCCCGTAAGGAACACTATGCCATGGATGTAATACGTACTGGGTTTTCATATGAATCTATATTTGTATTTAATATACTTATTTTTTTTGAAAGCTATATTTAAAATCAACTCTCCAGTTATTATTTAGTTTTACAACTTTGAGGGTATGCTCTATTTTGTCGAAAGAATTATTATAATGGATGATGTTAGTTATACTGTCTGTTTCTTCAATTTGTTGTATATTAATGGAGGCTGTTCGAAGTTGCTGCCGACCTTCTTTATCTTTTAAACGAAACTCTTTTTCTTGAACACTCAATAATTGTTGATTCGAAGTATCATTTAGCATATAAAAGGCTGATTTTTTAAAATCTCCTTTTAGGGAACCATCAATAAATTCTCTTCCTGCATCAAATGCATTTTCTGCTTTTGTATAGTTAAATTGGTTACTATGGCAAGCAATAAAAAAAACAAATAAAAAAATAAATAATTTCTGCATGATTTGAATTACATACTAAAGATACAAATCGATGCCCAAAATAAGGCAGCAATAAAATAATCATCAAATGTTGATATTGGGTTTTTAAATATATCATATTTTAGCAAGAATAATTAGTTACTTTTTAATAACTAAACCACTTTTATGAGAATAAAATTTTTAATCTTTGCTATATCATTGATTCAATTGTCGGTAACTTTTGCGGCTGTTCCGATTGTTGAATCTAAAAAAGATAGTGCAACAGCCTATGTTTCTAAAGATGATGAAGCCATGGTTAAAAATGCAGTTGCTGCGTTTAAAAGTCTTTCAAAAAAAGAAAGGAAAGCAAAAATTGCTGATGCCAAACAAATGCTTAAAATTTATAAAGCAGAAAAAGCGGCCGGAGAACCGAGCACAAATACTCTTTTGTTGGCCATCCTAGCCATCTTATTGCCCCCATTAGCAGTGTATCTGTATGAAGATGAAATTAATACTAAATTCTGGCTTAGCTTATTACTAACTTGTTTGTATTGGATTCCAGGTGTTATTTATGCTTTGTTTGTGATATTATCTTAGTCTATTCAGACTTTTTCTAAAAATAATTTTTTTAAAAGGGGAAATCAATGAAACTTGATTTCCACTTTTATGTTACAAAAAGGCGTCAAGATTTTTTTTTAAAATAATGTGTTTTTTTTACACAATAAATGATAGATTTATACTCTAAACTATTGTTATGTCATTCAAAAAAATGCTCTATGGTTTGCTGTTGGGTTTTACCATCAGCTCTTGTTCTAATCCCTCAGATAAGGTTGATGCAAAAAATGATACAGCCACAATTGATGGCCATCCTGTATGGATTCTGAATAGCAATATCTACGAAGTAAATGTTCGCCAATATACTGCAGAAGGAACATTTAAGGCCTTTGCCAAGCACCTTGATCGATTAAAAGATATGGGAGTAAATACGCTATGGTTTATGCCCATTAATCCCATTAGTAAAGTAGATCGAAAAGGTACTCTTGGCAGTTATTATGCGGTATCAAGTTATATCGATATTAATCCTGAATATGGTAATCTTGCTGATTGGAATGCTCTTGTAAAAAAAGCGCATGAAATGGGTTTTAAAGTGGTGCTCGATTGGGTTCCCAACCATACTGGTGCTGATCATCCATGGTTAAAATCGCATCCTGATTTTTATGTGCAGGATAGTACTGGTAAAGCAATTTCTCAATTTGATTGGACCGATACAAGAAAGCTGAATTATAAAAATCCTGCCTTAGTTGACAGTATGATTGCATCGATGCAGTACTGGATAAAGACTTCTGATATAGATGGTTTTAGATGCGATGTTGCCCCTGAAGTTGCAGACTCTTTTTGGTTAAAAGCGATACCTATATTGAAAAAAGAGAAAAATATTTTCATGTTAGCAGAAGGTGATTTAGGAAGAATGCATAAAGTAGGTTTTGATGCTACTTATACTTGGTCTGATTTTTCTATGATGAAATTAATTGCTGCTGGAAAACGTCCGGCATCTGCATTAGATAGTGTGATCAATAAAAACGATAGCAGCTTCCCAGCGAATGCATTAAGAATGTATTTCACAAGCGATCATGATGAAAATAGTTGGAATAAAGCAGATTTTGCTACGATGCCAGGAGCTTCTCATGCCCCTTTTGCGGTGCTTACTCAAACTATGAAACGTTCTGTTCCTTTAATTTATAGTAGTCAGGAAGAACCTCTATTACGTGCTATTCCATTCTTCGAAAAAGATACGATCACATTTGTGAAATTGTTGCGTGCACCATTCTATAAAAAATTATTGAATCTTCACACGAATACTCCAGCTTTGGCCGCAAATGCAGATTTCAAAAAGTTGGTGTCGAGTAATGATAAATTCATTTATTCCTATACTCGCTCTGCAAAGAATAGTAAGGTCTTAGTTGTTTTAAATTTTACAGCAACACCACAATCAGTAACTATTGAAGATCCATCTATTACTGGAGAAGCAACTGAATTGTTTAGTGCTGTAAAATCGGGCATTAAAGCAGGACAGTCATTTACCTTGCCTGCTTGGGGCTTTCAGGTATACTCTTATTAATCATACTATTAGTGATAAATCAGCCATTAAGTAATTAGACTTGATGGCTGATTTTATTTTTAGGCCATAGGCTATTACCTTTACATCATGAATCGATCTAAATTAGTGCAACAGATTAGAACCAAGCAGAACTATCTATGTGTTGGTCTAGATACAGATATTACAAAAATTCCCAAGCATTTATTGGATACAGCTGACCCTGTTTTTGAATTTAATAAAGCGATTATAGATGCTACCAAGGACTATTGTGTGAGCTATAAGATCAATACAGCATTTTATGAATCACAAGGGATGAAAGGATGGGAGAGTATGGAAAAAACACTCTACTATATTCCCGAAACACATTTTAAAATTGCAGATGCTAAAAGAGGTGATATTGGAAATACTTCTGCGCAATATGCTAAAACATTTTTTGAAGTTTTGCCTTTCGACGCTGTTACTATTGCACCATATATGGGCGAAGATAGTGTGCGCCCTTTCTTGGAATATGAAAATAAATGGAGCATAGTTTTAGGTCTTACTTCAAATGCCGGGGGAAACGATTTTCAACAACTTTTTGTTCAAACAAAAGCTGAAGGTATTCCTGAAAAACGATTGTATGAAAAAGTATTAGAAAAAGTGGCTTCATGGGGTACACCTGAAAATTTAATGTTTGTTGTTGGCGCTACTCGGGCAAATGATCTAGAACATATTCGTTCCATCATACCAGAACATTTCTTACTTGTGCCTGGTGTTGGCGCACAGGGAGGCAGTTTAGAAGAAGTTTCAAAGTTTGGAATGAACCATGATTGTGGTTTATTAGTAAATGCAAGCCGAGCTATTATTTTTGCTAGTTCCGGAATCGATTTTGCAAAACAAGCGACGATTATTTCAGAAGGATATCGAAATGAAATGAGTGGTTATCTAAGATAAATAACTTTATTTATGGATAGTCGTAAAAATCTTGGAAGCCCACTGTGCATAAGCTTTAGCGGAATAATGCAATTGATCCCTTGTCAATAAACTATTGTCTTTTCCTGCATGACGGGATTCTTCTGTAATATCAATATAATGAGTATGATATTTGCCTGCTAGCCTTTTACACAATTCATTATATGCTTCAATTTCCTTACCAGCAGGATGTTTTTTCTGAGTAGATGCAAATGGGGTAACTGTCCAATCAGGAATAGAAATCACCATCACATGATCAGCTTTATTATTTGCCAGGTGAATTGCTTTTTTTAATAAGAATTCAAAATCATTTTCGAAATCGGTTATTGGCAGACCACGGTATTGATTGTTTACACCAATTAATAAGCATACAAAATCATAACTTTCATTAAGCTTCCAATTAATTAAATGATCAGCAAGTTCAAAGCTAGTCCAACCGGTTTGTGCAATTATTTCAGGTGATTGAAAATGCATTCCCCCCTTTCTTAAAAGTTGAACTGTTTGATAAGGATAACTCTCAAAGAGGGGTACCGATTCTCCGATGGTATACGAATCACCCAAACATAAAAGACTGTTGATATGTGTGCTCATATTGTTGGAACAATTAAAAATGCTCCTTTAAGATACAGTAAAATTGATAAACATCTTGAAAGCTGCAATATAGTGGTGCTGGTGCTACTCGAATTACACCAGGCTCTCTGTAATCTACGATGATTCCATTCTCCTTCATTTTGTCATGAATAGGTCGACCATTTTCTTTAAAATATAAGGAGAGCTGGGCACCCCTATTTTCGTAAGATAAAGGAGATATAATTTCAAATGCAAGATTCGGTAATTGATTCAATAAATATTCGAGATAATTGGTAAGTCGAATACTTTTATTTCGTATTTCCAAAATTCCTGCAAGATCAAATATTTCGAGTGAGGCTTTTAAGCCAATCATATTAAAAACGGGAGTAGTACTGATATTCCATCCGCTTGCATCAGGTTTCGGATGAAATCCTTTTTCCATTTTGAATCGATCTTTTTCATCGTTACCCCACCATCCACCTAATCGGGGTGTATCAATATTATTGGCCCATCTTTCGTGTATATAAATTCCACCAACAGCACCAGGCCCGGCATTGAGGTATTTATAACTGCACCATACAGCAAAGTCAATATTCCATTCATGTAATTGTAATGGAATATTGCCCACCACATGAGCTAGATCGAATCCACAAATCGCACCGATTTGATGAGTGGCAAAAGCGATTTTTTCGAGTTCATAAAATTGACCTGTATAATAATTGATACCTCCCATTAACACCATGGCAATAGAAGATCCATGATGTTCAATAGTTTTTAAAATGTCTGCATTGTTTAATATTTTTTCTCCTGTTAATGGAGCTATTTCAATAATTGCATCTGCAGGATCTAAGCCAAAATGTTTCACAATTGTTTCAACTGCATATTGGTCTGAAGGAAAAGCTCCAGCTTCCATTAAAATTTTATAGCGGGTTTTGTTGGGCTGATAAAAACTCAACAACATCAAATGTAAATTCACTGTTAGTGTATTAGTAACCGTAATTTCCTTAGCACTGGCACCCACAATTTTCGACAAACTATTACTAAGTGTTTCATGATAATACAACCAAGGATTGGTACCAGTAAAGTAGCCGCCTACAGCTCTTTCTCTCCAGGAATCCAATTCAATACGAATAGCTGCTTCTATACTTTTGGGTTGAAGGCCCAATGAATTTCCACAAAAATAAATAGCATCTTTCCCATTGTGTTTCGGAAAGTGAAAACTTGATTTAAATGAGGCAATTGGATCATTTAAATCTTCTTCAATCGCAAATGCAGGTTCCGTATTAAATTCCTTTGGCATTAATAATTTTTTAGTTATGGTTTAACCCATTCGTTTTCACTTTTGGCAATTACCAAAGTGGCAACTCCATTTCCGATTAAGTTTGTAATTGCTCTTGCTTCGCTCATGAATTTATCAACGCCTAATAAAAATGCCAATCCTTCTAATGGGATGCGATGTAATGCGGCAAGTGTGGAAGCCAGTACAATAAAGCCACTACCTGTAACCCCTGCAGCACCTTTTGAAGTAATCATCAATATCAATAACATCATGCCAAGTTCACTAGAACTTAATGAAACATTATAAAGTTGTGCAAGAAATATTGCAGCCATGGAAAGATAAATAGATGTGCCATCCAGGTTAAAGGAATAGCCGGTAGGAATCACTAAACCAACTACAGATTTGCTACACCCCATCTTTTCTAATTTCCGCATCATAGAAGGTAATGCAGCTTCTGATGAGGAAGTACCTAATACAATTAATAATTCTTCCTTTATATCTTTTAAATATTTCCAAATACTTAATTTACTATAACGCATAATGGAACCCAGTACCAGAAAAATAAATAGAAACATGGTTAGGTAAACACATCCCATCAGTTTTGCTAAAGGGATCAAAGTTTTCAAACCAAATTTTCCAATCGTAAAAGCCATTCCCCCAAATGCACCAATAGGTGCTAAATACATAACCCATTTCAAGGCAGTAAAAACATAATGAGAGATTTTTCCTAAAATGTGAACTGCTTTTAAGCGGTAGGTTGAATAGTTGAGTATAATACCAACCAATATCGCCAAACAAAGAACCTGTAAAGTGCTATTAGCTTTGAAGAACTGAAGCCAATTAAAACTGGAACCTGCCTGTTTTGTAAATTTCGAAGCATCTTGAATCATTAGTCCCGTCCGATCAATTTTTCCAGGCTCTAACAATATAGCTACGAAGATTCCGATGGCTAATGCAAGTGTGGTGACTATTTCAAAATAAAGCAAAGATTTAATACCTATTCGCCCAACTTTTTTCAAATCGCCAATACTACTGATTCCTAAAACAATGGTTAGAAAAATGATAGGTATAATAAAAAGTTTAATTATATCCACAAAAGTCTTACCTAGAATTTCCATTTTCACAGCTTCTGCTGGATAAAAATATCCAAGTGCAATACCGATAGTAATCGATATTAAAACATAAAAACTAAGATTTGTACCAATTTGATACCAGATTGGTTTTAATGATGCGGGTTCGTTACTTCTAGACAATGAATTAGTTTTTTAATGGTTTCCCTGGTGTAAAACTTCCAATAGTTGCGGTATACCATGGATATATTTCAAAAATCAGCCTTCCAGCTTTTATCGCTGGATCTGTTCCCAATAGGTCAGTTAACTCTTTTTCAGTTTCACAATCAAAAATGAAAATCCCTTGTGCTAGTTTATTATCTGCAAATGGTCCCGCTACTTTTAACTTTCCTTCATCATATAGTCTATTAATATTCTCCATATGGCCAGCTTGGATCTTTAATGTGGTAAGAGAGTCTTGATTGCGTAGTGGACCAACTTTTAACAGTACAAACCAGAACTGTTTAATCTGCGGAGAATTATTTTTCTCTGTTTTTGGTTGCGCCATCAATAAATGTGGCATAATAAAAAAGAAAAGTGCAATTGCTTTTCTCATAATAATGTAGTTGGTTTGAAATAAAAATACAACAAAAGCGGTTCAACTGATTTCATCCCTTTAATTTTGTCATTGATTGTAACTGAAATATCAGTAATTTAAAAAATACAATTATTTATATATGGCTGCAAGAACCGATCTTTTTCAATCGCCTGATTATTATTTTTTGGATGAGCTTTTAACCGAAGAACATAAGCTGATTAGAGAATCAGTTCGAAATTATGTGAAAAAAGAAATTTCACCTATCATTGAAGAGTATGCGCAAAGGGCTGAATTCCCCGAACAGGTTGTTAAGCAATTGGGGGATATGGGATGCTTCGGACCCACAGTGCCCGAAGAATATGGTGGTGGGGGGTTAGATTATATTAGCTATGGTTTAATGATGCAGGAATTGGAAAGAGGGGATAGTGGTATTAGAAGTACAGCTAGTGTGCAGGGCTCGTTAGTAATGTATCCAATTTATGCATATGGCAACGAAGCTCAACGAAATAAATATTTACCAAAATTGGCGAGTGGAGAATGGTTGGGCTGTTTTGGTTTAACTGAACCAGATCATGGTAGTAATCCATCCGGCATGCTCACCAATATTAAAGATGCTGGAGATCATGTAATATTAAACGGTGCAAAAATGTGGATCAGTAATGCTCCATTTGCACAAGTGGCAGTAGTATGGGCTAAGAACGAAGCTGGTGAAATAACAGGAGTAATTGTAGAAAGAGGAATGGAAGGATTTAGTACGCCCACTACTCATGGCAAATGGAGTTTACGTGCAAGTGCTACCGGTGAGTTGGTCTTTGATAACGTAAAAGTTCCCAAAGAAAATATTCTCCCAAATGTAAAAGGATTGAAGGGGCCCTTAGGTTGTTTATCTAAAGCCAGATATGGTATTGCCTGGGGTGCATTGGGTGCAGCGATGGATTGTTATGATACAGCTCTGCGTTATAGTAAGGAGAGAATTCAATTCGATCGTCCAATTGGTGGATTTCAATTGCAACAAAAGAAATTGGCCGAAATGATTACGGAAATCACCAAAGGACAATTACTTGTTTGGAGATTAGGTGTGTTGATGAACGATGGTCGTGCAACGCCACAACAAATTAGTATGGCAAAAAGAAATAGCTGCGAAATAGCTACCAATATTGCTCGTGATGCCCGACAGATGTTAGGTGGGATGGGCATTACAGGTGAATACAGTATAATGCGTCATATGATGAATCTGGAAAGTGTGATAACTTATGAAGGAACACATGATATTCATTTATTGATAACTGGAATGGATGTAACAGGATTAAATGCCTTTAAATAAATTGTTCATTAAGCCATTTTAAAATGAACTTGCAAGATGATATAAAACCCAAGATTTTTTTAGTGGGTATGATGGGAAGTGGAAAGTCTTACTGGACCAAATTCTTAGCTAAAAAACTAAAAGTTGGTGGGTACGATTTAGATTATTTAATAGAAACAAATGAAGAAAAAACCATTGCTGAAATATTTGATGAAGATGGGGAAGAATATTTTAGGAAGCAGGAATCCAAAATTTTAAAATGGTTTAAAGAAAAAAAATCTTTTGTATTAGGAACGGGGGGAGGAACGCCATGCTATCACGATAATATGGAATGGATGAATAAAAATGGATTAACTATATTCATTGACCCTCCAATTAGCCAACTCGTAGAAAGATTAATCCCCGAAAAAGCACATCGTCCTTTGATTTGCAACTTGTCTGATGACGCCTTAATTCAATTTCTTACTCAAAAGAGATTGGATCGATTAGCTCTTTATGAACAATCAAAAATTAAACTTTCTGCTGCTGAAATAAATGAACAGAAATTTTTAAAAATCATCAAAGAATATGCATAAGATTTTTTTGATAACCGCAGCCTTATTGGGTGCTATTACTGTGGCAATGGGCGCTTTTGGGGCACATGCACTAAAAGCCATCCTTCCTGAAAGCGCATTTCCGATTTATGAAACAGCTTTAAGGTATCAATTCTACCATGTTTTTGCTCTTGCAATAACAGCTATCCTTTATGAAAAGTTCCAGAATCAATCGCTAATCAATGCTGGGGCCTGTTTTATTGTGGGTATTATTTTCTTTTGTGGTTCACTCTATTTGTTAACACTAAGAGCCGCTACTGGTATTGAATGGCTCAGATTTGCGGGTCCTATTACCCCCATAGGCGGCCTTTTCTTCATTAGTGGATGGGTACAATTAGCTTGGGGTATCAAAAAAGGCTGATTTGGTGGAAAACTACTTTGTTTTGAATCAGTTTTGCACATCTCTTGCTGCATTATCTTTCTGCTTTATGGCATAGCTTATATTTGTTTTTATGGCTAATAGTTTAAAAAAGAAAACGCCGCCACCTCCGGATCCAGAAGTACTGAATGCCGATAAGGAAACAGATATTTCGGTTACAGAAGTAGTTAAAGACGAACGCACCGGAAAGATTGCTGGAGCTATTTGTTTGTTGACTGCTATTTTCTTGTTTATTGCGTTCACCTCCTATCTTTTTACTTGGCAGGAAGATCAGGATATTGTGCATCAGTTTGGCGTTCGAATTTTTGCAACTACTGATGTTCGTGTTACTAATTTACTGGGAGTTTTGGGAGCTTATATAGCACACCTACTGATTTTTAGAGGCTTTGGTTTAGCATCTTATCTTATTTGTACTTTCTTTTTTGTATTGGGAATAAACTTGCTTTTCGATAAAAAAATTTATAGGATTAGTAGAAATATCAAATATGTTTTAGTTGGGATAATAGTATTGAGTATGGCTTTTGCTTTTGCTACTCCAAACACTGAATTTTCTTGGGGAGGTGCAGTTGGAGAGCTTTTGAACGAATGGTTTGTAAAATGGATGGGAAAATTAGGAACAGGAGCTTTGTTAATAATGGCGGTCTTTTCTTATGTCATCTGGCGCTTTAATCCAACTTTTAAAATTCCTGAATTTAACAAAAAACAACTAATCGAAGAATCTTCTGTTGCAGCAGCATTTGCAGTTCCAGATGATGATGAGTTACCTGTATTTAAAGAATGGGATGAAAATAATACCGAAGCAAAATTATTTATTCACAATCATCCTACAGAACCAGGAAGTTCCAATAAATTAAAAAATCAAGGTGCTGGAATGGTTTTCAATGAACCTGAAGAGACCGATGAATTGAATCCGATGCATCAATTTGGTTTAGCTGAAAAAGATTTGCCGAATGAAGCACTAAAACAGGAAGACACTACTATAGTTCCACCCATAATTCCACTTCATACGATACCCATTCAAATTTCCAACCCATCGCAATTTGATGATGAAGATCTTGAGCTTGAAATCAAGGCAGTGCCAGAACCTGAAATTGATCATATATCTGATAAAATAGTACCTGGAAGTTTACAATCAAAATATGATGCAACGCTCGATTTAAAAGACTATAAATATCCTACCCTCGACTTATTAGAAACGCATGGCAGTGAAAAAATCGTACACGACCCAGCTGAATTAGAGACGCATAAGAATCAGATCATTGCTACATTAAAGAATTATGATATTGCTATTCAGCGAATAGCTGCTACAGTTGGGCCCACTGTTACATTATATGAGATTGTTCCTGCACCAGGTGTTAGAATTAGTAGAATTAAAAATTTGGAAGATGATATTGCGCTTAGTTTAGCTGCATTAGGTATTCGGATCATTGCACCTATTCCTGGGAAAGGTACCATAGGTATAGAAGTGCCCAATGTACGCAAGAGTGTAGTTAGTATGAAAACTTTACTTGCTTCCGAAAAATTCTTGAATAATAATTTTTCTTTACCCATCGCAATTGGTAAAAAAATTGATAACGAAAATTTTATTGTAGATCTGGCTTCCATGCCTCACTTGTTAATGGCAGGTGCCACAGGTCAAGGTAAATCCGTTGGTATCAACACTATCCTCGTTTCTCTTTTGTATAAAAAACATCCATCCCAGTTGAAATTTGTGCTGGTAGATCCTAAGAAAGTGGAGTTGAGTTTATATCGTGTTATTGAAAAACATTTCCTGGCAAAGCTTCCAGGTGAAGAAGAAGCAATCATTACTGATACCAAAAAAGTAGTTCATACACTTAATGCATTGTGTATTGAAATGGATACTCGATATGATCTTTTAAAAGAAGCTGGTTGTAGAAATATTAAAGAGTATAACGAGAAGTTTACTGCAAGAAAATTGAATCCTGAAAAAGGACATCAATACCTTCCTTTTATTGTGTTAGTGGTAGATGAATTTGCTGATCTGATCATGACAGCTGGTAAGGAAGTTGAAATGCCCATCGCTCGTTTAGCACAGCTCGCAAGAGCAATTGGTATTCATTTAATAATTGCTACACAACGTCCATCCGTAAATATTATCACTGGAACTATTAAAGCCAATTTCCCTGCCCGTATTGCATTCAAAGTATCATCTAAAATTGATAGCCGAACAATTTTAGATGCTGGTGGTGCAGAACAATTAATTGGTAAAGGAGATATGTTAGTGAGTTACAATGGTGAGATTACCAGATTACAATGTGCATTTGTAGATACTCCTGAAGTAGAAAAAGTATGCGCATTTATAGGAAATCAAAAAGGATATCCCCAAGCATTCTTATTACCAGAATATATTGATGAGAAAGATTTGGAAGGGAAAGATTTTGATAGCAACGATCGGGATCCATTATTTGAAGACGCTGCTAGGCTAATCGTTCAAAACGGAGTAGGGTCAACTTCATTGATTCAAAGAAGAATGAAATTGGGCTATAATAGGGCAGGAAGGTTGATGGATCAGCTAGAAGCAGCTGGCATTGTTGGCCCTAATCAAGGAAGTAAAGCAAGAGAAGTTCGTTTTAAAACTGAAATGGAATTAGAACAATACCTCGATTCATTAAGTTAAATTTTTACAATATTAAACTTGAAACAAGTTCTAATGTCTTAATAATGTTAGTTGATAGGCGAATAAATAATTGTATTCGTATATTTGGTCCTTCAAATTCCAGTATGAAAAAAATCTGTTTCCCATTTTTTACCCTTTTGCTTTTTGTTAATCTAGTTTTTGCTCAAAATGACTCTAATGCTAAAAAAGTATTAGATGCAGTTAGTAATAAAGTAAAAAGCTTTAAAGGTGTATCTGCAAATTTTACCATTAAGTCGGTGAGTAGTAAAGGAAAAGATAATGGTGTGAAATCAGGAACTATATCAATTAAAGGGCAGAAATACCTTTTAAAACAAGGTAAGAATGAGATTATTTGTGATGGCACCAATATTTTTAATTACGATGGTAACAAAACTATTACTAAGTCTTTATTGGATGAGTCTAATCAAACTTTAAGTCCGCAAAATTTGCTTTCGAACTTTTATGATAAAGATTTTAATTACAAATTGGTTTCTTCAGCTGGTAGTTTGAACGAAATTGAGTTAACTCCCATTGATAAAAGGAAGAGTTTCTTAAAAGTGAACATCTTTATTGATAAGTCGAAGAGTATGATTACAAAAGCTAAAGTGTTGGATAAAAGCAATAACACCATAGAATTTATATTGACTAATTTAAATACTGCTGCAAATTTGCCCGATGCTAATTTTCAATTTGTGAGAACTAAGTATCCGAAAGACGCAGAAATACTTGATTAATCTTGGTTAAATAATTTTTAAGAACCATTTGAAAAAATCAAATGGTTTTTTTATGTCTTGTATGTAATTTTATACAATGAGAATTATAAGTTTGTTTCTCGCAATTTTTTGTATAAGTTTTTATACTAATGCGCAGTTTTCAATAAGACTAGTTGTATCCTCTGTTGCCACACGTGTGCAAGACGATATCTATGTTTCAGGTAATTTCAATGGATGGAATCCGAAAGACGAAAAATATAAATTAAAAGTTTTTGGAAATGGCAGAAGATCGTTAGTGATAAACGATTTGATGACCGGCGTGTATGCATTTAAATTTACTCGAGGTGGGTTTGACAAAGTAGAAACTACTAATGATGGAAGAGATATTGCTGATCGTGTTGTGGAAGTGAATGCTGATATTTCGTTAGATCTTAGTATTGATGGTTGGAAAGACGATTATCCAGATAAACCTAAACGATACACCGCAAGTCCACAAGTTAAAATAATCGATACTGCATTTAAAATGCCGCAACTTAATAGAAGCCGCAGGGTTTGGTTGTATCTTCCTAAAAACTACTTTCAATCGGGAAAAACCTATCCTGTCATTTATCTGAATGATGGCCAAAATTTGTTCAATGATCAAACTGCTGCTTTTGGCGAATGGGGGATAGACGAATGTTTAGATAGTTTACAAAACCAAATTAATACGGAAGCTATCATTGTGGGTATTGATAATGGTGGCGATCGAAGAATGACTGAATACAATCCTTATGACAATGCACAATTTGGAAAGGGAGAGGGCAAAGCCTATTCCTACTTTTTGGCAAATACCCTTAAACCGTATATCGATAAAAGATACAGAACAAAAAAGGGGCCAGATTTTACTTTTGTAGGAGGAAGTAGTATGGGTGCTAATATCAGTCTTTTTACTGTTTTTGAATATCCCAATATATTTGGAGGTGCCTTATTATTTTCCCCTGCTTTTTCTGTGACACCAAATTTATTTGAGGCTGCTGAGAAATTCAAAACAGAAAATATGCCTAAATTCTATTTTTATGCAGGGGCTAAGGAGAGTACTACAATGGTATCTGATATGGATAAAATGGCTGGAATATTGCAATTAAAAAATCGTGTTCAAATTAGGAAAACTGTAAATCCCCTAGGGCAACATAATGAATCAAGTTGGCGTGCGGAATTTCCAGATGCCTACAGATGGATAATGAAAGATTTCTAATTAATAGCTTATTACTAATTAATAATAGTCTATTTCTAATCAATTCGATAAGAAACTCCTTCAATAGCTAATTCTGTGTTTGGGAATACAGCTTTGGTTTCTTGTAGAAACTCATCTAGTTTTTCGTACTTGCTACTAAAATGACCAATCAATAATTTCGTTGCATTGGCTTTTATTGCAAAATTAGCAGCTTGAATGGTTGTTGAATGAAATCTGGTGATGGCCCTTTCTTCTAAATCTTTTAGATAGGTAGTTTCGTGATAAAGAAGATTGGCATTTTTTACTTTTTCAGCAATCGATTCAGTATACTTCGTATCCGCACAGAAAGCATAAGTGCTATTAGCTAAATTTGGGGTGGTTACTAATTCATTAGAAATGATTTCCCCTGTTTTGGTTAAATAGTCCTCACCAACTTTCAATTGATCGTAAAATGCTGCTGGAATCCCATATTCTATAGCTTTATCTCTTACAATTTTTCTTGGATTTCTTTTTTCAGTAATAAAAAAGCCCCAACAAGGGATGCGATGCTTGGTTTCAAAACAAGCAACACTGTATTTTGGATGATCCAAAATTAAACCTTCTTTTTCTAAAGGATGAAACACTAGTGAAAATGGCAGTGTGGTATCGGCAACCTTAAGCTGTAATTCAATGATTTCTATTAAAGGTGCTGGTCCGTATAAGTTTAATGGATGTTCACGCCCCAATAATCCCATGCTAGTAATAAGTCCAATTAAACCGAAGTAATGATCCCCATGCAAATGAGAAATAAAAATATGTCCAATTTTACTATGCCTGATTCGATAGCGGGAAATTTGCATTTGAGTTCCTTCTCCACAATCAATTAAAAAAAGTTGTTCATTTAAAGTAACTAGTTGGGCCGTAGGGTGACGGTCGTAAGCAGGTAATGCTGAATTGTTACCTAAGATGGTTACTCCAAACATGCGATTTTATTGTGGTTACCTCACTAACTATTAGTTGTGCCCATTTATTGTTGCCCAGTGACTAATTATTTATAATATCTATGTTTGATAGGAAACGCCTAATTTTAGCAACTGTGTAAAATGGCTAAAAAATCAAGCTTAAAAATTCGATTATTCGTTGATTTATTACTACTTTTGCAGCCGATAAAAAATTAGAAGTAAATTTCCGGAGTCTTTTTAAAAAATTTGAGATGCCTTATTTAACAACAGAAAAGAGAGCAAGTATTTTTGCTGAATTTGGTGGAAAAGCCACTAACACTGGTTCAATTGA
>CAIYLW010000065.1 GCA_903927185.1 uncultured Bacteroidota bacterium
GCGATTGCAGGAACCTGGGTTTACGGACTGGTTCGCAATAAAATTCCGCACTAAACTCCATGAAGTACTGGAAGCTTCTTACTTATGTTTTGATTATAACCATAATCATGTTTTCTCTATTTAGAAAAAGCAAGGTAGAAATCATACAGCAAGCTACAGTGATTGATTCGGCGAACTGTTGGACCGGCGCTGGTCCTTTTCAAATTCCAGTTGATAGTTCCGGATTACTAATTAGATATGGGTATGAATTAATTAGCCATACTTCAAAATATTTAGGGCCATATGGCTCTGTGGCGACAATTACCAATGGGATGAATTGTCAGAATTGTCATCTCGAAGCAGGCACAAAACCTTGGGGCAATAATTTTGGTGCTGTTGCCTCTCAATATCCTAAACTTAGAGCCCGAAGTGGTAAACTAGAGTCGATAGAAATGCGAGTGAACGATTGTTTACAAAGAAGTTTAAATGGTCAATCTATTGATAGTACCAGCAAAGAAATGAGATCCATTGTTGCCTATATTAAATGGTTGGGCAAAGAAGTTCCAAAAGGACAAAAACCAAAAGGGAGTGGAATTGAAGATCTTCCCTTTCTTTCAAGGGCTACTGATCCAATGAAAGGGCATCAATTATATATTTCAAATTGTGCAAAATGCCATGGCATAAATGGAGATGGACAAATTGGTTTAGATCATACCAGTTTTCTGTATCCGCCACTATGGGGGAATCAAAGTTATAATGATGCAGCAGGGATTTTCCGCATATCAAGATTTGCGGGCTTTATTAAAAATAATATGCCTAATCCTGTAAATTATCATCACCCAGTTATCAGCAATGAAACTGCATGGGATATTGCGGCATTTGTAAACTCACAACCTCGGCCCCATAAAGATCAATCCCGAGACTGGCCCAATATTTCAAAAAAACCATTGGATTGTCCGATTGGCCCATATGCAGATAGTATTTCAGAAAAGCAACACAAGTTTGGACCATTTACTTTTTCATCACAAACTATTAAAAAATAATCAGCTTTCTTTTTTTTACCTTTGCCTTTCAATAACCTATTTATGAAAAAAACTTTTTTCATTTTGCTGTTTGCTTTTGGTACCTATCAATCAAAATCGCAAGATATTAGTCAAATTATTGCAGGCTCTTTAGCCGACGCTAATAAATACGCTACAGACTATATGAGACCCTTTGCAGAGGGAGAAATTAATAATCTTTCCAGGGGTTGGTTTTCTACTGCCAGAACACATAAGTTTTTAGGATTTGATATATCTATAAATGGGCAGTTCTCAATTATTCCAAGCGAAAAACAGAATTTCACTTTTAATAATGCAGATTATTCCACCATGAAATTAAATGATTTGGGAAGTTCTGCATCATTGCCTACCCTTATGGGTAGCACAAGTTCACAAATCATTAATGTGAATAGCAATGTTAATGGACAGCCTGTGTCTACTAGTTTTACCGCACCAAAAGGAATTGGTGATGACTTAAAAAAGAATCTATCATTTTTACCAATATCAACTCCGCTTCCAGTTGTACAAATAGGAATCGGATTATTTAAACACACTGATTTTAAATTACGCTATTTCCCTAAATCAGCTGCAGGTGGAAATGTAGAAATTGGTGTATTTGGATTAGCTGTTCAACATGAATTTTCTAACTACCTTCCTTTTATTAAAAAGGTACCATTCTTACACCTTTCTGCATTAGTTGGATATAGTAAAATTGACGCCAGCTTCAAACCAAATTTAGATGCAGGTTCTTCTGTACAAAGTTCTAATGCATCAGCCGGCTATAATATATCAGCTTTTACAGTACAAGGTATTGCATCCGTTAAGTTCTCATTATTAGAATTATATACTTCAGTTGGATATTCTTCAGGAACATCATCTATAAATTTGAATGGAGATTATACGATTACTTATAATACTGGATTGCCAACTCCAAACGACAAATCAACTGTAACTAAAAAAGATCCTATTGCTCTTAATTACAAAAGCAATGGCATTACCAATACCTGGGGAGTTCGATTAAATTTGACAATTCTAAAAGTGTATGCAGATTACACTTTAGCTAAATACAACACAGTTGGATTAGGTATAGCTTTAGCATTGAGATAAAATGAAAGATGATTGATTTTTGAAAAGAAGTGTTTAAGAAATATTTCTTTTCAATACCCAATCGAATTGAAGGTCATCGCCTAATACAAAAGTACTTTCTGCAAAAATCTCAAATCCATTTTTTTGATAAAAGTCCAGTGCTCTTTTATTTTCTTTCCACGCAATTAACCAAAGCCAATCATTTAATTGTTCTTTTGCAAAATCAATTGAAGCATGTAATAAAGCTTTACCTATGCCTTTCCCAATAAAAGGCTTGCAAACATATATTCTTGAAATTTCTATCGCCTTTTCCCCTTCTAATTGAGGATGAATGGATTTTTTTAATTTCACATAGCCTGCTACTTCTCCATTTTTATATGCTATATAAAAGTAATTGTCTTCTGCACTAACTTCCTCTATCAACATTGATTTGGAAAACTGCAGTGTTAAAAATTTAGACATATTAGCTTCAGTATTAACCTCAGCATATGTATCATAAAATGTTTCCCTACTTATGATAGCAATTAATTCTGCATCTTTTTCTTCGGCTCTTACAATTATAATATCTGACATCGTTTTTAGAAAATAATTTTATACGAGTTCAATAACCATTGCACTAGCTCCCCCACCACCATTGCAAATACATGCTGCACCTATCTTTCCAGAATTTTGTTTTAATACATGAATTAAAGTAACTACAATTCTTGCACCACTACATCCCAGGGCATGCCCTAATGAAACAGCACCGCCATGCACATTTACTTTAGCAGAGTCTAATTTCATTTTTTGTGTATTGATAATTCCCACCACAGAAAATGCTTCATTCAATTCTATGAAATCAATATCACTCATTTGCAAACCCGCTTTTTGAACAGCTTTAGGAACAGCTAAAGATGGTGTTGTAGTAAACCATTCCGGAGCTTGTTCGGCATCAGCATAGCTACGAATGACGGCTAAAGGTTTTAATCCCAATGCATCTGCTTTTTCTTTACTCATCAAAACCAGTGCAGCAGCACCATCATTCATGGTAGAGGCATTAGCTGCAGTAACTGTACCATCTTTAATAAAGGCTGGTTTCAATTCTGGAATCTTATCAAATTTTACATTGAAGGCTTCTTCATCTTTATTGAATAAAATGGTCTCCCCTTTTTTTTGTGGAATAGATACTGGAATAACTTCCGCATCAAATAATCCTTTATTCCATGCAGCTTGACTTCTTTGATAACTTTGAATTGCAAATGCATCTTGCGCCTCTCTGGTTATATTATATTCTTTAGCACATAACTCAGCTGAATTACCCATTGCATAATTATGATACACATCTGTTAATCCATCCTTAGCCAAACCATCAATCATGGAAACATTTCCATATTTATTTCCCCATCGCAAATTCGGACTATAGTAAGGCACATTGCTCATACTTTCCATCCCACCTGCAACAACCACATCAGCATCACCTAATAAAATCGATTGTGCACCTTGCATAATTGCTTTCATACCACTTGCGCAAACTTTATTGACTGTGGTACAAATTACACTATCTGGAAGCCCGGCAAATTTCGATGCCTGACGTGAAGGAGCCTGTCCAAGGTTTGCTTGTATTACACAACCCATGATTACTTCTTGTACATCAATAGCCAGAATGCCTGCCCGTTCAACTGCTGCTTTAATAGCAATAGCACCTAATTGTGTGGCTGTAAAATCTTTTAAACTACCACCAAAACTTCCCGTTGGTGTACGAACAGCAGAAACTATATAAACAGTTCTATTAGTCATAATTTATAATTAGACACAAAGATAAATCAAAGCCCTAACAATCGTTAGCCTTTCATAAAAATCTCATACAATTATCCAAGCTCTATATCAGGTTTTGATTCATCGCTCAATGGAATTTTGCCGCGGTTAGTTCGAATCATTCTTGAATAAAGCGAAATTTCTTTATCAAATAAAAATTGAAAAAATAGTTTGTTCCAAGAAGTATGATATTGGAGTGTATCATAAAATGATGAAGCATTCTTTCGTATTTGTGGTAATTTATTCCAGGGTACCGATGGAAAATCATGGTGTTCGTTATGATATCCTACATTAAATGCAACCTTATTAAATGACCCATAATAACTATGGGTTTCCTGTTCCCCATTTAATAAGTAATGTTCTTGAATCCATCTGGCACCCAGTGGATGTAAGCCAACAGAAAAAAAGAAACTAGCAATTAAAAAAATGATAGATTTTATTCCCAGAAAATATATCACTAATCCTACAAAAATAATTTGCACCAAGGCATTAAGAGCAATCCAACCATCGAATGGTTTAATTTCTCTTAGCCTTGATAAACGAAACAATTGAAAAACAGGATAAAATAATAACCAAAGTATTTTTCCAATAAAAAAGTTATTAATCAATTTAGCTTCCCACTCATTAGGTAAATCTCCATCTAATTCCATCACACCTTGAAAAGAATGATGTTTTATATGATATCGTTCAAAAGAAACTGAACTTGGAAATACCTGTGGAATATTAGCAAGTATTCCTGACAACCTATTAAATAAACGCTTTTTAAAAATTAAGCGATGAGAACATTCGTGAATCATCACAAATAATGCGTGATCTACAAAAGCACCAATCAAATACGCAATTCCAATGATCCACCACCATGATTGATCTTTCAATATCCAGCACAAAAACAATTGAAAAGCTACTAACCCAACTATTACTAAGAATGTAAAGGGGTTCTTACCTATTAGTTTTCTTATTTCAGGATTCTCTTTTAAAATTGCTTTTGTACGTAATCGATGTGGCTCTGGACTATTCGAATAAACGAATGTTTTAGATATGCTCATTCAAACAAGATAATTGAAAATCATGGATTTACGCCATGTTTACAAGATTCAATTATAAATCTAGGATTTATAATAAAAGTAAAGCGGCCCAGAAATTGGAACCGCTTTATAATTTTATACATAGCCTTTCGACTGTCTCAAAAATTATTTTTTTTGACTTTTGAATTTTGACTTTCAATTTATTTTACTTCACTTCTTCAAACTCAGCATCAGTAACTGTTTCACCAGCTGCTTGTTGTCCGCCTGCATGAGCATGAGCTCCTGAATCAGCACCTGGTTGTTCAGAACCAGTAGCTGCTTGAGCTTTATAAATTTCTTCGCTTGCGGCAGTCCATGCTGCATTCATTTCAGTCATTGAAGTATCAATTGCAGCAATATCTTGATTTTTATGCGCTTCTTTTAATTTAGCTAAAGCTGTTTCGATAGGTGCTTTTTTATCTTCAGGAATTTTATCGCCAAACTCTTTGAATTGCTTCTCTGTTTGGAAGATTAAACTATCTGCCTGATTAATTTTTTCAACACGCTCTCTTGCCAATTTATCTTCAGATTCATTTGCTTTTGCTTCGGCCTTCATTTTTTCAACTTCTTCTTTGCTTAAGCCACTACCTGATTCAATACGAATCTTTTGCTCTTTTCCAGTTCCTTTATCTTTTGCGCTAACATGTATCATACCGTTTGCATCAATATCAAAAGTTACTTCAATTTGAGGTACACCTCTTGGTGCCGGAGGAATTCCATCCAAGTTAAACATCCCTAAGCTCTTATTCTGTGTAGCCATTGGACGCTCCCCTTGTAATACATGAATTTGTACACCAGGTTGATTATCGCTCGCTGTTGAATATACTTCTGTTTTTTTGGTAGGAATAGTAGTGTTAGATGTAATCATTGTTGTCATTACACCACCCATTGTTTCAATTCCTAATCCAAGTGGTGTAACATCTAATAACAATACGTCTTTGATATCACCACTCAATACCGCTCCTTGAATTCCAGCACCGATTGCAACTACTTCATCAGGATTAACTCCTTTGTTTGGTTTTTTACCGAAGAATTTTTCTACGATCTCCTGAACTTTAGGAATACGAGTTGAACCACCAACTAAAATAACTTCATCAATTTGAGAAATATTGTAGCCAGCATCTTTCAATGCACCTTCACATGGTTTCAAACAACGAGCAAATAAATTATCAGCTAAAGCTTCAAATTTTGCACGGCTTAATTTTACCACCAAGTGTTTAGGAACACCATCAACAGCAGTAATATAAGGAAGATTGATTTCAGTTTCTGAAGAAGAACTCAATTCTACTTTTGCTTTTTCAGAAGCTTCTTTCAAACGTTGTAAAGCCATTGGATCTTTACGAAGATCAATTGCCTCCTGAGTCTTAAATTGATCAGCTAACCAATCCATGATTACTTTATCAAAATCATCACCACCTAAGTGTGTATCACCATTGGTTGATTTTACTTCGAATACACCATCACCTAATTCAAGGATTGAAATATCGAAAGTACCACCACCCAAATCAAATACAGCAATCTTCTGATCTGTATGTTTCTTATCTAAACCATAAGCCAATGCAGCTGCAGTGGGTTCGTTCACAATTCTGCGAACATTTAAACCAGCAATCTCACCAGCTTCTTTAGTAGCCTGACGTTGTGCATCATTAAAGTAAGCAGGAACAGTAATAACTGCTTCTGTAACTTCCTGACCCAAATAGTCTTCAGCTGTTTTTTTCATCTTCTGCAAAATCATCGCAGAAATTTCTTGTGGGGTATACAAACGATCATCGATTGCCACACGCACAGTATTATTATCGCCTTTGGCTACTTTATAGCTCCAATGGCTAATTTCTTCGGTTACTTCGTCAAAACGACGTCCCATAAAACGCTTCACACTACTAATTGTGTTTTGCGGATTAGTGATGGCCTGACGTTTAGCAGGATCTCCTACTTTACGCTCACCATTCTTTAAAAATGCCACAACTGAAGGGGTAGTTCTTCTACCTTCATCATTTGCAATTACAACAGGCTCGTTTCCTTCCATTACAGATACGCAACTGTTTGTTGTTCCTAAGTCAATACCAATGATCTTTCCCATATAATATTTTTTTAATCTTTTTGCCTCATTGAGGACTTCTTCCTAATGTCAATCACCATGCCACCGCCTATAAAATGCAAATTTGTCAGCAGTTGTCAGTCATTTCAACCCATTTTATCAGAAGTTTCCATACAATTATGCCAGATTGATGCTGCGGATAAGTCAGATGAACATAATAAACTGACTTGATTTAAGAATCCCCTAACCCTCAATTCCTTATTTTTAGGCATGCGCTTACTATTAACCCGGAGTATTTCAATTATAGGTTTGATGGCTGTTTGTCTCTATGGATATACGCAAACACAGAGCAGATTAAAAGCGGGTCAACACATTTCGGAATCTTTGGTAATTGAACAGGATAATTATTTTATAGAAGCGGATAGTTCTCTACAATTGCCGCTCATTCATATTTCAGGAAAAAATCTGGTGATCGATTTTAACCAGAGTACTTTAAATGGCACAAACCATCCTGAGAGACCAGACCTGATGAAGGGACTTGCCATTCAAATTGATAAAGGGTCTGAGAACATTACCATTAAGAACTTAAGCATTCATGGTTATAAGATTGCATTCTTGGCAGATAGTGTTTTAAAATTATCGATTATCCATTGCGACTTTAGTTATAATTATCGCCCCAAATTATTCAGTGGTAGAGAGAAAGAAAATGAACAAGATTGGATGAGTTACCATTATAATGAAGCGGGGGAATGGAAAGAAAAAGGGGCCGGCATTTATTTAATCAATTGTAATAAAGCAACTATTAAAGACAATATTATCACAGGCAATCAGTGTGCTTTGTTAATGGTGAAATGCAATGATGCAAAAGTATTCGATAACAATTTTTCGTTTAACTCAGGCCTAGGCATTGGACTATATCGATCCAGTAATAATTTTATTTATCACAATCGTTTAGATTTTAATATTCGCGGATTTAGTTTGGGCAAGTACCAACGTGGCCAGGATAGTGCGGGTATTTTAGTGTATGAACAAAGTAGTGAAAATGTATTTGCCTACAATTCTGCCACTCATTCTGGAGATGGATTTTTTCTATGGGCCGGTCAGTCAACTTTGGAAACAGGTATTGGTGGTTGTAATAATAATATGATTTACGGTAATGATTTTTCTTTTGCATCTAACAATGGTATTGAAATAACTTTTAGCAGCAATAGTGTATTGCATAATCGCATATGGGGATGCGATTATGCAATCTGGGGAGGCTATAGTTTCGATAGTGATATTTCAGATAATAAGATCCTGCATAACCGCTATGGAATTGCCATTGAGCATGGACAAAATATCAATATCGCGCTGAATGAAATTAAATACAATGGAACTGCTTTGAAACTTTGGTCGAACGAAAAGCAGGGAGTAGAGGCTACTTATATCGCCCATCATAATACCAAAAGTGAAAATTACTGGATTGCATCAAACAGTATTGAACAAAATAAAACAGCCTATCATTTATATGGAACAGACACAGCGGTATTCAGTGGTAATAAAAAAATAGAGAATGAAATTGATTGGAAAATTGGGGATCGGGTTACTGAAATTGATACCACCAGAGAATCGGAATTTTTGGATCTTGATTATCAAAAAGACAAAAAACTTTCAGCAATAAACTATACTGATATTCCTGAACAGGCCTTTCCACAGGGTTTGCAAGAAATTAGAATGAATGCATGGGGGCCCTATAATTTTCAATATCCACTTCTTTGGTTAAAAGAAATTGATAGCAACCAAGTGTATCATTTTGAAGTACTGGGAAAAGCAGGTAATTGGGAAATAGAAAAAATAAATGGATTTGAAATAATTCTACAAGGGGCTAATAACTTTCCTTCTAAAATTCAAGCAAAAGCAATCAATACTATCAAGGATAAAACAATTCGTTTAAATTATAGCGGACCTGAATTTGAGGATCAATTTGGAATCAAACAAAAGGCAAAGGAATCTTTCTTGTTTGAATTTAAAGAATAAAAAAACTAACCTTCCTGAGGTTTAAATGTAAAATTCTTTTGACTTACATAACTGAAAGCCACCACAAAAAAAGTAGTAAGAATTTTAGAAGGTGTTGGGTACCAACCAAAGAGGTCAACAAATATTTTTAGAAATGCATAATTGAGCATCAGGCAACCAAAAACTACCGTAAAATATTTAGCTAACTGCGTTGCTTTTTTTACACTGGTCTCCTGAAAAACAACATAGCGGCTCAAATAAAACCCAATGGGGAAAGTTACCATAAAGCCAATTAAAAAGGCTGCAATATGGGCCCCGATAGTCATAGAACCTATATGAACAGGTACTTTATGAAGTATGAAATTATAAGAAACGAAAAAGAGGCTAATATCTAAAACGGTATTAAATCCACCACAAGCTGCATAGCGAAAGGTTTGTAAAGGCATGATGTTTTTGAAGATCGGATAGAACAGATCTACTACTCTGAGAATCAGGCTACGTATATTTTCGTGCAGCTTTATCATGAACGCCGGTGAAGGTAGGGCTTAATTTGTTAGCTTTGCCATCCGAAAATGTTAAGAAAATGAGTGTTGTAGTAAAAATAAAGGAAGCAGCTGTTCGATCATTAGATACTTTATATGGCGTAAGCTTGAATCAAGATCAGATCCAGGTAAATGCCACCAAACCTGAATTTGAAGGTGATTATACGGTGGTTTTATTTGCATTTGTAAAGCAATTAAAAAAATCTCCTGATGCACTTGGCGCAGAATTAGGGGAACATATTGTTGCACAAAACCCTACCCTATTTACAGGATTCAATGTAATCAAAGGGTTCTTAAATCTGGTAATCTCCAATCAGTTTTGGTTAGATTTTATTGATGGTCAAAAGAACAATCAACAATACGGCATTCAACCAAGCAATGGTAAAAAAGTAATGGTGGAATACAGTTCCCCCAACACCAATAAACCTTTGCACTTAGGTCATTTAAGAAATAACTTTTTAGGATGGAGCATTGCAGAAATTTTAAAGGCTAATGGATATGATGTTGCCAAAACCTGTATCGTAAACGATCGTGGCGTTCATATTTGTAAGAGTATGATTGCCTGGCAACGCTACGGCAATGGAGCAACTCCTGCCAGTACCGGCATGAAGGGCGATCATTTTGTGGGCGACTATTATGTGAAGTTCAATGATGCCTATAAAGCGGAAGTTGCTGCATTAGTGGCTGGCGGTATGGAAGCTGCAATTGCAGAAAAAGAAGCGCCGATCATGAAAGCCACACAACAGATGTTGTTAGACTGGGAGGCCAGTAAACCTGAAGTGATGGAACTCTGGCGAACTATGAATGGATGGGTGTATGAAGGATTTGATAGAACCTATAAAAGAATCGGAAGCGATTTTGATAAGACCTATTATGAGAGTAATACTTATTTGTTAGGAAAGGATTTAGTAGAGAGTGGATTAGAGAAAAAAGTATTCATTCAAAAAGATGATACTAGTGTATGGATTGATTTAACTGCGGATGGATTGGATGAGAAATTAGTTCGACGTAAAGATGGCACATCTGTTTACATGACACAGGATATAGGTTTGGCAGTTCATAAATACAATGAATTCAAAGCCGAACAAAGTATTTATGTAGTGGGTGATGAACAGAATTATCACTTCAAAGTTTTAAAACTAATCTGTCAGAAATTAAGCATTCCTGCAGCTGATGGAATTTATCATTTAAGTTATGGAATGGTAGAATTACCAACTGGTAAAATGAAGAGCCGTGAGGGAACAGTAGTTGATGCAGACGACTTAGTAGATGCGATGGTAAATATCGCGCAGCAAAAAACCGAAGAGCTGGGCAAAGTGAAAGACTTTACTTCAGATGAATTAGTAGAACTTTATGATACCATTGGTTTAGGTGCATTGAAATTCTTTTTACTAAGAGTTGATCCTAAAAAGAAAATGATTTTTAATCCGGAAGAGAGCATCGACTTTCATGGGTTTACGGGTCCGTTTGTTCAATATACCTATGCCCGTATTAAAAGCATTTTACGCAAACAAGAAGATACTGTTTTAGAGAATCATATATCTCAAGCACTACTCCCACTTGAATTAGAACTCACCAAACATTTGGAACTTTTCCCAAGCATTTTGGCAGATGCCGCCTTTGAGCACGATCCATCTAAAGTGGCGATCTATGTGTTTGAATTAGCGAAAATATTTAACGGATTTTATACACAACATAGCATTGCCAATGCAGAAACAGAAGAAAAAAAATCTTTAAGAATTCATTTATCAAAACTTACTGCGCAAGTATTGCAAAGAGGGATGGCTGTGTTAGGAATACGGGTGCCGGAAAGAATGTAATCCTAAGAAACTATACATTTCCATTAACCTAGATCTGAGGAGTGACTAGATTTTTATACTAAAATAATCCACGGCTTTTGGTGAAGTATCCACGGGTAATCCACGGGTAAAGTATGGAGTAAGTATGGAGTAAATTTATTTAGTTTAGAACAGGACTGGACATGATGTTATTGTCCTAATATAGCAAGACCGGTTAATAAATAAAGCCTTTCTTTAAAGTGTCATGGTTCACTTTGTAAACATAGGGGGATGCTGCTGCTCATAATGGGTTAGTTCCTGAAACTTTTTGGCGAATGCCGCTATTATAGCCTCACTGTATAATTTACCACCTATGAAAGTAATGCTAGGCGGCGCACTACCCCCAGCCGCTATACCTGCTGGTAAAGTAATACACGGATTGCCTGTAAGGCAGGTGAGAGCCATTGGCTCCTCGGACATACTAGGAACAATGATTATATCGTATTGACTCAATAATGGAAATGCCTCCTGCATAACCATATAGCGCAAACGGCATACAGTAAGATATTCAACAGCCGGAATAAACCGTGCAGTCCTAAAAAAGTTGGGGTAGCGGCTTTGCCATTGCTGAACCATTTGGCTATCCTTACCAGACCTTGTGAGGGGGTCAAAAGCCGCAGCTGATTCTGCAGCCCAAATAGTTGTTAGCAGGTCATTGGTATGCAAGTTGGATGGGAAATCGAAAACCATAACCTTCACACCTGCATCCTTCAAAGTTTTAATAACAGCTTTTTCCGGGCTGTTATCGGGCAATGTATCAATGTAGTTTTTTGCATACGCCACTTTTAAGTTTTTGAGATCAATATTACCCTTATAATTAAAGGGCATTGTTCGTGAGGCACGGTCATGTACATCACTACCATGTATAGATGCAAACACCATTGCGGCATCTTCAGCGTTCCGACAAATCGGCCCAATACGGTCAGAGGTCCAGGCAAGGTTCATACCGCCGGTTCTAGCAATACGGCCAAATGTAGGCCGTAACCCGGTTGCACCACAAACTGCAGAAGGCGCTACAATAGAACCGTAGGTTTCTGTACCAATAGCAAATGGTAACAATCCAGCAACGGTTGCGGATGCCGAGCCGGCCGATGAGCCATTGGAACCTTGTTGCAAATTCCAGGGGTTTTTAGTTTGTCCGCCAAACCATATATCATCCATCGCAAGCTCTCCCATTGATAGTTTTGCGATTAATACAGCGCCGGCCTTTTCCAGTTGCTGGTATACGAATGCATCTTCGTCTATCACCTGATCTTTAAAAGGCGGCGTGCCATATGTAGTTCGGGTTCCCTTAACTGAGAATAGATCTTTAAGTCCATATGGTATACCCTGCAGTGGGCTTTTAAAAATGCCTTTTGCAAAGGCTGCGTCGGCACGTTTAGCCTGTTCCATGGCTATTTGTTCTGTAAGGCTGATTACGCAATGTAATGTGTCGCCATATTTTTTTAAACGGTTTATAAAAAAACGGCTTAGCTGAACTGAGGTAATTAAGTGATACTTGAGCAGAGATGACAATTGGGCAATTGAATAAAATGCTAACTGGTTTGTATCAGCAGGCATTGCAACACCTGAAGGAATATTCCAGTTAATGGGCTGCTGTTTAGTATTGAATGTCATTGCTGGCAATACAGGATCAAACCAGTTTGGCAAAGGAACATTATTTGGCAAATTGTACCCATGCAGGTATTGATAGAACTTCAGGTTAGCGTTCAGTTGGTTCACCATGGAATCTCTCTTGGCATCAGTAAAATGCAGATCGTACATTTTTTCTGCCATAATGATTTCGTTTTCAGAAATATTCTGTGCACTGATAGTAGATTTCAGCAGCAAAAAAGAAGAAAAACAAACAATAATTTTTAACAGGGAAGATATATTTTGCATAGGTACAAATTACATATTTTAAGATAAACTGGTGTCGTAATTTCAGAAACTGTTAATACTGTTTACTTTATTTTTATGTGAATTTGTGTTGTCCATAATCTCGTCTGTACTGTTTGCCATTTACTTTAAAATAGTTGGAGGTTTGATTACATAACTCATAACTTTTCAATATACACAACTCAAAAAATAAATATTAACCTTTTATTTAATTTAGAATAATTTAAATAAAATTGTTTCTTAATGGGTTTAATGGTTGGATTTAGACAATTGAAATCGAAAAAATAAGAAATAGAAAGTGGAGGGAGATTACGTTCCGTGATCTCAGAGTGGGTTGCTTACTCAAAAACCTACTCGGACTTCGCCCGCGGGTTTTGTTGTTTCGCTCCCTTACCCAAGCGAGCTTGGGACGGTCGTAAAACAACAAAACCCTCCCAGTTCCCGGGAAGGTTTTTGTGCGGAAGAGGAGATTCGAACTCCCACGGCTGTTACCCCGCTACCACCTCAAAGTAGTGCGTCTACCAATTTCGCCACCTCCGCTTGAAGGACTGCAAATGTAGGGAGTTTTCCTATTTCGCGGCAATCACTTACTTTGTAAAAAAATAGAGATGGCTGCATTTATTATAAATTGTCCTAATTGTCAACACCAATTCGAACCTGGCGAAAGTATGCGCGACGAAATTCAAA
>CAIYLW010000066.1 GCA_903927185.1 uncultured Bacteroidota bacterium
CTTATTAAAACAGCAAACAACACTCAAAGAAGTTACCGTGCGTTCCATTGCAAAAACAAGATTAAAACAATTGGATTTAAAATATGCAAAAGGAATATTTAGTGCTGAAGCAAACGCTGCTTTTGATATGAGTACTTTGGAAAACGCCAGTCATAACCAATCTGTTTTCGACTTTCTTACCGGCAGAGTTCCAGGCTTGGTGATTGGAGGAACACTTGGTGGTACTGCAACTGAGGGTGTTGCTGAATTTAGAGGCGGAACTCCTTCCTTTTATTTAGATGATGTGTTTATACCTACCTCTGATTTGCCAAATATAGACTTCAGTATTATTGCTTATATCAAAGTATTTAACCCTCCATTTTTTGGAGGAATGAGTGGAGATATTGCTACCGTGATGGTAGGAAGTGGAAAAAAAGGAAGCGGTGTTTTGCCAAAAAATGCAACCCCAAGTGGCGGCGCAATTGTGATGTACACAAAAATAGGTGGCGATATAAATCCTGAGAAAAATAATTACAATACCAGTGGAATGGACTATCAAATGCTAGCTGGCTACGCCCCATTTAAAGAATTTTATTCTCCCAGTTATGCAGAAAAAGAACAAGCTTATAATACAAAAGATATACGTAATACACTACTATGGAATCCTTGGATTAATCTGGATAAACTGACTAAAAATATAAAAATTAGTTTTTATAATAATGATGTAACCCATTCATTTCGCTTAATTATGGAAGGAATGGACAGCAAAGGAAAATTGATTCATATTAGTCAAATACTGAAATAGCCACGATAATGAAAATTAATTTAACTATCCTCTTTTTATTGGTGGCTTTTTTTACAAATGCCCAATATAAAATTGAAGGAAAAGTAATTGACAGTGTTTCGCAAAAACCACTCTCAGATATTAATATCTTTTTGAGTCATACTACCAATGGAACTAGCAGTAACAATAAGGGTGAATTTCAGTTAAGCAATTTGAAGCAGGAAAAATATGAGCTAGTAGTCTCTTCGCTAAATTATGAAGAAACAATTATCCCTATTTCGGTTATTAACAACACCGAACCATTTTTAATTAAACTTAAACCCACTGCCAATATATTAAAAGAAGTGGTAGTAGAACCATACGATAAAAATGGTTGGGATGAATGGGGAGAGCAATTTAAATCCTATTTCATAGGTTCTACTCAGTTAGCTAAGTATTGCAAATTATTGAATCCAGAAGTAATAAAATTTAGATTCAATTCCAAGACCAATAAGCTCCATGCATTTACAAATGAAATGCTCGTCTTTGAAAATAAAAGATTGGGGTATAGAATAAGGTACGTTCTTTCAAAATTCGAAATCGATTTCACTTATCATACTTTCTCTTTTAAAGGGTATCCTTTATTCGAAGAATTAAAGCCTAATAATTCTAAGGAAGCTAACAGATGGAATCAATTAAGAAATGAAACGTATAAAGGTTCTATTCGACATTTTATACGTAGCCTTTACTATGATAATTTAGAGAAGGATGGCTTCGAAATTACGCAAGTTAGAATGATTACTGATGAAGAGAAAAATAGGGTACATGAACTTGCAAAAGCAATACAAAAAAAAGTAGATGCAGATGGTGGTGAGAAATTTCAAATTGAAAAAGATTCATTAGAATATTATAATAAAGTAAACAGTCTTCCCCTAGAAGAAAATAGGTTACTATTAAATAATGTAGTGCCAAGAGATCGAATTATTTTTAGTTCTGGTTTGATTGACAGTACCTATAAAAATTTATATTTTGAAGGTTCCCTGCAGGTGCTGTACAAAAACAAAAAAATCCCATATGAATATGCCAAAACATTGCCACTTTATAGGAGTAGTGAATATATTAAAACTGATATTTCATTAAGAAATAATAAACCAATTTCTATTTACCAGAACGGCAACTATTATAATGGCTTGGACCTATTAACAGATGGATATTGGGCTTGGTCAGAAAAATTAGCCAACTTGATGCCTAGTAATTACATGATTTCCGGAAAACAATAGAAACTAAACTATATGGCCAATAAGTTGGTTTTACCGCCAATTACATTTACAAGAGTGTATTTAAGATGTATCTGTTAAAATTATAGGGAATACTGCAAAGTATTTGAGGTATATAAAAAACATGATGTCTTATCATTTTTAAATTACGTGAATAGTCTGTAGATGAGTGTTTATTTAATTTACTGATTTTAAGCATTGTATCTTTTAGTTCCTTCTTCAATTATTCTATTTTAAGTTACATTCGTAGAAACATTTGTTGTATGAAGGTGACTACTATGGCCGAAATGATGATGAGTGGCGAAACTCCGGAAGTTTTATTTTGGGTGGGATGCGCTGGCAGTTTTGATCAGCGTGCTCAGAAAATCACCAAGGCATTTGCGACTATTCTTCAAAAAGTAGGCGTTAAGTTCGCCATATTAGGAAAAGAAGAAGCTTGCACAGGTGATCCTGCAAGAAGAGCCGGCAACGAATTTCTATTTCAAATGATGGCTTATCAAAATATTCAGATCCTGAATGGATATGGCATCAAAAAAATTGTTACTACCTGCCCTCACTGCTTTAATACCCTCAAAAACGAATACCCGGAATTAGGCGGCACTTATGATGTGATTCACCACACTACCTTTTTACAAGAACTCATCGATCAAGGAAAAATAAAACTAAAAGAAGGCGGAACTTATAAAGGCAAGAAGATCTCTTACCACGATAGTTGCTACTTAGGTAGATCAAACAATATCTATGAAGCCCCTCGTAAAGTTTTAGAAGCCCTTGAAGGCGAACTGATAGAAATGAAACGCTGCCGCAGCAACGGCCTCTGTTGTGGTGCAGGTGGGGCCCAGATGTTCAAAGAAGATGAACCTGGCGATAAAAGAATCAATATAGAAAGAGCAGATGAAGCACTGGAAACAGGTGCCTCAATCATTGCGTCTGCTTGTCCCTTCTGTAACACTATGATGACCGATGGGGTTAAGAACCGCGAAAAAGAGGGTTCAGTGGCAGTTTTAGATATTGCAGAAATGATTGCGGAATCTATTGAATAGTAGTTTATTTTTGCATTATGAATTTTGAATACGCCCACCTCATCCCGGAAGACTTCCATCCAAGTTCACGCGTTTGGATTTATCAAAGCAGTCGCTTGTTCTTTATTAGCGAAGCTTTAGAAATTGAAGATATCCTCAATGGTTTTGTGGATACCTGGAAAAGCCATGGTGCTCCTGTTAAGGGATATGCTAATTTATTGTTTGGTCAGTTTGTGGTTTTAATTGCCGACGAATCAACTATTCAAGTTGGCGGATGTAGCGCAGATACATCGGTACATATGATTCAGGATATTGAAAAAAGATTTAAAGTTGATATGTTCAATCGCCAGAATCTGGCTTTTGTAATTAAAGATAAAATTCAAACCTTACCTCTTGCTCAATTAAAATATGGTTTTGAAAATGGTTTCCTTCATGCAGAAACGCCTTATTTTAATAATCTGGTTGCTACTAAGCACGAGTTATTGAATAATTGGATTACCCCTGTAAAAGATAGTTGGCTTTCTGCTAAAATTCCTGCTGAAGTTGGTTCAGTTAATAAATAAAAATAAATGATTCAGGTATACGGAATTAAAAATTGTAATACAATCAAAAGTACTCTTGACTGGTTAAAATTGAATCAAATTGATTTTGAGTTTCATGATTATAAGAAATCAGGAATCACAGAAGAAAAATTACAGGAATGGAGCAAGCAAAAGGGTTGGGAAGTTTTACTAAATAAAAAAGGTAGTACCTGGAAAGCTTACGACATCAACCATCAACGAAAAATCGTGAACGAAAAGACTGCTATTGCTTTCTTATTGGAAAAAAATAGTGCCATAAAGCGACCAATCATTGAAAAGGATGGCAAAATTATCGCCATTGGATTCGACGAAACTGGTTATACCCTATTGTTTGGCAAATAAATGATTATTTAAAAATCGATTTTAACATATCATCCAATTCAGCTCCTCTTAAATTTTTTCCTATAATTCTACCTGTGGGATCAATTAACATATTTGCAGGAATGGCTTGTATTTTATAAATCTGTGCTACCGAATTGTTCCAATAATTTAAATCGCTTAACTGTGTCCATGCTAAGCCATCGGCTTTAATGGCATCTAACCATCTCGACTTTTCTTGATCTAACGATATGCCTAATACAGTAAAGTTCTTTGCCTTATATCTATTATATGCCTTCAAAACATTTGGATTTTCCTGACGACATGGGCCACACCAACTAGCCCAGAAATCGAGTAATACATATTTCCCTTTGAATGAAGAAAGTGAAACTGGTTTACCATTCACATCTTTCTGCGTAAAATCGATCGACATAGATCCAACAGCTCCTAATTTAGCATCATCAATAGCTTTTCCAATAGCAGCAGCGTAAGGCCCTTTCAAAGCATTGCCCGAAAATTTTGCAAAGTACGGTTCTAACTGTGGTGCACCCCCTTCCATTAAAGGACTAATCGCATACAATACAAAAGGAGAAACCGATGAGTTTGGTTTTTTATTGATGAATTCAGCAGCAGAACTAATCACTTGTTGTTTCAAATCTGTAAACTCCTTCATCATTGTTGCACGGGTAGTCGGATCTTTCTCCAGATTAATTTTTCCAGCCAAACCGTTGAGTCTTTCTTTATAGGGATCCAGCAAATTTTTAAACTCGAGATAATCGACTTCGCTTTCTGAACCAGTAAACTGCAATGCTTTGATTTGATTAATATCACCAGAAATGGTTAAAGATTCATTGCTGATAAACATGTCTGTCATTTCAGTAAGACTGGAATAACTCAAAATACACAATTCAGCATTTTCTAATTTTCCGCTTAAAATAAATTCACCATCTTTTGAAATAGAAGTAGCTAAAACTTTCCCATCGCTACCAGATTTCAAAGACAGTTTGGTGCTGTCTTTAAGTCCAATGATTTTTGCTTTTATTTCAAAACCTTTTTTGTTTTGAGCAATTGAAAGAAGCGGGAATAATAATAAAAAAAATAAAAACTTTTGCATAACTATTTAGAATGACGGCTTTTTAATATTTCAACAACATGATTCAATTTATAACCTTTTGCATTTAGAAGCAACAAATAGTGAAACATTAAATCTGCAGCTTCGTTCAAAAATAACGATTCATTATCATCTTTTGCTTCGATCACTAATTCAACTGCTTCTTCCCCTACTTTCTGAGCCACTTTATTGATGCCTTTCGAAAATAGTTTTGCCACATAAGATTCCTCCGGAGAAGCCTTTTTTCTCAAATCAATGATATCTTCTAAGTAGTTTAAGAAATTACTACTATGATTTTTTTCCATCCAACAAGTATCAGCCCCTGTGTGACAAACGGGTCCTTTTGGATGAGCTTTGATTAATAAGGTATCGTTATCGCAATCAATAGCCAAAGATTTCAATTCCAAAAAATTGCCGCTTTCTTCACCCTTTGTCCAAAGCCGTTGCTTGCTTCTACTAAAAAAAGTAACACGTCCGATTTCTTCAGTTTTTTGCAAAGCTGCTTCATTCATAAATCCCAACATCAACACTTTTTCTGTATCAAAATCCTGAACTATGGCAGGCACTAATCCATCCGCATATTTTGTAAAATCAATTTTCATAAGTCTGATATTATATTCTAACAACTATTCCCTTTTCATTTAAATATTGTTTCAAATCTGGGATCCCAATTTCCTTAAAATGAAAGATACTAGCTGCTAAAGCTGCATCTGCCTTTGCTATTTCAAACACATCCACAAAATGATCCATCTTACCCCCACCACCAGAAGCAATAACTGGCACTGGCAATTGCTCAGCCAGAGTTGCTGTAATATCCAATGCAAAACCTTGCTTTGTACCATCGTGATTCATAGAGGTAAGTAAAATTTCACCAACCCCCAAATCTACGGCCTGTTTCGCCCAATCCACACATTTTGTATCTGTTTTAACTCTTCCTCCGTTCAAATACACATACCAATTACCATCTGCTTCTAATTTGGTATCAATGGCTAAAACTACACACTGGCTCCCAAACTCTTTTGCTAATTGATTAATTAATTGGGCATTTTTAAAAGCAGAAGTATTTACAGAAATTTTATCAGCCCCATTTTGCAATAATATACTCACATCTTCCACACTACTAATACCACCACCAACAGTAAATGGAATATTAATATGGTGCGAAATTCTGTTCACTAACTCACTTAAAGTTTTCCTTTTTTCAATGGTTGCAGTAATGTCTAAAAACACCAATTCATCTGCACCCTGAGCTGCGTACAATGCTCCCAATTCAACTGGATCCCCCGCATCCCGGATATTTTCGAAGTTGACTCCCTTTACTGTACGTCCATCCCGAATATCTAAACAGGGAATAATTCTTTTTGTTAGCATTAATACTTTCTTTAAAAATCTATAACAAGAACTTTAAATCTTTTAATTGGATTCTTCCTTCATATATGGCTTTACCAATAATTGCTCCAGCACAACCAATTGATTTTAATGCATAGAGATCATCCATAGAACTAACCCCTCCGCTTGCAATAAACCAAAGTGAAGGAAATTGCTCAATGATCTTTTTGTATAAATCAATAGATGGCCCTTCCAGTTTTCCATCTTTACTAACGTCTGTGCAGAAAACTTGTTGAATACCCTGCTCCACATAATCATTCAAAAAATCATAGATATCAATATCAGTAGTTTCTACCCAACCTGCTACTGCAATTTTTTCTGATTTTACATCCGCACCTAATAAAAACTTATCGGCACCATAGTCATTTAGCCAACTCACAAAAACATCTCTTTGCTTAACCGCTAAGCTTCCAATGGTAGCAAAAGCCGCACCTGATTCAAACACAATTTTCAGGTCTTTGTCTTGTTTAATTCCGCCTCCAAAATCAATACTCAATGTAGTACTGGCTGCAATTTGTTGCAATACCACCCAGTTTTTTACAGTACCTTCTTTTGCACCATCCAAATCAACCAAATGCAACCTTTTTAAACCTGCACCCTCAAAAGCTTTTGCCACTTCCAAAGGGTTTTCGTTGTAGATGGTTTTTTGCTCGTAATTACCTTGTGTAAGACGCACACATTTTCCATCAATAATATCAATAGCAGGAATTATTTCCATGATTTTGTTTTCTAAAGATTAATAAAATTTTTAAGGATCTGCTCTCCAATAGCTGCACTTTTTTCTGGATGAAACTGTACCCCATAAAAATTGTTTTTATGAAGAGCGGCGCTATAAGGTAAAACATAATCAGTAGTTGCAATAGTATGTTCTCCTTTTGAAGCGTAATAACCGTGAACAAAATAACAATAACTATTATTCAGCAACCCAGTAAAAAGTGGTGTTTTTAAACTGTAAATCGTATTCCAACCAATCTGAGGAACTTTTAAATGTTGTTGACTCTGTGGGTCAGGATTGAATTTCTTTACCTGTTCATCAAAAATTCCTAAGCATTTTGTTTGATTCTCTTCACTATAAGCGCACATTAATTGCATCCCCAAACAAATACCTAACACAGGCTGTGTTAAACCTTTAATTAAGTTATCAAGTCCTCTCTCTTTCAAATAATTCATAGCGGTACTTGCTTCCCCAACTCCCGGGAAAATTACTTTATCAGCAGATTTAATCAAGACTTCATCATCTGTAACTAAAGCTTCTACACCAATTCGTTCTAGGGCAAACAATACCGATTGAATATTCCCTGCATTGTATTTGATGATTACTAATTTCATTAATTCAATTTAACTCCTTAAATGATACCGCTTAGAAATTGTTTTACCGACAAAGCAATATCTTCTGAGTTTTCTAAAGCCTTAATAAATGCAGTTCCGATAATTGCACCATTTGAATACTTCGATGCAGACTCAAATGTTTCTTTGTCTTTAATACCAAATCCAACCAATACTGGATTTTTCAAATTCATTTCTTGCAAACGAAGAAGATACTTCTCCACTGCATTAAAATCTTTATCACTTCCTGTTGTGGCAGATGAACTTACAGCATAAAGAAATCCAGTACTCAAAGAATCTAATTTCCGAAGACGCTCTTCTGATGTTTCTGGTGTAACAAGAAATATAAAATCTAATCCATTCTTTTTTATAATAGCACCAAATTCAGTTTCAAATTCGTGTTCCGGCAAATCAGGCAGAATCAATCCATCAACACCAACAGCTGCTGCTTCAACACAAAATTTTTCAAACCCATATTGTAAAACTGGATTCATATATCCCATTAAAATAACAGGAACAATAACTGTTTTACGTAAATCTTTTAATTGATCAAATAATACTTTAATGGTCATCCCATTAGCCAGCGCAATATTACCACTCGCTTGAATAACAGGCCCATCTGCAAGAGGATCGCTATAAGGCATGCCCAATTCAATGATGTTTGCTCCATTAGCTTCTAATGCTTGCATTATTTTAATAGTGCTAGTTAGTTCGGGGAAACCCGCAGTGCAATACACATTTAAAACCCTGTTTTTTTTACTTGCAAATAATTCCTTTAATCGACTCATGTATTTTTTATTAACCTTCAAATTGTTAATCAACCAATTTTAATTCTTTGATGTAGGTAGCTAAATCTTTATCCCCTCTTCCACTCAAACACAGGACCACTCTATCTGTTTCCTTCAAATTCAATCTTCCCAAAACAGCAAAAGCATGTGCTGTTTCTAATGCAGGAATAATGCCTTCTGTTTTACTAACATGTAATGCTGATTGAAGAGCCTCCTCATCTGTGGCACTTAAAAATAACCCACGTCCCGATGTATATAAATTAGCGTGCAATGGCCCTACTCCTGGATAATCTAAACCAGCAGAAATACTATGAGGTTCAATAACCTGTCCGTCTTCCGTTTGCATCAACAAACTTTTACTACCGTGCAATATGCCTGGCTTACCCAACTGGGTAGTAGCTGCACTCATGCCGCTATAAACACCATGCCCTGCAGCTTCTACTGCCACTAATTGCACAGATAATTCATCCAGAAAATGATAGAAAGCACCTGCCGCATTACTTCCACCCCCTACACAAGCCACCACATGTGTTGGTAATTCATGACCAGTTTTTCCTTTTAACTGCCAGCGAATTTCTTCACTGATCACGCTTTGAAAGCGCGCAACCATATCAGGATAAGGGTGCGGACCAACTACACTGCCAATTATATAATGGGTATCGTTAGGATTATTTATCCAATCACGTATAGCTTCATTTGTAGCATCTTTCAAAGTTTTGCTGCCACTAATTGCAGGAATTACTTTAGCACCCAACATGCGCATCCTGGCAACATTTGGAGCTTGACGCTCAATGTCTTTCTCACCCATGTACACGATACATTCCATACCCTTCAATGCACAAACTGTGGCAGTGGCAACACCATGCTGACCAGCACCAGTTTCTGCAATGATGCGCGTTTTACCAAGTCTTATTGCCAATAGAATTTGACCAATGGTATTATTAATTTTGTGCGCACCTGTATGGCATAGGTCTTCTCTTTTTAAATAGATAGAAGCCCCAAATTCCTTACTCAATCGTTCTGCTAAAAATAAAGGGGTCGGCCTTCCCACATAGTCTTTGAGCAAATACTGAAACTCTTTTTGAAAAGAACTTTCATACATGATCTCTAAATACTTTGCTTTTAACTCTTCTACATTTCGATGTAACATCTCAGGGATGTATGCTCCACCAAATTCCCCATAATAGCCTTGTTCATTAGGTTGTTGGTATGTGTCTGTTTTCATTATCATTTTTCAAATTTGTAAATCAGGCTTTTAAATCATTTACAAAAGCCTTGATCATTTCAATATTTTTCAACCCTGGGGCTACCTCAAATTTGCTATTAATATCAATGGCAAAAAGATCTTTTGCTACCGACTCTTTTTGGAATTCTTTTAATAAGTCAACATCCTCCGGTTGTATACCACCACTTAGAAAAAAAGGCTTTCTTACATTCTCACCTTTTAGAATATTCCAATTAAACTTTTTTCCAGTTCCACCATATCCCGCACCTTCGGTATCGAACAAAAACATATCACATACATCCTGATAGTCTTTTGCTCTCCAAATAATATTTTCTCCTTCTCTCATTCGAAATGCTTTTACAACGGTAACGTAGTTAGAAATCTTCTCGCAATACCTTGGCGATTCATCACCATGTAATTGCACCAGATACAAACCACAAGCATCTACCATTTGAAGCACTTCTTCTGCAGGCTTATTTACAAATACCCCTACCTTATTAATCTGTTGCCCTTTTATTTTTTTCAACTGTTCTTTACTCATATGAGAAAAAACATATCGGGGCGATTTGGGGTAAAAAATGAACCCTGCAAACTCAACACCCATTTCATCGAGTTGTATAACTTGTTCAGGTCTAGTGATACCGCAAACCTTAATACGCATATTATTTCGCTTTTAGTTGATTTACAAAATCAGCAAAAGCAATCGAAGGATCGGCTTCTTTCATAAAATTCTCACCGATCAAAAAACCCTTAAAACCGGCATTTCGCAAAGTTACAATTGTATTTACATCACTAATGCCACTTTCTGTAATAGCTAACTTATTAGATGGTATTTTGTTAATAAGGTTGAGTGAAGTTTGAATACTCACTTCAAAAGTCTTCAAATCGCGGTTGTTCACCCCTACTAAATCTACTTCCTCACAGATATGCGCTAACTCAGTTTCATCATGAATCTCTAATAAAACTTCTAATCCCAGACTTTTTGCCAACCTCGCAAATATTTGAACCTCCTCAATGCTTAAGCAAGAAGCAATTAACAAAATCAGATCGGCACCCATGGCTTTTGCTTCATACACCTGATAGGCATCGATGATAAAATCCTTGCGTAAAATGGGGATGTCATGAACTCTTGCGGCGATTAAGTCGGCAGGTGTGCCGCCAAAAAAATCATAGTCCGTTAATACAGATACCGCACTCGCATGCTTTGCATAAGTGCCTGTTACTTCCACCACATCTGCGATTCCATTAATGATACCTTTTGAAGGCGACTTTCTTTTAAACTCTGCAATAATGCCTGTTCTTTCCGGATCGTTCAGGAAAGCAGTCACAGAAAAAACATTTCGTTCAAATAAAGGCTCGGCTTTAAGTTGCTCGATAGATTTTTTTTGTTTTCGATCTGCTACTTCTAATATCTTCTGTTCAACTATTTTATCAAGAATATTCATCTATTGTAATACTATTAAATTTTGTAATGATTGATAAGCTTTCCCACTATCTAAACTCTCTACTGCTGCGTTGTACGCATCTTCATAGGATGCAAATTTTCCAGTACAATTTAATGCCATCGCAGCATTAGCCAATACCACAGCATTTTGCGCCCAGGTGCCATCTCCCTTAATAATTTTTGTAAATATCTTGCATGCTTCTTCTACTGTATTTCCGCCATGAATATCTTCTGCACTTACCATACGTTTTCCTAATTCCTCTGGCGTATAAACTTTTTCGCCTTTATTAGTGATTACTTTGGTATCGCTTGTAAGAGAAATCTCATCATATCCATCCAAACTATGAATAATTGTAAAAGCTTTACCCGTTTGTTGTAATAAATAATTATAGATCCTGGCCATTTCCAAATTATAAACACCTACCAATTGAAAAGCTGGTGAAGCAGGATTTACCATGGGTCCTAGCATATTAAAGAAATTACGTAACCCTAAATTTTTACGAATAGGACCTACTGCTTTCAATGCAGGATGAAATAAAGGGGCATGTAAGAAACAAATATTTGCTTTATCCAATTCTTTTAATAAGAGGTCATTATTGTTTTTATGCTTATAACCCAACTGCTCCATTACATTCGAAGCACCACTTATAGAACTGGCCCCATAGTTTCCGTGTTTAGCAACTTTATGTCCTGCACCTGCCACTATAAAACAAGAAAGTGTAGAAACATTAAACGTATTTTTTCCATCACCACCAGTTCCAACAATGTCTAATACTTCTTGTCCTTTCACATCCACTTTAATACATAATTCCAATAAGGCATCGCAAAAACCCTGCAATTCTTCAATAGTAATACTGCGCATTAAAAAAACAGTGATAAAAGCAGCCACTTCTGTTTCGTTGAATTGACTATTTGAAATATTAATCAATACTTCTTTCGCTTTTTCGCGACTGAGTGTTTTGTGTTCGAATAAATATTGTAATAATTTTTTCATGTTTCTATCTTTTTAACCAGTTTTTTAAAATGGTTTCACCAATGGGTGTTAACACACTTTCGGGATGAAATTGCACCCCTTGCACATCGTATTTTTTATGCTCCAATGCCATGATCAACCCATTAGCTTCCGTTGCTGTTATGCTTAAATCAGTTGGAAAATTCTGATCACTTACCACCCAACTATGATATCTCCCGACAATGAATTCTGTAGGCATTCCTTCAAACAAATAATTCACATTCGTGTTTGCCTCTTTTCGATTAGTCACTAATTGAATGGAGGTGGCAATCCCATGAAAAGGAGCTGATAAATTTATTAGCGTTCCACCAAATGCTTCTCCGATGGCCTGATGTCCCAAACATACGCCCAGTATAGATTTGCTGGCTGCATATTCTTTAATTAAAGGCAATAGTAATCCTGCCTCAGAAGGGATACCCGGACCAGGTGATAAAATAATCTTATCGTAATCCTTCACTTTTTCTAAAGACAGTTCATCATTACGAAACACTTCTACTTTTTGTTTCGTAATTTTTTCAACCATATGAACCAGGTTGTACGTGAACGAATCGTAATTATCAAAAACTAAAATCTTCATATGCTATTGTTAGTACGACTGATTGATTGATTAAATTTCTTCTGCAATGCTGATGGCTTTTTTCAAAGCATTTAATTTGTTATTCACTTCCTGTAATTCGTTTTCTGGAATACTTGCGGCAACTACACCTGCACCTGCTTGATAAGTAAGGGTATTATTTCTGCTCATAAAAGTTCGAATCATTATGGCATGATTACAACTTCCATCAAAACCCATGAATCCAATGCCCCCACCATAATAACCTCTTGGTGTTGGTTCATATTGATCAATCAATTCCATGGCTTTAAATTTCGGCGCGCCACTTAATGTGCCCGCAGGAAAAGTCTTTGCTAATAATTCAAATGGATTTTGATTAGCTCTCACCTTACCAGTTACTTCACTTACTAAATGTATGACGTGGCTGTAATAATGTACCTGGCGATATTGTCTTACAGTTACTTCATCGCAAGACCTGCTTAAATCATTTCTAGCAAGATCCACCAGCATTACGTGTTCTGCATTTTCTTTAGGATCATTTAAAAGTTTTTCTGCCATTGCTTTATCTGTAGGATCATCCCCACTTCTTTTAAACGTACCTGCAATAGGATGCACAACAGCCAACCCGTTTTGGATAATTAATTGTGCTTCAGGAGAAGAACCCATCAGTTTATAATCACCATAATCGAAGAAGAATAAATAAGGAGAAGGATTTACACTTCTCAAAGCCCGATACACATTAAATTCGTCTCCCATAAAACCTTGTTCAAATCTTCTGCTTAAAACAATCTGAAACACATCTCCACGCATACAGCTCTGAATTCCTTTTTGCACCATGGAGCGATAGTCTTCATCAGTCATATTACTCAATTCCCCACCCTTCATTCTGAAAGGATACACTGGAACATCTTTACTTTTAATAATTGATTCCAGCATGGGTAATTCACTTTCTATTCCAGCAATTTTATTTTCACAGATATATAGTTCATCTTTAAAATGATTGAATGCGATCACGTATTGATACAAGCGATAACGCATCAAGGGTATATTTGGAATAGCTTGCTTTTCAGCAGAAAAACGAATCGTATCGAAAAACTGTACCGCATCAAAACTACTATAGCCATAAAGCCCTTGCGCAAATGCAGCTTCTTTTTGAGTGGAAGGCTTTATTTCAAAATTTTGCATGAAATTCCAAAGTTCCTGAGGAGCATCCGCAGGATTTTTAAGTGGTGTACGTTCGGGCTTTTGATTAGGAAATTTAAATTCCATACTGTTTACCGAACTCACTTCAATACCGCCAATGGCATTAATACCAATAAATGAATAACTGTTTTCTGCCACATGGTGATCTGTACTTTCTAATAAAACTGTATCACGGAATCGATCCCGCAAACGGAGATAAATGCCTACAGGAGTAAATACATCTGCCAACATCCTTTTACAACTTGTTTCTACTACAATTTTTTTCATGTTTTCTTTTTTCTCATCTTATCAAAACAAAAAGCCCCGGCAAAATTGTCGGGGCTTTGAATATATTTCAAAATAGTATTGGCTATGCCGCTACAATCCCCTTTTAGAGTTTGTATGCCACCACCAATATTTATTTGTAATTCTGTTCATTGCATTGCAAATATGAGAGAGATTTTAAATTTTTCCAAATATTTTCTCCAGCACCTATAAAACCCCTTTCGTGGATGGCAGGTAATTGGAGAATGGATCTCTTTTTACTGCCATACGAATTGCTTTCGCAAAAGCTTTAAAGATGGCCTCAATTTTATGGTGTTCATTATCTCCCTTGCAGTAAATATTTAGATTGCATTTTGCCGCATCACTAAATGATTTGAAGAAATGGAAAAACATTTCAGTTGGCATTTCTCCAATTTTTTCACGCTTAAATTCTGCATCCCAAACCAACCAATTTCTGCCACCAAAATCTATTAATACTTGTGCAGACGCATCATCCATAGGCAATGCAAAACCATAACGCTCCATCCCTCTTTTATCAGCAAGCCCTAAGGCGAAAGCTTCTCCAAGTGCAATACCAGTATCTTCAATACTATGATGCTCATCAATCTGCAAATCACCCTTTGTTTGAATGGTTAGATCCAACTTTCCATGTCTTGCGATCTGATCCAGCATATGATCAAAAAAACCTATTCCGGTATCAATTTTCGAAACCCCATTTCCATCAAGGTTTAATTCCACATGAATCTTGGTTTCATTGGTATTTCTATCATGTATCACATGCCTTAAACCCAATTTCAAAAAACGATAGATATCTAACCAATCCACTGTTTCTAATGCAATGGAAGATGTCAGCGCCTGAAATGAATCTTCAATCTCAGCTCCACCCAATGCAGCATCTACTTTTATCCAAATAGCTTTACAGCCAAGGTTTTTCGCCAATTGCACATCCGTAATCCGATCACCAATTACATAAGAATTCTCCAAATCATATTCCGGATTGTCTATAAACTTTGTCAGCATGCCGGTTGCAGGCTTTCTGGTTGGTGCATTATCTGAAGGAAAACTTTTATCAATATGCACAGAACTAAAATGGATGCCTTCATTAGCAAGCGTTTCCATGATAAAATCCTGTACTGGCCAAAATGTTTTTTCTGGATAAATATCAGTTCCCAATCCATCCTGGTTAGTAACCATCACCAATTCATAATCCATCTCTTTTGCAATCAGACCCAGGTATTGAAACACATTGGAATAAAAGCTCAATTTCGAAAAATCATCAATCTGATAAGTAGGTGGAACTTCATTAATGATGGTTCCATCCCTGTCAATAAACAATACACGCTTCATGTTATTTCTTTTTTGCTCTTACGGCTTTTACTTCTGCACTTGTTATCTGAGTTGCTTTGTTTGACCAATTATTTCTTACAAAAGTTAATATATCAGCAATTTGTTGATCAGTTAATTCTTTATGAGGTGCCATAATATTACCATAAGCTTCGCCTTCAATTTCCTCTCCCTTTAAACCATTCAATACAATCTTGATCAGCTTAGCCTTATTATTGCCCTTCACGTTTGCACTTCCATCAAGAGGCGCATTTAAATGTGGAACCCCACCTCCATCAACTTGATGACAGGCCAGACACTGTAAGAGATATAATTCTTTACCCCTTGCAATAGATGCTTTCATAGTTGAAGGCGAAGGCTGCTGTGTTGCAGAACTATTTTGATTATTGATTAATAAGAAAGCAATTAATGCAATTACCACGAATTTTATTGCCTTCATTTATTTAGTTTCTTTATTATATACAATACGATAAATAGTTCCTTTCACATCATCTGAGACATACAATGATCCATCAGGACCCTGTGCTAAACCACAAGGACGATGAGCGGCTCCACGAGTTCCAGTTACCACTTCCATTCCTGAAAATCCATCGGCAAATACTTCCCATTTACCAGTTGGCTTACCTTTTTCAAATGGCACAAACACTACATAATAACCCGCTTGTGGTAAAGGTGCTCTATTCCATGAACCATGAAATGCAATGAAAGCACCATTCTTATACTTTTCAGGAAACTGATTTCCGGTATAAAATAATAAGCCGTTTGGTGCAAGATGCGCTGGAAATGCCATAGTTGGATTACTGAAGGAAGGATCGGTTGACTCTTTTTTGGCATCGCCGCCATATTCTGGGGCAACCATTTTTTTATTCAATTCAGGATCGTAATAAACATAAGGCCACCCAGCATTGGTTCCTTTTTTTATTGCATACATGGTTTCAGCTGGTTTCTCCGCATTTGCTCTCTCATCATATAAATCTGGAAATAGATCATGCAATTGGTCGCGACCATGTTGCATCACAAATAATTCATTCAACTCACTATTCCAATCTAATCCAACCACATTACGAAGGCCTGTTGCATAGCGTTCACCCTGAGCATAAGATTGATTGAGCACATTAGTTTTAAATTGCCAGATACCACCAGCTGAATCCAAAATTGGACAAGGCATTTTTCCTAAAGAACCTTTGGTACGATCTTCGATCTGACAAGAATTAGAATAAGCTCCAATATTTACATAAATATTACCATCATTATCTAAAGCAATCGACTTTGTTTCATGTTGATTACCCTTTTTTAATCCTGTAATGATTTTTTCTGGCTGCTTGGTATCAAGGACTCCGCCCTTATCATCCAACTTGTAACGAAATACTTCTTCATCGGAAGATGCATACAAATAGCCATTCTTAATAGCAATTCCTGTTCCTCCATAATTACCAAAGCTGGTAATTACATCGGCTTTCCCATCTCCTTTGCTATCGTGCAATTTGATAATTCCTTTTTCACTGGCAACACGCCCCATGATTTTGGTATAAATATCGCCTTGAGCATTAACTACTAAATGCCTGGTATGACCTAAATTATCTGCAACTTTTAGTGCCCCAAAGCCTGGAAGGAGTTTGAGTCCAGCATTATCAGCATCGGGTTTTACAGTTATTTGATTAAACACATGGGTTGAATCCTCGGCTTGTACTGTTGTGGAAAGCAGCACTAAGAAGGCAAGACTTAAAGAGACTATTTTTCTCATTTTTGGTGATTTAGGTTTTGAAATTACAAATCATAACAGAATTATTCTCAGATTGTTTCTTGCAGGAACCAATCTTGCATAGCATCTACTAAAATAGTGTTTTCTTTTTCTGAGCCAATGGTAATGCGAAGACAATCTTCACAAAGCAGCACTGAACTCCGATCGCGAAGTACAATCCCCTTAGTTAGTAAAAACTCATAAATTTTTCTGGCATCCTTAATCTTCACTAAAATAAAATTAGCATCCGAAGGATACACTTTTTCAACAGTTGGCATGGATTCAAAAACATCAGCAAGAGCTTCGCGCATATCAACCAATAACTTAATCATATCATTTACCTGACCCACTTCTTCCAAAGCTTTCAAAGCAAGTTCCTGAGTAGCTTGATTAATATTATAAGGGGGTTTTACCTTATTAAGCACTTCAATAATGGCTATAGATGCAAATGCCATACCCAAACGAAGTGCTGCCAATCCCCAAGCTTTACTAAAGGTTTGCAAAACCACGAGGTTTGGATATTCCCCTAATTCCTGCACAAAAGATTTCTGTTGTGCAAAATTGATATAGGCTTCATCAATCACCACTAACCCATTGAAATTATTTAACACGGTTTCAATATCAGCTCGATTAATGCTATTCCCGGTTGGGTTATTGGGAGAACAAATCCAAATTAGTTTAGTTTGAGCATCCACCAATGTTTCAATATGTGCCAGATTTAATTGAAAATCGGGTAGCAAAGGGGCTCTGCGTAGTTCAATGTCGTTAATATTGGCACTTACTTCGTACATGCCATAAGTAGGCGGACAAATAATCACATTATCTATACCAGGTTCACAAAAACTGCGAAAAAGTAAATCAATACATTCATCACTACCATTACCCAAAAAGATATGTTCGGGTTTGATACCCTTCACTTTACTCAAAGTTACCTTAACAGCATGCTGGTGGGGATCGGGATAGCGGTTGTACCATTTTAACAATGGTGAACCCAAACTATTTTCATTAGCATCTAAAAACACTTTCGCCTCACCACTAAACTCATCCCTAGCCGATGAATAGGCTTTCAAAGTTTTAATATTGGGGCGAATCAATTTGCTTAAGTCAAACATGGTATTAAATTCAAAAGTCAAAATTCAAAAGTCAAAACACAAACCTTAATTTACTAACCGAACTCTAACTGCATTTGCATGGGCATCCAGTCCCTCAGCCATTGCCATTAGCTCTACAGTATTGGCAATATTGGCTAAACCTTGAACCGTTAACTGCTGAAAACTGATCTTCTTAACGAAGCTATCCAGACTAACCCCACTATATGCCCGGGCAAAACCATTGGTTGGTAAGGTGTGATTTGTTCCACTTGCATAATCACCGACGCTCTCTGGAGAATAATTGCCTAAGAAAATAGAGCCTGCGTTGATGATAGAATTAGATACACTTTCGGCGTATTCACAAGATATAATTAAATGCTCAGCAGCATAGGCATTTACTAAATCAATTGCTTCTAAAATATTAGAAATTAAAATAGCAGTACTATTATTTAAAGATTTACTAGCCAATTCTTTACGAGATAAATTATTTAATTGTTTTGTTAATTCAACCTGCACTTCAGCAATCAATTTTTCGGAAGTTGAAACCAATAAAACCTGACTATCAGCGCCATGTTCCGCCTGACTCAAAAGGTCTGCCGCCACATAAGAAGCATTGGCGGTATCATCAGCCAACACACAAACTTCACTGGGGCCAGCTGGCATATCAATAGCAATACCCTGCTGCTGAATCAGTTGTTTAGCGCAGGTTACATATTGATTACCGGGTCCAAAGATCTTATAAACCTTAGGCACCGTTTCAGTACCATAAGCCATAGCGCCAATCGCTTGAACTCCACCAATTTTAAACACTTTTTCAATACCCACTAAACGAGCTGCCAATAAAATAGCAGGATCCAACTTGCCTTCTTTATTTGGAGGTGAACATAAAATAACTTCCTGACAACCAGCTAATTTAGCAGGTATACCTAACATTAATATAGTAGAAAATAATGGAGCAGTGCCTCCTGGAATGTAAAGTCCTACCTTTTCAATGCCTACCCACTTGCGCCAGCAAAATACACCAGGCATGGTTTCAATTTTTTGCTCTTGAACAAATTGCGAGGAATGAAAACTGCGAATATTGGCAATGGCTACCTCAATGGCTATTCTTAAATCTACTGAGACTAACCCAACGGCCTCCTCAAACTCTATTTCAGATACAGCAAAATCATCCAGCTCAACAGCATCAAACTGCTCTGTATAAGCAGCAATAGCTTGATCGCCTTCCAACTTTACACGGTCAAGTACTAGCTTCACCATCTCCTGCAAGGATGAATTATCAAATACAGGCCTGGATAATATTTTAGGCCATTCAGATCTAGCCGGATATTTTATCTCTTTCATTTTTCGCAATATCAGTATTAAACAATCATTTTTTCAATAGGGATTACTAGAATTCCTTCGGCTCCAGCTTCTTTTAATTGTTCAATTATATCCCAGAACTCATTCTCTTTCAGTACACTATGAACACTACTCCATCCTTCCTGAGCCAATGGCAAAACCGTTGGGCTTTTCATACCTGGCAATAGATTGATGATCTTTTCAAGGTTCTTTTTGGGTGCATTAAGTAGGATATACTTATTATTTTTAGCCTTTTTAACTGACTGAATTCGAAATATCAATCTGTTCAATATCTGAATCTGCTCATCATTTAAATGATGATGTTGAATCAACACACATTGAGATTCAAGAATGGTTTCGACCTCTTTTAGTCCATTCATGAATAAAGTAGACCCACTACTAACCAAATCGCAAATACTATCAGCCAATCCAATTCCGGGAGCAATTTCCACACTTCCGCTAATCTCATGAATCTCTGCTTGAATATGATTCTTCTGCAGAAACTGTTCCACTAAGATGGGATAACTGGTAGCAATTCTGGTATTTGACAAAAATCCAGGACCAGTATAAGTCTCTCCTTTTCTAATAGCGATGCAAAGTCGGCATTTACCAAAGCCCAATTTTTCGCCCACAATTACTTTCTTCTTTTTCTCATAAACCACGTTTTCACCTACAAACCCGATATCTGCCACGCCATCTTCTACATATTGCGGAATATCATCATCACGTAAAAAATACAATTCAATCGGGAAATTGCTGGCTTCCGTTTTTAGCTTGTTAACCCCATTACTGATATCAATACCACACTCTTTTAAAAGCCGGATACTATCATCATATAATCGACCACTTTTTTGGATGGCCAATCTTAGCTTCGCTGGTCTTTCAATTCCCAAATTCTTTTCTTTGTCTCGCATACATTGAATTTATTCTGAAGAATACCACTTCAGCATGGCTATTATAAAAAAAAGCCTACCCAAGGGTAAGCTTTAAATGTTTTATACAAATTCACAAAACACCGCCGCCTACCTGATAGGTAAGATATGATGGTGATGTATTTGAGTGATTATTATCATTACCCCACAAAAATACTAGCATATTCCTTTTCCGGCAAATTAATTTCTTGTAACCCTTATTTTTCTAAAATGAAAGAGCAAATCTTGCAGTTAATTAAGCAATTCTTCTTTTTGTCTATTCATAATTTGGGTATCTTACCCTTCCAAAAATTTAGCTATGACAAAAAAAATGATCGTCTTTTATATCTGTTTATTTCTTGTTGCTGGTGCAAATGCTCAGGATAAACGGAAATTAGTTTGGAGTGATGAATTCAATTATAAGGGATTACCCGATTCCAAGAAATGGGGATACGATACTGGTGGACATGGTTGGGGAAATAATGAATTACAATATTATACTTTTCAAAAAACAAAGAATGCAAGAGTAGAAAATGGCAATTTGATTATTGAAGCGCATAAAGAACAAGTAGGTAATAATGCCTATACATCTGCTAGATTGGTAACAAAAGGTAAGGGTGATTGGACAAGTGGAAGAATAGAAGTTCGTGCAAAAATTCCGAAGGGCTTGGGCACTTGGCCTGCTATTTGGATGCTGGGATCTAAAACACCATTGGTATGGCCCGATGATGGAGAAATTGATATTATGGAACATGTAGGTTATGACCAGGGAAATATTCACGCTTCAGCACATACAAAAAAGTATAACCATATTATAGGAACTCAAAAGACAAATACCATCATTGTGAAAGACTGCAGTGACGCTTTTCATGTGTATCAGGTAGATTGGGATGCAGAAACCATGCGAATTGGAGTGGACAATAATTATTATTTTCAATTTAAGAACGAGCATAGTGATAGAACTGCCTGGCCATTTAACGAACCTGCCTATTTGCTATTGAATATTGCGGTTGGGGGAAATTGGGGTGGACAGAAAGGCGTAGATAGTACCATCTATCCACTTAGAATGGAAATTGATTATGTGAGGGTCTATCAATAATAAAGATGGTAAGGGCTAAAGCCCGATATATTTTATAGGGTTAACAGTCAATTAGATTAATAACCTTCGGTTTACTTTTTTTCTAAATCGTTACCAAAATAAAAATTATGCGTTTCAAATTGCTGTTTGTTATTCTGTTGATTAGTACGGTTTCTTTTTCTCAGGATTTTTATCTTTTTGTTGGAACTTATACTTCAGGAACGAGTAAAGGAATTTATGTCTATCATTTTAATGCCAAAAACGGTACAGCAGAATGGGTAAGCAATACGGATCATGCTGATAATCCATCCTTTTTAGCAATTGCACCAGATGGCAAACATGTCTATGCTGTGAATGAAGTAAATAAAAATGGGTCCGGTTTAGTTACTGCTTATACTTTTGACCAACAAAAAGGAACACTTGGATTTTTGAACCAACAACCTAGTGGCAGTCAGGATCCCTGTCATATTTCAATATCTAAAGATAGTAAATGGTTAATAGTAGCTAATTATAGCGGAGGCAGTTTGGCAAGTTTTCCACTTGAATCGAATGGAGTAATTACTTCATTTACGCAACATATTGTTCACGAGGGAAGCAGTATCAACAAGCAAAGACAAGAAAAAGCACATGTTCATTCTGTATTTTTTAGTCCGGATGAAAAATTTCTATTAACGCCCGATCTTGGAATGGATAAAGTTTATATGTATCAATTCGATACTAACCTTAAATCCCCTTTACATAATACTGCACAAAAATTTATTAGTTGTGAGCCAGGAAGTGGGCCAAGGCATTTAGATTTTTCGCAGAATGGGAACTTTGTTTATATCATTGAAGAATTGAGTGGCACAGTTTCTGTGCATAGTTATCATAATGGACAAACCAAATTCGTTCAACGAATAGCGACCCATCCAGCAGATTTTACTGGCCAACCTGGCAGTGCTGATATACATATATCACAAGATGGGAAGTTTCTTTATGCCTCTAATAGGGGCAAAGAAAATAATATTGCTATTTATAAAATTGACCAAACTAAAGGGACTCTCACTTCTATTGGATATGAGCCAACCAAGGGTGAGGGACCAAGAAATTTCAACATTGATCCAACCGGAAACTTTTTACTTGTAGCGAATCAATTAACAAATAATGTAGAAATATTTAAGAGGGATAGAAATACTGGATTATTAACAAATACCGGAAATAGTATTCCGATACCCAATCCAGTTTGTTTAAAATTTTTAGCTAAGAAATAATTATTTTTTAAAAGTCCCTCCAATATGTTATTACAAAATTGGAGGATTTTTTTTAAACACTTTCTTTCTGAAATAATGCAGGAATCGTTTTTAAAATCAACCAAATATCGTAAAAGAAGGAATGATTCATAGCATAGTCATTATCTAACATTAATCTTTCTTCTTCCGACATGTCTCCCTTACCTCTTTTTTCAACCTGCCATAATCCAGTTATTCCAGCAGGTGCCATAAAACGAAGTGCATATTTATCCGTTGTTAATTTTTCAGCTTCATAAAGAGGTAGTGGTCTATTTCCTACAATACTCATGTCTCCAATCAATACATTTACCAATTGTGGTAATTCATCGATACTTGTATTTCTCAAAAACCTACCCACTTTAGTTACCCTAGGATCATCTTTTATTTTTATAAAAGCAGCATTAGCTGATGCTTTTTTGAGGATAGAATATTTTTTTTCGCACCAATGATAATTATCCGCATAAACTGGATAGCGACATTTTACACCACTTTCCAAACACCAATCGCATAGAACTGGGGATTCATCTATTGGTAATTTATTATCTAAATCATCGATATTATATTGATTTAAGTGTTTTAAATCTTTCAATCTTTGATCTGCATTTATATACATGGAGCGAAACTTGAAAAATTTAAAAATCTTATATCCAGTTCCAACTCTTAATGAATAATAAAATACAGGCCCTTTAGATTCTATACTAACAGCAAGAATTACAATTAATAATATGGGAGAAAGAATTAAAAGCGCAGTTCCGGCAAAAACAATATCAAAAAGTCTTTTTACAGAAAATATTTTGTAGGCTTTAATTTCATTCCGCTGAAAATTAGAATTAATCAATGACCAGTTAGCAATACAAAAATTAATTCGTATTTCAAGAGAATTAAGCTGAACTGGACTAACGAATACATCCGTTACTCCTGCATTTAACGAAACAGTTTTCATGTTCTCGTTTGCGTATGTAGTAATAATAAAAAAAGGGATCAAAGGCATTCCTTTTTTTTGAAGGAACGCTCTAATGGATATCCCATAAGACCCCATAATTTCTGCTTGTGAAATGATAGCAACAATTAGTAAATCCTTTTCATGCCACTGAGAGCATAAATCAGTAATGCTTGAAAATTTTTGTAAGACTGCTCCATTAAAATTACCTGATTTCAGAATATGCCAGATTTCGTCATCAGTATTTAAAATAGCTAAAATTGGTACTGCCATTAAAATTAGATTATTAAATTTTACCCATCCTTCTCAAAATGTTTTTTAGCCTAGCGTCCAATTCTCTTGGATTAAAAGGTTTGTTGATAAAGTCGTCTGCACCAGCCTCAAAGCATTTTATTCTATTTTCAATATCATCTTTTCCTGATAGAACGATAAAAGGTATGGATTTGAAAAATCCACTATTTCTTACCTGCTCGAGAAAGCCTATCCCGTCAAGACCTGGAACATTTAAATCAGATAAAATGATATCAGGAATATTCCCAGATTGTAGAAAGTTCAATCCCTCCATGCCATTTGAAAAAATAGTTACTTCAAAATTCACACTGAGAATTTCATTCAAAATAGATTGAATAAATGAATCATCTTCTACGACCAACACTGTTGGTTTAGAGTTGTTTTGGTTGCTCATAGTACAAAAGGAAATATTTGATCTAAAAATCCAAAGCTTTGAAAATACAACAAAAAGGTTAAGAAGCTTTACTTTTCAATTTTAGATTTTAGATTGAGTAGTTCAATTTCAAAAACTAACACACTATTGGGTGGAATCAATTGACTGCGGCTTTTTATTGTATAAGCTAGCCCAGATGGGATGATCAATTGAATCTTAGAACCTAACTTTGTTTTAGCTAATCCTAATTGCCATCCTTTGATTAATCGATTTAAAGGAAAAGTTGCAGGCTTTTCTTTTGTTTGGTCAAAAACGGTTCCATCTTTTAATAAATATCCTTTATAAAAAACTGTAATGGTATCTGTGATGGAAACAGAATTGCCGGTCCCTTCTTTCAAAACATTATAATACACTCCAGAGCGATTGCCCATCGTATCAATTTGTTTGAGCTTAATAGTATGAAATATTAATTGCTGATCGATAGAGGCCTGAACTAAACTGTCGGCATTCTTTGCGAAATCGATAATAGGTTTATTATTTTTAGCTGGCCTTTCAAAATGATCACCCAGATGGGCGGTTGCTTGTTTAAAGCCCCCGTTCCATAAATAAAACATACCTCCTTCTACCCCACCACCATAATCGATTCTATCACCAGCTTTTCCAGTTGCATCATAAGAAAAAGTTGATTCATTTAATTCAATCCATGTTCCATTTTCTTTTTGCCCCCACTGATTACCGAAATATGCATAGCGTTGCATTTGGCCATTAACGCCTATGAAGTTTTCATTAAAAGAATATAAATTTCTAATTGGCATACCATCCTTAGGCGCCCTGAATGAGGCTATCAATTTCCATTTTTGCTGTTCGGGTAAAAAGAAGTATCCTGTATAAGTGGTAGTTTGTGAAGCACTATCGGTAAGTGCGGTTACAAGCATTTTATAAGTAACACCTGCTTTCCAATTATATACCCAATGGCTATGCCCACCTGTTCCCTCATTCCCAAAATCATCGGCAAAAACTCCTTCCCCTTTGGCTAATAATTTTACTTTATTTGAATCTGCAACTTTTGATCTGCTTACAGCTTCATTGCCAGCATCCCATACAGAAAAAATCACCCTCCTTTCATTTTCACTATTTACTTGAACACCAAAATAGCCCCTAGAAAATCCATTCGACATATAGTAACTGTGCACGATATCAGCATTTTCTGGAATGGTTATTTCATTATAAAATGAAATAAGACGGGTGGAATCAGGAATTGGATAACGCAAATGAACTGAAGCAGCATTTCTTCTTGACTTTTTATTGAAATGAACCCCAAGAGTAGCGGAACCACTTAATTCTATGGATGCAATATCTGCAATGGTTGATCCTATTTTTTTTATTCCTTTTATTTTAATAGAATAGAATCCACTGTCTTTAATATCTACAGTTCCAATAATTTTTTTTTGGAAATCGTTACTTTGAGGTATTGCTAAACGGAAGGTTTTATTCGCAATTTCTATGCTCACAAAAGATCCAACCTGTGCATTTTTTAAATTAAACGCAATGTTTAATTTTCCAGTTTGAGGAAGATGAAAAAAATATTGAATTTCTTGATTCAAATCAGTCCAATTTGTCAAACCTTTCCCTTCTTGAAATAAACTTCCCTCATCTAACTCAAGAGGTACCGCATAACCGGTATTACCGGGAATTAAGTAGGTAGTTTGTGCATTAATTGAGTAATGGAATAGGATACAAATTGATAATATAGAGGCGATTTTGCGCATAAAATGGTATTAATAAATTCAAACTTAATAAAATCCTTTTCTACAAAAAGTAATAATAATTATTAAAAATTAATTAAACGTTTGTTTAATTCAAACAAATGTTTAAACTTTGTGTTCTAATTCTAGTAATGAGCATTGATAAGAAAGAACATATTATGGACGTGGCGGTAGCACTTTTTGCAGAAAAAGGTTATGAAGGCACTTCTATTAGGGACTTAGCTCATGAGGCAGATGTAAATATTGCCATGATCAATTACTATTTTGGAAGTAAAGAGAAGCTATTCGTAGCATTACTTGAATCAAAGGCACGCTATATGCGTGAAAGGATTGATGCTGTTCAAAATGACGCTTCACTTACAGAACTAGAAAAGCTGAATCAGATTATTGATGGTTATGTGAACCGTTTTCTTTCACAACCTGCTTTTCATCGTGTATTACAACAAGAATTACTTGTTACAAATCGTGAAATATTACATCAGAATGTGATAGAGCTTTTTACTAAGAATACACAAGATGTTGTATCCATCATTGAAAAGGGGGTCAGAAAAAAAATATTTAAAAAAGTAGACCCCCCATTACTATTTGCATCCATCATTGGAACAATCAATCAAGTGATGCTATCGAGGAGTATGTGCAATATTTTAATGAACAAAGCGCCTGGAACAGATCCTTATCAAGACCCTGAATTAAAAAAACGAATTACACAACATATCAAACAATTGGTTCAAGACCATTTATTGATTCAACCAGCATTACAAAAACAAAAATAATGGAACAAGTACCTGAAAAAAAGAAAAGTTCGCCTATCCGATTTATTGTAGTGGGCGCAGTATTATTAATTGGCGGCTACTTCGGTTATGAAAAAGTGCATTTCGCGATGTCACATGAATCAACCGACAACGCACAAATTGAAACTCAAATTACTCCTGTATTACCAAGGGTTGCTGGTTATGTAAAAACTATTTCTGTAAAAGATTATGATAGTGTAAAAGCTGGTGATCTTTTAGTAGAATTAGATGATGCTGAGTTACAACAACAGTTAGAAGAAATGCAAGCAGATTATGTACAAGCAGAAGTAGACATTGTAAATGCAAAAGCTGCTTTAAATAATGCCATTGTTTCGCTAACCGTGAATAAGGGCAATATTGATATCAGTGCTCTGAAAAAAGCAAAAGCTTTGGAAGACCTGCAAAGAGATCAAAATCTTTATCGCAGTGAAGCCATTACAAAAAAACAACTAGATGATAGCAAATTCAATGCAGAGAATTCATCTAAACAGTTAGACAATAGCAAGAACGATCTTAGCTCAGCACAAAGTCGTATCGCAGTTCTTGATGCCAATGTAAAGAAGGCTCAGGCAGCATTAGCAGTAAAACAATCCCGTATCAATCAGCAAAAGCTGAAATTGACTTACACAAAAATATACGCTCCTCAAAACGGAAGAATTGGTAAGAAAACAATAAGCGAAGGTCAGTTTGTACAAGCAGGTACTCCCCTATTTTCAATTGTTAATGATAGTACATTTTGGGTGGTAGGAAATTTCAAAGAGAATCAATTGTATGCTTTAACAACTGGTAAAAAAGTAGACATTACAATTGATGCATATCCAGATTTAAAAATCAAAGGAACTGTAGCCAGTTTAAGTGAAGCTACTGGTGCAAAATTTGCTTTATTACCTCCTGATAATGCAAGTGGCAATTTCGTAAAAGTTACGCAACGATTACCCGTTAAAATTTGGATCGATGATGTTGCAAAATATAAAAAAGAATTACGCGCTGGATTAAGCGTTAACGTAGTCGCAGAAATTAAATAGCATCTATGGCAACCCCAAAAGGATTTGCGCAAGCGATTATTGTAATCACTACAATCTCTGCTGCTGTAATGGAATTGGTTGACACTTCCATTATAAATGTGGCATTGAATGATATGAGTGGTAGTCTGGGCGTGAATATTGAAGATATTAGCTGGGTCATAACTGCATACGCAATTGCAAACGTAGTTATCATCCCACTAACCGGATTTCTAGCTGAATATTTTGGTAGAAAGAACTATTATATAGCTTCGATGATCATTTTTACACTGGCTTCCTATATGTGCGGCCAGTCAACTAGTCTACCCGAAATAATTGTATGGCGTTTTATACAAGGTATAGGTGGAGGTGCATTGTTATCAACATCTCAAGCCATATTATTTGAAGCATTTGAACCAAAGGACAGAGGTAAAGCTGCAGGTTTGTTTGGAATGGGTATCGTATTAGGACCCACATTAGGACCTACCATTGGCGGATATATAATGGAACATTTTAGCTGGCCTTTAATCTTTTTGGTAAATATCCCCATTGGAATTTTAGCAACTATTCTTGCTTTTATTTTTATAGATAAGAAAGAGGGTGAAGGAGCTAACAAATCAAATATTAAAATTGATTATGTTGGCATAGGCCTTTTAATGGTTGGAGTGAGCTGTTTGCAATTTGTTTTAGAAAGAGGTGAAACTGAGGATTGGTTCAGTAGTGAATCAATACGCATGTGTTCTATGGTTGCCGCTTTTAGTATTGGATTATTTATATGGCAGGAATTAAAAGTTAAACAGCCAGCTGTAAACATTCGTTTGTTGAGTAATCGGAATTTAAGTGTCACTACCATTTTTACCTTTGTCGCTGGATTTGGGCTATATACTTCTGTATTTGTATATCCTGTATTAGCGCAACGTGTATTAGGATTCACTCCTTATGAGACAGGCTTAACATTATTGGCTCCTACCCTTTTTGGCGTAGTGATAATGCCGGTGATGGGTATATTATTAAGTAAAGGCGTTCCACCACTTCCCTTTATAGCTGCAGGTTTTAGCTTATTTGTAATTTACTCATTTATGAATTCAAGAGTAAGTTTGGATGTAGGAAAATCTGATTTTTTCTGGCTATTTGTAATTAGAGCCCTGGGAATAGCGATGAGTCAACTGCCCCTTATTAATCAAGCAGTAGCAGGCTTACATCCAAAAGATTATGCTACTGGTATAGGGTTAAATAATATGACGCGACAATTGGGAGGCGCATTTGGAATTGCTGTTGCCAATAATTATGTAGCAAGACAATATTCCCAACATAGATCAGACTTAGTAAGTGGGATGCAAAATGCGCCAGCTGCTGTTAATGGAATTGCACAAAACATTATGGGTAAAACAGGTGATATCGAAAATATTGCAAACACTAAAGCATTAACAATTTTGAATGGTTCTGTTGAACGCCAATCATATTACTTAGCTTATTTAGATACATTCAGACTAATAGGTCTTTTCTTTTTGTGTGTACTTCCTTTACTTTTCTTTTTAAGAGTTAAGAAAAAAACACCACAAGAATTAGCTATGGCCATGAAAGCTGCAGCAGAATCACATTAAAAAAAACAATAATTGAACTAAGAATTTATAAATAACTATTCATGAAAAAAATATTCCTTACCTCAGTTATCATCGCTCTATTTGCATTGCAAATACAAGCCCAGGTGCAAGTGAATAATGATTTGAAAAATCTCATCAACCATTCATTTGGGTATTTCCCAAAACTGAAAGAAGCAGAGAATACTATTATTACTGCAGAGGATAAAATTGCATTAATTGAAACAAGCAAAAATCCAAATGTGAGTGCAGAAGGATCATATCTTTATTTAGCACCAGTACCAACTATTGCTTTGCCAGGATCCCCCCAGCTTTTTAAGTTTGCACCCAATCACAACTTCAATACTTCAGTAAATGCAAATTACATTTTAGCTGATTTTGGTAGGTTAAAAGCCAATGTTGATAGAGCAAAGACCGACCTTCAATTTGCAAAGGATAATATTCAATTATTAAAAACACAATTAGCGTATCAAGTAGCCACCATTTATTACAATATGGTATATCTACAAAAAGCTATCAGTATCCAAGACAGTGTTTTGAATTTTCTGAACGAAAATAAAAAAGTAGTTCAATCAAAATTAAAAGACGGTGAAGCTTTAAAAATTGATTTATTGAATATTCAAGCAAATATTGATAACGAAGAAAATAGAAAGGTAGATCTAAAAAACAGTTTGCAAAAACAAATAAATCTTTTGAACTATACTACTGGAACTAATGCGGTTGCAGGAAATAATTTCGATTTCAATTTATTAAATGTTAGTAATCAAGTAGCCCTTGATTCTTCTGTCAATAATAATCTTGATTTTAAAATTGCAAAAGACAAAATCGCACAAGCAAATGGAGATATTGCAATAACAAAAATGAATGACAAACCAAATATTATTATGAATGGTGGAATGGGTTTTAAAAATGGATTTATTCCCGACATTTATAAATTCCAATTTAATGGCCTTGCAGGAGTAACTTTAAATGTTCCCATTTATTCAGGTGGCAAAACTAAGCAGCAGGTTAAATTACAGGAGCATTTAATGCAACAACAACAACTTGCCTATGAATCATTAAATGCGAATTACAAAAAAGATATTGCTCAGGCAATGACAGATATTCAAACTAATATTGAACGTATTGGAAATACACAAGCGCAGATTGATCAGGCAAAATATGCACAGGATTTGGCAGCTATTCGTTTTAAAAATGGTGTTGGAACAAATTTAGAATTAACTAATTCTAGTACCAATGTACAAAGGGCTGAATTTAGTAAACTACAATTCCAATATCAACTTTGTGCTTCCAAATTGGAATTAGCCAAATTAATGGGTTATCAATACTGGTAATATTCATTGTGCATCAAACCAGATAGGAGTTGAATCATCTGGTGTTGCATTATAATTGATAAATAATTCTTCCCCTGCTGCAATATTGCGCAGGGTTTTTATTGTCATCAATTCATTCTCAAAATCCATTTCATAAATACAATTGGACTGATAAGAATGATTATAAATGGATATATACCCCATACCCAGGGCTCCCATTTCATAATTATCACCCCATTCAAAAATATAATTATACAACATCGTTTCTTCCGCTTTAGTACGTTCTTCTTTTGAGAGTACCAAAACTGGTGATATTTCAATCACGGTATGAATGTCTATAGATTCTAATGCAAACACCCCCCTACCACGAAGTTCAGATGGCGCAACAACAAGTATGGGTAATATCATAAAAAAAATTATTACAAAGTTAGCATAAACAGTAGTACTAAATTTCCTTTCTATACTTCAAAAAGCTAAATTGCAACTATGTCACAGGAAATAGAAGAATTAAATATTTCAGAGCAATTCGAACAACTGATTGAAACTGAAGACAAACTGGCTATCCGTGAATTTTTGGATGATCAGAATATTGCAGATGTAGCAGAATTGATCAATGCTTACCCTGATTACGAAGCTCAGATTATTGCTAATATGGCGATCAATAGGGCTTCCAGTGTTTTTAAAATCCTTGATATTGCTCAACAAAAAGATATCATCAAAGCACTTCCTACTTCCAAAACTGCGGAATTGCTCAATGATTTACCTGCGGATGATCGGACCGACTTTTTAGAAGAGTTACCAAAAGGAGTAATTCGCCATTTAATAAAACTATTAGAACCCGAAGAAAGAAAAATTACACTTTCTCTTTTAGGGTATCCAGAAGACAGTGTTGGCAGATTAATGACACCCGATTATGTGTATGTTTTTGCACAAAATACGGTGGCAGATGTATTTGATACCATTCGTAAAGTGGCTAAAAACAGTGAGACGATTGATGTGATTTATATCATTAATGAAAAAGGTGAATTAGTAGATGATATAAGAATTCGGGATGTAATATTAGCAACACCAGATAAATTAGTTTCTGAAATTGTAGATGGCCGAGTTGTCTCTTTAAATGTTAACGATGATCAGGAACATGCAAGTCAGATCTTTAAAATGAATAATCGTGTGGCTCTTCCAGTAGTAGATGATAACGATATTCTATTAGGCATTGTAACAATCGACGATATGTTATGGGTAGCAAATGAAGAGTTTAGTGAAGACATGCAAAAAATGGGAGGAACTGAAGCCTTGAATGAGCCATATATGGATATTCCACTGCTTAAACTTTTTAAGAAGCGTATTGGCTGGTTGGTGGTACTTTTTTTGGGTGAAATGCTCACAGCTACTGCGATGGGCTATTTTGAAGATGAAATTGCAAAAGCTGTTGTTCTGGCATTATTTGTTCCATTAATCATTTCTTCTGGTGGAAATAGTGGGTCTCAGGCATCAACTTTAATCATTCAAGCCATGGCTGTAGGAGAAATTACTTTAGCTGATTGGTGGCGTGTACTACGAAGAGAGCTATTTAGCGGTTTATTATTAGGTTCTGTACTTGGATTCATAGGTTTTGTTCGTGTTGGTGTTTGGCATAGCATTGCTCCTAATCTATATGGAGCACATTGGATTCAAATTGCCTCAACTGTAGGGTTTAGTTTAGTAGGGGTTGTTTTATGGGGCACCCTAAGTGGTTCAATGCTTCCAATTGTTTTAAAGAAACTAGGTGCCGATCCGGCTGTATCTTCAGCTCCATTTGTAGCAACACTTGTTGACGTAACAGGGTTAGTCATTTATTTTAGTGTAGCCTTATTCTTTTTGAAAGGAATTTTACTTTAAATAATAATCGGATTCCAGGTAACCTATTTGCTAGCTTATGAATCGTTTTTTTAAATATACAATCAGAATCATTTTCATAGCATTAGTAATTGTAGCAATAGCAGCTATCACTTATTATCAAAAAGACATCCAAGTAAATACATTGGTCAAAAAATATTGTAATAAGGATTCTCGATTTATGCCTTTAATGGGCATGCAAGTGCACTATCGTGATGAGGGCAATCAATTAGATAGTATTCCAATTGTGCTTATTCATGGAACTGCTTCTTCTTTATTTACATGGGATAGTACAACAAGTCTTTTAAAAGAAAAAAAACGAGTGATCCGTTTTGATTTACCAGCTTTTGCTTTAACTGGCCCCAATCCCGAAAAAGATTATAGTATTGCCTATTATTGCAAGTTTGTAGATTCCTTTTTAATTCATTTGAAAATAAATCAGTGTATTTTAATAGGCAATTCTTTAGGAGGAAGTATTGCATGGGAATACACCCTACTACATCCTGAAAAAGTAGCTAAAATGGTATTGGTTGATGCAGGTGGTATACTGCCATCAGTTCAACCCAAAGGCGCCATTGGTTTCAAAATTGCACAGATGCCAATACTAAGAAATCTTGTAAAATATATTACGCCAAAAGCATTAGTAATAAAGAGTTTGCATGAAGCTTATGGTGATCAGTCAAAGGTGAAAGATTGGCAAGAGAATCGGTATTTCGATATGCTTATTCGCGAAGGAAATCGGGAAGCTTTAATAGATCGTTTGAAATATAATTTGTTATTAGATGAAACTGTAAAGATCAAGCAGATCAAAAAAAGTACACTGATTATTTGGGGTGATAAAGATCAATTAATTCCAGTGGAGAATGCTTATAAATTTAATAAAGCAATTGTAAATAGTGAACTTGAAATATTGAAAGGTGTAGGCCATGTTCCAATGGAAGAATCACCTACAGCGTTTGTTAATAGCGTAAACCTATTTATAGATAAAAAATAAATTTGCTTACGCTATTAGAATAAAAACTATTTCTCTAAAAATGTTTTAACTGATTGATGTAACCCTTTACTGAGAGGCACTACAGGCAAACGTAAATAGTTTTGTAATAATCCCATTTCAGTCATGAACGCTTTAACACCTGCAGGGTTATTTTCTGCAAACATCAGTTCATAGGCATAGATTAATTGATCATTGATTTGTTTGGCTGCGCCAAAATCACCCTTCAAGCAAGCTCGTACCATATCAGAGAATTCTTTGGGATAAGCATTTCCAGCTACACTAATTACACCATCCATTCCACAAGCTAATTGCGGAAGTGCAAGTGCATCATCGCCACTGACAATCAAAAAATCATTTGGTCTATCACGTAATAAAATCATGCATTGGGCCATATCCCCTCCAGCTTCTTTAATGCCCACAATATTGGGAACATCATTTGCCAAACGTAATGTAGTATCTGCAGTCATATTCTTTCCTGTACGACCAGGAACGTTATAAAGAATTATCGGTTTTGGAGAAGCTTCTGCCAATGCTTTATAATGATAATAAATACCTTCTTGTGAAGGTTTATTATAATAAGGTGAAGCACTTAAAACAGCAGCAGCTTTATCTAATGGAATATGTTGTAAATCTTTGATCAGCTCGTGCGTATTATTTCCTCCAATTCCTACTACAATAGGAACACGCCCAGCAACTTGATTAAAAGTATGGTTTACAATATCGATCTTTTCTTGCTTATCAAGTACAGGTGTTTCACCAGTAGTGCCAAGTGTAACAATATATTCAACGCCTCCATGTATCAATGATTCAATCACTTTATCCAAAGCGGGATAATCAATTTCAAAATTAGATTTGAAGGGAGTAACAACGGCAACTCCAGTGCCGCGGAGGGTTTTACGTAAAGACGACATGTTAGTTTTGTTTATGATCCAACCACATTTCAAAAGTGGCAAGCGAATTTAAGAATTTGTAATGAAAGGTTCTTCTTCAACTTCATCGAACTCTTCCCAGAAGCCCATTTTACCATATTTAATGATTCTATCGTTGACCCTTTGTTCGGGTGTTTTTGTTTTCAATTCAGCTAAAGATTTGATGATTTGCGTTTTCAAAATTTCCGCTGCAGCCACATAATCCCAATGAGCGCCGCCATCTGGTTCAGAAACAATTTCATCAACTAGTCCGAAGCCTTTCATGTCGGTAGCAGTTAGTTTTAATTGTTCTGCAGCCACTTCTTTTTTATCCCAGCTGCGCCATAAAATAGAACTACAACTTTCAGGAGAGATTACCGTATACCATGTATTCTCCATCATCAATGTTTTATCTCCTACTCCAATACCTAAAGCACCACCACTTGCGCCTTCACCAATGATTACAATCACGATAGGTACTTTTAAACGAATCATTTCATAGATATTACGAGCAATTGCTTCTCCTTGTCCGCGTTCCTCTGCTTCTAACCCTGGATATGCACCTGGCGTATCAATTAAACAGATAACAGGCTTATTAAACTTTTCAGCAAGACGCATCAAACGCAGGGCTTTGCGATAGCCTTCAGGGTTAGCCATACCAAAGTTGCGCATCTGTCTTGTTTTGGTATTGATTCCTTTCTGCTGGCCTATGATCATCACTGTCTCGCCATCAATTTCTGCAAAGCCACCAACCATTGCTTTATCATCTTTTACATTTCTATCGCCATGAAGCTCTAAGAAATTAGTGGTCATATTTTGAATATACTTTACAGTATAAGGGCGATCAGGATGACGACTCAATTGAACCCTTTGCCAAGGCGTAAGAGAAGCGGTAATTTCTTTCCTCTTTTCAATAATAGAAGCTTCTAATTGCTCCAAAGTAGAGTTATAATCTATCTTAGGATTCTTTTCAGCCAACTTCTTGGTATCATCGATTTGTTCATATAAATCTTTGATAGGCTGTTCAAAATCTAAAAATTGTCTATTGGGGTATTGAGGCATATTTCATGTTTGAGAGAGTAAAAATAAGGTTTGCATTTTTTTTTGAAAAGATTTGTTTTTAAGAAGGCTTTACCCTTATCTTTGCCAACCGAAAAACGACCCCCATGGGGGAATTTTGAGGAAACGGATCGGTAGTTCAGTTGGTTAGAATGCCGCCCTGTCACGGCGGAGGTCGCGGGTTCGAGTCCCGTCCGGTCCGCAACTGAAAGTTACAAAACCCTGTAAATTAATGATTTATGGGGTTTTTAATTTTAATGGTACAACATAGGTACAACAATTCTAAAATTACTTCTGTTTTCCTTGATTTACGCTCGTTTAAATACTATCGGTAAGATATGGTATCGTTTTTTGAGTAGTTGTGTTTAATTATTTGCTTGTACAAGAGAATAGTGTACAAACCCTCTCCCAAAATTCCAGACATTATTTTGTGTTACAAGCTTTGTGGATTCAATACCTATTTATAGCATTAACTTATGCTAATATTGAAAATTGGCTAAGATTGGTTGAGGTAAGAACAGATTAATTCTAATATATCGTGCTTTCTAGCATAGTTATAAGCACCGCCAGATTTTCTCATGAATTCAGTCTTGCTTTTATACTTTTTAGCTTCATTTATACAGCTTTCTTTGTTCCAATAAACTTTTATAACATTCATGTGCTCGCAAACGTAATCCAGCCATCCATGTTTTGCCGCAGCACTATAAGCTGTATAATGTTCAATTGAATGCTGAAATTCTGTTCTCCTGCTATAAAATTGGGCAACTCTTTTACACTCTTCTTTTGTCCATTTGGTAGCATTTCCTCCAAGCGCACCTGCTTTTGTTGAATTTAAAATGATCCAGCCCTTATCTTTATAATTATCAATAAAAGATTGCTCTAATATTTTTGCAGTTTTTTCATTGGTATATTCATTAAGCTTTTTATACTCTGGATCTAAACCTGTTTTTTTGATATACTTTGCTACTGGTCCTTTACCATCTGTTGAATGCTCTGATTGTCTTTTTTTCTCATTATAGGTTAACCCAATGTAAACTCTATTATCTGGAAACTCATATGCATAAATCATCCTTTTAAACAGGTTGCCTAGAGGCTCCATTTCACTGCATATATCATTCAAAAAATTATTTACAGATGCATGTGCATATGCACTTCCTGAATTTTTTCTAAAATCAACCTTATGCTTATATTTAGAGGCCTCTTTCTTGCATGATTCATAATCCCACATTGTGGGCTTCTCTTTCATGTCAATACAAATTTCATCAAGCCACCCTCTTCTATATGCAAACAAGAAAGCACCCTTACCGTGAATTTTAAAATCCTTTCTTGTAGAATATTTTTTTGCTTCAATAATAC
>CAIYLW010000067.1 GCA_903927185.1 uncultured Bacteroidota bacterium
GCTCTTTTTGCTTTGATATCATCATTACTAATAGTAACCAATAATTGCCCCTTATTTACATGATCGCCTACTTTAACATTGAGTGAAGTAATGAAACCCATCATGCGGGTACTAATATTCACTGTTTGCGATGCTTCAATTTGACCACTGAAATTGAGCTCCTTACTGATGTTCGATGACGGATTTGCAACCTGCACTAATATGGCACTATCAGTTGTAATTGTTTTTTCCTCCTTTTTCGATGAACAACTGCTGATTATGGTTACTAAGATTAAACCGATTAAATAAATATTTTTTTTCATAAAATTTATATAGTAATGAGTGGATTTATTTGTTGAAAGAACTGGTTAGAAATTGTATATAGGCTTTTGTGATATTACTTGTTAGCAAAGCCTGGGCTTTTAAAAGTTGTTGCTGTGATAACTGCGTGGTAGCCATAAGTAAATCAGTTGTATTTGCAAGACCTTGTTCATACCTATTTTGCAAAATGCGTAATGCTTCGGATGCCTGTTCTATGGATTTTTCTTGTTGCTTTACTTCAAAATTTGCATCATTTAAATCGCGCAAAGCTTTATTTAGTTCAACTTGACTCTGATCTTTTTGTTGAGTTAACTGATCTTTTAATTTATTGCGTTCAAGTGTTTGGGTAGTAATCGTATTTTTTGTTTTGTTACCACTAAAGATGTCCCATGATAATTGAAGACCAGCTAAATAAGCATTTGCTCCAAAGCCTAGCATTCTACTATCATTTAATTGATAAGAGCCAAAGGCATTTAATCTGGGTAGGTAAGACTTTTTTGAAGAAGCAATGGCATAATCAGATGCTTCAATCGCTTTTTGCATCGCTAAAAAATCAGATCTTGAATCTGCAAGCTTGATACTATTGTCTGTAACAATTGAATTGCCTGCGCTTGGATCATTTACTCGATATATCACACCTGTTGGTTGGTGCATTAGAAAGCTAAGATAATCAGACGCGTTTTTGATATTCGAATTCGCTTTGGCAAGATTAGATTCTACCATCTTGATATGTACTTCTGTATTCAGTACATCCGACTTCTGAATTAATCCCTGCTCAAAATGATCAGCAGCAAACTTGTTTACCGCTTTAGAGGTTTTGTTGGCATCTTCTAAAACCTTCACTGCATCATAAGCGAATGCAAGTTGTAAATATGCCTTCTGAACTTCAAAACGTATAAACTCTTTAGTTCGTTCGGTTTGAAACTGATAAATTTCATTTTGTTTGGCAGCTGCCTTTTTTTGATACCACATATCCATATTGATGATGGGCTGCATGACATCCAATTTAGTAGTAAAGTCAGGCGTCCCATTTGGATGGTTCAATAAATCCGGATTGAAGTCATTCATGGTGATCGACTTCTGCTGCAGTTTAAATCCAAACGCATTTAATGGATTGTTCGTACTCATTGCCGTATAGCTAAATCCAACCTGTGGCAGATAAATTGCTTGGGTTTGGTTGTACTTGGAATTGGCAATTTTCTCATCCTGTTGAGCTAATTGAACCGATTGGTTGTTTTGCAAGCTGTTGGCAATCGCTTCGCTTAAACTCAGAAATCTAGTGCTATCCTGTGCGGATACCTTTTCCATTTTCATGAAAAAAAGTATTAAAGCAAGTGAAAGTAAAAACTTAAAGGACCATTTTGGGTTCATGAATTTTCAATTTGATGCAAAAGTACCAGCCTGTATTTTTGCTCACGGTAACATATGTCACGCTATCTTCTTTTTGGCTGGTTAAACATTAATTGATGTAATGGGTGTCTTCTATAAATCATATCATTTTGTAACTAACATCATATAACTATATAAATTTCTATTTGATATTTGTATAGTCATTAATCGCATAAAGACAGAGTATGAAATATTTAGCCATTTTAAGTGCAGGAACAGCAGGAACATTGATGGCAAACAACCTCAATAAAAATTAGATGTAAAAGGTTGGAGCAAAAGAAAGCGTTAAATCATTGCTTATTAATTTTATTTAACTATCTATTGTTAGCATTTCCTTAAAACTCGCATAGTTTTAGGGTATATTAATTTTACATTAAACTAATGCTTTGAATTAAGATCTATTAACTGTATAATTATTTCGATATGAAAACTTTACAAATTATTTTATCGTTCATTTTTACCTCTTCTCTTTATGCAAGTAATATCGTTGCCCAGGAAGATTGGCCAAAAATAATTGCTGGAACTGATGGGTCTGTTATTAAGATATATCATCCTCAGACTGAATCATTTTCGGGTAATATTTTAAAATTGCGTTCAGCCGTTTCGGTAACGGAACAAGGAAAAGCAGATCCGGTATTTGGAACTTTTTGGTCGATAAATACTGTTGAAACTGATCGGGATAATCGTAACATTTCCATACTCGCGGTTCAAGTTCCAAATTTGAAATTTGGCTCAGAGATGAATGATGAGAGAATAACTTATTTAAGATCTACTCTGGAAACTGAAATTCCAAGTCTACATATCATTTTGCCAATGGATGAATTAGAAAGCATGTTGCAATCTAATACGGAAGAAAAAAAACTATCAAAAAATTTAAATACTGTACCACCCAAAATTATATCATTTAATAAACCATCAACCTTGGTTCTAATTGATGGAATGCCTAAATTAAAATACAATAATGATTGGGGAGTAGATGTAGTGGTGAATTCGCCATTCACAATAGTTAAAGATAATACTGGTTCCTTTTATTTATACGGCGGTAAACATTGGTACAGCGCAGCTTCAGTAACTGGTCCTTATACATCTATAGGTAATGTTCCAAATACTTTGAATAAAATTCAAACAGCTGTAGATAATGCAAACACCAATAATGATCCTGGTTTTTCAAAAAACGATGCAACAACTAACAGTAATGCTATATCAAATATTATTGTAAGTACAGAACCTGCAGAATTGGTTCAAACCAACGGGGAAGCAAATTTATCGCCTATTGATGGTACCAATTTATTGTACGTAACAAATACCGAGAACGATATTTTTATCGATCAGTCATCACAACAATACTATGTTTTGTTATCAGGCCGTTGGTATAAAGCACCAAACTTAAACGGGCCATGGCAATACACTGCATCTAATAATTTGCCTATTGATTTTGCGAAAATTCCTGAAGGCTCACCAAAGGATAATGTGTTAGCTAGTGTTGCAGGAACACAAGCGGCTAAAGAAGCAATTATGGATGCGCAAATTCCACAAACTGCAAAAGTAGATCGTAATAAAGCCGCAGCTAATGTTACCTATGATGGCAATCCTAAATTTGAAAATATACAAGGAACGAATTTGCAATATGGCGTTAATACCCAAAGCTCAGTTATTAGATACAGAGACAAATATTTTGTGGTAGAAAATGGTGTTTGGTTTGAATCGTATAATGCAAATGGTCCATGGAATGTTGCCACAGAAAGACCAGAAGAGGTTGATATTATTCCACCTACTAGTCCTGCCTATAATATGAAATATGTGTATATCTACGATGTAACACCGAATTGGGTTTATATGGGTTATACACCGGGATATTTAAACACGTATATTTTTGGTTCAACTGTAGTTTATGGTACAGGTTTTAATTATTCTCCATGGTATGGTAACTATTATTACCCCCGTTCTTCTACTTGGGGTTTTAGAATGCATTATAATCCATGGATGGGCTGGAGTATGGGATATGGATTTAGTCTTGGTTGGTTTAATTATGGTATTGGATTGGATGGTTTTTGGCCAGGCTGGGGTGGAGGCTGGTGGGGACCATTCGCTTATCGTCCCCCTTACAATTGGTATGGAGCCGGTTATAGAAACTATGGATATTATGGTGCAAGAGGATATGCCATGGGAAACTCTTTTCGCAATAATGTTCAATTCAATAGTTATTCAACAAATATTTATAACAGAAGAAGGGATGTAGTTACAAGAAATAATACTGTTATTAATTTCAGAGGAAGTGCTGCTAATAATAATCCAATTAATTACAGAGGTAATGCAGTTAATAATAACCCCATTAATTTGAGAAGCAGTTCAGCTCCGGGATCAGTTAACAGAATGCAAAATGGAAATACTAATCAAGGATCTGTTATTACAACCGACAGACAGGGCAATGTGTTTCAAAGAAATCAGAATGGCTCAATTCAACAACGTCAAGGTAATTCATGGCAACCAATAAATAATAATAACAATGCTGTACAAAATTTAAATCAACAACAGCAACAACACGACCGTGGTCAACAACAGTTTCAAAATTTTCAATCCCAAAGACCAGCTCAGCAATCACAACAGAGTGCCAGACCAAGTGGAGGAGGAGGCAGACCAAGTGGTAATAGTGGAAGTGGCAATAATGGAAACAACAATCGTGCAGGAAGAAAAAATTAGTGGCATGAAAAAATATTATTTACCAATCTTTTTTGGGTTATCCGTTATTTCATTTTCCTGCAGTTCTCCTAAAACTTATTTCACTTCTGGAATTAGAGATAAAGTTGAACGAAGTCACCAACCGTTAGATAAGATTCAGTTTTATGCGGATCGAAATATCGTTTTACAACGGGAGTTGAAGACCGGAGAAACTAAAGTAACATCTGGGGAAGTTAGAATTGAAAACGGTCATTATATAAATACGATTACCCTAAAAAAGAATACACCCGGAGTTTGTACTGTTGTAAAAAACAATGCACTTGGTATATCATTTGAAGTAGGAGAACATAAGTCTCTGACATTTGGTAAAACAAAAAATGCAGGAGTGGAAGATCCTTACAGAATTTTGGCAAATGAATGGGTTGATGATTTCGGATTAATAGAGTATGATGGTAAACCATACCATATAGAATCGGCAGGAACAGATGCAAGTATATTGATAAAAACAAGCATTTTAAAAAAGTATAAAACGGAAGAAAGAGAAATGAAAGGAAGGAAAGTGAACGAATAAAAATCAATAATCATTAAATAAATCTATTGATAATTTGGTTGAACTGAACTCATTTTCGGGTACTAACTTTTATTTATTGCTAAATACCGACAATTCATAAATAGACCAGTAATATAAACTATCTGTTCCATTTTGGGTTACGCGAATATATCTTGCAACTTGTTTGGGAAAAACAATGGTTGTAATGCCTAGGTTTCCTGTACCTGTTGCAATTGGCTTACTCCAATTCAATCCATCATTAGATATAGATACCGCATATTTTTTTGGAGAATCCCATAATGCCCAGGAATTATCTAATTCAATTTTTTCAAAACTTTGCTTTTGCTTCATATCTACCATCACCCATTGGCCTGGATATTGTTTGTGCGTCATGTCTCTCCATCCCGTCCAATGATCTCCATCAATAGCATTGGCAGCAGGAACTCCAATGGGTATATTGTCGCCACTAAATAAAAATAAACTGTCTTTTACAGAAGCAGTTGCTATCCAATTCTTTTTATCAAGTGCAATAGATTTGGGTATATTTTTAACTGCTTTTTTAGGTGTTGAAAGGTCTAGTAAACCCTCACCTAAAAATCGCCAATTCCCGGCACTTACAGTAAATAAAATAGCATGTTCGTCTTGACCATAATAGGAAACGCCTTTTATATTTTTTATGGATTGTTGGTTCCAAATAATTCGATCATTCGCTCGAATTGTTTTTAAATTTTTAAAAGCTGTTTTGGGAATCCCAACAATTGATTGGGTGTTAGCGGGTACATTTAGTTTTAATGAATACTGGTGTAATGTTTTATTGATGGCTACTGTAATATTCCCTTTTATAGAAGGCACTACTAATTTAATAGATTGTAAAAAGCCTTCTCTGGGAATCACTTGAAATTTTTTCCAGCCGGCTTCGATGGGCGATATGCCTGCTATGGTTTGAGATAAATTGATAACGGGAGGGTTCCATCCATGATTTAAAGAAGACCCTTCATCAAAAGCATCAATGCTTGAAGCCCACCATCGGTCGTAGTGTTCCCAGAGTGTTGAAAAACTTGCCGGTATCATTGTTTGATATCTTGTAGACATTCTTAATAAAGCCTCATTTTCTTTTCCCATAGTACACAATGCTTCAAACACCCAGCGATCAAAAAAACAACTTGAAAAAGTTTTTTTGTTTAATACATTTTCAAAAATTACGGGCCATTTATTTTGTTCAGCTAGTCCTGCATTTACTGCCATGGCATTTGCTCTATCATCTGGCTCAATCACTTGATCTGACTTATAAAAACTGCCATTCCAAAATCTTGTATTGAAACTGTTTTTAATGCTATCCATTTTAGCATTTATCAAAATGGTATCAGATAAATGTTCCGTAATTTTTGCCATTTTTTTTAATGTGCCAAGATCTATGTACATAAAACATTGTTCTATAATAGCATTGTCTTTATTTTCTTTACCCCAATCGAACCACTGATTTTTTTTGCCAAATTTGTAGGTATTAAATAGAAATTTTTTGGTGCCGGGATATACTGTTTTTATTGAATTAATATCGCCTGTTTGTAAATAGTAATACCATAGCCCGTAGGGACCTAAAAATTCCAATTGTTGACCTGGATAAAATTTTGCATCGAGTGGCCTTAACACCAGTTCTTTGCAAAGTTTATGTGCGTTCGTATCAAACACATAAAAGCATTGATTTAATTCAGGTGTTCCATCGCCCCAAAAACCTACACGTTCTCTATCAGGACAATCGTAAAACCAATCACGCATGCATAAATAGGCTGTTCTTGCGCCTTTCTTCCAAAGGATATTGTAATCATTGTCGTTACACTCAAAAGAGCCTACAAATTTTGTGTCATATCCTGTTTCGCGATATTTTACACTAATAACTGTTGCGCCGGCAGGAATGGTATATACCGCGCCTTCTCCGCTAATCCAATTTTTTGCTTCGTAAATTTGTCTGCCTTTTTTTGCAACAAAACTTTCTGTTTTTGTTAGGTATTGAACTAATGGATTACTAGAGTTTAATAAAATGATTTTTCCTTCCGCATTTTCAATTTCTATCCAGGGTTGAAAATGACAATTATAGGGCATTTGACATACTAGTTGCCATGCTGTTTTACTGGTATAAGGAATAGATCTGGAATAAGATTGATAATTTTTTAGACCGTAGTCTTTAATTGGCGGATGTTTATCAAAGCTTAAGTTTTGAGAAAAAGCATTGCCATAATTTACAAGAAGAACTGTTACAAAAAATAGTTTTTGAATATGCAACATCGTATTTGATTTTATGGCAGTTGATTCTTTCTTGCTATCCAAATGGCTTATCAATAGAAATACTTTGTTTAGAAAAGAATTTTGGTCCATCTTCTGCGATGTACAAACAATCCTCTAATCGAATACCAAATTCTCCTGGGATTGAAATTGTTGGCTCGTCGCTAAAGCACATACCCACTGCTATTTTTGTTTGATTGCCTTTCACGAAATTGGTCCACTCATGTCCTTCTAAGCCAATGCCATGGCCTGTTCTGTGCGGTAACCCCGGTAAGCGATAGTTATTTAAAAAGCCATTTGATTCTATCACTTTTCTGGCTGCAGCATCTACAACTTCTGCCGGTGATCCAATTTTAATAGCCGCAAATGCAGCATCCTGTGCTTGCTTTTCTAAATTCCAAACATCGGTTTGTCTTTTTGTTGGCTTACCTACTACAATGGTTCTGGTAATATCTGATTCATATCCTTCACAAAGGGTTCCGCCATCTACCATAACAACATCACCTTCTAAAATAGTTTGTGGAGTAATGCTGCCATGTGGTAAAGCTGAATATTTACCAACCTGTACTGAAGCATATCCGTTAAATCCTAATTTTCTAAATGCCGCAGCTATATTACTACTAAGTGTAGATTGAGACATACCCGGTTGTATACTTGCAAATGCTGCTTTGTATGCTTCAATAGTAATATCGTTTGCTTTTTGTAGCAAAGCAATTTCAGCTTTTGTTTTAATCATTCTACATCCTGCGGTAATAGGTGTAGCATCTACAATTTCAAAACCTGTGGCTACTTTTTTTACGCCGTCTGCTATAAAAAATCTTACACGCTCTTCCATGCCAATTCGGTGGTAGCGCACACCTCTATCTTTAATAATACCTGCAATTAACGCATACGGACTTTCGTGTTCTTCCCAACAACGTATTTCATTACCAAATACTGGTAGTATTAATTCTCTGGCTCGGTCTTCTTCAAATCTCGGGCACACATAAGCTAAATCACCTTTTGCGGGAATTACTACCCCAAAAGTTCTTTCGCTTTGTCCCCAATGCATTCCTGTGAAATAAAAACAAGAAGCTGTTCCTTCTAAAAATATTCCGTCAATTTTTTGCTGCGCCATTAATTCTTGTGCACGAACAATACGTTGTTTTCTTTCTTCAATGGTAATGGGCACCACACCATCCTTTTGTGGTTGCAAATCACGAATTTCTTTAGGAAGATCTTCGGTATTCGCAGTTTGGCTTCTGCCAAACAAATTACTAGGAAGGGCAATACTACTAGATGCCAATGCGGCCAAGCCGAGAAAGTTTCTTCTATTCTGTTTCATAGCGTGTGTATGTAAACGAAAGGTATTGAAAAATACTTA
>CAIYLW010000068.1 GCA_903927185.1 uncultured Bacteroidota bacterium
GATCTTTTTCTAAAAGCACCCCTCCTGTTCGCTTGCGAGATATATTTTTCTAAAAGCACCCCTCCTGTTCGCTTGCGAGATATATTTTTCTAAAAGCACCCCTCCTGTTCGCTTGCGAATAGGAGGGGCAGCCGATGCCGTGACTACGGCATACGGCGGGGTGGTTTCTACTTTCACAAATCTTGAATTTTAAGAACTCAGGTTGGGTGATAGTACTAAAAGAGCAACCACCCCGGCTGTTCGCTCAGTCGCTCCAGCCACCCCTCCTATCCGCAAGCGGCAGTTGGGGTACTTTTTCTTACTTTTTACACGCTTTGAGTTTAAAACCTCACTCCTCACTCCTCACTCCTCACTCCTCACTCCTCACTCTTCCTCTTCTTTTTACTTTATTTCTCATTATCACCCAAATGAAATATAATTCCAAATCTCACGGTATTGGATAATGGGTTTCTGGTAACTCCGGTTCCTGATGGTACCAGATAGGATAAATTGATTCCCAGGGAGCTCATATTAAATCCAGCACCAACAGAAAAATATTTACGGTTACCGCGGGTTTTATCTTCATAAAAGTATCCACTGCGGAAAAAGAACTGATCGTTATACGCATATTCTATTCCCAGACTAGCTTGAAAACTAGTTAGTAAAGGTGTTCCATCATGAAAAGATTTTAACCAGCTCGACACTACTCCTGTATTTCTATATGCAGATAAAGAAGCCGAATCAGCTGAGTAATTTCCGGTTGCTTTTGGAACAATGGGAACCATTAATTTATTTAAATCTAATCCGAAACTTATTTTATTACTCTCATTAATCGAATGCACATAGGCGGCACCCAATCCTAAATTGGCAGGGATAAAATCTTTGTTATTAGCATCATTGGTATATCCAATTTTAGAACCCAGGTTTGATAAAACAACGCCCCAGTTTAATCCGCTGCTATTGTCATCTTTCACTCCATTATAAAATAACGAAACGTCTGCAGCCACTGAGTTTCCGGCTTTATACACTACGCCGGTTCCTACATCTCCTGTTACTAATCTACTATTGATATAACGCAAAGCGCCACCGATGCTTAAGTTATTATTCAGTTTTCGCGAATAACCAAAATCGATACAGAATTCACTGGGCTTTACCGAGTTCAATAAGTTGCCTGAATTATCTGTTAATTGAATATTTCCTAAACTAAAAAAACGCATGGAAGAAGAAACCGCAGATTCCTCATCCAGCTTATAATACATAGCCATACTAGCTAAATAGACGTCTGTTAATCCGAGGTCTTTTAACCAGGGTGTATAGTTCAATGCCACACTTGCTTGCTTCTTGGCAAATGGAATTTTAGCCAGATTCCAGAAACCGGAATTAGCATCCGGCGATGTAGCAATAGCCACATCACCCATTCCACCCGAACGTGCATCAGGTGAAATTCGCAAAAATGGTACCGCAGTACTTACAATATTTAGGGAGTCAGACTGAGCTTGCATGCTGGTACTGATTGCCACAAAAACAATAACTACCAATAACTTTCGATATAAGGATAATAGCATAAATGAATGATTTTTACAATCCGGTTACTTAATCAAACGAAAAAAAGTTAAAAAAAGTGTAGAGCTGGAATCATCCGAGGGTTTTATAAAACTATTAATTGTTTGGCCTCTTGGTAGAAGCTATTATGCAAACTTACTTTTACATGGTAAATATAAGTAGCTTTTTTGAGTTTTCTACCAGATTCGTCCCTCCCATCCCAATTGATCTGAATATTTCTGGTACCCCCAGTATTTACCGTGCTACTAATTTGTTTGAGCAATTGTCCGGTAATAGAATAAATGCCAATCTCCACGCCAAGATCTGTATTTGGCTGATTATGTTCGAATGAAAAATGAGTACTGGAAGTAACGGGATTAGGAAAATTCATCAACTTGGTTACCACCAGTTTTTCTTGTTTAGCTACCACAAAATTCAACAATACTTCACTGGAATTATTGGCTACATCCCAGGCTTTGATTTTTATTTGATGCACACCTGGAGTCATAGTAGGCAAAGGAAAATTTACAGTTCCTTCCTGATAGCTATCCAATGCCGCAGTATAAAAATTATTCAGTACCAATAAATTTCTTTCATTGCCATCGATGACAGCGGTAATATCATGACCAATCGCCGCACCCGAAGTACTAATGCCGGAGCTGTCGTATAAATGAAGCAGGAGTATGGGATTTTCGTTGGTGAGACCGCCGTCTTTGAAATTTTCATCATTCAAATAGGCTTTGATAATGGGTCCGCTGGTGTCTTTCAAAACATTCGCCAATCCAGCAATAAAAAAAGATGTGTCGGCACCAGCCGCATCTTTGAATCCATTGGTAGCGTATAAACTGATCTTAGCTTTCCCTGATTGAAAGTTGATGTCTTTGGGAACAATAAATTGAAACTGGAATGCCCCATCTTTTACGGTAGCCCTACCCTGATACAACACACTATTCTGCACTGCGAAACTGGTAACGATACTCGCAGGATCATTTCCCAAAGTCTGTTGCATTTGCGCTTTATCGTATACTGTTGGATAAATTGTTCCATTAAAGTTTGTGATCGGATTCCCTAACCCATCCGTAATAATTCCCGAGAGTTGATAATTACCCAATGCTTGCATACTATCATTTCCAGTGATGGGTTTACTGTTGATGGTTGTTAATTGGATATGATAAGTAGGGATGGCTAAACGCAAAGCAGGATCGCCTAACAAACTAAATTTTCGATTATTAAATACATCACCAAATCCTTGATAGCTAAGGTTCTTAGCCTGTTGCGTAGCTTCACCCAGTGTTAACCAATTACCTTGTGCATTAGGTTGTATGGCCACCTTCAAATAATTATTGTTCATGATGCGATTGCTATATGCAAAAACTACACGGGTAGTAGTCATGAGTGCAATAGCCCCATTTTGATTTCCAAATAATAAACTATTCCCCAATGAATTTTTTGCAGGATCATCATAAGGAGCAAAATCGCAACTGGCTGTAATAAATAAAGGCAGTTTGTTGGGATTATTAAATCGGGCAAGTTCCGTTTCTGTTAAAACAGATTCTGATGCCAGTCTTTGATAACTACCATGACCAGTATAGTTCACAATTAAATTTCCATTGAATACTTCGTTAACGATGGCATCATTCACAGCTGGATAAGTAGCACCACCATTGCCACTCACAAGGGGATAAGCGTCCAGATAAATTTTATCGGCATGGATAGATGGATTAGCAGTTGCTATAGTTTGCACCAACGATTCTGCATCATTTAAATGCAGATTTTGATCTTTATCATCAGCGATAAAAACCGATTTAGTACGCCAGGATCCCAAACTTGCTGTATCGGAATAATGGATGATCTTATCCACCATTATTCTGGCTTCATCAATCGTATGTGCCGGTATGCGGCCAATACCGATATCGAGTAAGCCTGCTGGAGACACTAAATTAATATCGTCTGCGTCATTGAGCAGACCAAAAAAATCGTCTGAGACATGGCTCACTAAAGGATCTAAGCTATTTACGGTTTCATATACTGGTACTAAATTTATATTGCCTGGAACCCGATTTTTGGGGTCATAAGAACCATCTCCGAATAACAATAAAAAACGTGGTTTCTTACTCCCTGTTTTTTGTGCCTGATCGTAATACATTTTTATAAAATCGCGGATGGCTGCAGGGTCTGGATTGCCGCTGGCAAACTCCTGATAAATTTGTGGCGTTTGAGCCACCACTGTTTGATACCCATCTTGAACTTGATGAAAGTTAGCCAGTCTATTTGCTTCACTAAATAAACTGGGATGCGTAATAATTAAAAAATCTGCGCCACTGCCAACATGATGCAAATCCTGATTGGCAATTTTGCCAAGTATGGTAGGACTCGATAAATTGGTTCTGTCGAAAGCTACATATTCGTGCAAGCTATCAGCGAGATTTTGAAAATTGAGGGTATTGACACTACTATTAAAATTGGCATTTATTGCAACAGGACTTATGAAATTGCTGATATCCCAAACAACTGTATTGGCAGTTGCGTTTGCTAAATTATACTGGTCAATCACATCCCCTCCCGGGAGGGGCAGGGTTGGGTTTGCATGACCCCAATTACGAAAAAACAAAGCCTTCGTTCCGTCCATCTGTAACGCACAATCGCCCTGCAATTCCAGCCAATTGAGCCATCCCTGAGCGGCAGCATTACCGGGTTGAAAATTGTATTGGATAGCGATAGATCGGGTAGTATTATTTGCCCCTACATTAATCGGCACCCCCATACCGTTTCCGGTGGAAGCATCTTGTGCATAAGCATCTAAAAAGTACCCGGATACTGAAGGGATATTGATATCGGGAATAGTCTGGCCTGCAACCTGCACTTTGAAACTACTGTTAACTCCAATAGATTGCGCGGCAATGGCAGATCTAAAAAAAGTATTGGCTCCCGATGCACTTGCTGGCCAATTAATGGTAAAAACTTTATTCAAAGTACCGATGCCATTACTGTTAAAGGATGATCCGTACCATTGTTTGCCGCTATTTAAAAGACTATAGGTATCCGATTCTAAGAACTGGTGTTCCTGGTAGGTCTGAACAGTTTTAATGGGGGTACCCGAAATGGGTGCTTGCATAGATACCCTTTTGCCGATGCCATTGATGCTGATAAAATAATAGGCCGTATCGCTATATAAATTTTTCTGATGGCTGAAGCGTTGGGTGTTATAATCTTTCAACCATTGGTTTGGGCCTGGAGCGTAGAAAATGAAGTAATCGTTATTATTAAAAATCCCGTCGCCCCCATCCACTACTTCGATGGCATTTTCTTGAAGGTCATCGGGTCTGGGAACTGCATTCGATTCTGGCAGCATAGCTCCCCCGTTTCCATAAAGTTGGATTGCTGATGAACTGATGGAGCCACTCACCAAACCCAAGGCGGACAAAGTAGGAGCATCAATTTTATAAACACCTTCCTGTGTAATCCCCAATTTCACCCAGTTCCCCGAAGCCAGCACTGAATGATCTGCATACACCCGCTGGGTCCTGCCTTGAAGAGCAAGAAAAAGGGATAATATGAGGAAGCAGTTTTTCACGATGACAAATATAATCCCTTAATGATCCTAAAAAACCCCTTCCTGTTCGCTTGAGGATTTTGTTCTTCCTAAAATACCCCTCCTGCCGCTTGCGGATTATCTTTCTCCTGAAATACCCCTCCTGCCGCTTGCGGATTATCTTTCTCCTGAAATACCCCTCCTGCCGCTTGCGGATAGGAGGGGCAGGTCGAGCGGTTTAGCGATGACCGGGGTGGTTGCTCTCTTAAAACAAACATGCATGTTTCTCCTAGAGACAACCACCCCGCCGTATTCCGCATTCGCGGAATCGGCTGCCCCTCCTATCCGCAAGCGGCAGGAGGGGTGCCTATTGCAAATAAAATTTTCCCCACAAAAAGCAATATCCAACCCATTTGAACAGTTATAGCACAGATTTTAGCAGAAAATTAGGTTTTCGATAACAGAAGCTATTTACTTGATTTAACCATCATAAATAGAAAACTTCTATATTCGCATAGACGTAAATAAGCAAGATCTGATAAAACTCTACTTCAAACTCAATTTTTTATAATGCAGTTATTGAAAACAACCAAAAATTTGGTTTTGCTTTTGGCCGTTGTGAGTTCATTTGCCTCTTGCAGTTCACTAGGCAAAAAATCAGAGAAGTCTACGGCTACTGGATGGAATTACAATGATAAAAATCAGGGTAATTTTTACGTTGCCAAACCAAAAGACATCAAAGCAGCTCCCGGATTAGTATTTGTACAAGGTGGTACTTTTGCTATGGGCGCAACACAGGAAGATGTAATGGGCGATTGGAATAATAGTCCTCGCAGAGTTACTGTTGCTTCCTTTTTTATAGATAGAACAGAAGTTGCAAACGTGCACTATCGCGAATACCTCTATTGGTTAGGTAATGTATTTGGTGGTGCAGGAATGGATTCGATTGTAGAACAAGCGCTTCCAGATAGTTTAGTCTGGAGAAGCGAATTGGCCTTCAACGAACCTTATGTGGAATATTATTTCCGTCATCCTTCTTATAATTATTACCCAGTGGTGGGTGTGTCTTGGAAACAAGCATCCGACTTTTGTATTTGGCGCACTGACCGTGTAAACGAGTTAAGCCTCATGAATAAGGGATTTCTTGACAAGCGTACGCAAGTAAAAAAGGAAATGAACGGAGGTGGACAGGATAACTTCAATACCAAAGCTTATTTAATGGGTGAATACCAGGCAGTTCCTGGCAAGGAAGTGACTTCGAAAAAGAATCCATTAAAAGATGCTCAAGGCCGACCAAGAACTACGGTTCGTATAGAAGATGGCATGACGCATCCCGATTATCGCTTACCAACTGAAGCAGAGTGGGAATATGCTGCTTATGGTTATATGATGGAAAACCCACAACGTAAAAAAGGTAGTAAGAGTCGTGGTGAAGAAGTGGTTGCCAACAAACAAATTTATTCTTGGAAGAACCAAGGTTTTGATAATATTCGTTACACTTCAAAGAGTGCATTCCAAGGAGCTTTCTTAGCCAACTTTAAACGTGGCTCTGGAGATAATATGGGAGTTGCAGGTGGATTGAATGATAATGCAGCGATTCCTGCAGAAGTTACTTCGTTTATGCCAAATGGATTTGGGATCTATAATATGAGTGGTAATGTGAGTGAGTGGGTTGCCGATGTATATCGTCCGTTAACTAGTACTGATGGAGAAGATTTCAATATTTATCGTGGTAATGTATTTAAACAAGTAGATAGAAGTGGCGGTGAAGGAAATTTAAGAGATGATAAGGGTCGTATTAAAATGATTGCAGAAACTGACTCCTCTTTAAAAAGCAGAAGAAATTATCATCATGCCAATGCTATGAATTACGATGATGGTGATAGCACCAGCGGAGTAAATTATGGATATGGTATTACCTCATTGATTTCAGACAAATCAAGAGTTTATAAAGGTGGAAGTTGGGATGACAGGGCTTATTGGTTAAGTCCAGGCACCCGTAGATATTTGGAAGAAGATCAAAGTACCAGATCCTTAGGTTTCCGTTGTGCCATGAGCCATTACGGATCAGCAGAAGGTTTGAGTACAAAGGATCAGACAGGTACCTTCTTTCCAGCCAGAAGAAATAAGCGTTAAAGGAAAAGGTAACTAATAGCGTAAAAAGAAGCCACTCTTAATCGAGTGGCTTTTTTTATTAGAGGAAGGTGAATAGAAAAAGCATACTTATGTTCGCTTGCGGATTTTCTTTTTTAATAAGCACAACTCCTGCCGCTTGCGAATTTTCTTTTTTAATACGCACCCCTCCTGCCGCTTGCGGATAGGAGGGGAAAGTCGAGCGGTTTAGCGATGACTGGGGTGGTTGCTCTCTTATACAAACAAGCACGTTTCCCCCAAAGACGAACCACCCCGCCGTATGCCGTAGTCAC
>CAIYLW010000069.1 GCA_903927185.1 uncultured Bacteroidota bacterium
CGGCAATTGCAAATGAAGCATCTACTGCTTTTTTAGCAGAATCAGTTTCTACAATTACAGGAACGAGTCCTTTAAAAGCTTCAATAATTTTTTTGTTGTCAACACCCATGCAAACAATTGCTTTCACTTTTTCTTTCATTAGTTCGGCAATTAACGCATAATCGTTGCCCTTGTCGGTACCACCAAGCACCAAAATAGTTGGCTTGTTCATACTTTCTAATGCATACCAAGTGCTGTTTACATTTGTTGCCTTACTATCGTTAACAAATTCAACGCCACGAACCATTGCAACAAATTCCATGCGGTGTTCTAGGCTATGAAAATTGTTTACAGCTTCTCTAATTTTTTCTTTTCTAATGCCAATTGTTGCTGCTGCAATGCCTGCTGCCATGGTGTTGTAATTGTTGTGTTTACCTTTTAAGGCAAAATCGTAAATACTCATGCTTACTCTTTCTTCTTGGATTCTCAGCATCATCTGATCGCCTTTGATGTAGCCGCCTTTTTTTAGTTCTTGTTTCATAGAGAATGGTAATGGGTTAGTAGGTAGTATTAGGGTTGTTAGTTTTTGTTCTATCACCGGATCATCAGCACAATAAATGAAATAGTCTTCCATTGTCTGATTTTCTATGATCCGGAATTTGCTGTTGATATAATTCTCAAATTTGTATTCGTATCTGTCTAAATGATCTTCTGTAATATTTAAAAGCACCGAAACATTTGGTCGGAAGCTGATAATATCATCCAATTGAAAAGAGCTCAACTCAGCGATATACCAATCCTTTGGATCTTCTGCAATCTGCTTCGCAAAACTGTAACCAATATTGCCAACCAATGCAGCATCTAATCCAGCAGTTATACAGATATGATAAATTAAACTGGTAGTAGTACTCTTTCCATTACTACCCGTAATCGCCACAATCTTGCCATCGCCTTTAAACCGATAAGCCAATTCTATTTCACCAATTACCGGAATACCTTTCGCACGAATTTTTTTAACCAGTTCATTCTTCTCTGGTATACCCGGACTCTTCACCACTTCATTTGCATTCAAGATCAAGTCCTCTGTATGCCCACCTTCTTCAAATGCAATTCCGTTATCAGTTAATTCTTTTTTATAGATCTCTTTGATCTTTCCTCCATCACTTACAAAAACATCATACCCTTTTTGTTTACCCAACAAAGCAGCTCCCACCCCGCTTTCGCCGGATCCGAGGATGACTAGTCTGTATTTTTGGGTATTATTCATATTCTTTTTAATCTTTTCTTATCCGTGCAAATCCGTTTTATCCGCGTCATCAGTGTGCTATAAAATCATTCTCATTTATCGAATCTTTAATGTTACTAGACTCGCAACTACAAGCAGAATAGTAATCACCCAAAACCTAAACGCAATTTTATTTTCATGAAACCCTTTCTTCTGATAATGATGATGCAGCGGGCTCATTAAGAATACACGCCTGCCTTCCCCATATTTTTTCCTGGTGTACTTAAAATATCCAACTTGAATAATCACACTTAAATTTTCCACTAAGAAAATGCCACAGAAAATTGGAATCAATAATTCTTTCCGAACAATAAACGCTAGAGATGCAATGATTCCGCCTAATGCCAGACTTCCTGTATCACCCATGAATACTTGAGCAGGGTAAGCATTGTACCATAAGAATCCAATACAGGCTCCCACAAATGCACCCACAAAAATACTCAGCTCACCCAGATTAGGGATATACATGACGTCGAAGTAATCGGCAAAAACGTAGTTACCACTGATATATACAAACACGCCAATACCCGCACCAATAATGGCACTAACACCAGCAGCCAAACCATCCAGTCCATCAGTAAGGTTTGCTCCATTCGAAACAGCAGTAACAATAAAAATCACGATCAACACATAAATGATCCAGGTATATTTTTCAGCACCAGCACCCATCCAGGTAATCAATCTGCTATAATTAAATTCATGATTTTTTACAAAAGGAATGGTGGTGATAGGGGTTTGCACTTTCACAAATCTTTTCTGTTCGCCATCTAATGTTCTGTAAATAATATTAGAGTCTTTCGATAAGCGCTCTCCTTTTTGTAGCGTTGCATTTCCAGTAGAAAATATTTCACGCTCAACAGTTACTGCATTACTGAAATATAAAGTAAGACCTATAATAATGCCAAGCCCAACCTGACCAATTACTTTTGAAATTCCAGCTAACCCATCACTATCTTTTTTCTTATAAGCTTCGCCTTTACTAACTGCGGTTTTTCTTGCTCTGATTTTAAAAAGATCATCTAAGAAACCAATTATACCTAACCAAACCGTACAAAGTACCATTAAGCGGATATACACTTTATCCAGGTTGGCAAATAATAAAGTGGGAATTAATATGCTTACAAGAATAATGATGCCACCCATGGTTGGAGTTCCTTTCTTTTGTTGTTCTCCCTGCAAACCCAGTTCACGAACTGATTCACCAATTTGTTTTCTTTTTAAAATATTGATGATGCGTTTGCCATACACAGTTGCTATCAATAACGAAAACACAACCGCCATGGCAATTCTAAAAGAGAGAAACTGAAAAAGTCCCGCTCCAGGAATATGGTACGATTTGTTAAGCCAGTTAAAGAGATAATAGAACATAGGTTGTTTATTTATCTAATGCTTTAAATATTTCATTCAAAATTTCTTTATCATCAAAATGATGTTTTACGCCATTGATGTCCTGATACTTCTCATGTCCTTTTCCTGCAACCAGAATGATATCTTCAGGCTTAGCCAATTTCACTGCTTGAAGGATGGCTTCTTTCCGATCCGTGATGGTGATAGTTTTTCTTTTTGCTGCACTATTTAATCCGGCTTCCATTTCGCGAAGTATCGTTTCAGGATCTTCTGTTCTTGGGTTATCACTGGTAAGAATTAATTTATCGCTCCAACCTGCAGCCACTTCCGCCATAATTGGACGCTTGGTTTTATCTCTATCTCCACCACATCCAACAACCGTAATTACATGCTCATAACCCTTTCTTAATTTTTTAATTGTAGCTAAAACATTTTCTAAAGCATCCGGAGTGTGCGCGTAATCAACAATAGCAATGATTTTATTTTTGCTGATCACATAATCAAATCTGCCTTCAGCACTGGTAAGCATGCTCATAACGGTCAATACTTTTTCAATGTCTTCGCCTAAGCAAATCGCAGCACCGTAAATAGCCAGAATATTATACGCATTGAATTCTCCTATTAATCTAAAGTGCACTTCCTTATCATTCACAAACATCACTAAACCAGATAAACCATTTTCTAAAATCTTCCCTTTAAAAGAAGCCATAGTTTTAAGGCTATAGGTAAATTGACGAGCAACTGTATTTTGCAACATCACTGTGCCACGCTTATCATCTAAATTGCTAATCGCGAAAGCGGTACTTTTCAATCCATCAAAAAATGCTTTCTTAACACGGATATATTCTTCAAATGTTTTATGATAATCGAGGTGATCGTGTGTGATATTGCTAAATAATGCACCTGTAAAATTCAACCCGGTAATTCGGTGCTGGTGAATGGCATGACTACTGCACTCCATAAACACATGCGTACAACCAGCATCAACCATTTGCTTTAAAAGTGCATTTAAACTCACTGCATCAGGAGTAGTATGGGTTGAAGGAATGATGTTATCAGCAATCTGATTTTGTACCGTACTAACTAAACCGCAGGTATAACCTAATTGTGTAAATAGCTTAAATAAAACCGTGGCTATAGTTGTTTTTCCATTGGTACCTGTAACACCAACTAATTTAATTTTTTCGCTTGGAGAGCCATAAAACTCATGAGCCATATAAGCTACTGCCTCATGCGAGTTTGTTACTTGCAAATAAGTAACTGTTTTCAATAATTTTTTTGGTAACACTTCACAAACAATTGCAATAGCACCTAATTCTATCGCTTTTGCAATAAAGCTATGTCCATCAGAGTGTTCGCCTTTAATTGCAACAAACAATGACCCTTCCTTTACATTGCGTGAATCTATTTCAATGGCAGCAACATCTAATGCAGTGCTACCATGCACTGCTTTTAAATGAACTTTGTACAATATGTTTTGCAAGTTTGCCATGCTATTATATTAATTCAGTTCTAATTGAACTATTTGTCCTTTATTAATTGTTTGTCCAGCAACTATAGATTGTGTTCCTACCTTTCCTTTTCCTCTAACATTTAATCTCAATCCCATATTCTCACAGATATATACCGCATCCTTTAGTCCCATCCCTTTTAATTCTGGCATAGTATTATCTTCTACTTTTTTCGAATAAGCAATCATATTTTTTTGATCGCCATAAATATTAGTCCACGATGAATTGTTACTGGAATCACTCATGTTCATTTTCAATGTTGCCAAAACACGGGAAATATCTTTTTTATAGCCAGCATATTGCAGCAGAGCGCTATCGTTTTTTAATTGTTTTAAAACAGGACTATTATTGCCTTTCACATATGTGCTATATAACCTGTCGGCTATTTCTTTGAAAACCGGACCAGCAACTGCTGCTCCATAATAAACTTTAGCGTGTGGCTTATTTTTAATCACTACAATACAGGTATACTGTGGATTATCTGCCGGAAAATAACCTGCAAAAGAAGATTGAAAGATCTTTTCAGTATAATGCATTTTCCCATTAGCAATTAATGCGGTACCAGTTTTACCGGCTACTGGATACAAACTATTTTTAAATAATTCTTTAGCGGTACCATCTGTACATACCCCTTCTAAACAAGACTGTAGCATTTTTAAAGTTTGATCACTGCAAACTTTTTCTCTGATTACAGTTGGTTCCATATTTCTCAACAACACCCCTTCTTCTTTAATAGAAGAAATTAGATAAGGGCGCAGCATCTTCCCATGATTAGCAACCGCATTATATAAAGTCAAAGTTTGCAAAGGAGTAACTTGAAGGTTATAACCAAAAGCCATCCAGGGCAATGCAGTTGGAACCCATCTTTTTTCGTTTGGTTTAAAAATATCAGGATGCGCTTCTCCAACTAAATCAACTCCAGAAATAGAATCCATGTGCATTCTAGAGAGTGCATGTATAAATTGTGATGGATGAGAACCGTATGCATTGTTTGCTAATTTCGCCATGCCCACATTTGAACTTAATTCAAATGCCTGCTTAACTGTTACGCCTCTATGACCAGATTGTTCAGAATCGTAAACAGTAAGTCCACCAACTTTCCAAGTGCCCCCTTCCAGATCTACGATATCGTTTAAGGTTACTTTTTTATCTTCTAACAAAGCCATCAAAGTAGCTAATTTGAAAGTGGAACCAGGTTCGGATCTAGTAGTGATAGCATAATTCAAATCTTCACTATAGCTACCGTTTCCTTGTCTGCCTAAATTTGCTATGGCTTTTATTTTTCCAGTCTTTGTTTCCATCACGATGGCGCAACCATGCTCAGCCTCATTTTTTTCCATCATCTTCATCAATGCATTCTCCGCGATCTCTTGAATAAACACATCAATGGTGCTTACAATATCTTTACCAGTTTCTGGTTCGATAATATAATCGTCTGTAATCGGAACTTTTACACCCCCGGCAATTGTGCGCACCCATTGCTTTCCTTCTCTACCTTTTAATATGCTGTCGTACGTTTTTTCCAATCCCACTTTCGCTGATTCCCGATCCAGACCTACTGTTCTAAAAGCAAGAATGCCATAAGGATTCAGACGAACATTTCTTTCGTTCACTATCAGTCCACTCTTATATCTTCCTTCTTTAAATAATGGGAAAAGGCGTAGTTGTTCGTATTCGCGGTAAGTAGTTTTTTTGTGTAATTCAAAATAAGCTTCGTTATCGCGATAGGCTTGCTTTAATATTTTTTTGTACGACTCTTCCGATTGATCTTTAAATAGGTCTGCTAAGAAAAAGGAAAGGGAATCAATATTATTTCTAAAATGCACGCCTGATTTTTCGTGCAGGTATTCCACGCGGAAGTCAATATATAAATCAAATTGAGGAATGCTGGTGCTAAGCATTTGACCATCTTCACTAAAGATAGTACCGCGTTCTGCTTCAATTGAATCGATGTGCTGGTGCAAACTATCGCTCATACTTCTCCAATGCGAGCCTTGCACTTGTTGTATATAAATTGCTTTCCCGAAGATAGCGACGCAGGCAACTATCACCAGCAGATAGCTGAGATAGACCCTCCAAAGTATGTCGCGTTTTACTTCCATGATAGCATCTATTATTTCAATGTCAATCTTTCAAAAATATTTCTCACTCCTCACTCCTCATCCCTCACTCCTCACTTCTTACCTACTTCGTTAACTTCAAACGTTGTGGCGTTTCTCTACTAATCTTCAATCCTAATGGTGATGCTGCTTTCAACACTTCTTCTTCTTCACTTTTAAACATCACTTCACTTTTCACGGTCTTATATTCGAATTGTAATTCCTTCAAATCGTTATTGGTGGTATTGATCTTACGTATAATTCTATCAGCATTGTGACCATTTGCGATGTACAATACTGTTAGTGCTGTTAGAAATAAAAAAAATGGAATATTCTTCACGATCCACTGATAACTGAACAAACCCTTTAAAGGATTCTTGTTACCAGCTGCGGTATTCTTTACCTGCTCTGCCATTAGTTTTCGTTCTCGGGTACGTGTTATTAATATCTTTCGGCCACTCTCAACTTTGCACTTCTGCTTCTGTTGTTTCTCTTCAACTCTGCATCAGCAGCTGTGATTGGCTTCTTGGTAATTATTTTTAAAATCAGTTCTTTTTCAACTGATAGTAAAGGATGTTCTTCAACTTCTTCAAATGTTCCTTGCTTAAAAAAATTCTTCACCAGTCTATCCTCAATCGAATGAAACGTAATAACAGCAACCCTTCCGCCTGTTTTCAATACCGAAGGAACTTGTTCTAACATTTCTTTTAGCGCACCCATTTCATCATTTACTTCCATTCTTAGCGCTTGAAAAACCTGCGCCAGATATTTATTCGGATTACCTTTTACAACAGCACTGATCAAAGCTTTGAATTGACTAATCGTTTGTACAGGCAACTGTTTGCGCTGATGAACGATATGCTTTGCCAGTGTGATGGAATTAGTAACCTCTCCATATTTCTCAAACAATTTGTGTAGTTGTTGCTCACTATAAGTGCTGATAATATCTGCAGCCGATAGTGCTTGTCTACGATCCATTCTCATATCGAGTGGACCATCAAACCGAATCGAGAAACCTCTATCACCTTCATCAAACTGATAACTACTCACTCCCAGGTCGGCAAGTATGCCATCTACTTTCTGCACTTTATGCAAACGCAGGAAGCGTTGGATATGACGGAAGTTGGCGGGAACAAAAACAACGCGCTCATCATCAGGTAAATTTTGTTTTGCATCAGCGTCCTGATCAAAAGCGTAAACTCTACCATCTTTATTGAGTCGTTCTAAAATCCCGCGACTATGTCCACCACCACCGAAAGTGCAATCCACATAAACGCCATCTGGTTTAATGTTCAATGCATCCATACATTCAAAAAACAAAACCGGCACGTGATAATCGTTTGCCGAAGGGTGCTGGGTTGATTCCGAACCTTGTTCACTGTTCTTGTTCATAGTCGGAATTTTAACCGTTTTTTTCGTCACCCTTCTCTTTCATCACTTCTGCCGCCAGGTCGCTGAATGCTTCTGGTGAAAAATCTTCAAAGAGCTGATTATATTTAGCGGCATCCCAGATCTCAAAACGATCAAGGGCTGCTGCCAGAACTATATCCTTATTCAAACCCGCGAACTCACGTAGAGAAGCCGGCAATAACATCCTGCCCGCATTGTCTAATTCAATTTCAGTAGCTCCTCCCAAAAACTGACGGCGGAATTGACGTACTTTCGGGTCGAAGTCATTTAGTTTACTAATCTTGGCAATAATGAGTTCCCAACTTTTCAATGGATATAACGTGAGACATTTTTCGAAACCACGGGCGAGGATAAATCGATCTTCTGCTTCAGGTAACTGTTTTTTCAGTCCACCCGGAAGCAAGAAGCGACCTTTCGCGTCTACCGTAGCTGCATATTCTCCGTGAAATCCTTGCATTAGTGAATAAGTTTTTCCAAGTATTACCACTTGTTGACACAAAATAACACTTTTTCCCACTTTTAATGATGTTTTTAGCCGTTTGTATTTATCCACAGGAAAAAATCGGCTAATAATGAACACTAGTAAGCATTACAATCATTTTAGCCGAAAAGGCATGTGCATGAACTGTGAATTAGTGTGGATAAGCCCAATCTTTTCTAAATTTGCCCATGCATCCGAAAGACCTCCAGATCAAAGATTTCAGTTATCATTTATCTGAAGATCGCATTGCCAAATACCCCTTGGCCAATCGCGATGAGAGTAAGTTGTTGATTTACAAGGATAAACAAATCAGCGAATCTGTCTACCAGCAGATAGCCAACCAGATTCCCGAGAACAGTTTGTTGGTTTTCAATAACACTAAAGTGGTGGAAGCGCGCATCCTTTTTCAGAAAGAATCGGGTGCTATTATTGAGATTTTCTGTTTAGAACCCGACGATCAGTACCCAGACATCACTACGGTGATGCTACAAAAAGGAAAAGTTTTTTGGAAATGTTTGGTCGGGGGAGCTAAAAAATGGAAGGAAAAGCAAATTTTAAAGCATATTGAAATAGCTGGTAATACTATTATATTTAGTGCAGAGCGAAAAGTGCAAATTGCTGACTATTATTTAATTGAATTTAATTGGGATGATGCTACCGTTTCATTCGCAGAAATTTTACACGCTGCCGGATTAATTCCCTTACCACCCTATTTAAATCGGATAGCCGAAACCAGTGATGCAGATCGATACCAAACCATCTATGCCAAATACGATGGATCGGTTGCTGCGCCAACAGCTGGTTTACATTTTACGGAAGCAGTCTTTGAAAAACTTAATGAAAAAAATATAGAAACAGCTTATCTCACATTGCATGTAGGTGCGGGAACTTTTAAGCCGGTTAAAGCAGAAAAAATGGATGAGCATGAAATGCATGCAGAGTTTATAGAAGTGAGTGTGCCATTGATTGAAAAAATTATTGCAAAATTAAACTCACCCATTATTCCAGTTGGCACCACGTCTATGCGTACCATAGAATCATTGTATTGGTTGGGAATAAAAGTAATTTTGAATCCAGCAATTAAATTATCCGAACTATTCGTCAATCAATGGGCCCCCTACGAAATAGACGCAACAGATATTTCAGCGAGTACTGCATTGAATGCGCTTATTATTTGGATGCAAAAAAATGAAATCGAAATATTAATTACAAAGACACAAATAATTATTGCACAGGGTTATGAATTTAAAATAGCCAACGCCCTCATCACCAATTTTCATCAGCCACAATCAACACTTCTCTTACTGGTATCTGCTCTTATTGGTGATGATTGGAAAAAGGTTTATGCCTATGCGATAGAAAACGATTTTCGTTTTCTAAGTTATGGGGATGGGTGTTTACTTACGAAATGAAGAGAAAGAAAAGAAGATAAGAGTGAGGAGTGAAAATTGAAACGCAAAACGTTTCATTCTAAAAGCTCCCCTACTGTTCGCTTGCGAATAGGAGGGTGTATGTTTTTTTTATACCCCTCCTTACGCTCGCGGATACATTTTTTTTTGAAAATACCCCTCCTGCCGCTTGCGGATACATTTTTTTTTGAAAACACCCCTCCTGCCGCTTGCGGATACATTTTTTTTTGAAAATACCCCTCCTGCCGCTTGCGGATAGGAGGGGAAAGTCGAGCGACTGAGCGATGACTGGGGTGGTTTCTCTTACTGACAATCATGCATGTTTTTCTTAAAGACAACCACCCCGCCGTATGCCGTAGTCACGGCATC
>CAIYLW010000070.1 GCA_903927185.1 uncultured Bacteroidota bacterium
ACTCTTTCGTGGGCAGAGTAGGGTTCGAACCTACGTACACGTGAGTGAACAGATTTACAGTCTGTCGCCTTTAACCACTCGGCCATCTGCCCATTTTTGGATTGCGAAGTTACCATTTATCCAACCAAGAAAAAATCAGATTTCACTTGTGGCATAACTAAACAAACTTGAGCCGAAGATGGGACTCGAACCCGCGACCTGCTGATTACAAATCAGCTGCTCTACCAACTGAGCTACTTCGGCATTACAAAAAGAACTAACCCATTTTTTGGGATGGCAAAGGTAATGGAAAACTTTATTCAGCAAAATTTTGAAGCAAAAATTTTGAAACAGTTTTCAACAGTCTGTTATCAACCTATAACAAGTTTACCCTACATGTCAATGTTTTCAGGTATTAGAGCCTGCTTATGGCCTAAAATATATCTGGTGGAGGGGCAAAAAAAAGCCCCTGATTCTTTCAGGGGCGGGAGCTTTTTAAGCGGCAAGCTTATCTTTTTTTCTTTTTATCTGTGAAACGATTGATTCCATCGCATTGTCAAATGATTCCTCAAAAGATTTAGAAGATGCTTTTACAAAGAAATCATGTTTAGGCACATGTACTTTTATTTCAACAACCTTATCCTTAATGGAGTGAACTACATTATCCAATTTTAAAAAAAGATCCACCTTTAAAATCTGGTCGTGAAATGTGTTCAACTTTTCTACTTTTTTAGTAACATAATCCACCAATTTGTCATCTGCATCAAAGTGCACTGTCTGAATGTTAACGTTCATAGCAACTCACGTTTAAACGGTTAATTAATAAAATATGGAAAAGAACTCTTTGCTGGTATACTAAACCAGCCATCCGAATCTGCTTACAAGTTAAATTAAATAATCCCAAAATCCCAGAAATAAAACTTGTTTTTTCAAGTTTTAACAGTACTTAAAAAATACCAATTTAATAAAGCATTTAAGCCTTTGGATGTGCTTTATTGAATACTTCTTTTAGCTTTTCGATAGAATTATGTGTATAGATCTGTGTTGCGGCTAGACTACTATGCCCTAAGAGCTCCTTAACGGCATTCAAATCAGCACCACCATTCATTAAATGGGTGGCAAAACTATGTCGCAATATATGCGGGCTCTTTTTTTGAACGGTTGTAACCATTGCTAAATATTGGTGCACAAATGCATATACAGAGCGAGGCTGAAGCGCCTTCCCCTTTTCGGTTACAAATAGATTTTGTATTTCAGGAATTTTCTGGGGTTTTTCATCCACATAATTTTGTAACTCAACTAAGAAGCTTTTTTCAACAGGAATAATACGCTCTTTATTCCCCTTACCTAATACTTTTATTTGCTTCCCTGATATATCGATCTGCACTTCCTTTAAATTAATTAATTCCGACAAACGCATACCGGTTTGATAAAATAGTTTCATTACTAATCGCTCTGTTCTACCCTGCCAGTTATCCGGGAATTCCACATAATCGAATAGTGTATGTATTTCCTTCTCCTCAATGTATACAGGTAAGCGCTTGCTCATCTTTGGAGAAATTATGCTGCCCATGGGGCTCTTTTCCAAAAACCCAATTTTTAATTGGTATTTGAAAAAAGATTTTAGAGTAGAAATTTTTCTATTTAGGGATTTGGCACTTATTTCATCATGCCGACGTTTCATGTCTGCCAACCAGCTCTTCACGAACATGCTACTAATCTGCTCAATAGCAGGTATTTCGTCGTATTGTTTTTTAAGAAAAAGAAAAAATTGCTCTAAATCGGTCTGATAGGCAATGATGGTATGGCGGGAATATCGCTTCTCGAACTGTAGATAATCTAAAAAGGGTGCAATTTGCGGATATTCAGTTATGGACATAAAAAAGTAGTCTAAAGATATAACCTTAGACTACTCTAAAATATTGTGATGAAGGAAAATTACCCTTCGATCTTACCGCTAGCGATCTGCTGCTTGTAGATTGCTTTCAAAACCTCACCACGACGTCTAACAGACGGCTTGATAAAAGCTTGACGCTCTCTTAATTGTAATAAAGCCTTAGATTTTTCGAATTTCTTCTTATACTTCTTAAGTGCTTTGTCGATGTTTTCGCAGTCTTTTGAATCAATAATTAACATATA
>CAIYLW010000071.1 GCA_903927185.1 uncultured Bacteroidota bacterium
AATAAATTGGACACAATTTGTTCCATTGAGATATCCTTATCAGCGATTAAATAGGGACCCACTGCTTGTTTTAATGCTTCAAAATGTACATCAATCTCATGTTGGATACTTTCTTTATTCAAACCAGATCCTGATAATCTTAATCTTACCAATCCATAATTCGGTAAATAAGCCAGTTTGGTATGTGCCGGAAGCGCCTCTTCGGTTTTAGCAATTCGTTCTGCTAAAAAAGATTCACCAATTCCGTAAGTCAATAGTGTTCTATGCTCGATATGAGTTGTCTGAAAATTAGCAACAATAAAAGGCAAAACCTCTTGTTTCATCAACCATTTCATTTCATGAGGAACACCTGGAAGTGAAACAAACACTTTACCTTCTTTTTGAAATAACATGCCTGGTGCAGTTCCCTTCTCATTTTTTAAAACCGTACAATTATCTGGAACTTCTGCTTGTTTTCGATTCCGCTCAATCATTGACCTTTTCAGGATCGTTTCAAATATATAGGTTACATGATCTAATGTTGGTTGGTGCATTATCATTTTACCTCCAAAATAGGCACATAATAAAGGTTTGGTAATATCATCTGCAGTGGGACCCAATCCTCCAGTAATTAATATAATAGATGCCTTTTTTGCTTCCTCATCAATAGAATTCCAAATTTCATCCCATTGATCACCAACAGCTACGCGTCTTAGAACAGGGATGCCAATTTTATTTAATTGCTGTGCCATCCATGCACTATTGGTATCTATAACTTGCCCAATTAACAGTTCATCTCCAATGGTAATAATCGTGGCAAATATTTTTTCCATAATAACTATTTTAAATTAAGGCAGTTAGCAAAATCCTGAGAATTAATATTTCGTAACGTAAAAATAATTCTTTTTACATTCAAGTTCACTTGAGAAAAATGACTATGTTACGTCTTCTTTAAACATTTAAAACAAAAATATATGAAAGAGCAAAATTTAAAAAATCACGCAAGGTTCGTGATTCTATATCATGTTGTTGGATTTCTTCTATTATTGGCATTGCTAATTGGATCTATCGTGAACGTAGTTAATAGTAGCAAGGAAAATTTATATTCGGCTACCTTAATCTTAGTTACTAATGTATTATTAGGAATTACTTTGTATTTCGCTCGCGCATTTGCCCTAAAAGCAAATGACAGAGCCATTAAAGCAGAAGAGAACCTTCGTCATTTTATTTTAACAAGTACAGCATTGCCAAGTGGATTGAATTACGGTCAAATTGTGGCATTACGTTTTGCTTCAGATGAAGAATTTCCAGGTTTAGCTGCTAAAGCAAAAAATGAGAACTTAAATGGCACTGAAATCAAAAAACTGATACAGCATTGGAAAGCAGATCATGAGCGTGTTTAACTATTAAAAAAGGGCTCCAGTTTTGACTTAAACTGAGCAGGCATTGGAATCCTTTTTTTGGTTTCGATATTTATAAAGAAAAGAACTACTCTCCCAACGGTTAGTAGTTTTTTTCTTTCATTATATACTTCGTGATGAAATTCAATCTGATGTTTTTCTGTCAATTCGCGTAATTGGGTTTTAATAGTAATTAAATCATCGTAATGAGCGGGTCTCAAAAATTGTGCATGCATTTCTACTACCGGCATTTTAACCCCCATTTCTTCCATGTTCTTGTAGGTAAAACCTAAACTTCTGATACATTCGGCTCTTCCTACTTCAAAATATTGGGCATAATTACCATAATACACAATATCCATCTGATCTGTTTCGGCGTATCTAACTCTTAAATTGGTGGTATGCTCAAACATGATTTGCTAATTTGTTGACAAACTTACGCACTCTATCTCTTTTTCCACAAAAGATGGAACGATGTTTGTTCACGTTTTACGAATCATACCTTTAAATAGTTTTTGCTTTTTATTAAGAAAGAATCCGAAACCTTTGTTTGAAAGTAGTTATCAGAAATATGAAATGAGCCAAAATAGATTTGTAAACTAATCCAAATGACTTTAGGCGAATTACATGTAGCCGAAAACAATTATAGAGACATGAAACAACTTAAATTATTGCTTCCCGTTTTATTGTTATTAACAGGGTGGATGCACCTAAGTGCACAATCAACTGCCATTTATAATGATCCAGATGCCGAATTCAAAAATGCTAAGGATTGGTATCAGCAAGAAAAATTTAGTCTTGCATACCCGGTTTTCAAACATTTGTATTCCAATTCTGTTGACTTAAGCAATTTCCCAGAACAACTATATGCTGAATCACACTATTATTATATTGCTTGTGGACTTAAGTTGCAAGATAGTACAGCAGAATTTTTAGCTGAGGAATTCATTAAGCTAAATACTCATAGACCTTTAGTACAAAGAATGAGTTTTGATTTAGGCGAATTTTATTTTCAAAGGAAAGACTATGTTAAAGCCCAAAATATCTATGACCAATCCAATATTGACAATTTAACTAATGCTGAAATTGCTACTTTAAAATTTCATAGTGCTTATGCCTATTTTGTTATGAAGCAGTTCGATAAAGCAAAACCTTTATTCAATGTAGTACGACAGTTAAATAAAGACCCAAATTATATTGAAGCTAATTATTATTATGGATTTATCTGTTTTTATGAAAAAAATTATAAAGAAGCACTTTCTGCTTTTAAAATAGCAGAAAAAAATACAGATTACTCAATGGTAATCCCATTTTACTTATCTGAGATTTATTATTTTAATGGACAAAAAGAATTAGCCCTTGAGATTGGAGAGAAGGCTCTTCAATCAGGCAAACAATTCTATGATTTGCAAATGCGTCAATTAGTGGGTCATATTCTTTTTGAGCAAAGAAATTTTGAAAAGGCCCAGCCTTATTTAGAAAAGTATGTTTCTGGTACTGATAAAGTACGAAGAGAAGATTTATATGAATTGTCTTATTGCTATTATGAAGCATCTAATTGGAAACCTGCTATAGAAGGATTGAAGCAGTTAGGTGGGGGAGAAGATTCACTTGCACAGAACAGTATGTATTTATTAGCAAATGCTTATCTTAAAATAGATGATAAAATAAATGCTCGAAATGCCTTTCAATTTTGTGCATCAAATTCGAGTAATATTTTTCAGAAAGAAGTTGCCTCTTTCAATTATTCGAAGCTTTCTTATGATTTGAATTATTATGATATTGCTTCAAAAGGACTACAAGCATTTATTAATAATTATCCCAAATCCATTTATATTCCAGAAGCAAAAGAAATACTAATCAATACTTTGGCTAATACCAGTAATTATGAAGAGGCCTTAGATTTGTTTAATAAATTGGCTTTAAAAAGTGAAGGTATTCAAAAAGTTTATCCTGGTATTTTATATGGAAGAGCAGTAGAATTAATCAATGATCATCAATTTATTTCAGCTGATTCATTGCTTTCTGTATTAATGGCAACCCCTAATAACAATCAGCAATTAGCATTGAGTAGTTTTTGGAGAGGGGAAATAGCCTATCGCTCTAGTAAGTTAGACGATGCCATTGTGTATTTTTCCAATTATTTAAAATCACCTAAAAATAGCGGACAAGCCACCATTCAAAATGCACATTATAGTTTAGCTTACTCTTATCTTAAAAAAGAAAATTATTCTTTTGCTAAGGATCATTTTGAGCAAGCATCGAGTTTTATAAATGCAAATAGTTCATCACTGGAACAAGATGCATTTTTGCGTTCTGCGGATTGTGATTTCATGAGGAAAGATTTTAAACAAGCTCAAAAAAAATATGAGTTGGTTATAAACCTACAGCTTCCGTCAAGTGATTATGCATTATTTCAAAAAGCTATTATAGCTGGTGCTTTGAATAATCAAAATGAAAAAATTAATTTGCTACAAAGTCTTATAGGGAAATACAATAACTCATCATTAGTAATTGATGCACAATTGGAATTGGCGAATACCTATTTAGCAAACGAAAATTACGCTGCTGCAATTTCGCCTCTTGAAAAAATTATTGCACAAAAAAATGCTGAATCTTATTATCCATTAGTTTATTTGAAATTAGGTATTGCTAATTTCAATATGGAAAAGAACCAAGAATCACTTGATTATTTTAAAATGTTAGTGAGTAATTATCCCCATAGTCAGGAAAGTTCTGAAGCTATCGAATATATAAGAACCCTTTTTGTTGCCCGTCAGCAAGCAGGTGATTACATTACTTTTATGAAACAAAATGGTATTGATGTTTCTGTAAATGAAGCCGATTCTCTTAGTTATAAATCTGCCATTCTTCGTTTTGAATCAAAAGACCTGCCTTCTGCTGAACGAGGATTTATTCAATATATTAATGATTTTCCAAACGGGAAATATTGGATTGAATCCAATTATTTTACAGCAGAAATACTATTTCAAAATAAAGAAAATATTAAAGCTGTTAATTATTATCTTTCTGTTGCTGATAATTCTCCCAATAAGTTTGCTGAAAGAAGTTGCCTACAAGTTGCTAGGATCTATTTTTTCGACATGAAAGATTATGCAAAAGCATCTACTTATTTTTCTAAATTGAAATCTATTGCAACACAGCAAGAAAATAGATTGGAATCTATGAGGGGTTTATTAAGATGTCAATTTAAAACACAACAATGGGCTGAAGCAGCCCCAAATGCAAAAGAGCTTTTGAAAGAAAAAGGGATTGCAAATGATGATATCATGATGGCAAATATGGTTTTAGCAAAAAACTATCAAGCATCTAATGATTTAGATCAAGCTGTAACAAATTATAAACAAGTTATTTCTGCAGGTAGATCAGAGTATGCTGCTGAGTCGCAATATCGATTAGCCGAAATCCAATTCCAACAACATCAACTAGGTGGATCAGAAAAAATTGCCTTTGAAGTAATAAAGAAATGGGGTTCTTATGAACTTTGGGTGGCAAAGAGTTATGTGTTATTAGGCGATATCTATTTTGAGCAAAAAGATCTCTTTAATGCTGAAGCAACTTTTAAAAGTGTTGTTGAAAATTCTAATATTTCAGACATTAAGAATGAAGCACAGAAAAAGTTAGATGCAGTTATAGTAGAAAAGAATAGAACTAATAAAATTGAACAACAGTAAATTAGCAAATATGTATTCTTTTAAAAAAATAGGCATTCTTTTGTTGTTATTGGTTACATGTTTTAATGTAACCAATGCTCAAAAACACAAGAAGAAAAAGAAAACTACAAAGTCAAGTTCTGTAAAAAATAAGTCTCAAAAAAAATATAATGAAAATAGGGCTGCTGTTATTCCCATTCCAAAAATTGAAAGGGCATCTTTGAGAGATACTAGTAATCCTAAGGAAGTAATTATTACATCTGCATTTAAACCATCACTAAAAACTGCTGCAAAAATTAATTTCTCTGCCGCTTCAATACTTACTGATACTAATAAATTATCTGTTAATTATAAGATCCCTTCTCAAAATCTCTTTTTTTCATATCAGCCCGTACCAATTAAACCCATTGCACTAGTTATTGATTCTACTGATTCATGGCAAAATGAACATTTTGTGAAACTTGGGATTGGTAATTTTAGTAGCCCTTTTGCTGAACTTGGTTTATCCTTTGGGGATCGTAAAACTTCTAGTATTGCAATACATGCAAGTCATATCTCTTCAAAGGGTAATTTAGCATTCCAACAATATAGTAAAACAGGTTTTGATGTATTGTCAATTTTCAAAACTCCATCTCAACATGAATGGACTGCAAAAGCTTTTTATAATACTAACACGCAGTACTTTTATGGAATTCAGCCTTCAACAATTCCATTAAATAAAGATGACTTATTACAAAGGTTTCATTTGGTTGGTTTAGAACTTGGAGTGCAGAACAAGCAAATTGGTAATTATGGGTTAACCTATCATCCACAAATATTTTTCAATTATTTTGGCGACAATCGTTCAGCTTCTGAAATTAACCTGATAGCTAAATTACCCTTAGAGAAATCATTTGGTAGTATGTATTCCTTCAAAATTGGTCTAACTGCAGATATTGCCAGTTATCAATCCAATTTAGTTCCGAATTCTACAAAAAATAATAACAATTTATTCTACATAGATCCAACTATTTTATTCAAAACACCTAATTTCAAATTGAATCTAGGAATTCTTCCTTCATGGGATAATCAAAAATTTTCTTTGCTACCTAATGTTACTGCAGAAGCCAGAATTAAAGAAACTGGTTTGAATATAGAATTAGGATGGGTAGGCTATTTTCTGAAAAACAGTTATCGTTCATTTGCAGGGTTTAATCCATGGATTCAAACCCCAACCTCACTTCTAAATACAAGAATTTCAGAACAATATATCGGTTTTAAAGGATCTTCAGGGAATCACTTAACTTATCAGGCGCGTTTATCATTCATGCAATTGTATAATCAAGCACTATTTGTAAACAATTTCATAGATGGCCGAAGTTTTAATATTTTATTCGATCCTAAAATACAAGCTCTTCGTATTCATGGAGAACTTGGATATCATATTCAAGAAAAATTTTCCTTTATAGGAGCTCTTAATTTGAATGAATATACCAATCTGGCTACTTATGACAAAGCGTATGGGCTTATCCCAATGGAATTAACGGGCACTTTAAAATGGAAAATATTTAAAGATTTACAGGTTAAAGCAGACGCTTTTTTACGTGATGGCACCAATTATCAGAATAAACTATTGCAAAGCCAGAAATTAAACCCTGCTGCAGACATAAACCTGGGTGCGGAGTTTTCAATAATGCCGCGATTAAATCTTTGGATTCAAATGAATAATTTATTGAATAATAAATATCAGCGTTGGAATCAATATGAAGTTCTAGGCTTCAATGTTTTAGGAGGAGTTGTATATTCGTTTAAGTAAATCGTTTCGTATATGCAAGAGTATTTATTCAAATACCTGGTTTTACATAAAAATTTATCAATTCCCAAAGTGGGTGTTTTTAATATCGAAAACCTCAGTGCTCAGATAGATGGAACCAATAATTTATTGTACCCGCCTTCGCAGGTTATTAGGTTTAAGCAGGAAATGGTGATTCCTGATAGAAATTTTTATGATTTTCTTGTAGCTGAATCAGGATTAGAATTAGTAGATGTGATTAATCGATTACAGGTTTTTGCCCAAACACTACTTACTGAATCTCAAAGTGCAAAGGGAGTAGCACTAGATGGCATTGGTACTTTAAAAACTGAACATTCAGGTCACTTATTATTCTTTTCTGAAAGACCCTTAGATTATTTGTTTCCTCAAGTAAATATTGACAAGGACATTTCATTAGCTAAATCTGCTAATTTAAAGCAAGCGGCATTTAAAGGACAAGAATTAGAAGGAGATGAACTTAGAGAATTTTTGGGCCAAGCTAATGATGTTGAAGGCGGTGATAATTGGTGGGTATATGCGCTAGGATTACTTTTGTTAGGTATTGGAGCCTTATTATTTTATTACGTGTAATACCACTTTTATTGTAGAATCACATGATGAACGAATTTTCTATTAACTATCAAGAATGCCCTGTTTGTTATGCAACTGACATTTATCCTGTTTTAAATATTAAAGATTATACGGTAAGTCAAGAACTTTTTGAAATTTGGCATTGCAATCAATGTACTTTCAGATTTACGCAAAATATTCCTACAGCTGATAAAATCGGACCTTATTATCAATCTGCAAACTACGTATCTCATTCCGACACCCAGGAAGGGTTTATTCATCGTGTTTATCATATCGTAAGAAATTATACATTAAATAGTAAGCGTAAATTAATTCAAGAAACCACCCAAAAAAAAACAGGGGATCTTTTAGATGTTGGAGCCGGAACAGGTGCGTTTTCTAAAATTATGATAAATGCAGGATGGTCAGTTACCGGGTTAGAACCTGATGATACTGCGAGAAAGAATGCATGGGAAATAAATGGACTTCAGCTACAGCCTACAGAAAATTTATATCAATTTTCTCCAAACTCTTTCGATGCAATTACCATGTGGCATGTTTTAGAGCATGTGCATGATTTACACGGGTATCTGGAAAAATATCATTCTATTTTAAGGCAAAAGGGGAGATTAATTATTGCGGTACCCAATTATACGAGTTATGATGCTACTGAATATCAACAGTATTGGGCAGCATATGATGTGCCTCGCCACCTATATCATTTTTCTCCGGAAAGTATGGGTGTATTGGCGGAGAAAAAAGGTTTCAGCATTAATACGGTTAAACCAATGTGGTTCGATAGTTTTTATGTTTCAATTTTAAGTGAACAATACAAAACTGGTAAGAATCAATATGTAAAGGCTTTCTTAAATGGCCTTTTATCTAATTTGAAAACCATTTTAGACCCAAAAAAATGCAGCTCTGTAATTTATATTTTGGAAAAAAAGTAAATCTTAATGGAATTGCACTTCGAATAAATTTGGCCAATTTTTGCCAGTAATATAGAATGTTTTTTTCTCAGCGTTATATGCAATTCCATTCAATACATTTTTTTCTGTATTAAATTCCGGATGAGTACTTTTAAGAATATCTGTTAAATCAGCTTTTGCTTCTACTAAACCTGTTTGAGCGTTGATTTTTATGATATAATTTGTTAGATAAATATTTGCATACAAATAGCCATCCACATACTCCAATTCATTGATCATTGATACATACCCATTGTTATTTACAACACCCAAAGTCCTTTCAATTTTAAAAGTCTCTGGGTTTACAAAATAAAGATTGCTACCGCCAGTGTCAATAATTAAATACTTGCCATCAGTAGTCATTCCCCATCCTTCATAAGGCCATTCAAATTCCTGGGATAGTTTATTGAAATTCATATCGTACACAAATACTTTATGCTCTTGATAGGTTAGCTGATAAATTTTATTATTCAATACAGTAATACCTTCTCCAAAATATTTGTCAGCCAATTTATATTTCTTTTCTGCCTTTCCAGTTTGAGGATTCACTTTCAATAAGTAGCTTCTTTTATATTCTCCTGTACTTTCTAAGAACGAGCTGTTTAACCAAATCAATCCTTCCGTAAAAGAGCTGGTGTCATGTGGATGAACATTGAATACCGTATAAGAAAGTATGGCGGGTGTGGGGATTACGTTACTATTTGATTGATTATCATTATTAGAATTATCCTTGCAAGAAGCGAATAGAATAGCAATTAATAAAACTTTTAAAACTTTTCTCATGATTTCGAATTGCATAATTTGTTAGGAAGAATTAAAAATAGAGTAGTAGCATATCAGCTGCTTTTCCTCCCATAATAGGGGTAAGTGCTACGCCCATTCCGTTGCAAGCGATTACAGCATAAACATGATCATCTAACTTAGTTATAATGGGCTTTTTATTTTCTGTGAATCCCATGATACCACTCCAATGATTTTCGATAGTATATTGATAGGAGGGTTCGAAATGTTTTTCAATAAATTCGATTAATTTATTTTTAATAAGATCTGATCCTGAAATATCTGTAGTTCTTTCTCCTTCAAAGTCTTCATTTCTTGCACCGCCAATCAAAATTTTTCCATCAAGATTTCGAAAATAGTAAAACCCTTCATCAAAATGAAATGTCCCTTTTAATTTGAGATTGGGTATTTCAGAGGTAACAATTACTTGTCCTCTTGCTGGTGTAATATTTAATTCCGGTGCGATTGAATTTCCAAATGCATTGGTACAAAGTAGCACTTGATTAGATGTGAATTTTATTTGTTGATGAGTATAAACCTGAATACCATCTATAGTTTTTTCCCAATTTTTAACTTCAATCCCATTTAGTATAGAAACTCCAGTTTCTTGTACTCTTTGAATCAAAGCACTTACCAATTTGCCACTATGAAGTCCGGATTCAAGTGTGTTTTCAATCATTGCATCAAACCCAATTAACCCTTTTTTAGCAATTAAATCATCCCGTCGAACAAAGGTTTTATCCTTTTCGGTAATCACTTTTAATTGTTGATTTAGCCATTCTATTTTTTCATCTAATTGATTAAAATATTTGTAATCTTTATTAATCAGCTCATACCCACCGGAATTATCAAGATCAATTTGTTTAGCTGTAAAAGTGTTTTTTATTTTTTCAATGCCATCGAATCGCATTTTTACTATTTCCAAAGTTTCATTTAATCCCAAAGTCTCAATATCGGAAAGGATTTCTGTGGGACTTCCAAAACATGAAAATCCAGCGTTTCTAGTAGAAGCACCTAGAGGAGTTATATTTTTTTCAAGAATCGTTATTTTTAATAATCTATTTTTTTGTTTCAGGCTAAGGGCTGTCCATAAACCCATAAAGCCTCCTCCAACAATAATAACATCTTGTGTGGAATAAAAACTTTCTCTTTCCCAAAGTGATAGATTACTCATAATTCAAATATACTTAAAACAGAAAAGGAATTGAGTCAATTCTCAATTCCTTTTTTAACTAATCTCTGTTAAATTATACATTAAAACGGAAATGCATTACGTCGCCGTCTTTCACGATATATTCCTTTCCTTCAATTCTAAGCCTTCCATTTTCTCTACATGCTGCTTCACTTCCATATTTTACAAAGTCTTCATAAGCTATCACTTCAGCCTTGATAAATCCTTTTTCAAAATCAGTATGAATTACACTGGCAGCCTGAGGAGCCTTCCACCCTTTATGAATTGTCCATGCCCTTACTTCCTGAACTCCTGCTGTAAAATAAGTATCCAAATTAAGTAGTTTATAAGCCGTTCTAATTAATCGGTTCAAAGCAGGTTCTACCATTTTGTATTCTTCCATGAACATTTGCTTGTCTTCTTCCGACTCCATTTCTGCAATCTGTGCTTCAATATTATTACACATAATAATTAACTCAGCGCCTTCTGCAGCAACGGCCGCCTTCAACATATCTGAATATTTATTACCAGTATGCATACTTGCTTCATCAACATTTGCTACATACAAAACAGGCTTATCAGTAAGAAGAAATAAATCAGCTATTGCTAATTGTTCTTCCTTATCTAATCCAAGAGAATGAATACTTTTCCCTTTTTCCAGGTGTACTTTACATCTGGTTAAAATTTCGAACTCCGCTTTTGCTTTAGTATCGGTTCCAACTTTTGCCATTTTTTCTACCCGGCTCCATTTTCTTTCTACACTATCTAAATCTTTTAATTGCAGCTCGGTTTCAATGATTTCTTTATCACTAATAGGATTAATAGCTCCCTCTTCACGCAATACGTTTTCATCTTCGAAGCAACGGATTACATGAATAATGGCATCTACTTCACGAATATTGGCTAGGAATTTATTACCCAAGCCTTCACCTTTACTTGCGCCACGCACTAATCCTGCAATGTCAACGATTTCCAACTGTGTTGGTACCGTTCTATTAGGCTTTACAAATTCTGCCAGTTTTGCCATTCGCTCGTCTGGTACATCAACTAAACCAATATTTGGTTCAATAGTACAGAATCGATAATTGCTTGCCTGTGCTTTCGCACTAATACTAACCGCGTTAAATAAAGTTGATTTCCCTACATTGGGTAATCCCACAATTCCTGCTTGTAATGCCATGTAAAAATTTTGAGCCGCAAATATAGCCGTTTCCGTCTACATATACTATTCAACAACTAATACCTTAGTACCTAGGATTTTATACTGCATATCCCTGTATACCAATTGATATCGGCCTTTTTGCAGGTAAAGATAATAATAGCCATCTTGGGCAGTGATATAAGATTGATCTGCAGGTACCAATTTGCCGATGAGTTTTTCCTGATATTCTTTTTCGTAAAATGCCTGAACAAAGAAAAGAGTTTGATAAATAGGTTGTATAGCTGTTTCTTTTTTAAACCCATTCATGGAATTCCAGGTGGGTCTTCCATTTCTATATTTAGTAGGAGGATGCATTATATAGATATCGCAAAAATTAAGATCAAAAATGTCTTTGGGTTTATTATTTTTCAATAATACAACGGGCGATATTAAAACATTTTTTTTGGCGTAATATTCATATACGGCAGATCCATATTCAGATGTACTTTGTTCAGTAAGACTGGTTTGATCGATAGTTAATGGATCAATGCCTGAAATTATTTTAAAATAAGCAGCCATGGGAATTCGATCATCACTCGCAGCAGCTTCTTCCACATGCTTTCCTCCTGCATGAACCAAAATTTTAGCTGCGGGATCTTTTTGCAAAATTTTATTAATTATTTCTGCCTGCGTATATTCTCTTTGATTCACCGTATGATTGTAATTGCTGTCTTCATAGGCTATGAGTTTGAATCCCAAGCTAATGGCTTTTCTTACTAATTCACCTCCAATTGGTTCACAAGTATAATGTCCAGTTAATACGGTCACCTGTTTTAGGGAAGCATTAGAAAATTGATTTAAAGTTTCTAATGCCAGATATCTGAAGCCCAATGCATAAAAATCTTCGAGTAATGAAGCCGTAAAAGCTCTGTGTTGCGGCTTATTATGCGATTCATTAATCATCACTACTTTTTGCTTAGTACATCTTTCTAATATGTACTTTTTAGCATCTTTAAATTCTACACCTAATAATAAATTAGATTGCTTGTTAAGCGTTTTGTAGATAGAATCTTCAAGATTAGAGTCGTATGATTTTTTTTCAATTTCGAGAGATGATAAATAGTCGCCATTAAAAGAAATAATTTCCGATAGATCATTATAATATTGAAAAGCACTTAAATGATCTATTATTTTTTTTTCCTGATTGAACGATTTATAAAGAGGATATAAATAGTGTAATTCTTTATTATGATAGATGGATAAAAAGTTGCTTGAATCAACTTTTAAATTCTGTTGCGTAAGAATATATTGTTTTAGATACTGATAATTTTCTCCTGTTTGTGCGTTGGCAGTAAATAGTATCCAAACAAATAGAAAGGAAACAGTAATCGATTTTAACATGTAGAAAATTTGTGCAAGGATAAGATAGCCCTTGTTAGTAAAACACTAAAGATAGGGTAGTAGCCTAGGTTTTAACATATTCAAACAATTAGGATCTCAATATTTATCAACTAATTATTTACCATTAGCATATTGCATCACAATCTCCCATTCTTCTTCTTTAACGGTTTGTACCGATAATCTACCTAATCGAATTAAATCCATATTAGTGAGTCTTGGATCATTTTTGAGTAAGGATAAAGGAACCGACTTTTTCAGCTTTTTAAAAGGCTTAAAATCAACTACAAGCCATGCTGGGTTATCTGTGGTTGGATCTTGATATGACTCCTTCGCAACCTTTGCTATTCCTACAATTTCCATTCCTTCATTACTATGATACCAAAATGCTAAATCGCCTTTTTGCATGGAACGCAAATTATTTCTTGCGCCATAATTACGAACACCATCCCAGATCGTGTTTCCATCTTTTTCAAATTGTTCCCAACTATATTTGAACGGTTCTGATTTGATTAGCCAATAGTGCATGAAGAAAATTAAAAATTAAAAAATCAAAATTCAAAAGGTCTTGTAATTAATAGCCACTTGCTAATACATCAACTAAATGCATCACTTTCATAGAGGCTCCATGATTTTTTAAACAACCATCAATATGCATTAAACAACTCATGTCTGAGCTAATGAGATAATCGGCCTTTGTTTCTAAAGCATGGGTGATTTTTTGTTCGCCCATGGCAATACTGATTGGTTCGAACTTAACTGCAAATGTGCCTCCAAAACCACAACAGGTTTCAGAGTCGTTTAATTCCACTAATTCTAAGCCTTCTACGTTACTTAATAAAGCACGGGGTTCGGCTTTAAAATGACATTCTCTTAATCCTGCGCAACTATCATGATAAGTAGCTTTGCCATCAAATTTTGCCCCTAACTCTGTTACTTGTAAAATATTCACCAGAAATTCGGAGATCTCATAAATACGTTCGGAAGTTTTCTTGGCAAGTTGCAAATGAGCAGAATTATCAAAAAGCTTGGCATACATATTTCTCACAAAGCCCACACAACTTGCGGAAGGAGCAACAATATATTCAGCGCCTTCAAAATCTTCTAAAAATTTGGTACATACCTCTTTAGATTCTCCCCAGAAACCGGCATTAAATGCAGGCTGTCCACAACAGGTTTGTTTTGAATTATAGAGGACTTCACATCCTGCTTTTTCCAACACTTTTACCATGTTAAATCCTACTGATGGATAAAGCTGGTCAACGAAACAAGGAATAAACAGATGCACTTTCATTTCCTAATAATGTATTTAGTTAAGCTATTTCAGCTTTCTATTCAAAGCTATCATTTTAATTGCAGTTATGGCAGCTTCTTCTCCTTTATTGCCATGAATACCACCAATGCGATCTAATGCTTGTTGTTCATTTTCAAGTGTTAATACGCCAAAAATTACAGGGATATCTAAACTTAGGTTTAATTGTAAAACACCGTCTGTAACTGCTTTACACACATAATCGAAATGAGGAGTATCGCCTCTGATAATAGTACCTAAGCTGATATAAGCATCTGGTAATACCTCACTATATGTATAATGTTGTTTTACCGCAAATGGTATTTCAAATGCGCCTGGAACGGTAATGGTTTTGGAAGTAATATTATTAGCTTTTAAAACTTTTTTTACCCTTGCTTCCAATTTATTGATGATAGCCGAATTCCATTCTGTTTTAACTATAATTACAAAGGCATCCTTAATAGAAGGGATGCCTTTGCTTAATGTTGTATTTCCTTTACTTGCCATAGACTACAAATCTATTCGCTTTTTTCAATACTTAACCGATAGATGTATTTATCTGCCTGAAAACCTTTATCTGTTTTAGGAAATTTAGCTTTCACATCTTTATAGATTTCCAAAGCTTCTTTGGTTTTTCCTGATGTTTCAGATAATAAAGCTGCACGAAATAAATATTCAGCCGAATTTGCTTGATCAATTTCAAAAACACTAGCTGCTTTTTTATAAGTAGCTATTGCTTCATCTTTCTGATTTAATTCTGATAATGCATCTCCTAAATTACCCAGAGCCAATAATTGAACTTGCCTTGCATCGGTAGAAAAATCTTTCAAATATTTTACTGCATTAGCAAATTCGCCTTTGTGTAAATAACTAACTCCTGCATAGAACTTAGCAAGATTAGCTGTTTTGGTACCACCATAGGTATTAATAATATATAAGGCACCTTTATTCTGGCCATCCCCATTTAATACAAGATTAGAAGAATCCATTCTGAAATATTCCTGTACTTTAACAATTGCGTCTGCAGCTTTATCTTCTTTTGGTTTTAAGATATAGTTGTTATACCCTATCCAACCACCTACAATTGCAATTAGTGCAACAAGAATAATTAAAATTGTTTTTGAATTCTTCTGCCAAATATTTTGCGCCTTTAAGACGATATCAATATTTTCTGTATGTTCCTGATGTTGCTCACTCATAATTCTATTTTGAAAATTGGTAGGTAAGTATTAAAATTAATCTACAATAAATGGATAATTCTGATCAATATAAACGTCTTTGTAAACTTCGTTATCGTCTGGCCAAGGACTTTCCTCAGCAAATTTTACACTTTGTTCTACGATCGCATCAATTCTATCATTGATTGCTTGTAGCTCCGCTTCAGTTCCAAATCCGTTTGTTAAAATAGTATTTTTCACTTTTACAATAGGGTCCTGATCTTTATACTCATCAACCTCTTCTTTTGAACGGTATTTTTGAGGATCTGAAATAGAATGCCCTTTATAACGGTAGGTTTTAAGTTCTAATAATGTGGGGCCATCTCCTTCACGGGCTCTTTTAACAGCCCTTGCAACTCCTTCATGAACTGCTTCTGGAGTCATACCATCAATTTTATCTGCTGGCATTTCATAGGCATCAGCCAATTTATAGATATCAATTACATTACTAGTTCTTTCAATGGAAGTTCCCATTGCATAGTTATTATTCTCACAAATAAAAATCACAGGTAATTTCCAAAGCATGGCTAAGTTGAAGGTTTCATGCAGCATACCCTGACGAGCAGCACCATCTCCAAAGAATACAACAGCCACATTATCTGTGCCCTTATATTTTTCTGCAAATGCCAAGCCAGCACCTGTTCCAATTTGAGCGCCAACAATGCCATGACCGCCAAAAAAGTGATTTTTTGCACTGAAAAAGTGCATACTACCACCTTTACCTTTAGAACATCCCGTTGCTTTACCATATAATTCAGCCATACACTCATCGGCAGTCATACCTTTTGCTAATCCTAAACCATGGTCACGGTATGCTGTAATAAATGGATCTTCAGGCCTGGTTGCAGTTAAACAGCCCGCAGCAATGGCTTCCTGACCGATATATGCATGGAAGAATCCACGTATTTTACCGGCCATTTTGTACATTTCTTCGGCTTTTAATTCAAATTGACGAATTAACTGCATCAATTCATACCAATAGAGGTAAGTTTCTTTTGAAAATTTTGTTGGCACTATTCTAAAATTTAGAGGGGCAAATATAGGGGTTCTAGCTTAAAATTGAATTGATTGTGGGGAGTTTGTGGCCATATTATTTTAATCATTTGATTTTACACATGAGTTCTAGATTATTCAGGCTATTTAAATCATAATTGTTTAATGTTTAATCCATTTGATCAATAATATCTTTGAAGAAATATAAGGGTCGTTATAATTTGAAACAATGGATAACAATCAACATCTAACTGAAGGGGATATCAATAAATCTAATTCTCGAGTAAAATGGTATAAAACCATCCGAAATGCCTCAGCATTGGAATTTTTACAAAGAGATGAAGACAGTTTTCTTCATCAATCATTATCTACACCCTGTCTTCAGGTTCTGGAAAGTTGTGAAGGCATCTATATTTATGATGTTACTGGAAAACGGTATATGGATTTTCATGGTAACAATGTTCATCAAATTGGTTATTGTAATCAATTTGTGATTGAAAAAGTGAAAAAACAAATGGATATACTTCCATTTTCTCCAAGAAGGTACACCAATATACCCTCTATAAAATTGGCAGAAAAATTAGCCAATCTTCTTCCCGATGGATTGAATAGAGTCTTATTTGCACCAGGTGGAACCAGTGCAATAGGTATTGCACTAAAATTGGCTAGAGTAGTAACTGGTAAACATAAAGTTATTTCTCTTTGGGATTCTTTTCATGGAGCTTCCATGGATGCGATATCGGTAGGAGGTGAAGAACAATTTAAAACCGATTTAGGGCCATTATTTCCAGGTGTTAATCATATAGCCCCTCCAATGACTTATCGAAATACGAATACAGATTACGATGAATTGAATTATGCCAATCAATTAGAAATTGAAATTGAACAATCAGGAAATCAAATTGGTGCTTTCATTATTGAAACAATTCGCAATACCGATGTACAAATCCCAACAAAAGCTTACTGGAAAAGAGTTAGAGAAATTTGCACTAAACATAAAGTACTCTTAATTCTGGATGAAATACCTATAGCATTTGGAAGAACCGGTAAAATGTTTGCTTTTGAACATTACGATATTGAACCTGATATTATTTGTTTAGGGAAAGGATTAGGCGCTGGAATTATTCCAATTGCAGCAATTGTAGCTAGAGACGAATATAATATTGCATCGCATATTTCATTAGGACATTATACCCATGAAAAAAGTCCATTAGGAGCCGTGGCTGCATTAGGAATGCTGGAATTTATGGAATCAACCAATCTTCTGCAAAAAGTGAAAGAGGATGAATTGTTTGTTCGCGAACAATTACATCTTTTGAAATTAAAACACCTATGGATAGGGGATGTGCGGGGTATTGGCTTATTGTGGGGAATTGAATTAGTAAAAGATCGAAATACGAAAGAGAAAGCTGTTACAGAAGCTGAAAGAGTGATGTATTATTGCCTGGACCTAGGTCTTAGTTTTAAAGTTTCTCAGGGTAATGTATTACAATTATGTCCTCCATTAATAATTACAAGAGTTCAATTAATGGACGCTTTTAAAATAATAGATCTTGCACTTCTTTCTCTAAGTGAACCAACTGAATAATTGTATTTAAATTTATTCAGTTGGTTTAAAAATAAAGCGAACTATTTATCTTCCGAATTAATCTCTTTAACAAATGCGGCTCTTTTTGGAGCTGGCAATACTGCATCTAATCCTTTTACAGCTTTCCAGATCACTTCATTAAATTCTTTGTTTGCAACCCTGTCTTCTTTCGTAAAATCAAATAATTCGCTTTTACGTTGCCAAACACTTTCATGTGTATTTTTTTCATTAATATCTGTCTGTAATGGCTTCGCCACAAAAGTTGTTAAATCTGCTTGCTGATTAAAGCTGTTAAACATGGGAGTTGCAGCAGCATCATACTGACTCATTGGTGGTAAACCCAGAATCAATTCTATTGTTCTTAACATACCAGAAGTAGAATACATAGTATGATCCACAAAATGACGTTTTACGAAACCTCCAGCAACATAAGCTGTTGTTCTGTGTGCATCCACATGGTCTGGGCCATCTTGTGCATCATCTTCCACAACAAATACAACGGATTCTTTCCAAACTGAACTCTTACTTAAATATTCAACAAACATTCCAATTGCTAAATCATTATCAGCCACATGAGCATAAGGTGTTGGTCTTCCTTTACTTAATCCTTCCGTATGATCATTAATAATCCGGAGTGTATTTAATTGAGGTAATGCATCAATAGCAACCAAAGAATCAAAATCTCTTTTCCATTGACCAACTCGGGTTGTATCTCTTACGCGTTGATCCCAACTGGTAAAATAAGCACAGAAATGATCTTTTAAAACAGGAATATTGGGTTTGTAATCATCAGCAAATTCGCCATAGGTTCTATAACTAATTCCAGCTCTTTTGCAGTAATCCCATATAAATCCATTTTTGTTATTTGCAATGGAACGGTTTCCTTCAGCATCATAATCTCCACCTCTGCCTCCATAACTGGTTACCCAGGTTTTTTCTAAATAGTCATTTGAATAAGCGCCCAAACTCCAATTATGTCCATCAGCACTTACTTCTCCATCAACATAAAAGTTATCGAGTAAAACAAACTCACGTGAAAGGGCGTGTAAATTTGGAGTAACTTTTTCACCGAATAAACACAATTTGGGATCTCCATTTCCTTCTGGCATATCTCCCAAAACCTGATCATACGTTCTATTTTCTTTAATTATATAAAACACATGTTTGATAGGAGAGGATTCCCCAATTTTCATGGGTATTGGATTGTTTTTTTCTCCAACAGATTGTGTTTCTCTTATTTTAGAATAAGGTGTGTTTTTGTAAACCATCTGAGAATAATTACTTAAAGTCTTTTCATTCGGTTCTGGAATGATTGATAAACTTCCTTTAAAAAGTCCGCCAATGTATTCTACTTCTTTAGGTTTTGAAGTATCCCCTTTCTGAAAACTTAGATTAATATTTTCAGTTACTGGATTAGGGCCATTGGGATTAGCTGAAGAAGTAAAACCTTTACCATTGGCAACATATAATTTTTTTCCGATTGTTTTAACAACAGTTGGATACCAGCCAACTGGGATAAATCCTTTTGAATGACTGCTGCCAGGAATAGACACATCAAAGACTGCTAAAGAGTTATTATCAGCATTAGCAATATATAAAGTTTTTTCATCACTACTCAGTGCTACACCATTGGTGGTTGAACCATTTGGGGCATTCGGATATAATGCTGCATTTAATGTTTCTATAACCTTTTTCGTTTTGTTATTGATAACGGATACTGAATTATCGTTCGCATTTGCAACAAATAAATACTGGCCTGTTTTAGAAATACAAAAATCGTTTGGATTACTTCCAACCTGAATGGCATCAGTAATTTTTTTCGAAAAAGTATTATAGATTAATAATTTTTCGCAGCCCCAGCAAGTAATATAAAGTTCCGTTTTATTGCTCGATAATTTACAGGTATAGCCTTCACCAGGAAGTTTTATTCGATCAATAATTTGTTTGGTTTTTAGGTTAATTGTATACAGTGAATTATTGTCTTTTGTTACCACATACAAAAGGTTTGCAGCATCATCAATGTCAATACCTGCAGGTGATATATGTTCTGGCCATTTTTTTCCTAAAACAATACTGTCTATTAGAGTTAGTTTATTTTTAATTAATGCATATTTTAAAATCCAGTTATCATTTCCGCCTGAAGCGTATAAGAATTTTTCATCTGCACTAAATTTTAATCCAAGCCAGGATTTAGCGATACTGATTTCATCAACTACTCTCTCATTAATTAGATCAATCAATTGAAGTGTTTGTTTTCCTTGTCCATTATTAGTAACTGCCATTATTTTCTGAGAAGTAGAAATGGCTAAATTCAAGGGTAAATCTCCTAATTCCAAACTTTTGCCAGCTGGGGTTAGCGACCACCCATTGGGCAATTTTATCTGACTAGTTTTCTTTTCAATATTTTTTTGTGAATAAACTAATGTAACACAAAAACAACTTAAAGTTAAAATATATAAGCTTTTCATAATTGCTATCATTTAAATCCTGATAAGAAACAATACTAGCATTTAAAGTACAAAATCAGATAAATTCAACATGAACTTATTGTTAGAATACTTGAAAAATTAAACGCCCCTTTCGGGACGCTTAATTATGCTTCATTTAAAAAAGAGTATCTATAATCGGTAGGAGGGTTGAAAGTCTCCTTGATGGTTCTAGCGCTTAACCAACGGTATAAATTCAATTGACTTCCTGCTTTATCATTCGTTCCTGATCCTCTAGCACCACCAAATGGTTGCTGACCAACAACTGCGCCAGTTGGTTTGTCATTGATATAAAAATTGCCAGCGGCGTTTCTTAACTTATTCGTGGCTAATTCTACTGCTGCTCTGTCTTGGGCTAAAATTGCTCCAGTAAGTGCATAATTAGAGGTACTATCGAGAAGAGTTAGTGTGGCTTCGAATTTTTCTGCATCATAAATGTAAATGGTTAATACTGGCCCAAAAATCTCTTCACACATTGTGGTACTTTTAGGATCTTTCGTAATAATTACTGTCGGTTCTATAAAGTAACCTTTTGTTTTACTAAAATTACCGCCAACCAGAATACTTGTTTTTTTATTCTTTTTAACGCTACTAATATATTTTGTGATGTTATTATAAGATTTTTCATCAATAACTGCATTTACAAAATTACTGAAGTCTTCCACAGTACCCATCTTCATTGAATTCAATGCGGCAACTAATTTTGTTTTTACAGCTTCTGCCATATTACTTGGAATATAGGCACGTGATGCTGCAGAACATTTTTGACCTTGGTATTCAAATGCACCTCTTGCAAGAGCGGTAACTACGGCATCTACATTTGCACTTTTATGTGCAATTACAAAATCTTTTCCGCCAGTTTCTCCAACAATTCTTGGATAGCTGCGATAGATATTCATATTTTCTCCAATAGTCTTCCACATGCCATTGAATACACCTGTAGATCCTGTAAAATGAACACCAGCAAATTCTCTATGCGAAAAACATACGGAACCAAGTGTTGGACCATCAACATAAATTAAATTAATCACTCCATCAGGTAATCCTGCTTCTTTTAAAATTCGCATGAACAATTGAGCAGAATAAATTTGTGTATTTGCGGGTTTCCAAACAACCACATTCCCACACATTGCCGCTGAGGTTGGAAGATTACCACCAATCGCAGTAAAATTAAATGGAGTAATCGCTAATACAAATCCTTCTAACGGACGCCATTCTAATCGATTGTGCATACCTGCACCAGATAAGGGTTGTTCCTGATATATCTTACTTAAAAAATGAACATTAAATCTTAAGAAATCAATTAATTCACAGGCCGCATCAATTTCAGCTTGATAGGCATTTTTACTTTGACAAAGCATAGTAGACGCATTCATTTGAAAGCGATATTTTGTGGCAAGTAAATCGGCCGCTTTCAAAAATATTTGTGCTCTATTTTCCCAACTCATGGCTTCCCATGGTTGTTTTGCTTTTAAAGCTGCATCAATTGCCAATTTCACATGGCTTGCATCACCTGCATGAAAAGATCCTAGCGTATGACTCAATTCATGTGGAGGGTGAATATCTACCAACTTACCTGTTTTCACTGCCTTTGAACCAATATACATGGGTATTTCAATAGGTTTCTTTTTAAGTTCTACTAACGCTTTTTTTAATGCAGCCCTTTCAGTAGATCCAGGTGCATAATTAAGAACAGGTTCATTGGTGGGAAGTGGGTATGAAAAATATCCTAAACTCATAACTCTTGTTTTTTATTAATAGGTATGCAAAGTTAGAACAAAAACGTCTAAGGACTATTGAGGTGTGTAGAATAATCAGTTAATTTGTAATATGGCGATTATTTTATTTGATACTAATACAAGAAATAGTTTATTCCCATTAACTTATACTAAAGCTATTGCAGCTTTAAGATTTGGAATCTTAACTATTCAGGAAAGATGGTCGATGAAAACTAAAGATGAAGTTTTTGTTCGTACTGAAACCTATTTGCAAGTATTATATCCTATTCCAATACAAGAAGAGCATGTCTGGGTAGATGCTTCTGTGATGCCAAACGATAATTTAATACAAGCAATTTTAAGTTTAGAAGCCGGATCCTGCATAATTGATCAAAATGGATTTGTTGCGGGCAGAATAGCTATTGCCTTTAATGATTTTAAACCTGATATATCTTTGTTTACTAATCAAATTATATTCCCTGATCAAGTAAAAAGATTAAAATATTGCTGGGAAATGATGTTATGGAATGATACTATGATCCGAGAAGATTTTAAATTGGTAACAAAAGGACGATCATCTCAACCAATTTCTCCAACTGTACAAGTTATTCAAACTGCTGATATTTTTATTGAAGAAGGAGCCAAATTAGAATTCTGTACGCTTAATTCAAAAACAGGTCCCATCTATATAGGGAAAGAGGCAGAGGTTATGGAAGGTTCTTGTGTACGTGGACCATTTTCAATGGGTTATAATTCTGTATTAAAAATGAATAGCCGTATTTATGGTGCAACAAGCCTGGGCCCTTGTTGTATGGGAGGAGGTGAGATAAAAAATTCGGTCATTATGGGTTACACAAATAAGGCCCATGATGGTTATTTAGGAGATGCCGTAATTGGAGAATGGTGTAATATGGGTGCTGGATCAACCAATAGTAATGTTAAAAATACCGCGTGTGAAGTAAAAGTTTGGAATTATGCTACTAATTCTTATTTGGGGGTTGGACAAAAATGTGGCTTGATTATGGGCGACTATTCTAGAGTGGCTATTAATTCATCTGTAAACACTGGAACTATTGTGGGAGTAAGCTGCAATATATTTGGGGCAGGATTGCTACCTACTATTTTCAATAATTTTAGTTGGGGCATAAGTGGTAATAAATATGATCTTAAAAAAGCATTTTTCGCCATCGATAATTGGAAGAAAATGAAAAACCTGCATATTACAGAAGAGGAAACTTCCATTTTGGAAACTATATTTGCCCAAAATCAGTAGTTAATGATTTATTTATACTGATAGTTTAAGTTTAACACATCCCAATAATAAAAAGAGATTAAGTAGTAACATGAGAAAACAAATAGCAGCTGCAAACTGGAAAATGAATTTAACCCTACTACAGGGAGATCAATTATTAAACGATATCATTGCTAAGCCCCACCTTTTGGCAAGTCATCAATTAGCAATATTTGCAGTGCCTTTCCCTTATTTATCGATGGCTGTTCAAAAATTTGTTGGCACAAACAATGTTTTTATTGCAGCACAGAATTGTTCTAATAAAAAAAATGGTGCTTATACTGGTGAAACTTCTGTTGAAATATTGCAATCAGTTGGAATTCAGTATGTGGTATTGGGTCATTCCGAAAGAAGAGAATATTATAACGAAAGCAATCAGCTATTAGCAGAAAAGTTAGATATATGTCTTGCCAATAATATGAAACCTATTTTCTGTTGCGGCGAACCTTTAAATATTCGTGAAGCAAATACTCAAAATGAATTTGTGGCAAAACAATTAAATGAATCTTTATTTCATTTAACAGCAGAACAATTATTAGAAGTGGTAATTGCATACGAACCTATTTGGGCTATTGGTACAGGCAAAACAGCTTCTAGTGCACAAGCACAAGAAATTCATGCATTTATTCGTAGTCATATTGCATCTAAATATGGCAATACGATTGCTGATTCAATTTCTATTTTATATGGTGGAAGTGTAAAAGCTGCTAATGCAATAGAATTATTTACTCAACCAGATGTTGACGGTGGTCTAGTTGGTGGAGCATCACTTATCGCTGAAGAATTTGTAGCTATTATTAATGCATTAAAGTAATGGCCATTTTACGACATTTAACCTTGCAACCATTGTCAAGGCAGCACCACCAAGGATTATTAGTTTCTTTATTATTGGAGAAAGGCTTAAAGAAAAATGCTTCTCTTAAAGAAATGCGCGATTTTATTCTTCAATTTTGGGAAGATGAATTACGTCTGCATTTTGAAAAAGAAGAGTTACTATTTTTGCCTTTAGCCGATAAATATCCGCAGCTAACAGAGAACCTGACTCAATTTAATAATGAGCATCAAGAAATTAGAATGTTGATTCAGAAACTAAATAATGAAATACGTTCAGAACAATTAGAAACGATTGCTTCATTTTCTAATACTTTAGAAAAACATATACGTTTTGAAGAACGACAATTATTCAATATCATTCAGGAAACCCTACCTGAGAATGAGTTAAATAATTTCGAATCTGAATTAAACTTAATTACAGAAAAAGAATTTTGCACTAAGTATCCTGTAAAATTCTGGGAATAATTATTGTTTATTTATTTCCAGTGCTCTTCCTAATCGATCGTTTATAGCGATGCCTAATCCTTCGTCCGGAAATAGTTCTGTAATAATCATATCAAATTGAAATTCATCAATACATCTCATAACTTCAAACAAATGTTTGGCAGCTTCATTTAAATCACTGTTAGGAGATAATACATATTGGTGACCATTATTCAACCCTTCATATAATTTATTAAATGAAATGACCGCAATGTTTTTGTTTGCATATTCTTTTATCATTTCAGGAATATCACCACGATATAAGGGTGTTTTAGTGGCATAATGGCTTTTCATTTGACCTGCACTAGCCAGTTTGTTAGTTAATTCATTTGCTACTACTTTGAGCCCTGTTATAGATTCCATTTGTTCTGCAGTAATTGCTCCAGTTCTATGTAAAATAATCTGATTGTTACTTACTTCAGCAATGGTAGATTCAAGCCCAACATCACAAGGTCCTCCATCTAAAATGTAGGAAACTTTATCTTTCAATCCCTCTTGTACATGCAATGCAGTTGTTGGACTCACATATCCTGAAGGATTTGCACTTGGTGCTGCAAGGGGAAAAGTAAGTAACATCAATAATTTGGTAGTCATCATTTGATTCGGAACACGAATAGCAACTTTTGCACTTCCCGCAGTTACCAAATCTGAAATGATGGATTTCTTATTGAGTAGTAAAGTAAAAGGACCAGGCATAAATGCCTCGGCTAATTTTAAGCTGATTGGATCTAACTCAGCATATTTGTTAATTGCATCGATGTCAACAACATGAACTATTAAAGGATTAAAAGTGGGTCTGTTTTTTGCTTCAAAAATTTTTATTACAGCTGAATCACTCAACGCGTTTGCCGCTAACCCGTACACAGTTTCTGTTGGAATTCCAACTAATTCATCGGATTCCAATAAGGTTGCTGCTTTTAATAAATTTTCACCAATCTGTGACATAAAATCAAAATTGAATGGGTAATTCAATAGGAGAGAACAGGTCTAGCTTATCCAAATGCAAGATTGTTTTATCATTTGTTTCATTTGGATGATACATCGGTACAAATTTTGCCCCGAATATAAATTCATCAAATGTATAGGAAGCTTTCGAAATTACTGTATTTGAAAAACTTTCATCAAAACCCTGAACAAATATGAGTAATTCTACTTCTGCATTTAACATGTCCTCTTTTGAAAATTGGAAGATTGGACTATCCTCATTTAAAGGATGTACTATTGTCCAGTTGGCTGTCATGGTAGACGCTTTAGCAATATCAAGTGGAACATTATAAAACTTATTTTTTTTTACGCCATCTTCTAATACTTTCATGGCCATGGTTACTTTCACTTCAACATTAACCAAATAATTTTTGGTATAGGGAACCATTCTAAACATCAATGCAACACCGTCATCGAATGGCGCAAACAATGCGTTTTTACTATATCTGATAAATGATCTTGGTCTGGCGAATCTACCATATAATAAACCTGTCATTAGTGCAAAGCTCATTAAACCAGTTAATGCTTCAAAAGATGCAATAAAACTTGTCATAAATCCAACTGGATTTATTCTGCCATATCCCACTGTGGTAAATGTCTGCGCACTAAAAAAAAAGGCCTCCCCAAATTTCTCTCCGATAGTTTCTGCAACCATACCATTCAAATGTTCAATGCCTATCAATAAATAAAGACCTGCAAACAGTAGATTGATTAAAATGAAAAATAACATGATAGATAAAAGAAATTTCCACCTTTTCATCGTTAGCATCGTGTGAAATAAGTTCAATCTTTGCCAAAAAGGGAGGCCCCTTAATTCCACATTAGCCACACCATTTTTATTGAAAAATCGGCCACCTCCTAAAGCAGTATTGGTACCCAACCCTGTTTCATTATTGATTTGAGCCTTTTTATTTAGTTTTTTTAGAAGCATTCATCTTTGTTTATGACATAAAAATAAACCCTTTCTTGATTCTATCGTTATTCACATGTCATTAATAACATAAACGTACATTTTTGTGCTTCTCACACATATCTTTGCAGCCTTATGAAGAATATTAGGAATTTTTGCATTATTGCACATATCGACCATGGTAAAAGTACTTTGGCAGACCGTTTATTGGAACATACCAATTCGGTTGGTCAAAGAGATATGATGAACCAGGTTTTGGATGATATGGATTTGGAGCGTGAAAAAGGAATTACTATAAAGAGTCACGCTATTCAAATTAATTTCCCTTACAAAGGCGAGCAATATGTTTTTAATTTAATTGATACTCCAGGCCACGTTGATTTTAGCTATGAAGTAAGCCGTGCATTAGCCGCATGTGAAGGTGCTTTATTGTTAGTTGATGCCTCTCAAGGTATTCAGGCTCAAACGATTAGTAATTTATATTTAGCCATTGAGAATAATCTTGAAATTATTCCAGTGATCAATAAGATCGACATGGATGGAGCTAAAATTCCAGAAGTAACTGATCAGATTGTTGAATTAATAGGTTGTAAAGCGGAAGATATTTTATTGGCAAGTGGTAAGAGTGGAATAGGGATCGACGAAATTCTTGCAGCTATTGTGGACAGAATTCCTGCACCAAAAGGCAGTTATGAAGCTCCACTTCAGGCTTTAATATTTGATAGTGTATTCAATAGTTTTAGAGGGATTATAGTTTACTACCGTATTCTTAACGGAGTTTTAAAGAAAGGAGATAAAATCAGATTTGTGGCTTCGGGGTTGGACTATTTTGCGGATGAAGTGGGGGTATTAAAATTTACCATGACTCCAAAAGAGGAAGTAAAAGCTGGAGATGTTGGATATATTATAACTGGAATTAAAGTTGCAAAGGAAGTTAAAGTGGGAGATACTATCACTTTGGCGAATAATCCGGGTGAAATGATTCATGGTTTTGAAGAAGTTAAACCAATGGTATTTGCTGGTATTTATCCAGTAAATACAGATGAATTTGAAGAGCTTCGTGATTGCATGGATAAATTGCAATTGAATGATGCGTCTCTTACATTTGAATTAGAAACATCACAAGCTTTAGGATTTGGATTTAGATGTGGGTTCCTTGGGCTACTGCACATGGAAATTATTCAGGAAAGATTGGAACGGGAATTTAATCAAACTGTTATCACCACAGTTCCCAACGTAAGTTTCTTAGCCTATACTTCAAAAGGCGATAAATTAGTGGTAAATAATCCTTCTGAAATGCCCGATCCTACTAAATTGGATCGCATTGAAGAACCATTTATCAGAGCACAGATTATAACCATGCCCGATTATATTGGGAACATTATGACGCTATGTTTAGGAAAACGCGGCATCTTATTAAATCAAAGTTATTTAACTCCTTCAAGGGTTGAGTTGACTTTTGAAATGCCATTGACAGAAATTGTATTTGATTTTTATGATAAATTGAAAAGTCAGACGAGGGGATATGCTTCTTTCGATTATTCTCCCATTGGCTATCGAGAAGCAGATATCGTTAAAATGGATATTATGTTGAATGCAGAGAAAGTAGATGCTTTAAGTGCATTGATACATAGAGGTAGAGCAACAGATTTTGGACGTAAGCTTTGTGAGAAATTAAAAGAATTAATAACAAGACAACAGTTCCAGATAGCCATTCAAGCAGCTATTGGTGCTAAAGTGATAGCACGTGAAAATATAAGTGCATTACGTAAAGATGTAACTGCAAAATGTTATGGAGGTGATGTAAGTCGTAAGCGTAAACTATTAGAAAAACAGAAAGAAGGAAAGAAACGGATGCGTCAAGTTGGTAATGTAGAAGTTCCTCAAGAAGCGTTTTTAGCCATATTGAAGCTTGATTAATGGTAAATAACTCTATGTAAATAGCAAAATACTATTCTTTAAGTTAATTGGATTAATTGTGATTTGTTAGATTGGAATTATTAGGGGGATTGTTTAGTGGAGCGGGATCTCCCATTTCAATATTTCTTTCGTGCACCCATCTGCCATTAGTCCAATGGAATCCTTCATAACTGCCATAAGGAATTAAACTTTGTTTTTCTTTTTCTTCTCCATTTTCGCTAACCAGATGAGCAAAAATAATACGGTCTATATCAGGATCATAATTGATCTTGGCACCTGCCTGTTTTTTATACTCCAAACAGAACCTATAAGCTGGTTGAGGAGGCTTTATATTATCAGGAGGATAGTCGAAAAATTGTCCCCCGAAAACTGGCTTTCCTAATTCATCAAAAGTTAAAACCTCCATCCATTTTTTCGTTGTTTTCGCATTGTTTTCATCATATCCTAAAAGTGTATAAAAGTTTTTACCTCTATAGGTTTTCAATACGATATTGTAATAAACAGCTCCGATCCAATTATTAGCATTTCGAATAGAGTCAACTGGAAATTCAGTAAAATCCGATTGATCAAAGAGAGGAAATATTTTTAATGAGCCATCTTTTGTGTGCATCTGAATGGCCCCTTTTTGATGATATGAACTAAAGTCTTTCATTATTTGCCAAGTGAAAATTCGAAAACTACTATCAGGGGCATATATTTTAGAAATGGTAATTAAAGAATCGAATGGATAGTAAAATGAATTAGGAAGCTTTAAAGCCTGCACAAGTCCTCTGGTAAACAAACTATCTGCTCTAAACCGATCCACCATTTCAATGGCATTTAAGATTGCTTTTGAATAACCTTTTATTCCAGTTTCAATTTCAGCAATTTTAATTTGATTAGAATCCTTTTTTTGTTGTGCCTGAGTTTGAATGCAACAGAAAAAGAAGATAAAAAAGATAATAGTTTTATTCATTATTACTAAGTTACAAGCAATAGATAGGAATACAAATTTTACTAGCTATCACAGAAAAATTTAAGATTTTATTATCGTCTTTAATTGATTGGCAAAGTCTAATAGATTTTCAAATCTCAGATCTATCAATGGGTGTGGAAAATCAATTTCCGGATGTGTGGTACTTAGAAATACTGTATACATTCCTGCATTACGTCCAAAACCCATATCACTTATTCTATTGCCAACCATCATTGATTTTGACAAATCTATTTCAGGGTATTTTTGAGTAGCCTGAAAAGCCATCCCTGGATTGGGTTTGCGATTATAAGAGTCATTATCTAAATCGGGGCAATAAATTATCTGATCAATCCTGCCACCTCCTTTATTAATTTCGGATAACATATTAGAATGTATATTCTCCAAATCATTAATACTCATTAACCCTTTGCCAATACCTTTTTGGTTAGTTACCAGTACGATTTTTTTAAATAGAGGTTCAAGAATTGCTAAGGCTTCAATAGTTGTGTCATAAAATTGAAACTCCTTCCAATTAAGTACATAATCTTCAAATTTCTCATGATTCAGAACCCCATCACGATCAATAAATAATGTAAACGAAGAATCTATTTGATCTAATCTAAACATATTACCATTTAAATATTCAACACCTAATATTTTTGCTTTTGAATTTTGATTTTTTAATTTTACCCAGGAAAAATAGCATCTTCCACTAACTCACAAATAATATGTCCAATCAGAATATGCGACTCTTGAATACGTGGAGTAATATCTGAAGGAATATTAAGGAGATAGTCGGATAATTCTTTTAGTTTTCCACCAGTTGAACCAGTAAACCCAATAGTAATAATTCCTTTTGTTCTGGCAACTTCAAAAGCCTTTACAATATTTCCAGAATTTCCTGAAGTAGTTATACCCACTAACACATCACCCTTCACCATGGTACCATCAACTAAACGGGCATAAATGTCATCGTAACTATAATCATTTGCAACTGCAGTTAGGTAAGAACTATTACAGTGTAATGCATCTGAAGGCAATGCTCTTCTATTTTTATAAAATCTGCCAGAAAATTCAGCTGCTAAATGTTGTGCATCTGCTGCACTTCCACCATTTCCACAAAATTGTACTTTGAATCCAGCTTGAAAACTTTTTGTAATCACTTTTACGATTGAATCAATAGTGTTTAGTAGAGCTTCATTTTGTAATATGGTAGATTTTACAGAAATACTTTCTGAAATGATATGTTGAATAGTTTCTTTCATGATATACTTTTAAATTTTCTTGCTATTAAATTTCAGCAAGTTTTAATATAGCATCGGTTAAATGTGACCAGCTGTATTTTTCTTTTTCTTTACGAAGATGTGGCAAATAATGGTTTTCTCCTAATTGATACAATTTTTGAATCCCTTCTGCAATTGATATAGCATTTGGTTCAACAACAACTCCAGCAACATTATCAGGAACCATATCTGCTAAACCTCCCACATTTGTTACCAACATTGGTTTTTCAAAATGATAGGCAAGTGGAGTTACACCGCTTTGTGTGGCATTTTTGTATGGTTGAATTACAAAATCTGTGGCGCTTAAATAATACTTTACTTCATGATCAGTAATAAAATGTGTACGTAAATCTAAAAGATCAGCAATACCTAATTGTTCAATGATATTTTTATAGAGTAATTCATTATCATAAAACTCTCCAGCAATCAATAAAATGGGAAGGATTTTTGTGTTGTCTTTCTCTTTTTGATCCTTTAAAATTTTCATCGCCTCTAATAAAAGGTCAAGACCCTTATATTTTCGAATAAACCCAAAGAATAAAATAATATTCCCTTCAACAGGTATATTTAGAAAATTTCTTGCCTCCACTTTAGTAAGCGCATTTCCAAAATTATCATACAAAGGATGTTCTGTTTTGATTGCTTTGGTAGAACTAAAACTTTTCAGGTCGTTCAATACTTTGTTACTCATCGTAATAAACCCATCAATAGGTTTGATAAAGTATTTTGTAAATATTTTATCAGCTGGGCGTTTTTCATGTGGTATTATATTATCAGCTATGCAGATGATTTTTGAAAAACGGTTGGTTTTAATAATTCGAAGTATGGTTCCCAAGCAGGGGCCCATTAAAGGCAACCAATATCGTACAATTACCAAATCCGGTTTTTCATTTTTGATACTATTCCCAACTTTAAACCAGTTAAACGGGTTGATGGAATTGATACAAACAATAATATGCAAATTAGCAGGAGCAGGCTCTGTACTATATTGAGTTTTACCAGGAAATAAAAATGAAGGATATTGTAATGAAAAATTGTAGATGGTTACATCAAATCCATCTTCCAAAAAGGCATGTGCAAGACGCTCGTTAAAAGAGGCGATACCTCCTCCACGAAATGGCCATGCAGTTCCAATTAAGGCAATTTTTTTTTGCATAGAAAACTTTATCAGTCCTCGATTCCAATTTTTTTATGGATCAGGTAACTATTTCGTTCTGGAGCATTTCGAGCCACCAATTCTGCCACAAAACCCGCTAGGAATAATTGAACTCCAATAATCATTGTAGTTAATGCAATAAAAAATGCAGGTTTATTAGTTAAAGAATAATCGATATCGATCAATTTTCCTATTATTAAATAAATACTGGAACTAAGACCAATAAGGAAAAATAAACTTCCCCAAAGACCAAATAATTGCATAGGTTTCTTACCAAATTTTCCCAGAAACATAATAGTAGCTAAATCCAGAAATCCATTGACAAACCTTTTCATTCCAAATTTAGTAACACCATATTTTCTTGGTCGATGTTCCACTATTTTTTCACCTATTTTTCTAAATCCACTCCACATCGCCAAAATTGGAATATAACGATGCATTTCACCATACACTTCAATGCATTTTACCACATCCAATTTGTAGGCCTTTAATCCACAGTTAAAATCGTTTAAATGAATGCCTGAAGCTTTTCTTGCTACGGCATTATATAATTTCGATGGAATGTTTTTGGTGAATGTATTGTCATATCTCACTTTTTTCCATCCACTTACCATATCAAAACCCTCCACAATAATCATATTACGGAGTCCAGGAATTTCATCAGGAGAATCTTGCATATCAGCATCCATCGTAATCACTGTAGCACCTTTAGCTGCTTTAAACCCTTCATTTAATGCAGCAGATTTGCCATAATTACGTCTAAAGCGAATTCCCTTAAAGCAATTATTTTTAGCAGCGATAGTTTCAATAACCTGCCAACTATTGTCTGTGCTGCCATCGTCGACCATAATCACTTCGTAACTTAATTGCACTTTAGTAATCACAGTTTCAATCCAGCTGCACAATTCTGGTAGTGATTCGTCTTCATTGTATAATGGAATGATGATAGTAAGATCCATAAATAAAATTATTGCTCGAATGGAGTATGGTTAGGATTCTTTTTTGCTATACCAGCACCAATGGCTGAACTAATAGCTCCAAATATGCCATATCCTAATATAACGCCTCCAATCATAAAAGGCATCATAAATTTCCTGGTCATATCAAGAGCACTTTTAATTTGCTCATCATTAAGATTTTTATTCTTCTCCATTTCTTTTGCAGCAATATCAATGATTTTATCAATCATTTCCGGAAAAATAATTTTCACCTCTAAAAAAGTAAAAACTACTGTAATTACGATTAAAGTTGCAGTTACTTTAAACCCATGAGCAAAAACATTTCCAAATGTTACATTTCCATCCATTTGTTTTGCGTAATAAATACATGACCAAATGATTCCAGCCAATACAATTACATATGATACATAACCCAAGGACTTATTTTGCCATAGGTCCATTAAATACAAAGCGATGCCGTAAGTGGTGGTTATTAAACCTAAAATCAATCCTTTCATCCAAGGTTGTACAATTTTAGTTTCCATGTTAGTTTGGTTGTTTAGTTGGTAAATATTTGTCCTTTGTGTATGATACCCAAAACTTTTCCATTTAATTCCCTATTTAAGAATGCGGAATTAGCGGATTTACTTGTATTATTTTGAGTAGTTAAGGTGGTATTCCCCGACCTACTAAATAAAGTTAGTTCTGCTTTTGATCCTATGTTAATATTGGTAGTAGGAATTGCAAAAATATTACGTGCATTGGTACAAAATAATTGAACCAGTTGTTCTGAACTTAATTCCGGAAGTATAGAATTAACAGCTGCAAAACTTGTTTGTAATCCGATCATACCAGATTTTGCATATTCAAATTCACAGACTTTATTATCCCAGTTTTGTGGAAGGTGATGACTGGCTATACAATCCACTAATCCATCACGAACTGCATTTTGAAGAGCCAACATATCCTCTCGGGTTCGTAGGGGAGGATTCAATTTTAAATTAGTATCATAATTAACTAGGTCCTCATCACAAAAATGTAATTGATAAGCTGTTACACTACATGAAATGGAAAGGCCTTCTTTTTTTGCTTGCGTGATTAATTCAATACTTGTAGCAGTTGAAATTCCGGTAATATGCAATTTAGAGCCTGTGTAGCGAGCCAAATCTATGTCTCTTTTTACTATGGTTTCTTCAGATATAGCAGGGATTCCTGGCAAGCCTAATTGAGTGGAAATAATTCCTTCATTGATCAATCCACCTGATCCTATTGATTTATCGATGGGTATTTGTATCAGTACCCCTTCAAATGCTTTTACATATAATAAGGCCTTTAAAAAAAGACCTGCAGTTTGAACAGGAGAGAGTCCATCCGAAAATGCAACCGCACCATTATTTTTCATGTCATACATTTCTGCCAAATCCTTTCCTTCAATCTTTTTTGTAATGGCGCCAATCGGATGAATCGATACAGGTAATGGTGTGCTTTGTTGTACGATATAACTTACTTGTGATTTATTGTCTACCACTGGATCGGTATTGGGAAGAACAAAAACCTGGGTAAACCCGCCAGCTGCTGCAGATGCAGAACCGGTTTCTAATGTTTCTTTGTATTCTATACCTGGATCACAGAAATGTGCGAATGTATCAACCCAGCCAATCGAGACTTCTAAATTGGAAGATTCAATTATTTGATCTGCAGTATCGGTGATATGATCTGCGATTGCAATAATCTGATCTTTTTCTACTAAAATGTCTTTAATTAAGCCATTGAATGGCGAGTGTGTATCAATAATCCTTGCGTGCCTAATCAGAATCTTCATGTAGACTAACAAAATTTTATGCAATATAACCTGAAAATTTCTTTTACGCCTATATTTGCAGCCCATTTAAATATAAATGGAAAGTTCGGGACGTAGCGCAGCCCGGTAGCGCACACGTCTGGGGGGCGTGGGGTCGCAAGTTCAAATCTTGTCGTCCCGACTATTTGAGCACTAAGTAATTAGTGCTTTTTTTGTGAATAATACTATGCCTCCTTTATAATGACTTTCCTAAACTTAATAAACTTTACTCCATAGATACTCCATAGATACTCCACGGTTAAGCCGTGGATACTTCACCAAAGGCCGTGGAAAATCAACCTGAGTATTTTTTGATTGCATTCTTAATACTTATATCAAACGAAATCGTCAACCTTTTAGTAAATGCCCTAGTCTGTATTTTACTTGGCTACTTGCCAAAATACAAAAGAGCACTAATCTCTTAATGCCCTCTTTTCACAATTCCTAATCAAATTCAAACGTGACTAGAATATTTTAATGAATTCAGTTGATTGATATAATATCCAACTGATTTAATATGATCAATAATGTTATTTTGCAGAAAGTAAATAAGTTACTTCAGATTGTGTTAAAACCCGATTGTAAATTCTGATATCATCAATTGCTCCAGGAAATGCATTGTTTAATCCTTGAGAATTACCTAATATAATTGGCAAAACAGAACTTGTTACAGGAGCTGAATCTGTAGTTAGTTGACTTTGATATAAACTTTGAGTAGGTAATAAAACTCCATCAATATACATTTGAAAATTAGTAGGAGCTAAAGCAGTTGTATTAGAATTAAAAGTAACTACAAAGCTATGCCATACTCCATCTGAGTAATTAGTTGATTTATTTGAAACAGTTTCAGTAGTAATTCCAACACTAATATTTGTTTGATTTTTTGCATTCCATTCTGCACTATTAGAAGTTGCAATAGCGAAATTTAAATCTCCAGGACCACTTGCAGGATGATCTCCCGCAAATATTGAACCGCCAATATTAACTGAATTAGTTGCTTTTTTAAACCAACCACTAATAGAATAAGTAGTTAAGCTTGAATGCAAAGTATTAATTGTAATGTTATTATTTAAAGTACTTCCAGAAGCATCTACAAAAGAATATGCACTAGAAGGATTTCCGAATCTATCAGCAACCAAACTAGCACCATGAACAATACCGTCATTAGCATTGCCTGAAGCATCTACCGCATTACCAGAAAATGTATAATAAGCCAATAAACCTTGTTTAATAGATTCTGAAGTTACCGCTGTAGAAACACCAAAATTGGTGTTATTAGTATTGTTATTAGTAGTACTTGTCGAAGATGAAGTCACATCGATTTGCTTTTGGCAAGAAGTAAAAACTAAACCAATAATTGCTGCAAATAAGATCCTTTTCATACATGATTATTTATATGTAAAAGAACCCCTTTTAACTAGTCTCAGAAATACCAACCCATTTGTATTTAATGACTATTTTGTTGTATTATATGACGAATTAATTATATTATTCTAGAATTCAGGTCTAAACTGAGGTTTTAGATACCCTTTTAAGTAGGTATTTTCTACTGCAATATTTTCTCTTAAAATGTTGAAAAAATAAATATTTCCTGTTAAAAATTGGCTATTTCAACTAAAGCATTATATAATTGATCCAAATCGTTCTGTTCATTAAAACCCTGGATCGAATATCTTAAATAAAAATTTCCTTCATGATTTAGAACAGGCACTTGAATACGATATTGTTTATATAATAGATCGTGTAATTTTTCTGGATTTTGTATTTTAATCGGTATTGAAAATAATTGAGCTATAAAATCATTCGTTATAGCTGTTAAAGGCTGGGTACCCATTAAATCGCAAAAACGTTTTGCATTGCTTTGTGTTAGATGCCTACTATCCGCACTTACTTTCTTCCAATTGAATACTGACATAAAATCAATAGCTGCAGGTATTGTTAAGAATGCGGAATAATCGCGGGTACCTTGAAATTGATGATTGTCTAAAAAAATGGAATTTGAAGGTTTAAGTCCTTTATAACCCCAACTGATAATTAATGGATCAAATAAATGTTGAAGACTATTTCTTACGTATAAAAAGGAAGAACCCTTTGGTGTTAACATCCATTTATGGCATGCACCAGTATAAATATCAGCACCTAGCAAGCTTAGATCAATTGGCAATTGACCTGGCGCATGTGCTCCATCTACATATATTAATATCCCAAGTTGATTGGCAATCGTACAAATTTCTTCAATTGGAAGTCTTAAACCAGTTGAACTAGTGAGATGACTCACGAATATCAATTTAGTATTCTTTGTAATGCCTTTTAAAAATTGATCTAAAAAATCTTCTTTACTTTGAAGTGGGAATTGAATATCAATTCTTTTATAAGTAGCTCCATTTTGTTCGCAATAGTATTTCCAGGTTTTATCGCAGGGCCCATATTCTAAATTGGTAGTTAATACTTCATCTCCGGCTTTGATTTGAAAGCTTTTGGCAATTAAATTAACTGCATAAGAAGGGCTAGTAACATAAACTATATCATCAGCAGAACAATTTAAATAGTTCCCCAATGACTCCCTCGATTTTTTGATATAGGCTGGACCTAATTCATTAATAAATAATGTAGGCTCTTCTTCTAATTCCCTTTGAAATTTTTGATAAACATCAAAAACAGGTTTAGGACAGGCACCATAGGCACCAAAATTTAAATAGGTAATATCTTTGTTTAAGAGAAATTGCTCTTTTAAAAGTTGGGAACTCATAATTTTATTTTTATTTTAAAAAATCTCCTTTTACTCTTAACCCTGCTTCATCGTCTACTACTTTTTTCATGAGCTTTTTTAAACCCTTTGGCAATTGCTCTGACTCTTCAAAGCTAAGTGGGTGTATAATCTCATGAAATTCATCCTCATCATCATAATAGCCAAGATATATATCATATACGCCATTCAAATGCAATCGAATAGAGATTTCTAAATCTTCTTCATATTGATGCATACTTATGATAGACCACTGATCAGCTTCTAAAAAATCAAAATGAATTTCAATAGAATCTTGAGTTAACACATGTCCTAAAAATTGATCGATTAGTTTTCCAGCATGATTTGTTACAAGGTCTTGATAGTTCATAAAATGATTTTGGGCAAATAAACAACTTTTCAATGAGCTTTGTTAAATGTGACAAAGGTTACTTTTAAAGGTTATTGAGATGTGTAAATTTGTTATTATGAAAAATATTCTTTTGAATTGGAATTTTATGCGTGCGCTTAGATTGCTCTTAGGAGTGATAATTATAGTACAAGGATATCAAGCAAGAGAATGGATGTATTCAATGGCAGGTGTTCTATTATCAAGTATGGCAATTGCAAATATTGGTTGTTGTGGAGTAGGTGGATGTAATGTTCCCTTAAAAAAAGATATTTCTAAATCTAACCCTCAAGAAATTAGTTATGAAGAGATTCATTAATAAACAATGGCTTTATATTTTGGGAGCTTTTGTTGGTGCCATTAGTGGTTATATGTATTGGAAATTGATAGGATGCAGTTCCGGAACTTGTTTAATCACATCATCCCCAATTAGAAGTACGCTCTATTTTGCTTTAATGGGTGCTTTATTTTTTGGCATCTTTAAAAAAGAACAACATGCAGAATAATAAAATTTTTCAGGAATTAATAGAAGGAGAAACACCAGTTTTAGTGGACTTTTCTGCAGAATGGTGTGGACCTTGCAAAATGATGGCTCCAATACTAAAAGAGCTTAAAGTAGAAGTAAAGGAATCCGTGAAAATTATTAAAATAGATGTAGACAAGAGTCCTCAGGCTGCCAGTGTATATCAAGTTCAAGGTGTACCTACACTCATATTATTTCAAAAAGGTCAAATACTTTGGAGAAAATCGGGGGTGACTAGTGCAAAAGAATTAGTAAAAGTTATTACTGAAAAAACAAAATAAAACCCGGATAAACCGGGTTTTATTTTGTTTTAGAATCTTTCTAGTTTCGAAAAGAAAAAATCGCCTTCAATTGCTGCATTTTCATCGCTATCACTACCATGAACGGCATTTTCTCCAATAGAAGCTGCATATAATTTACGGATAGTTCCTTCTGCGGCTTGTGCAGGATTGGTTGCTCCAATTAATTCTCTGAAATCTGCAACAGCATTTTCTTTTTCTAAAATAGCTGCAACAATAGGGCCGCTAATCATAAAATCAACTAATTCCTGAAAAAATGGACGGGCTCTATGAATATCATAGAATAAACCAGCTTGTTCTTCAGAAAGTTGAATCCATTTCATTGCTTTCACTTTAAAACCAGCTTTAATAATTTGGTCTAAAATAGCACCAGTATAACCTTTTGAGGTTGCATCTGGTTTAATCATGGTAAATGTTCTATTGCTCATAAATTAAAATTTCGGCTGCAAAACTACACATTTATTGCTGTTTTTGATGGATGAATTGCTTTGTTTTTGTTATTTCTGTTAAATTGATTTGATATAATAACAAGGATACTGCAATTTTGCGCCCATTATATGCAAAGCATCTCTTTATTCTATCCACAACTAAATACACCAAGCAAGGCGGTGATTACAATGCACCAAAAGCCTGATGGTGATGCCATGGGTTCTGCTCTTGGGTTATACCATTTTTTGATTGCCATGGGGCATCAAGTTCAAGTTATTTCACCAACTAATTGGGCCGATTTTCTCGATTGGATGCCTGGAGTAGATAAAGTAATGGATTTTGAAAAAAATCGTGAAAAAGCTAAAAAGATACTTGATGAGGCAGATTGGCTATTTTGTTTAGATTTCAATGTATTACATAGAACTAAAAATCTGGAGAAATATCTGATTGAAGCAACCTGTACCAAGATACTAATTGATCATCATGAACAACCGCAGGAAGAAGCATTTAACTATGGTATCAGCAAAACCAGTAAAAGCTCTACTTGTGAGATGGTCTATGATTTTATTATGGATTCTGGGCATAGCACATTATTGAATCTGGCAATGGCAGAAAGTATTTACACTGGTTTGATGACAGATACTGGGTCTTTTAGGTTTCCTGCAACTAGTGCATCTGTTCACCGAGTAATAGCACATTTGAAAGATGTAGGATTAGAACATACCAAAGTGCATGAGCATTTGTATGATAATTTTTTAGAAAATAGATTACGTTTTATAGGATTTGCATTAATGAATAGAATGGAAGTGCTCTATGAATATAATACCGCATTAATGTACATTCAACATGCTGATCTGCATCGATATGATATTAGAACAGGAGATACAGAAGGATTGGTCAATTATTTATTAACCATCCAAGGAATTAAATTTGGAGCTTTGGTAATTGATAGGGATGAAGAAAGAAAATGGAGTTTTAGGAGCAAGGGTAATTTTGATGTAAATTCCTTTGCACGAAAGAATTTCGAAGGTGGAGGCCATGTAAATGCTTCAGGGGGAAGAAGCAGTGATAGTTTGGACGCAACAGTTAATAAGTTTAAACAAGTATTAAAAGAGTATAAAAATCAACTTAAATAAAAAATGAAAAACACCATCAAGCTTTTACTAGCGATTGTATTGTTTGCAAGCTGTAATCAATATGAAAAAACACCATCGGGTCTTGCATACAAAATCACAAAAGGTACTGGCAAAGACAAATTGAAAAATGGTGATGCCATTAAACTTAATATTGAGTATAAATTATCTGCTAAAGATTCTATTTTGAGCAGTTCTTATGGTCATATTCCTGTTTATTTTGTTTTAGATACTTCACATTTAGGAAAATATAATTTTACTGAATTATTAACTTCATCATCAATAGGAGATAAGATTGAATTTCGTTTGAGTGTAGACACTTTAAAGAAACTTGGGATGATTGAATATAATACCATTTTCCACAAAGGGGAATTTGTGAATGGTAAAGTAGATATCATTTCTTCATTTAAAGGACAACCACAAATGATGGAAGATTATACCAAAGAAACAGCTTCAGAAAAAAATAAAGAGTTGGATGTTTTAAATGCTTATGCAAAAAAGAATAATATTAAAACTGTATCTACAGCTTCAGGTGTTCTTGTAGAAGTACAAAACGAAGGAACTGGCCCAAAAGCTGATTCTGGCATGTTAGCTATCGTTTTATACAGAGGTACATTTGTAGATGGCAAAGCTGCTTTCGATTCTAATATGCTAAATGGTAAACCAACATCTGCTATGCCTTTTAAAGTTCCTATTGGAGCTAATGCAGTTATTAAAGGCTGGGACGAGGGTTTACGTTTATTTGGTAAAGGTGGTAAAGGACGTTTATTGATTCCTGCTATGTTGGCTTATGGCCCTCAAGGTTCAGCACCAGTTATTCCTGCTTATTCTAATTTAGTTTTCGATGTTGAAATTACTGATGTTACAGTAGCTCCTCCTCCTGCTCCAAGACAAAGCATGCCTACTTTACAAGGTCAGCCTCGTGCTAATCCACACCAACAATAAGCTTTTAGTTAAATTATACAAAGCCGTCTCATAACCCGTGACGGCTTTACTTTTTTATAAGATCGGTTAATAGAATAACCTCCATGGCTTCTTTAACATCATGTACCCGAATAATAGCAGCACCATTCATCAGTCCTAATGTATTTAAAACAGTTGTTCCATTTAATGCAGTCTCTGCAGTACCCCCTAAGGATTTATAAATACTTGACTTACGTGATACTCCTAATAATATGGGCTTACCAAGAATTTTCAAACTGGATAATTCCTTTATAATTTGAAAATTTGCTTCTAGTGATTTACCAAATCCAAAACCTGGATCAATAATAATATCCTTAATTCCAGCAATTTTACAAGCTTCAATCCTTTCAATAAAAAAATCTATTATTGAACTCATTGTTTGTCTTTCATCTATTGGAGAATGAAGATTCTTTGAATCCCCTCCATGGTGCATGCAGATATAGGGTGATTTTAATACTGCAACTGTTTCTAACATTTTGGGATCAAATAATCCTGAACTTACATCATTAATAATAGAAGCGCCAGCTTCAACCGAAATACGAGCAACATTTGCATAATAAGTATCTATAGAAATGATCACAGAAGGAAATTCCCTCGCAATTGCTTGTATGATGGGAACCACTCTTTCAGCTTCTAATTCTGGCCCAATCTTTTCACTTCCTGGCCTGGTACTTTGTCCTCCAATATCAAGTATACTAGCACCTAATGCCAGCATTTCGGCAGCTGTCTGTAATGCATCCTCCATATTATCCACCCGGCTTTTGTTATGAAAGCTATCAGGCGTACAATTGATGATTCCCATTACCACTGGTTGTTCCCAATTTATTAATCTTCCATTACAGTTAAGTGTCAACATAGAGAGTATTCATTTATCTTGCAGCTATTCAAAGATATTATATAGCTTTTAACACAGGGATTAAAATGGGAACGAATATTCAATACGATCAGGCAATTATTCAGTGCCGCGATATATTTATTAAAAAAACCAAGGATTATGGTACCGCCTGGCGTGTTTTACGAACTATTTCAGTAGTAGATCAGATTTTTATTAAAGCGCTTAGAATTAGAACTATACAAGATAAGAAAACTCAAAAAATCGAAGATGGTATTCCATCAGAATTTAAAGGAATAGTTAATTATGCAATTATCGGTTTGATCCAATTATCCTTAGATCATCCTGCAGTTGAAGAACTGCCAGTTGAACAAGTAGAAACCTTATACCAGAAATATGTTGATTATGCAAAAAACACGATGCTAGACAAAAATCATGACTATGGTGAAGCCTGGCGTGATATGAGTCAGGAAAGTTTTGCAGATTTAATTTTAGTGAAATTATTGAGGATTAAACAGATCCTTCATAATGATGGGAAAACACTAATTAGTGAAGGCATAGATGCTAACTATGTTGATATATTGAATTATTCCATTTTTGCTTTAATCTTAATTGAAGAAGGAAAGCATTAAAATTATATCATGAAAAAATTATTGTGGGCAGTAAGATGGATAATTGGATTACTTTTTATTTTTTCAGGGTTGGTGAAAGCTAACGATCCACTTGGGTTAAGTTATAAAATACAAGAATTTTTTGAAGTCTGGGGATGGCATGCATTACACGATTACACACTCTTCTTTGCATATACACTCAATGTTTTTGAAATCATTGCTGGAGTTGCTGTGATAGTAGGTTGGCAGATTAAAATAGTGAATTGGTTACTTTTATTACTCATTATAGCTTTCACTTTTTTAACAGGATTTGCGCTTTTTTCTGGAAAAATAAAAACATGTGGATGTTTTGGCGACTGCATTCCACTTAGTTCGGCGCAATCTTTCATGAAAGATATTTTTCTATTTATATTGATCATTATATTGATGATACTTAGTGATAAATATCATCCTACAGAATTTAAATTAACTTCTATATTTATATTGATAATCAGCTTGGCAGGTTCAATTGGGTTGCAATTTTATGATTTAAGAAACTTACCAATAGTAGATTGTCTTCCATTTAAAAAAGGAAACAATATTCAACAACAAATGCAATTGCCTGCTGGGGCTATTCCGGATAGCTTTGCGCTTCACTTTATATATCAAAAAAATGGGAAGGAATTAAGTTTTGATCAGGCACATTTTCCAGATGATTTTGATTCGTCCTATATTTATGTAAATAGAAAAGATGAACTGGTAAAAAAAGGGAATGGATTAAAAGCCTCTATTTCTGATTTTTCTCTTCGAACCTTAACAGATACAGATACCACTTCCTTATTATTCGATACTCCCAAATACGTGATGATAATGGCAAAAGACTTTGAAGATTATCTAGAATGGGAGGGGACAGTTACTAAAATTATCAATCAGGCGGCTTCTCATAAAATATCAATTGTATTGATAACAGCAGATGCGAAAACGGCCTCTGAAAAATTTCAAAATATCCCTATTCTTAAATGCGATGCAACTGTTATGAAAACTGCTGCAAGAGTTACACCCACCATTTTTTTAATGGAAGCAGCAACTATTAAAGGAAAATATAGTTATCGAAATTTAAATGCTATAGAGAGTGCTATTAGAAATTGGTAAGCATTAAGAAATTATCACTTCAGTAATTACTTCTTCCCCAAATGCTTCATTAATTCTTGCAATGATCTGAGGCTTCTGATATTGCAATTCATTTTTGAGTGGTCCTACTGAAGTTTGTATATATAATTTCTTATTGAATATTTTTATTTTCTCCGTGTATTTAGCAATGGTTTTACCCATCAGAGTTTCCCAAATAACTTCAATCTGAGCAGCTCGTACACCATTGTTCAGTTTGCTTTTTTTCAAAAAGCCTTTTAATGCATCACCGATATGATATTCAGCCATGAAGTAAAGATAAGTTAATGGAAGTTTATTTTTACTGGATTTCTATTAATTGAAAACTAATATTAGTTTGTCTTAGTTGATCCTGTAAACGTTGAGAATGAGTATCCGTAATAAATACTTGTCCATCCCTTTCAGTACATACCCAATGCAATAATTGAAACATTCTTTTCTCATCTAACTTTTCAAATACATCATCTAATAAAAGAATAGGTGTATATCCCTTTTGCTCTTTAAGTATCTGCCATTCTGCTAATTTCAAAGCAAATAACAGACTTTTCCTTTGCCCCTGCGAAGCTTCATTTTTGAAAATCTGATCTTGCATTTTAAAAAGAATATCATCTTTATGTATACCCGCACAAGTTCTCTGTAGGATTTTATCTTTTTGTTTATTGTTTTGTAACCAAGCTTCCATGTTTTGCTGCATTAGTTGACTTTCATAAATCAATTCAATCTGATCTGAATCCCCAGCAATTTTGGTATAAATTTCAGAGACTAACTTAAGATAACTCTCTAAGAATTCTTTACGTATTACAAATAGCTGGTCTCCCTTATCACAAAGTTGTTGATCTAAAATTTGTAACAAGGCTTCGTCAATTGTTCCTGTTTCAGCAAATTGTTTTAAAACAGAATTTCTTTGTTGTAATAGTTTTTGATAATCAATAAGAAGTAGGAGATAACTCTTATTAAATTGTGAAATAATGGTGTCTATTAATTTTCTTCTTTCTTCACTAGCTCCTGATATAATACTAATATCATCCGGGGCAATCATCACACAACAGAACTTACCGATATGATCAGAAAAACGTTTATATGTTTCTTCATTTAGCGTTAATTCTTTTCGATTATTTTCTCTTAGAATAAATACCAAATGTTGATTACTAGAATTTAATTGATAGTTTCCTTCTAAACGTAAACCTTGCATCCCATGATGCACATTTGCTGAATCAGCTCTTGAGAAATAGCTTTTTGAAAAGCTCAAATAATAGATCGCATCCAACAAATTGGTTTTCCCTGAACCATTTTTTCCACAAATACCAATCACCCGATCATTGAAATGAAAGGATTGCTGAACATAATTCCTAAATTGTGTTAATATAATATTTTGAAGCTGGAGCATTTAAGTAGGCAAATTAATCAACTCATTTCTTAAATAGAAGGTTGAGTCTGCTAGAAAGCATTTATTTTTAATAAAAAAATAGGTTTTGAAGACGATTTTATCCAAGGAGCAACTAGCATTAACCATCAAAAGGTTGGCCAATCAGATACTGGAAAATCATCCACAGCTGCAAAATACTGTGATTATTGGTTTACAGCCTCGTGGAATTTTCTTGAGCGATCGTATCGTACAAGAATTAATAAAATTGGTTGACCCAAAAAGTATTCAATACGGCAAATTAGATATCACTTTTTATAGAGACGATGTACGTAAAAGCCTGCATATAGCTAGTAATACGGATATGCCTTTCAGCATTGAAAATAAAAAAGTAATCTTGGTTGACGATGTTTTGTATACTGGCAGAACTATTCGTGCAGCTTTAGACGCTTTGCTTGATTTTGGCAGACCATCAAAAGTTGCCTTATGTGTGTTGGTAGACAGAAGGTTTAGCAGAGAATTGCCCATTCAGCCAGATTATTTAGGTAAAGCCATCGACACGATATTTTCACAACGCGTGACCGTTTTATGGAACGAAAGCGACGAAAATGAACAAGTTATGTTATTGGATAATTAAAACGTTTATCTTTGACCTTTAATGAAACTATCTACCAAACACTTACTTGGTATTAAGCACCTTGTACCAGAGGATATAACGCTTATTCTATCTACAGCAGCTCAATTTAAAGAGGTATTACAGAGACCCGTTAAGAAAGTACCCTCACTAAGAGATGTTACTATCGTTAACCTTTTTTATGAGAACTCTACCAGAACCAGAATGTCTTTTGAATTAGCGGAACGCCGTTTATCTGCAGATGTTTTAAATTTTGCAGCCAGTAGTTCTTCTGCTGCTAAAGGAGAAACCCTTTTAGATACTGTCAATAATATTTTAAGCATGAAAGTGGATTTGGTAGTTATGAGGCATAGTGCTTCAGGAGCCCCCCACTTTTTAGCCCAACATATACCAGCTGCGATTGTTAATGCAGGCGATGGGATAAACGAGCATCCTACTCAAGCTTTATTGGATGCTTTTTCTATGCAGGAAAAGTTTGGATCTTTAGAAGGATTAAAAGTGGCCATTATTGGCGACATCATGCATAGTAGAGTTGCACTTAGTAATATGTATCTCTTACAAAAAATGGGTGCTGAAGTAATGGTAGCAGGGCCGCCAACACTTATCCCTAAATATATTAGTGAGGCATTAGGTGTGCGAGTGGAGTATAATTTAAAGAAAGCTTTACAATGGTGTGATGTGGCAAATGTGCTGAGAATTCAATTGGAGCGACAAAATCAGCCCTTATTTTCATCTTTAAGAGAATATAGTCTTACTTACGGTATCAATAAGAAATTACTGGAATCCCTTGGAAAAGAAATGGTAATCATGCACCCTGGCCCTATCAATAGAGGGGTTGAATTAGATAGTGATGTTGCTGATGGATCTTCTTCTATCATTCTGAATCAAGTGGAAAATGGAGTGGCAGTTAGAATGGCTGTATTATACCTTTTGGCAAGTCGTGAAAACTAATGTATTTCGTTTGATTTCAATATTAAATTGCCTGCTAAAACTATTTTATGCAAAGAATCTGTTTATTTCCTGGCACATTCGATCCTGTTACATTGGGACATGTTGATATCATCAATCGTGCTTTACCATTATTTGATAAAATAGTTGTAGGCATTGGTATTAATTCTTCTAAGAACCCTATGTTTAGTCCAGAACAAAGAATGGAATGGTTCAATGAGATTTATAAAAATGAACCAAAAGTCGAAAGTGCCGTTTATGAAGGGCTAACAATTCAATATTGCGAAAAAATTAATGCTCATTTTATATTAAGAGGAATCAGATTTGTAAGTGATTTTGAATATGAAAAGTCAATTGCTGACGCCAATCGCACTTTAGATCGGAGTATTGAAACAATTTTTCTTACAGGAGAGCCCATGTATACATCAGTGGCATCCACCATTGTTAGAGACATCCTTAAAAATGGTGGTAATGCATCTCCTTTTTTACCACAGGCAGTTATTAATTCTTTGTATCCTTAAAAATTTACAATGGCTATTTGGTTTAAAACTGATTTGCAAATGAATGATTTCATTCATTTTGGTAAGAATACGATGGGCGAATTTTTAGGAATTGAATTTGTTGAATTAGGAGATGATTATATCAAAGCCACCATGCCAGTAGATGAAAGAACTAAGCAACCATATGGTCTTTTACATGGAGGGGCATCCGTTGTTTTAGCTGAAACCATAGGAAGTATTGGGGCCTTCTTAACTGTTGATCCTGAACTCTTTCAATGTGTTGGATTAGAAATAAATGCCAATCATATTAGAAGCGTTAAACAAGGATTCGTAACCGGAATTGCTCGTCCTATTCATATCGGAGCCACTACCCAGGTTTGGGATATTCGCATATACGATGAAAGAGAAAAATTGGTATGTGTGAGTAGGCATACAGTAGCAGTCATCAAAAAGAAACACTAATAAACTAATTCAGAATTGTTTAAAACTGTTTTAATAGTTTCATAGGATTCCTGAAGTCTTGATGAAATGTCTGAAGGCTTCGTCCACTCTATAGCAGTAATATCTTCTTCAAGTTGAGGCACTAATGCAGGTACTCCTTCAACTGTCATTCTAAACCAATGCGATTCTTTAATGACTTCCTGATTTTGATAAACATCAAAATAGGCATGTTGCGTTACTAGAACTAATTTTCCCAGTGTTAGATTTTGAACCCCGGTTTCTTCCGTTACTTCTCTTAAGGCACAGGCTTCAATGGTTTCTCCTTTATCCAATTTTCCTTTGGGCAAATCCCATTTCCCCCTTCTGAATATCATCAGCAAATCCCCATGTTCATTTGTAACAACTCCTCCGCCTGCAAGTATTATCGGCTTTTTATTATTCATTTTGACTTTTGAATTTTGAATTTTTACTTTTCTCTTCAAATATACTAGTGCAATCTTTACCTTCGCGCTATGACAAATGAAAAAGCTGTTGCAGAGAAATTATTGCAGGTTGCTGCTGTAAAACTTAGTCCTGAAAAACCCTTTACATGGGCAAGTGGATGGAAAAGCCCGATATATTGTGATAACAGAAAAATATTATCATTCCCATATACACGCGATTTCATTAAAAGTGAAATGTGTAATGTGATTTTTGAAAATTTTCCTAATGTAGACATGCTAGCAGGTGTAGCTACTGCTGGTATACCTTGGGGAGCTATGGCAGCTGATCAATTAAAACTGCCCTATATCTATGTTCGACCAAAGCCTAAAGAACATGGCTTGGGCAATCAAATTGAAGGTTCCTTTGAAGCCGGAAAATCTGTTTTAGTCATTGAAGATCTTATCTCAACTGGAAAAAGCAGCCTGGAAGTAGTTACTGTATTAAAAAATGCAGGATTGAATGTGGTTGGAATGGTTTCTATTTTTACCTATGGTTTTCCTATAGCAACAAAAGCATTTGAAGATGCAGGAGTTCCTTATAGATCGCTGACTAATTATAGTAGTTTGATTGAATTAGCTGTTGAAAAAGGACAGATTACAGCAGAAACAGAACAATTATTACTTCAATGGCGTGAAGATCCTGCTAATTGGAAAGGGATTTAATATAAAAGGATATGAAAAAGATATTAATTATTGTTTTTTTGCTGATTGGCTTTCATGCTCAAACGCAAGCACAGGAGTCTAAAGTTCAGTGGATTACTATTAAGTCTGCCAATCTTAAATGTTGGGAGTGTAAGGAAAGATTAGATCATTATTTGACTATTGAAAATAAGTCAAATATGGAGGGAGGAATTATACAATGGAAATTTTTCTTATTACAAGGAGAAATCAAATTACAATATTATCCAGATAGGGTTACACCAGATATGATCAGAACGGCATTAAATAATGCAGGTTTTGATGCAGATAATGAGTTAGCCACTGAGGAAGCCTATAAAACATTGCCCCAGGCATGTAAAAGAGCAAATGAAGGGGGAGGCCCTCAACCCAGAAAGCCCTGCCATTTAGAGCCGATTCACTAAAATTAGAAAAAGTTTAATTTATGCCTTCCTTCATACGTGAAAGGAACTGTTTTATATATACCAGCCTTCCCAACCTTGGTTGTACCTTTTACAGTTACTAGTACTTCGTTGCTCACTACTAAAGTCAATGCATTTTTATAAAACTCTTTTACATCCAATGCAATTTTAGAAGGAAGGATAAAATCAGACTTTTTGGATATATGCATACTCGTATCCAAATTCATTTTCCCCAAGTAATGGTTATCTACATATACATCAGCATCCACTTTTTTTAAATCAAGTCCAAAATTATTAGGGTTAAAATAAACTAATTCCATATCCAGACTGGTTTTATCAAATCCAAATTTATCCAGTTTTACATTTCTTACTTCCCGATATTCGAAACTTTTCGGAGCTGCACAAGAAAATATGAATAGGCAAGTAATACATAATAGGAAGGTCGATTTCATCAAATTGAATTTATATGCAAAATAGTAACAGATTGGATAAAAAAAGTAAATAATCAAAGTAACCAATAGACTTTATTCTAATATGTGCTGAAATTATTGTACCTTATATGTTTTAGATGCATAAATAGCAAATAAAAAGTACTGTTTTTTAGCCAGTTAATAAAACGACTAAGAATTTTAACGCTTAATCGTTTTAATGAACCAGATTTCTAATATATTATTAGTAGATCATTCTTCTGGATTACAGAATTTTAATAATCCAAATTATCATCAATTTAATATCATTCAAGCATTAACTCAGTTTGAGGTAATGATGCAATTTTCTAATTATGAAATTGAAATTGTAATTATCAATTTGCAAGAGGCGAAGGCCAATGAATATAAAATTGCAAAATTGCTGAATCAAAAATGTAGGAATTTAAATATTCCTATTATTTATTTATCAACTGAAAACATCAGCAATGATGATGCCATATTTGTTTATAAAATGGGTGCAATTGATATTATCACTTTGCCAATCAACCATCTAATAATTAGCTATAAATTTCAATCTATTTTAAAAAATATTAAAAATAGAAATGAAAATGGATTTCATGATAAAATTGGATTTTATGCTGATGATAATAATGAAATAAATGTAAATGCCAAATTTTTAAAAGAATATCAAGAAAGTAAAAAACATTTAACAATTAGCACATATCCCGAATTAGTGATTTTAGATATTAACAAGTCTTATCTCAGAAAGATTGGATTTGAAAAAGATGATATCATTGGAAAAACAGA
>CAIYLW010000072.1 GCA_903927185.1 uncultured Bacteroidota bacterium
CGACATATGATTCAACAATTATCAGAATTTTTAAGAGGCACACTCAAAAAAGACGATCAGGAATCCATCAGCTTAAAAGAAGAGATCGATTATTTGCAATTGTACTTAGATATTGAAAAAGTAAGATTTGGACATCGCCTAAATACGATTGTTTCTGTAAGTGAAGAAGCCGCTAAATTATATTTACCCGCATTAGTATTGCAACCTATTGTTGAAAATGCTATTAAATTCGGACTCTATGATACCACCGAAGCTGTTACTATCAGCATCATGGCAGATGCCATTCCGAATGCATTAAGAATTGTGGTCAGTAATCCATATGATGCCGAAACATCGAACCTTGGAAAAGGAACTGGGTTCGGACTTTCTTCTATCCAGAGAAGGCTATACCTTATTTATGGAAGAAACGACTTACTCAAAACCACTACCTCAGAAAACATATTTACCTGCAGTATAGAAATACCTGTATAAATTATACTTATGAAACTGATTATAATTGATGACGAGCCGCTAGCAAGGAGTTTAATTATAGAATACCTCAGCAATTTTCCAGATTTGGAGTTGGTACAAGAATGTGGAGATGGTTTTGAGGCACTCAAAGCAATCAATCAATATAAACCTGATCTGATATTGCTCGATATTCAAATGCCCAAGATTAATGGATTTGAATTATTAGAATTAATTGAAAATCCTCCCGCTGTTATTTTTACCACAGCTTTTGAAGCATATGCTATCAAAGCTTTTGAAGCACATGCAATTGACTATCTTTTAAAACCTTTTAGCAGAGAAAGATTTCATAAAGCAGTTCAAAAATGGCTCGAACAAAAAAATAGTAATAATCAAAAAACTTTACAATTATTGGATACTGTTAATATTGGGAATGGCATTCAAAATCGGATTGTTTTAAAAGAAAATGGTCTGATAAAGATTATTCCTGTACAACAAGTTCATTATTTAGAATCGGCCGACGATTATGTAAAAATACATACAGCCGAAGGCGTTTTTTTGAAGAACAAAACCATGCAATATTTCGAAACACATCTAAGTGAAGTAGATTTCGCCCGTATCCATCGCTCCTACCTCGTAAAAATTCAACTCATTAGCAAGCTAGAACCTTATGAGAAAGACAGCTATTTGGCCATACTTAGTACAGGCCAGAAATTACCTGTAAGCAAGTCGGGCTATGCAAAATTAAAAACTGTTTTAGGGCTTTAAACAAAAGCTGACCATTATCATTGGAAGTTTACAGTCAATTGAGCTATTATGCAGTTCAATCAATTTCTAAAATGGCAAATAACAATTACAATATTGAAGGTTTAACCAATCAACAAGTAATTGAGGCCAGGGAGAAATTTGGCCATAATACACTTGAATACAAAAAAGAAAATGGGTTTATTGATGCCTTGAAGAGTTTGGCAAAAGAACCGATGGTAGTTCTTCTTTTAGTAGCTTCTATCATATATTTTGTTAGTGGTAAAACAGGAGATGGTATTTTTTTGTCATGTGCCATTGTTTTGGTTGCCGCCATTTCTTTGTATCAGGATACAAGAAGCAGAAATGCATTAGAAAAACTAAAAAACTTTTCTGAACCAAGTTCAAAAGTTATTCGGAATGGAGTGTTGACTGAAATAAAAAGCGAAGAATTGGTAGTGGGTGATTATTTAATGGTGGAAGAGGGCTCTTCTATCGCTGCAGATGGTTTCATTGTAAGGTCAAATGACTTTTCAGTAAATGAATCTATTCTTACAGGTGAATCATTATCAGTTTATAAAGATGCTTCTAAAAAGGATCCATATATTTATCGTGGTACCAGTGTTGCAGGCGGATTAGCGATTGCCACTGTTACTGCTACAGGAAATGATACAAAGCTTGGTAAAATTGGAAAAAGTTTAGAAAGTATCTCAGAGGAAAAAACACCTCTAGAAAAACAGATCTTTCATTTTGTAAAAAAGATGGTTATCCTGGGGGCTATTGTTTTTCTGATTGTATGGTTCATTAATTATGTACACTCAAAAAATTTACTCGATAGTTTACTTAAAGCCCTTACACTTGCGATGAGTATATTACCAGAGGAAATACCAGTTGCACTTGCCACTTTTATGGCACTCGGTGCCTGGCGCTTAATGCAAATGGGAATCATTGTGAAACAAACAAAAACAGTAGAGACTCTTGGTAGTGCTACTGTAATCTGTACCGACAAAACAGGAACTCTTACAGAAAATAAAATGAGCCTGGCTAAAGTTTTTGCCTTACAAGATGGTAAAATCAGCGACACAGCTCAGCAATTAAATCATTATGAAAAAGAATTAATCAAAATTGCCATGTGGGCAAGCGAGCCTATCCCTTTCGACCCAATGGAAATTGCTTTACATGAGTGTTACCTCATTCAATCAGAAAGAGATGAGAGAGTAGATTACCATATGATTCATGAATATCCATTGAGTGGTAAGCCACCCATGATGACCCATCTTTTTGAAAATAAAAGTGGACAAAGAATTATTGCAGCCAAAGGGGCACCTGAGGCCATTATGAATGTTTCAAAATTAGATCAAACACAAATTAATGAAATACAAAAAGCTATTGATCAATTTACCAAAGACGGGTATCGAGTATTATGTGTGGCAGATACTTCACCTAAAGTCATAGATTTCCCAAAAACACAACAGGAATTCAGCTTTGAATTTAAGGGTGTTCTTGCTTTTTATGATCCTCCAAAAAAAAATATCCACGAAGTTTTAACCCATTTTTATAAAGCGGGTATCGCTGTAAAAATAGTAACAGGTGATAATGCAGCCACTACAAGATCCATTGCAGAACAAGTGGGTTTTAAAGGTTACGACAAATCCATTACTGGTGATGAGTTAATGTTATTAAGTGATATAGAATTGGATATAAGGGTTACCGAAATGCAAATATTTACAAGAATGTTTCCTGAAGCTAAATTAAGAATCATTAATGCACTAAAAAGAAATAAGGAAATTGTTGCAATGACAGGTGATGGTGTAAATGATGGACCGGCATTAAAAGCTGCTCATATTGGAATTGCCATGGGAAAAAAAGGAACTGAGATTGCCAAGCAAGCTGCTTCCTTAATTCTCATAGAAGATGATCTTTCAAAAATGGTTGATGCTATTGCAATGGGAAGAAGAATCTATACCAACTTAAAAAAAGCCATTCAATATATCATCTCCATTCACATACCAATTGTATTAACAGTATTCATGCCGTTAGCTCTAGGTTGGGTATATCCCAATATTTTCAGTCCGGTACATATCATTTTCCTGGAGTTAATAATGGGTCCTACTTGTTCTATCATTTATGAAAATGAGCCTATGGAAAAAAATACCATGAGCCAAAAGCCACGTTCATTAAGTAACACATTCTTTAATTGGAAAGAATTAACTACCAGCATCATACAAGGACTAATGATTACAGCAGGAACATTGGCATCATATCAATATGCTATTCACCAACTTCTAGATGAGTCAACTACTAGAACAATGGTTTTCACAGTATTGATTGCAGCAAACATTATACTCACTTTAGTTAATAGATCCTTTTACTATTCCTTGTTTACAACTTTAAAATATAAAAACAACCTAGTTGTAATAATTATTATGATTACCATAGCAATTACAGGCCTATTAATTTTTGTATCACCACTCACTCGTTTTTTCGAATTCGCACAATTATCGTTTATTCAAATTATTATTTCCATTGGATTTGGTAGTAGTACAGTAATCTGGTATGAACTAATTAAATGGGGAAAACGACTAAATAGTTCAACTAATTGATTAATATGTGTCTTTTTTGATTAAAATGTTATATTAATCATCATATAATTAAACTTTTTTTACAAAAATGAAGAAATTGAAATTTCTTATTTCCTACTATGACATTTCCCCCTTATGAAACATTTACAGGATTCTCAGATTTTACAGGCTTTAAACTTATCAAAACATTCAATAGTATATATTATCAATATGTCGAGCCATCAGGGCTATGTTAGTCCTTCTGTAGAAAATTTACTAGGCCATCCTGCTGAAAATTATTACGAAGATGGTTTTTGGGAAGCATTAATTCATCCAGAAGATAAAGTAATTGTAAAGGACTTTAATACTAGACTAAATGAAATAACAGAGTTTGAAGTAACCATCAGACTAAAAAATTTAAATGGAAATTATCTATACATCATTAATACTGGTACAGTAATCAGAGAAGGCAATAATTTAATTTCCATTATTGGAAATTTAACACCATTGGATGACCAAAAAAATAATAAAAAAATAATTAATTTTAATAACTATTATATCGAAACCCTTTTCGAAAATATTGGTTTGATATTTTATGCCATTAATAAAGACTTTCGTCTTATAGCAAAAAATAAATTATTCGATAAATTGGTTTGGAAGAGATATGAAACTGTTTATAATATTGGAGATTCCATATTTTCATCAAAAATACCTCCCCAAACAATAAGCACATATACTGATGCCTACAATAATTGTATCCAAAATGGCTTTTTCATTCAAGACTTCTCATTAGAAGATTCAAACTATAAAATTGCTTTTTCACCTATTGGAAAAAATAATCAAGTAGATGGAATTTCTGTTTTCCTAATAGATAGGAAAAACGAACGAAATATTTCTAATATAACTTCATTTATTAAAGACTCGCTTGAAACTAATAAAATTGATTTAAAGGATGCTATATATTCTTTAGACAAAGAATTTAAATTTATAGTTTTCAATGAACCTTTTGCTAAAGTATATCACAGCTTCTTTAAGAGATATCCTGAAATTGGGCAGCTAAATGATTTTATTAAAGGTGATTCCTCCATCAGTGTAAATCTAACTAATTGGTACAAACAAGTATTAACTGGAGAAAATATTGATACCATTTTATATATTGGAGATCAAGTTATACAGCTGAAAATATCCCCAAATTTTAATAATAATAATGAGATCTCAGGCCTAACTACAATTGGCAAAGACATTACATTATTTAATGAATCACAAAAAAGACTTATTGAAAGCGAGGAGAAATATAAATATGTAGTTGATCATGTAACTGATATCGTCTTTCAAACTAATCAAGAGGGTACATGGACCTATTTAAATCGTTCTTGGGAAAATATCATGGAGTTTTCACTTGAGGAATCTATAGGATCATTGTTCTTCAAATATCTTCATCCGGATGATGTTGAAAAAAACCAAATTCTGTTTACTCCCCTGATTAATAAAGAAAAAAACTATTGCTCGCATGAAATAAGGTATATCAC
>CAIYLW010000073.1 GCA_903927185.1 uncultured Bacteroidota bacterium
AGATCTTGATTATAAGGAGCATTATTATTCCTATGCTTATCTACTTAGGCTCTTTGGTAGGTCACTAGCTCCATCTTTTACAGAAGATGAAACACGCATCATGCAGGAAATATTGGAGGTGCATAGGTTTGTTCCGCTAGAGCATCGTAAAGTTCAAAGCATATGTCAATTTACTAACGCTTTGCGAGCTGTGTTGGATGAAGGTGAGTCTGTTATGCTTAAAGCGTTTGACACCGCCGTGTTGATTTATATTGTTCCCCTTATTGGGGGGCAGGGACGCGATTATGGGCAATATGTAAAAGATTTTTATGTGTTTCTTGAACAGCAAGGTCTAAGTACGTCTTCTAGTAAAGTAAAGCAAATTATTGATTCAAGTCGCTTTGATGCTTACTCATATTTTTCATGATTGAAAACGTTCAGTTATTAGTTACTCTCAAAGATACTTCTAAGCCAAATGATTTAGCAGGAGGCTTAAGTTTGTGGCCGCCTAAAAAGAAAGCAATAAAGCTATCCCCAGATTTTAATATTAAAGAATTTTATTTCTCGGTAATAACTCAGAAAGAACTTGTAGGTTTAAAAATAGTTATTAATGAGTTCGAGATTGTTGATTTAAGACTTTATAAAGATGGGGATGGGCAATTTGAATATTGTTCAGAACGTTTTAACTCCCAAAGATTTTTAGGATTCAATCTTGGTATTATGGAGTTGCACTTAGTCGCACCACCTCACACATATCCTCTAGCGACTCTCAATAATAAAGATAACAAATTTACAAATGACAATTTGACTTACATGTATGAAGCCGTGGCAACATCAGCATTATTTGAGTTATTCATGCCACATTTCACAAGAGCTAATATTGGAGCTAAAGAGTCTTTAGACAATCCAAGTAAGTATTTTTGGCTAACAATATCAAATGCAAACTCATTGCTAAAGGAGGTAAATAGATTCATTTCGGGGGATCTGATTTTTACAAGCAAAATTACCAATAGCTCATCTATTAGTCGTTATAATTCGCAATCAATTTTGCATGAGGTTGATATTGAATGGCTTATTAATAATCCGAGTGAGTTAAGCTTGTCTGAGTCTGGGGTAATAGATATTTATGGTTTGAAGTATCAAATTGAAAATATCAGTCAGTCTGTTTTGAAAAGAGATTTCGATACGTATGAAAATCGCTTATTAATATCAACGTTGTATTCAATTAGATCGGTTTTGAGTGATTTATTAAAGGAGTTTGAAGATACAAAGCTTTTTCCACATAAGTCTGTTATTGGTATAGTTGAAGAGGCTGACCGTATTTTGACCCACTTAAATCAAACTTTGAAAATCAGCCCACCATTCAACACTCTTCCTGAATTTAGTAACAAATATCTTGATGATGTTAGATACATTAAATTATTTGAGCTTATTTCTAATTGGTATAAAAACAGTAGGCTGACTTTGGGAAATGATTTGCGTAGCCCAATATTAGGAATTACTGAAATTTTTGAGCATTATTGCCTTGTTAAAATTGTAGAATGCTTTCAGAAAGATGGCTTTAGTCTGCACGAGGTGGAGTTCAGAAATGCATATGAGGCAAGTTACATCTCATTAACTAAGGGACAAGAAGAAGTATCTGTTTATTATGAACCATTTATAGATGTGGATAGTATCTATCCGTTAACTACTTCAAAATTAACAAGTTACTACAAGCCAGACTATACGGTTATTTACAGAAATGGTGACATGCTAAGGTGCGGGGTTATAGATGCTAAATTTTCTGATGCCGATGGCGTAAAGAAGTTAGCTGATGACATTTATGCTAAGTATGCAATTTATCTTCATAGACCCGATAATAATGAGCCTATAGATTATGTTTGGGCTATGTATCCCAGTTCAGACGAAAATGCCGCAGTAAATTTTTCTAGAAACGCTAGATATCGTGATTTGGTTTCTCCGTCACTCGGGTATTTTTCAGTACCCTTAGATAACGAAGGGATTGAAAAAATTTCCAAATTCCTTATTACCTTAGTTAGCGGTAAGATTTCTAGTCAAAATTTATTGGCTGTAATTTAGCTAGATTAAGCGTCGTGTAACGCGACGCTAGTGTAAAAAAGTCTATTACATACTAGCCGGCATTAGCAGGAAAGCCTTCTACTTTTTCTTCCAACATCTCATCTTCATTAATACGCTTAATCTTTCTCGATGAATTGGATGGCGATAGGATTTTTTTATAGTCCTTTTTATTCTTTTCCTCAGCTAGTAATAAATCCAAAGTCCTTTTGGTATAAGCGCCCTGTTGTTTTTTTATTGCTATGTAATCAAACTTCAATCCATTGTTGACAGGCTCTAAGCTAGGAAATTTACCTCTAGCAGCATTTTCTGCAATACATAAGGCATCGCTTAAGTTCTTACTAGCTAAGATGCTTAGGTAGGTTCTAGTTTCTAAGTTTGCAGATGTCTTTTTACTGTTCAGCCGAATGTCTTTAGTTTTGGTTGAATTGATCCCAATATATTTTGCCAATTTCCATAATTGTTCTTTTTTAATTTTGTTTTGGAAAAACTCTGCTTTTTCTGTCACTAATTGAAAGCGGGTATGTAG
>CAIYLW010000074.1 GCA_903927185.1 uncultured Bacteroidota bacterium
AATATTCAGCGCGATGAAAATGTATTGGTAATTGGGGTAGGACCTATTGGTTTAGGAATCATTGAATTTGCAAAAATTGCTGGAGCTAATGTGATGGTTATGGATGTTAATGAACATCGTTTAGATTTTTGTAAAAAAATATTGGATTCTGCTAAAGTGATTAACTCTCAAAAAGAGCATGCAATGGAAAGGATTTTAGAGATTACAAATTCTGAAATGCCTACAGTTGTTTTTGATGCTACAGGAAATTTGCAGGCTATTAATCAAGGTCTTTCATATTTAGCACATGGAGGTAAGTATGTGCTTGTTGGATTACAAAAAGAAGCGATATCGATATCTCATCCGGAATTTCATAAACGGGAAGCGACTTTAATGAGCAGCAGAAACGCAACGAAACTTGATTTTGATCAGGTTATTGAATCAATTGAAGAAGGTAAGCTACATCCCATGAACTATATCACGCATAAAATTAGCTTTGATGAATTAGCTTCTAATTTTTCTGCTTTACTTGAACCATCTAATCAGGTGATTAAGGCTTTGATCCATTTCTAAAGCCAGTTTATTAAATTTTAAAAATATTTTGGATTTTGATTATTTTAATTAGCTTTGTTAACCAAATGGTTAATTAATTGCGAGATAAAAGAAACGATAGTAGTACTGAGGAGAAAATTTTGATTGCTGCCAGGCTGGTTTTTATAGAAAAAGGTCTTGCTGGAGCTAGGATGCAGGATATTGCAGATAGAGCTGAGATCAATAAAGCCATGCTTCACTACTATTTCAAGAATAAGGAAATGCTTTTCGAGGTAATTTTTCGTGAAATGGCTGGAAAACTATTTCCTCATTTTGAAAGATTGATGGATTCTGATTTAAATTTCTTTGACAAGATTCGATCAATTGTGTCTAGTTATATAGAAGTGATTATGCAGAACCCTTATATACCTTTGTTTGTGATGAATGAAATGAATAAGAACCCGGAAATGGGAATTAAAAATTTCTTCGAAGCACAGAAACCTGGCTTTGTGAGAAAATTAAGAGATTCTATTGAAGAAAGTGTGAAAGAAGACCTCATTCAACCAATCAACCCTATTCATTTAATCATGAATATATTCTCTATGTGCGCTTTTCCATTCATTGCTAAACCAATGATCAAATTGCTTACTGGTATTGAAGATGATGATTTCAAAAATATGATGGAACAACGAAAAATATTGGTTGCAGAGTTTATTATTAATTCGATTCGAAAATAATTTTTTTATGTGTAAATTAACTAAGTGGTTAATAATTGGTTTAGGGTTTTTCATTATACTTAATGAGCCCATTCAATCAATTTCTCAAACCCCTATCTCTTCGCTTAATCTCGAACAAGCCTATCAGTTAGCAAGGGCTAATTATCCACTGATTAAACAGAAAGACTTGATAAATAAGTCAGCTTTCTTGACGATCGAAAATATCAATACCGCTTATCTGCCTCAACTAAATATTAATGGTCAAGCAAGTTATCAATCGGATGTTACTAGCATTAAAATCCCCATTGCAGGTGCAAATATTACACCACTTAGTAAAGACCAATATAAATTCTGGGGTGAATTAAATCAATTGATTTACGATGGTGGCATAACCAAAAGTCAAAAACAATTTGAAGAACGTAGCTCATTAGTTGATGATCAGAAAGTTGAAGTAGAATTGTATAAACTCAAAGACCGGATCAATCAATTATATCTTGGAGTTTTATTAGAAGATGCTCAGCTGGTTCAGGCTAATTTATCTCTTGAAAATATACAGATTGGACTTAAAACGGTAAATGCTCAATTAGCAAATGGAACTGTATTCAAATCTGCAGTCTTGGTTTTAGAAGCGCAACTTTTACAGACTGAACAAATCATTGTTGAATTGAAATCGAATAAGAAATCACTTCTTCAAGTTCTAGGTTTGTTTATACATCAGTCGATTAGTGAAACAACAAAATTAGAAAAACCAATTGTGACAAATATTGATGAGTTACAAATCGCAAGACCAGAACTGAAATTATATGCTTTCCAGGATAGTCTTTGGCAAGTGCAACATCAAATGGTCAGTGCAAAATTGAACCCAAAATTAAGCTTGTATGCACAAGGAGGATATGGTAAGCCTGGTTTTAATATGCTTAAAAATGATTTTACGCTTTTCGGGATTGGAGGAGTAAGATTAAATTGGTCGCTCAGTAGTTTATATACCCAAAAGAGAGAGCATCAGGTAGTGGCATTGAATCAGAAAATAAATGAAGTTCAAAAAGACTTGTTCCTTTTCAATACTGCTTCACAGCTTACGCAACAAATGGAAGAAATCAAAAAGTTACAAGAACTTTCAAATATTGATGAAAAGATAGTAGAAGTTAGAATCAATATTACAGCTTCTTCAAAAGCTCAGCTTCAAAATGGTGTAATTAATTCTAATGATTATCTCAGAGAAATCAATGCAGAAGATCAAACTAAAAACAATTATATCCTGCATCAAATTCAATTATTGCAGGCCAAAATAAATTATCAGACAATTAAAGGAAATCAATAAAAACTATTTTATGAAGTATAGAAATTTAATTTTTCCATTTGCTTTCTTTGCGATTTTAAGTGCTTGTAGTTCTAGTCAGCTTAAACATGATGCCGCTGGTATATTTGAAGCAGATGAAGTGATTGTATCTTCAGAAGTAAGTGGCAAAATATTGCAATTCAAAGTGAAAGAGGGCGACCTTTTGAAAAAAGACTCTGTTGTTGCAATCATAGATGCATTGCCAGTAAACTTACAACAGCAACAACTGGAAGCCTCTGTTAAAGCGCTATCAGAGAAAACGCAAGATGTGGAACCTCAGATCAAGTTGTTAAAAGAACAAATTGCAGTTCAGGAAACTCAATTAGCCAATTTTCAACATGAGAGATCTAGAATTGAATCTCTTTTAAAAGCAGATGCCGCCACTGCAAAGCAATTGGATGATATTAACTTTCAAATAGAAACAGCAAAAAAACAAATAGCGGTAAGCCAACAACAGATTGCTGTACAGATTAATAATGTACAAACACAAAATAGATTCATTTTAAGTGAAAGAAATCCATTACAAAAACAAATTGCTCAAATGAAAGATAAAGAGCAGCGAGCAAATATTATTAACCCAGTAAATGGAACGGTGCTTACTAAATATGCTATGGAAGGTGAAATTACAAGTGCAGGCAAAGCTTTATATAAAGCAGCTGATTTGAGCTCTTTGATTTTAAGAACCTATATCAGTGGTACTCAATTATCTGAAATAAAGATTGGTCAGGATGTGAAAGTTTTTATTGATGAAGGTGAAAAAAAATATAAAGAATACAAAGGAGCCGTCACAATGGTATCTGATAAAGCAGAATTTACACCTAAAACAATTCAGACAAAAGATGAACGTGCTAATTTGGTTTATGCAGTTAAAGTGCTGGTAAAAAATGACGGTTATTTAAAAATTGGCATGTACGGTGAAATCCAATTTAAATAATATGGCAGCAGTAATTGTAGAAAATATTAGTAAAAAATATCAGGTAGAAAAAACCAAAGTAACTGCATTGAATGGGATCTCATTTGAAGTTGCTAAGGGAGAATTATTTGGAATTGTGGGGCCTGATGGTGCAGGAAAAACAAGTCTTTTTCGAATACTCACCACTTTATTGTTGGCTGATGCCGGTGCTGCAAGAGTAGAAGGTTATGATGTTGTAAAAGATTATAAAGAGATCAGAAAAACGGTAGGATATATGCCGGGTAAATTTTCGCTTTATCAAGATCTTTCTGTGGAAGAAAACCTGGATTTCTTTGCTACGATATTTAATACGAGCATTTCTGAGAATTATGATTTGATAAAAGATATTTATCAGCAAATAGAGCCGTTTAAGAAAAGAAGGGCAGGTAAATTATCCGGTGGCATGAAACAAAAACTCGCTTTATGTTGTGCTTTGATTCATAAGCCATCCGTCTTATTCTTAGATGAACCAACAACTGGAGTGGATGCTGTTTCAAGAAAAGAATTTTGGGAAATGTTACAGCGTTTGAAATTACAGGGTATTAGTATTCTTGTATCAACACCTTATATGGATGAAGCAAGTTTGTGCGATCGAGTGGCTTTAATGGAAAATGGGAAAATTTTAGCGATTGATAAACCTTCTATTATCAATAGTAAATTCTCAAAACCACTTTGGGCAGTTCAATCAAATAATATGTTTGCCTTGCTGAAATCTTTAAAAAATTGGGAAGCAGTTAGTTCCTGTTATTCATTTGGTGAATTTTATCATGTAGTGATGAAATCTGAAGAGAAGGGAAGTAGAGAGATTGAAGAATTTTTGATGAAAAACCAGTTTCAAGAAATAGTTATTAAGCAAATTGATGCCAATATTGAAGATTCTTTTATGGCCCTAATGCATACATCCAATGAATAAAGAAAAAGTTATTGTTGCGGAAGGACTCACTAAGCGATTTGGTGATTTTGTTGCAGTTGACCATATTTCATTTGAAGTTTCAAAAAGTGAAATATTTGGTTTTTTGGGGGCCAATGGAGCCGGCAAAACAACCGCCATGAGAATGCTATGTGGGTTGTCGATCCCAACTTCAGGAAAAGCACTGGTTGCTGGGTATGATGTTTTTAAGGATACCGATAATATTAAAAATAGTATTGGTTACATGAGCCAAAAATTTTCTTTATACGAAGATCTGACGATTCGTGAAAATATCCGTTTCTATGGAGGAATCTATGGACTTACTAAAAAACAAATTCAAGATAAAACCAGCTATTTAGTGGATCATTTGCATTTACAAAACCACCAAAATAGTCTTGTGAAATCATTGCCCTTGGGCTGGAAACAGAAGCTTGCCTTTTCTGTGGCAATTGTTCATGATCCTGCTATTGTTTTCTTAGACGAGCCAACAGGCGGTGTAGATCCAGTTACTAGAAGAGAGTTTTGGGAACTCATTTATGATGCATCTGAACGCGGAATTACCATTTTTGTTACCACACATTATATGGATGAAGCTGAGTATTGTAATAGGGTAAGTATAATGGTAGATGGAAGAATAGAAGCTTTAGATACACCAAAAGCCTTGAAAATAAATTATGATAGTGCGTCAATGGATGAGGTTTTTTTAAAATTGGCTCGTAAAGCTGTAAGAGGAGAATAATATGAAATGAACTATAATAAATTTAAATACCAACCGAAATGACTATTTGCGAATTACTTGTAACCAAAATCATTTTATAGACACATGAAACAGTTTTTTGCATTTGTAAAAAAAGAGTTTTACCATATCTGGAGAGATAAGCGCACCCTATTTATTTTATTGGGGATGCCCATAACACAGATAATTATTTTTGGCTTTGCCCTTACTAATGAGGTGAAGAATTCTAAAATGGCAATTTTAGATTTTTCCAAAGATGTATCCTCTCATGAATTAATACAAAAGATAAGTTCAAGTAAATATTTTGATGTTTCTAATGTGCTAACTCGGTATGATGAAGTAGAACCCTTATTCAAAAAAGGAAAAATAAAAGTAGTATTAGTAATTCCACAACAATTCTCCAATGAATTACTTCATGCGAATCAGACAAAATTACAATTGATTTGTGATGCTTCTGATCCAAATGTAGCAAACACTATTGTTAATTATGCTACTGCAATTATCAAAGATTTTCAAAACACAATAGTACAAGATCAAAAACTACCCTATCGTATTGAAACGGAAGTTCGAATGATGTATAACCCTGAATTAAAAGGGGCATATAGTTTTGTTCCTGGTGTGATGGCTTTGATTTTAATGCTTACTTGTGCAATGATGACATCTATCGCTATCGTTAAAGAAAAGGAAATGGGAACAATGGAAGTCATCCTTGTTTCGCCCCTCAAACCTTTTAGAGTAGTCTTGGCCAAAGCAGTTCCCTATATGTTATTGTCGATGGTAAACGTGATAACGATATTACTACTAAGTGTATATGTGTTGGATGTTCCTATAAGCGGTAATTTGTCTTTATTAATCTCAGAAAGTTTATTATTTACTATTACTTCACTAGCACTTGGACTTTTAATTTCATCAATAACAGATTCACAACAAGTTGCCATGTTAATTTCTTTAATGGGTCTGTTTTTACCAACTACAGTTTTTAGTGGATATATGTTTCCAATTGAAAATATGCCGCTTCCATTACAAATCATGTCGAATATTGTTCCTGCAAAATGGTACTATTATATTGTAAAAACAATCATGATTAAAGGCTTAGGATTCACCTATGTTTGGAAGGAAACTTTAATATTGATTGGCATGACTGTTGTATTATTTGCATTCAGTATCAAAAATTTCAAAACCAGATTGGCATGAGTGTATTAAAATATTTATTGCAAAAAGAGTTCCGTCAGATTTTTAGGGATCCTGCTATTCTGAGAATTATTTTTATGATGCCTGCATTGCAGCTGATCATCATTCCGATGGCGGCAGATTTTGAGGTCCGCAACGTAAATCTTGCAGTAGCTGATCATGATCACTCAGCTTATGCTCAGCAAATGGTACAGAAAATAAAATCTTCTGGATACTTTAAATTAATTCATTACAGTAGTACTTATCAGGATGCTTTAAAAAATATAGAATCTGACAAAGCTGATGTGGTACTTGAAATACCTTCAAATTTCGAGAAAAATATTATTAGAGAAGATCATACTAGTCTCTTTATAGCAGTGAATGCTGTTAACGGAATGAAAGCAAATCTTGGTGCTGCATATCTTCAAAGTATTATTCAGGATTATAATAATCAAATAAGACTAAAGTGGATACAATTTCCAAAAATTCCGCCTCAAACCAACATAGAAGTAACAGTTTCAAATTGGTTTAATCCTATGTTAAACTATAAATATTTCATGGTTCCTGCTGTTCTAGCTACTTTATTAACTATGGTTGGTTCCTTTTTAACTGCATTGAATATTGTTAGAGAAAAAGAAATTGGTACCATTGAACAGATAAATGTAACACCCATTAAAAAGTATCATTTTATTTTAGGAAAATTAATCCCTTTCTGGATATTGGGTTTGGTTGTTTTAACCATCGGACTAATTATTATGCGTTTCTTTTATCAAATACATCCTATTGGCAATATTTTAGTAGTCTATTTTTTTGCTGCCATTTACTTGCTTTGTGTTTTAGGGCTAGGTTTGCTGATATCTACTTATGCTGATACTCAACAACAGGCAATGCTGATTTCCTTTTTTCTTTTGATGATTTTTATTCTGTTAGGAGGTTTATTTACTCCTATTGACAGCATGCCATCTTGGGTGCAAAAGCTTACTTGGTTTAATCCAGTTTCTTATTTTATAGATGTTGTAAGAATGGTAGTATTAAAAGGAAGCGGTTTATCAGATATTAAAAATCACATTTTTATTATTGTAGGGTTCGCCATTTTTCTAAACAGTTGGGCAGTTTGGAATTATAAAAAGACAAATTAATTGACCATTCTTTCACGTTTAAAAAAATCATCATCATACTTTAATGGTTGCGTAAAAAACTGATTGTAGGCTGAAAATCTTTGAAAGCTTACATTTATTTACACTGATGACCATTTGGTTATATATAATGACGAAATAATCATTTATTAATTATAATTACAATAACTATTGTTTGATATTTTTACTTCCCATCTACAGATTCTTCATCTTTTGCGTACCATATAAAAAATAGCCATTTATTTTTTATAGAAATGCTATCTTTTATCACTTATGAAAATAAAACAACATCATTTTGTAAACAATAATTGGGTAGTTGAAAACTCAAATTTAAAAGATTCTAAAGCTCAATTAGTGTTGGTTTTTGGTGCGTATGCATTAATTGAAAAAACAGAAGTGTATGATCATTTAAAAGTATTGTATCCGAATGCCGATATTATATTTTCTTCTACAGCAGGGGAAATCATGAATGGGGAAGTTTTTGATGAAAGTATTGTGGCAACTGCTATTGAGTTTGAAAAAACTAAAATCATGTCATTATCTACAAATATAGCTAAACATGAAAATAGTTTTGAAGCTGGAAAATTTCTATATAATGAATTGAGTAAAGTTGGCTTAAGTTCCATATTTGTAATTTCGGATGGTACAATAATTAATGGGGATGAACTTGTAGAAGGTCTAAAGTCAAATAATTCCAATCATATACCTATTACAGGGGGATTAGCAGGCGATGGAGTGAATTTTGTAAAAACGCTTACAAGTTTAAATAAAGTTCCTTCACAAGGGAATATAATCATCGTAGGTTTTTATGGCACTGCACTTTCAATTGGTCATGGCTCGATGGGAGGATGGGAAGAATTTGGGTTGGATAGAATTGTTACAAAGTCTGACCATAATAAATTGTACGAACTAAATGAGCAAAATGCGCTAGAGTTATATAAAAAATATTTGGGTGATTATTCAAAAGATTTGCCTGGATCTGCACTTTTATTTCCATTGTCTATGAAGGTAAAATACTCAGATAGGCGTATTATCAGAACAGTTCTTGCAATTGACAATGACAAACAATCTATGATTTTTGCAGGTAATTTACCAGAAGGGAATACCGTAAGATTGATGAGAGCCGATTTCGATAAATTGATTGATGCATCTGCCACTGCTGCTAAGGAGTCTTTGGAAGTAATGAGATCTAATCAGCCAGATTTAACATTAATGATTAGTTGCGTAGGCAGAAAAATTGTACTCGAATCACGTTTATGGGAAGAAGTGAAGAATGCAGAAAATATATTAGGCAATAAAAGTAAGATATCTGGATTTTATTCTTATGGTGGAATTTCTCCATTGCTCAAAGGAACATCTTGTGAACTCCATAATCAAACTATGACAATAACTACTTTTTCAGAAGCAGTTTAATACTATATTTAAAATTGATTTGCTATTAAATGAAATATGAATTATAGCGATTTATTAAAACAACAAGTAGAAAAAAATATAGGAGCGTTTTCTAATAATGTTCCTGGGTTAGAAAATTTGCTTAATGATATTCATAATTCTTATAAATCTTTTGAAAAAGAAAAAGAGCTCCTTATTCGGGCATATAAATATGCGGAAGAAGAATTTACTGAAGTCAATGCCAGTCTCATTAATGAAGTTAAAAAGCGAAAAAATTTAATTGAAGAATTAAAATTAATTATTCAAAATTTGAATAATTCAAATATTAAGAATTCGCCACAGAATATTAATCAATTTTCTACAATTATTATAGAAGAAATAAATAAGAGAAAAAAAGTTGAGGATACTTTAAAAAACTTAATTGAGAATTTAAACTTTGGGATTTTGCTGAGGGATTCTCAAAATAGTATAATCTATAATAATCAAATCTTATTAGACATTTTTAAAATTCAAAAGCCTCCAGCCAATTTTAATTATTATGAATTTTTAACCATTGTAGAAGAGCATAAAGAAAATAATTCAGGTATAAGCAATAGTTATTTTTCGAATTCGTATATTTCTTTTAAGCAAACATCTGATAGACAAACCATTATTTTAAAGAATGGAAAGATTTTTGAAGAAGTTCGGATAAAGTACGAATATGGAGAAGGGCTAAGAGGTGTCATTCATACTTTTTCGGATGTAACTGAAAAGGAAATTAGTAATGGGTTAATCAAAAAAAGCGAATTACGTAATAGCCAGATTTTAAATGGATCGCCTGACGCAATTATATTAATCAATGTTCTGGGCGAAATAAAATTTTCAAACCAAAAAACAACTCAAATTTTTGAGATGTCTACGGAACAATTGTTAGGTAGAAGTATTTTCGATTTAATTTCACGCGACCTGCTCTCTAATATCATTGATAGTTCGAAAGAATTTTGTCTATTTGATTTATCTGCTCCTTTTAATAGGGTTGAAATCAATATGTCGCATTTAAAAAAGGGTTTATGGATTGAATTTAGTATCGTTAAAATGGAAGAAATGAATGAGACTGCTTTTTGTTGTTTTATTAAGGATATCAGTATTTGGAGAAGTAAGTGAAAAAATAATTCTTATATTGAGATAGCCAATTGTATTGATAATTAATAGACAACAACAATTAACACTCATGAAACGATTATTGCTCATATTTCTAATTTCATTTTTAACCTGCTCATTCCTAAATGCGCAAAAAACCTATACTTCCGACTGGAATTCTATTGATAGCAGAGCCACTCCTACCTGGTTTGAAGACGCCAAATTTGGCATCTTTATTCATTGGGGTTTGTTTTCTGTGCCCGCTTATAGCCCCACTGCGAGAGATGGGGTAGGTGTCTACGACCGTTATGCAGAGTGGTATTGGCGGAAATTAGTGGAGCCAGGCAATACACAATCGTACTTTACAAAATTTCATAATCAAACATTTGGTAAGGATTTTAAATATCAAGACTTTGCTCCTTTGTTTAAAGCAGAAGCATATCAGCCGGAAGAATGGGCTAAATTATTTGAAAGAGCTGGTGCGAAATATGTAGTACTTACTTCCAAGCACCACGAGGGTTTTACACTATGGCCATCAAAACTTGCCTGGAATTGGAATGCCATGGATATTGGTCCACACCGTGATCTTTTAGGTGATTTAACTAAAGCAGTTAGAGGAACCAGTTTAAAAATGGGATATTATTATTCACTCTATGAATGGTACAACCCTTTATGTAAACCAGAAACAATCAATCAATATGTGGATGAACACATGATGCCTCAAATGAAGGAATTGGTAAATACCTACAAACCAGATATTTTCTGGACTGATGGAGAATGGGATTATCCATCGGCAAGCTGGAAAAGTACCCAGTTTCTTTCATGGTTGTATAATGAATCTCCTGTAAAATCAACAGTTGTTGTAAATGATCGTTGGGGTAAAGAAACAAGAAGTAAACATGGTGGAATCTACACCACTGAATATGATCTTGTAGATGCTGGAGATGCCAATGTTACCAAGTTTGATCATCCTTGGGAAGAATGTAGGGGCATTGCTGGTTCCTTTGGATATAACCGAATGGAGCAATTAGATGATTATTCTACTTCTCAAGAGTTGGTGCATATTCTCATTAATAAAGTGGCCAGAGGAGGAAACTTATTGCTGAATGTAGGACCAACAGCTGATGGTCGAATTCCTGTGATCATGCAACAAAGACTGAGTGATATGGGGCAATGGCTTAAAGTAAATGGAGAAGCTATTTATGCTACTCGGAAATGGGAGAAATCTCCATCGATAAATAACGGTACCACTCAATATTATACACAAAAAGGGAAAGACCTTTATCTGATCAGCACTAAATTTCCAACTGCTGATTTATTGGTTGAACAAGTGAACAAACCTATCAGGGTTTCGTTGGTTGGTTCTGATGCAACTGTTTCCTCAACCTATAAAAACGGGAAATTAATTATCAAAATCCCTAATATTAATCCGGCAAACAATCCATGCAATTATGCTTGGGTCTTTAAATTAGAGGGAGTATTATAATTGCACAGCATTTAAAATACCACTAGGATTTATTTTTTTTTCGGCTAAATATATAAGATGAAATAGCCACACAAATAAATCCCCAAAAAAATAAATTTAGAATAAGCGTAAGAAAATCAACTTCCGCTCTGTTGTAATAATTGAATATATTAACCACATTGTCGCTTGAATAAATAAATTTCCATTCATAAAATTTATCTTTAAAAACGCCATCTATTTTTTCTATTGAATGAAAACTATTATAAGGCAAATTGAAAACCGAAAGATAGGTCACCATACCTAGAAATAGTATGGCTAAAATGGTGTTTACTCTTTTCATAATTAGTTACATTCGATTCTACAATTTAAGCTTAAATTATGATTTTTTATTTTTGAAATAAATACTTTAATAAGGGTAAGTTTAATTAGCATCTTGTAAAAATTTATAATGCCCATTAATACCTAAGTTTCCATTAACTGATAGTCCAGACCGGATCTTATTGTTCATGAAAACTTAGTTCAATGAAAAAAACCTTAATTTGGAAATACTTAATTAGCATATGAAAAAAATATTGATACTTTTATTATTTTGTTCTTACCAATCAATAGCACAACTTTCTGAGACTCAAAAAATATTGCTATCAAATTGTGAAGCATTTTCAAAGACTAGTGCAGTTACAGGTAGAGAAGAAGAAGCAAGAACTTTTATCAATTTGCTTTTTAAGAAAGGGATTTGTACACAAGATCAATTAGGTAATCTAGTTATTACTATTGGAAGTGGTTATCCGAAAAGATTATTTACTGCTCCATTAGATGAGCCAGGTTATGTAATTAGTCAAATACAAGATGATGGCTATTTAAGAATTGCCCCACTGGGTTTCGGATATCAAGGAACCATGTTCCATCAATTTTTAGAGGGTAATGAAGTAAAAATAAATACTGAAAAAAGCTTTCAAATCGGGGTATCAACTATTCCTTCTTCACATTATGATGGGTATCGGGCAATGCCTGAAAAAAATAAAAATATTTTTCAATGGCAGGAATCATTTATTGATATCGGTGTTTCTTCTGCAAAGGAGGTAAATAATAGGGGTATCCATTTATTAGACCCTGTTACTCTGAACAAAAAAATTTCTATCATAGCTGGCAAATATGTATCCGCTCCATCAGTAGCCTCGAAAGCTGCAGTTATCGCATTAGCAACTGTTGCACATACATTATTAAACAATCATTTCTCAGGATCAACCATTATTGCATTTACTGCTTTAGAATTAATAAATGGCAAAGGTCTTGAAGCGATAGTAAATCAATATGGCCCATTTGATGAAGTTGTTAGGTACAACCGTTTTTTGAATGGAGCTATTAATAATGAAAACGAACTTTTAGTTGAAGAGATTATCCCCAATAATATTGCCATACAAAAAATAACGAAACCAGTTATTGCTTTTCGACACCCCTCTACTAATACACCAGAATGGGATAAGGCAAAAGTTTATAATCTAGGGTTGCCATCGAATTATACCGCTACTCCTGTTGAAATGGTTTCTATTAAAAGTATAGAGCAATTAGTTAAAACATGGTTGAACTGTGTTGAAAATAAAACATGGAATATTAATTCTTTGAATACTTTTTCAATGCCAATAAAAGAGGAATCTTTTACAAGTTTTCAAAAGGAAGCGAAATTATTGTCTACACTTGTATCTAAATACGGAGTTAATCCTGATGAAAAACCAGTGAGGGATTTTATTTTAACTCAATTGCCAAAATGGGCAAGGCCAATTATTGATGATAAAGGAAATATAGTTCTCAATTTTGGTCAGGGAAAAGAGCATATAGCTTTTGTAGCACATATGGATGAAGTAGGGTTTCTTGTTGATTCCATTTTGAATGATGGGAGATTGGCCTTAAAAGATGTTGGAGGTTTTTTTAATTGGGCTTGGGAAGCACATGGTGCGCTTATTCATTTACCAAATAAAGATATTGCTGCAGTTTTTGAGCCTCGTAATAACTATTTGCAGGCTACAAAACGTTTCAATAATGAGGTGCCACTTTTTGTTAATGCAGGATTTAATTCAAAAGAAGAAGCTTTAAGCAATGGAATTAAACCGGGCTTTACAACTGTAACAATGCCCAAAAAAATGATTCAATTAAGCGAAACAAAAGCTACAGCAAGAGGATTTGATGATCGAGTTGGTTGTGCTGCTTTATTATTGGCATTAGAAAATTTAGATCCCAATCAACTGCCCTTTAAAGTAACATTCGTTTGGTCAATTGGAGAAGAAACCGGTTTAGTAGGCTCTACCTATGCAGAAAAATATTTGAAAGATGTAAGTGTTGGGTATCCAATAGATACTTATGTGTCATCCGATGCCGCAATGGAATCGAAAATATTTGGATATTGTCCCTTGGGTAATGGTGCCGTTATTCGTGTATTAGAAAGTATCAATTTCATCAGTAGAATCAATCTGAAAAAATTACAAAATCTATCAGAAAAGAAAGCAATTAAAATACAATATGGAATGACCATTGGAGGAACGGATGGACAGGGATTTTTGAGTAATGGCATTCCTTCTGTTCCATTATCTTGGCCTGGAAGGTATTCTCATTCCCCTATAGAGATAATGGATTTTAATGATATGAAAAGTTTAATCCAACTAATTAAAGCAATTATGATGGATCATTCTATCAAACATTAAAATAAGCATTTCATTAATAGGGTATTTACTATGCGATTTGTACAACTTATAAATGAAATAATCACACAATCGTAAAGAGAAAATCTTTGTCAATTAAAAACTGACTTTTCAACAAAAAATCAATTATTTTTAAAAGAGGGTAGTCGTCTACGATTTAACGATCAGCCTTAATTGCCATACGAAACAAACCTAACTATGCTTTCCATAAAGTTCAAACAGGGTAATTCCCTGATACTTCTTGTTGGATTGGTCTGTGTTTTTTCTTGCAAAAATAAAAATCAGCAAGAAGAATCCATACCTGATCAGGTTAGTTATAACTATGATGTAAGGCCAATATTGTCTGATAAGTGTTTTAATTGTCACGGCCCCGATGCTAGAAAAAGGGAAGCGGGCTTAAGATTAGATTTAGCTTCTGAAGCTTTTAAAGCATTGCAGGATCATCCCACCAAACATTCATTGGTTGCAGGTAAGCCAGAGCAATCTGAATTATATATTCGGGTATCTTCCAAAGATACGAGTATACTTATGCCTAAGCCTTCTAGTAGATTGCCTAGGTTGACTGATAGGGAATTAGCAATTATAAAAAATTGGATCAGACAGGGAGCCGTGTATGAACCACACTGGGCTTTTGTGGCACCTAAGAAAAAACCTTTGCCGAATGTAAATAATAAACAGTGGCCAATTAATGAGATCGATTATTTCATTTTGAAAAAAATGGAAAGCAAGGGTCTTGATCCTAATGAAATAGCAGAAAAAGAAAGGTTAGTAAAACGGGCTTATATGGATCTTGTAGGAATCTTGCCAAGTCCTTTAGAAACCCAAAATTTCGTAAATGATAAGAATCGTAATGCGTATGAACTTTTAATAGATCGGTTACTCAACATGCCACAATATGGTGAGCGAATGGCAATCAACTGGTTGGATATTGCACGCTTTTCTGATTCACATGGCTATCAAGATGATAACTATCGTTCTCAATGGCCCTGGCGTGATTGGGTAATACACGCATTTAATAAAAACATGCGCTATGATAGTTTTATTACCTGGCAATTGGCAGGAGATTTAATTCCTAATGCAAGCAAAGAACAAATTTTAGCCACTGGCTTCAATAGAAATCATAAGATCACAGAAGAAGGAGGGGTAATTGATGAAGAATATCGTGTACAATATGTGGTTGATCGAACCAATACTTTTAGTAGGTCAATTCTTGCAGTAACAGTTGAATGTGCTAAATGCCATGATCATAAATATGATCCGATTTCTCAAAAAGATTACTATCAATTATATGCCTTCTTCAATAATGTTAAAGAAGTGGGCATAGAAGCAACTGTAGGTGGACCAGAAACCTGGGCTAAAAATCCCCGAATGCAGATTACCGACAAGGATCTGCAAACTACACTATCCTTTATCAATAAAATGGATACGAATAAATTGGAAGTATCTGTGATGAAAGATAAAGACACTGCACGAAAAACATTCTTACTTGCAAGAGGTAATTATGATCAACCCAGCGTCGAAGTTTTTCCATCTACACCTGCTGCAATTCTACCATTTGAAAAATCATATCCTCAAAATAGATTGGGTCTTGCTCAATGGACATTTGATAAACGAAATCCATTGCCTGCAAGAGTTTTTGTAAATAGAATCTGGCAAGAGTTTTTTGGTAGAGGTTTAGTGAAGTCTGCTGCAGACTTTGGAATGCAGGGAGATTTGCCAACACATCCAGAGTTGCTTGATTGGCTTGCTGTTGACTTTCAAGAAAATGGATGGAATATCAAAAGATTGGTTAAGCAAATTGTTTTTTCAGCTACATATCGTCAATCAAGCAAAATATCAAAGGATAAATTAAGCAAAGATCCAGCTAACATTTACTTATCCTATGCTCCAAGAGTTCGTTACCCTGCTGAGTTAATCAGAGATATGCTATTAGGCAGTAGTGGACTATTAAATAAAACTATTGGAGGGCCTAGTGTAAAACCTTATCAGCCAGACGGGCTATGGGAAATGGCAACTTCGGGAAGAGGTATCTTGAAAAAGTATATTCAGGATTCGGGACAATTATTATATCGCAGAGGTATCTATACTTTTATAAAGAGAACCGTGCCACCTCCTTCGATGATGATGTTTGATGCAAGTAATAGAGATGAATGTCAGGTTAGTCGTTATAGAACTAATACACCCCTTCAAGCACTGATCATGTTGAATGATCCCACAATGATTGAAGCTTCTAAAGCCTTGGCAGATAAATTATTGCAGAAAGATACTGATCCTATAAAAATTATTACAGAAGCATTTAAAACCATTATCTGTAGAAATCCATCCAGCAAAGAGTTGGATGTTTTACTGAGTTATTGGAAAGAGGCTAAAGAAAATTTCAATCAAAATAAACCTAGAGCTGAAAAAATGATTGCTATTGGTGTATATCAACCCAAAACAAAAAATGCCACTGAATTAGCAACAACTATGCAAGCAATTCAGATTATTTATAATATGCAAGAAGCAATAACTAAATCCTGATATGGAAAAAGAACTATTTGAACACGGACTAAATATGAATCGCCGCAAATTCATGAGCAGACTGAGTATCGGACTAGGATCTGCTGCGTTGGGTTCATTACTTATTCCAGATTTGTTTGGTAGTAATGGTAGTCCAGAAGAAGCGATCATACGCGGGCTTCCTCATTTTGCACCCAAGGCAAAGCGAGTTATTTATCTTTTTCAAAATGGAGCTCCTTCACAATTAGAATCTTTCGATTATAAACCAATGCTATGTCAGATGATGGGAGAAAATCTGCCCGAATCTGTGAGAGGTGGTCAACGTTTAACTGGCATGAGTTCTGCACAAACTAGCTTTCCTTTAATTGGTTCTTATTATAAATTTAATCAGCATGGACAGTCAGGTGCTTGGGTGAGTGAATTGTTTCCGCATATGTCAAAGATTGTTGATGATATCTGTATCATTAAATCAATGAATACAGAAGCTATCAATCATGATCCAGCACTTACTTTTTTTCAATCAGGTGCGCAACAAGGTAATCGTCCTAGTATGGGTTCATGGGTAAGTTATGGATTAGGAACAGAAAATAATAATTTACCAGCCTTTTGTGTATTACTTTCTAGAGGTAAGGGCAATGGACAAGGCGTGTATTCAAAACTTTGGACTAATGGATTTTTAGATTCAGTTCATCAAGGTGTTCAATTTAGTAGTGGTGAAAATCCGATTTTGTACTTGCAGGATCCGAATGGAATGGATCGACAAACCCGTAGAAAAATGCTCGACAAAATCGCTGAATTAAATCAGGAAGAATTCAACAATTTTGGGGATCCGGAAATATCAGCAAAAATTCAACAGTACGAAATGGCCTATCGTATGCAGACTGCTGTTCCTGAAATAATGGATACTTCAAAAGAATCAGAAGATATCATTAAGTTATATGGTGCAGATTGTCTCGTGCCTGGAACGTATGCTGCAAACTGTTTATTAGCAAGAAAACTATCTGAGAATGGTGTGCGATTTGTTCAGTTATATCATCAGGGATGGGATCAACATGGAAATTTACCAAATGAAATGCGCGGACAGGCTCAGGATGTAGATCAGCCTTCTGCAGCTTTAATTACCGATTTAAAACAGAGAGGTTTATTAGATGAAACACTGGTTATTTGGGGAGGTGAATTTGGAAGAACAAATTATTGTCAGGGTAAAATGTTGGTTGATAATTATGGCAGAGATCATCACCCTCGATGCTTTACTATTTGGATGGCGGGTGGTGGAATAAAGCCCGGTATTGTTCACGGAGAGACAGATGAATTTGGATATAATATTGTGAAAGATCCAGTGCATGTGCACGATTTTCAAGCAACAGTTTTGAATTTGATGGGTTTGGATCATGAAAAACTTGTCTATAAATATCAAGGAAGAAGGTATCGCCTAACAGATCTATATGGTAACGTAGTAAATAAAATAATCGCTTAAAACACTTTTATGAATAGAAAAGAATTTGTAACAAAAACACTTACTGGCACAGCTGGTTTCTTTATCGCAAAAAATTTGTTTTCGAAATCTAAAGCAGATCCTATTTATGGACACAATGAAAAGCAATACCGTCTTAATAATAAATGGGGGAATCTAAATCCAGAGAAGACTCCTGTTAATGACTGTCATGAAATGGTTCAAGATAGTAAAGGAAGAATTTTGTTGTTGACGAATGAAACTAAAAATAATGTTATCATTTATAATAAATCAGGAAAATTAATTGATACTTGGGGCAAAGAATTTCCCGGCGCTCATGGCTTAACTATTCAAAAAACCGGGAAAGAAGATTTATTATTTATTACAGATACTAATCGGCATCAAGTTTATAAAACAACTATCGATGGGAAAATCTTATTTACCATCGACCCACCTCCAGAGATTAATGTGTATCAGAAAAAAGAAGCATTTGTTCCTACAGAAACAACCGTATTGGATAATGGTGAGTTTTATATAGCCGATGGTTATGGAGCTCAATATGTTTTACACTATTCAGCTGATGGGAGGTTGATAAATTATTTTGCTGGCAGGGGTGAAGGTGATGAGCATTTAGATAACGCACATGGTATTTGCTTAGATACCCGACAATCTACTCCCACACTTATTGTTACAGATAGAAGTAGAAACGCCTTTAAAAGATTTTCGCTCGATGGAAAATTATTAGAAGTAATTCATTTGCCTGGAGCTTGTGTTTGCAGACCAGTCATTAAAGGTGATTATTTGTATGCAGCAGTTTTAAGATCACCCGATCTAAATACAGAAGCTTCTGGATTTGTAACAATTTTAAATAAAGAAAATAAAGTAGTCTCTAATTTAGGAGGGTCCATGCCTGTTTATGAAAATGGGAAATTGAAACCATTATCACAAACAGATAAAATTTTCACCCATCCCCATGATGTATGTGTAGATGATGAAGGCAGTATCTATGTAGCACAGTGGGCTTCAGGGAAAGTATATCCTTATAAATTTACCCAAGTATAAATGGAGCGATTTAATAAAATTGTCAATGCCATTTTATTTAGTGGTATTGTTTTATTGCTTTTCCTGTTTGTTTTTGAAGATAAACTTCAGATTCCTGTTTGGTTACAAATAGCCGGAAGAATGCATCCTTTATTTTTGCATTTTCCAATTGTGCTGTTAATACTTTCCATTATTCCTTGCTGGCTTCCTGATGAGATCAATAGCAATGCTATTTGGATTTATATACGATTTGTAGCAGTACTTACGGCAATTATTACTGCAATGATGGGAATGATTTTATCCATTGAACAATCAGATAAAGGGGAATTACTAACTTGGCATAAATGGTCAGGAATCTCAATTGCCCTAATTTCCTGGTTATTTTTTATTTACTACAATCAGTTCTTACGAAGTAAATTATATAACCGGATTCTTTCTTTTGGGATTTTATTTTTAGTGATTCTCACAGGCCATTGGGGTGCAGCAATAACCCATGGAGAAAACTTTTTGTTACAGCCACTTCATTTAGATCAACCATCTTTCATTAATAAAGAAAATGCCACAATTTTCGCAGATGCAATCAATCCAATCTTTAAAGCAAAATGTGGAAATTGTCATTTGGGACACAATCAAAAAGGAGGACTATCATTAACAGATAGCATGTCCATTATCAAGGGGGGTAAAAATGGGAAAGCTATTGAACAAGGCGATTTGGTAAAAAGTTTATTAATCGAGAGACTCCGATTACCATTAATGGATAAGAAACATATGCCATTAACAGATAAACCTCAATTAAATGAATCGGAAACAAAACTATTAGAAATATGGATTAAGTCTGGAGCACCATTTTCTGGAAAGCTTGTTGATAGGCCAGAGAATGATAGTTTGAGAATTCTGGCAATGGAATATTTACAACCTTATCTTAGCGTCAAAAATGAACCAGTTTATTCTTTCGCAGCTGCTGATGAGAAAAAAGTTAAGGAGCTTAATAATAATTATCGAATCATAAAACCTTTGGGCTTTCATTCGCCAGCATTAACCGTTTCTTTTTTTGGTAAAGCAAACTATAGTTTCGAAAAATTAAAAGAGCTTGAAACTATTAAAAAACAAATACTGCATTTGAATCTTTCCAAGATGTCGGTTACAGATGATCAATTGGAATTTATTGCCAGGTTCCCCTATTTGGAAAAATTAAACCTGAACTATACAAGTATTTCAAACCTTGGGTTATTGCGACTTTCTAATATGGGAAAATTGAGATCTATTTCTATAGTAGGAACAAATATTGATGTGGTTGGACTAACAAATTTATTGAAAAATAAAAACATCAAAGAAGTATATGTTTGGGATACTAAAGTTTTAGAAAAAGATATTATAACAGTTAAAAAAGAAAATAAATTCGTACTAATTGACGAGGGGTTTACAGGAGCAGACACCACTTTGATTGCTTTGAATGTACCCTTTATTAAATTTCCAGCAGTTTTTTTCCAAGAAAATAAGTCAATTGAATTAGGACATGTATTAAAAGATGTTTCTATTAAGTACACAACAGATGGTACAGAGCCAGACAGTATGAATGGGGTATTATATAAGCATCCATTTATGATAGATAGTACCACCAATTTACAGTTTAAGGCCTTCAAAAAAGGTTGGCTTCCAAGTAAATTAGCAAAAGCAAGTTTTATCAAAGCTGGGATGAATATTGAAAAAACAATTTTACTAACTCCTGCTGATCCTAAATACAACTTACAAAGCGAAAAAGTATTGACAGATTTGGAGTTGGGTGATATTACAGATTTTAGTTCTAAATGTTTGGGGTATCAAAAAAATGATGCAATTCTAATTTTTGATCTGGGTAAATCAAAAAAAATTCAAAAGGTCAATATCAATACTTTGCAGAATATTGGGTCCTATATTTTTCCTCCAACAAGTTTAGAAGTTTTTGGCAGTAATGATAAAATACATTGGGTAACACTTAAAAGAATAAGTCCAGTTCCCACATCCAAAATTTTACCTGCAGAAAACACCATGTATAGTTTAGCTTTTAAATCAACAGAAGCAAGATATATTAAGATAGAGGGGGCTCCAATTAAAAAGCTTCCGAAATGGCATCCAGGAAAAGGTCAGCCAGGCTGGCTTTTTTTGAGCGAAGTAATTATTTATTAAATTTCAAAATTAAAAAGCGAAATATGACTACCACAAATTTTACAGACAAGAATTCAGGCAGACTCTATTCTTTAGATGCTTTAAGGGGTTTTGATATGTTTTGGATTATGGGTGCTGAAGAAATAGTGCATAGCTTATTTAAAGCAACTAATAACAGCTTTTTTGAAGCATTTTCAATACAGTTAAGCCATCCAGATTGGAATGGATTTCATATGTACGATTGCATCTTTCCTTTGTTTTTATTCATTGCTGGTGTAGCATCACCTTATTCAATCAGCAGAGAAATTGAAAAAGGTAATTCAACAGGTACACTATTTTTAAAAATCGCAAAGCGTGCTTTGATTTTGGTATTACTAGGTTTAGTGGTTAACAACGGCCTTGTTATTCGACCTATTTCGGAAATTAGATTTGGAAGTGTCTTAGGTAGAATAGGATTAGGTTATATGTTTGCCAATTTCATTTTTTTAACTACCAAAAAACAAACCACACGCATCATTTGGTTCTGTAGTTTGTTGGTAGGTTATTATTTGCTGCTAAAATTTAATGCAGCACCAGGTTTCCCTAAAGGAGATCTTACCCAAGCTGGCAATTTTGCTTCCTACTTAGATCGTTTGATTTTACCAGGAAAATTGTATTTAGGAAATCATGATCCAGAAGGTTTGATTTCTACTATACCTGCCATAGGAACGGGCCTTCTTGGTATCATGGTAGGAAACTATTTAAAAAATAATTCAGATAATGGTTCAAAAAAGTCTTTGATGTTATTAATAGCCGGTGTTATTTTTATTGTTATTGCATTTATCTGGAATTTTGATTTTCCTATCAATAAGAACTTATGGTCTAGTTCTTTTACAATGCTTGTTGGAGGAATTAGCATGTTATTCTTATCTCTCTTTTATTATATTATTGATGTGAAAGGCTATCAGAAATGGGCATTCTTTTTTAAAGTAATCGGAATGAATTCAATATTGATTTATATCTCGGGTCATTTCATTAATTGGGAATATACAACCAATGGATTTTTTCATTGGATAGGTCAACTTTTAGGAGATCCTTTTAATGCAGTTGCATTATCAATATTATATGTATTTACTAAATGGCTTTTTTTATATTTCATGTATAAGCAAAAAGTCTTTTTAAAAGTATAATTTTAAAAATTCAAACCTCCCCATTATGAAATTAGTTTACTTTTTACTAATTATAACATTACAGTCTGCGGCTCAAAATATACCAACGCGCTGGGATGAATTAACGGCAAGTGATTGGCCAATTGCACTTGAAAAATCAAACTATACTTGCATTTTGCCGATTGGAATTTTGGAAAAACATGGTCCACATGCACCCATTGGATCTGATTTGATTCATGTTAGAGAATGGTCTGCAAGAGCTACAAAAAAAGAATACGCAGTGGTATTCCCGGATTATTTTTATGGACAGATTAATGAAGCGAAACATCAATATGGCACTTTTTCTTTGCCAAGTAAATTGGTTTGGGATCTATTAGACGAAACCTGTCAGGAAATAGCAAGAAATGGATTTAAAAGAATTGTAATTGTAAATGGTCATGGTGGTAATCCGCAATTAATCAGATATTTTATCCAGACTCAATTAGAGCGGAAAAGAGACTATGCCGTTTATTTCTTTGATCCGATAATTGATCCAACTGTTATTGCTAAAGAAAAAGAATTACATCAATCAGATCCTAAAACAGATCAACACGCTGGAGAAAATGAAACTTCGTCATTGCTTTATTTGAGGCCTGATTTGGTAAAAATGGATCTGGCTACCAATGAGTCTGGTGCAAAGCAAAATAGGTTGCCGTTAAATCCCGATCTCTATACAGCAATCTGGTGGTTTGCAGATTATCCGAATCATTATGCAGGAGAAGGAGCAAAAGCCACAGCGGAATTGGGAAAAGTAATTACCGAGGCAAAAATCGAAGCATTAGTAAAAGCTTTAAAATCTGTTAAAGCCGATAATAAAACATTGGAATTACAGCAACAATATTTTGACCAAATCAAACATTAATTAATTTAAAATGAGAATAATTATAATATCCATTTCTATTTTTTTTGTTTCATTTATTTGCAATGGACAGAATGCTGTTGGTATTTTTAATTTACATCAGGATATTGGTAAACCAACTTTAGCAGGGAATGTTACTTATAATAGTAATGATCAAAGCTATCTAATAAAGGGTGCTGGCTATAATTTATGGTTTGGCCGCGATGAGTTGCACTATGCTTATAATAAATTGAAAGGTGATTTTATTTTAACTGCTAATTTTAAATTCATCAATAAGGGGGCTGACCCGCACCGAAAAATAGGATGGATGATTAGAGCTAGTGAAACTGATGATGCTGCTCACATGACCGCAACTGTTCATGGCGATGGACTTACCACTTTACAATGGCGTAGAATGAGAGGTGCATTTATGAGAGATCCACAGGATGAAATTTTCACAAAAAAATCAGCTACAGAAATTATACAATTAGAAAGACAGGGTAAAGAATATATCATGCGTGTAGCCCATGTTGGCGAACCCTTACAGGAAGTGGGAAGAACAGATGCTATTGATATGCCCAATGATGTTTTAGCAGGTATTTTTATTTGCAGTCATAATCCAAATGTAATTGAAGAAGCTCAAGTATGGAATGTTCGAATTGAGCAAACTGTTCCTGATACACACAATGGGTATAAAGACGGAATTTTAGGTAGCAGATTAGAAACACTCGATATCCTGGATAGTAAAAGAAAAGTTATCTATGAAGATAAAGGAAGGATTGAAGCACCTAATTGGATGCCCGATGGGAATGCTATTTTATTTAATAAAGGAGGAAATATTTATACGGTGCCAATTGAAGGAGGGGAGCCCAAATTGCTGCCAATCATTGGAGCTAATAAGAATAATAATGATCATGTGATTTCTTATGATAAAAAGTTACTAGGAATTTCTTCGCATCGCGATGGCATGCCTGGTGGCGGAAGCACTGTGTATTTTCTGCCTTTAACTGGAGGACCTGCTAAATTAATTACGGATAGCACACCCAGTTATTTACATGGATGGACCATTGATAATAAGGAAGTAGTTTATACTGCACAAAGAGTGAGTAAGGGCCCTGCCTTTAATATTTTTAAAAAGCCAATTAATGGTGGACCAGAAGTTCAATTAACTTTTTTACAAAAGGGATTAGCAGATGGCCCTGAATGTTCACCTGATGGAAAATATATTTACTATAACTCCACACAAAGTGGCAATATGCAATTGTGGCGTATGAAAATGGATGGCACAGAACAAACCCAATTAACTTTTGACGAATACAATAATTGGTTTGCACATGTGTCGCCCGATAATAAGTGGATTGCTTTTATTTCTTTCCCTAACACCATTGATCCAGGTGATCATCCATTTTATAAAAGGGTGATGTTACGCCTAATGCCCATTAATGGAGGCGGACCCAAAGTGATTGCTACATTATTTGGTGGACAGGGAACTATTAATACACCAAGTTGGAGCCCAGATAGTAAATTCATTTCATTTATCAGTAATAGTGGACCTATACAATAATCATTTAAATTTTAATATCATGCGTACTCTTTTCATTGTTTTAATCAGTATATTTTTTTTCTCTTGTAACAATGCCCCAACGAAATCAAGACTTGGGCAATCGTCCATGGAAATAAAAAATGGCTGGGTGTATGTACATTTAGAAGGATCCCCAGAAAATATTGGTTACCAACATGGCTTTTTACTATCAACTCAAATTGATACAGCCATACAGGCTACAAAATATTTTTTAGAGCATGATACTAAACACGATTGGGATTTCTATCGTGCCAGTGCTAAAAACTTTCTTTGGAATAAATTGGAAAGAGAATATAAAAATGAAATTAACGGAATAGTTGATGGACTTAAAGCAAAGGGATTGGCATATGATAGCTTAGATATTACTGCCTATAATGCTACTGAAGAACTTGCTTATTATTATGTACCTCAACTCATGAATAAAGAAAAGCCTAATTCTGGAAATAATAAAGCACCAGGAAATTGTAGTGCATTTATAGCTACTGGAAGTTTTACAAAAGATGGTAAAATAGTAATCGGACATAATAACTGGACTAACTACATTTTAGGTCAATACTGGAATGTTATTGCAGATATAGTTCCTGAAAAAGGGAATCATATCATTATGGATTGCATGCCAGGATTTATACATAGCGGGGATGACTTTGTGATTTCTGCTAATGGAATCCTGGTTACTGAAACAACCATCACACAATTTTTGGGTTTCGATACAACAGGGATACCGGAATTTCAAAGAGCTAGAAAAGTGGCCCAATATGCAAACAGTATTGATGACGCCGTTAAAATATTTACTACAGGTAATAATGGTGGTTATGCGAATGATTGGTTAATTGGAGATACTAAAACTAATGAAGTAGCAAAACTCGAATTGGGATTGAAGAATTATAAAGTATGGCGTAGTAAAGACACAGCAATGATTGGATCAAATTTTGCTAGTGATGAAAAAGTGATTAAAGAAGAAACTACTTTCGATATAAATGATAAGACAAGTAGCCCCAATGCCAGAAAGTTGAGAATGGAAAAATTGATACTTGACTTAAAAGGTAAACTAGATATAGAGACTGCAAAAACTTTAGAAGCTGATCATTTTGACGTTACTCAAAATAAAAACGATAATAACCGTTGTGTGGTGTGTGGTCACTTAGAAGAAGATGCTAAAGGAAGTAAAGAATGGAGCCTTGGGCCATTTAATCCAATGGGTGCAGTTCAAGCTAAAATAACCACAGCTGATATGGCTAAAGACATGAAACTATGGGCACATATGGGCCATCCTTGTGGGCAAGACTTTATAGGAGCACCATTTTATGCAGCACACCCAGAATATGCCTGGCAAAGTAAGTTTTTGAAAAATATGAAATCATATCCCTGGACAGAGTTTCAAGCAAAAAAATAAACCTTAGCGTAACATTAAAAAATGGATTGTAATAATTCTAAAACAAATTTAATTATTGATAATGTTGCCAATTGTAGCACAAGCTGATAAATTTAAAGATAAAGCTGCAATCTATTCTGATGGGCAATCTTATTCTTTCCAAGATCTAAAAAATAAGTCTGGTCATTTAGCAAATGTTATTTTACAAGATGCCAATGATTTGAAAGAAGCAAGGGTTGCATTTATGATTAACCCAGGATTTGGATATGTGCAAACATTATGGGCCATTTGGCAAGCAGGTGGTGTAGCTGTTCCTTTGTGCATCACACATCCGCTTCCTTCACTTGAATATGTTTTAGAAGATACGGAAGCAGATATTATCATTATTTCTGCTGAATATTTAGATACCCTCAATCCATATTTTCAAAATAAAACAATACGTGTAATATTATTTGAATCAATAGTTGATACAAATAATATTACATCTTTACCTGCAATAAATAGTACTCGTAAAGCTTTGATTTTATATACAAGTGGCACTACTAATAAACCAAAAGGAGTAGTAACAACACATGAAAATATTGAAGCTCAAATTACCACTTTAGTTTCGTCTTGGGAATGGTCAAATACCGATCATGTTTTATGTGTGTTACCGTTACATCATGTGCATGGAATTATCAATGTTATTGGGTGCGCTATGTGGTCTGGGGCTTCCTGTACATTTATCCCTCATTTTTCAGTTTCTACTATTTTTGATTTATTTTCTGAGGGTAACATCAATTTATTTATGGCAGTGCCTACTATTTATTTCAAATTAATTGCATTCTTAGAAACGCTTCAACCCGAAAATAAAGATCAGTTAAAAATTGTGATGCAAAAATTTAGGCTAATGGTTTGTGGTTCGGCTGCATTGCCTGTTTCTGTTATGGAAAAATGGGACGCATTGAGTGGCCAAAAATTATTAGAACGCTATGGCATGACGGAATTAGGAATGGCAATTAGTAATCCATATCGTGGTGATAGACGAGCAGGTTATGTTGGTTTGCCTTTGCCTGGTGTTTCGATCAAATTGGTCGATGAATCTTATGAAGAAGTGAATGAAGGAGAACCAGGAGAAATTATTGTAAAAGGCAAAAATGTATTTCTTGAATATTGGCAAAAACCAGAAGCAACAGTGGAAACTTTTACATCTGATGGTTGGTTTAAAACAGGAGATATTGCGATCGTGGAAAAAGGTTATTATCGAATCATGGGAAGAAATTCTATAGATATCATTAAGTCGGGTGGATATAAAATTTCGGCATTAGAAATTGAAGAAGTTTTACGTTTATACGATTCAATTGATGACTGTGCTGTTGTTGGCATTAATGACGTTGAATGGGGCGAATTAATTGTGGCAGCAATTGTGGTGATTCCTGAAAAACAAATCTCATTTAATGAGAAAGAATTATCAGATTGGATTGTACAAAAAATGGCATCCTATAAAAAGCCAAGAAAATATTTGATGGTAGATGAGTTGCCAAGAAATGCCATGGGTAAAGTGGTGAAGAACGACGTGAAAAAATTATTTGAATAAAATTTGAAAATATTGGTTCAATTTTTCTTACTACTTAAAAGAAAGACATGAAGATTTACGGTGTGGCTATATTAGCTATTTGTTTTTTAATCGGCCAAATTATGGGCCAATTTTTAGGAAAGGCATTTCAACTTGCAGGAAATCTGGGTGGAGTTGGTTTTGCTATGTTGATTCTAGTGATCAGTAATGATTATTTTAAAAAGAAAAAAATCCTACAACCTGAAACCGAAAAAGGAATTTTGTTTTGGACAAGCATGTATATTCCTGTGGTAGTGGCCATGTCAGCATCACAGAATGTAAAAGCAGCACTATCTGGAGGATGGGTTGCAATCATTGTTGCTATAGTGGCTACTGCTGCTTGTTATTCATTGATACCTGTTCTCAGTAAGATTGCGAATAAAAAAAATAAATTTTTTTAAATGAGTGATATCATAAAATTGTTAGAAAAAAATGGATTGGTATTTGCATTCTTGGTTGTTGGGGTAATCATGTATATATCTTATTTTATTAGCAAAAAAATTGCCAGGAGCAGAATACCAGGTGCAGCCATTGCTATAAGTATTGGATTAGTGATTGCTTATTTTGGAGGTGAAAATGGGTTAGCTTCTATTCCTGCATTCTCCGGAATGGCCATTTTAGGCGGATCCATGCTTCGAGATTTTTCAATAGTATCAACTGCATTAGGCGCAAGTTTTACAGAGATCAAAAAAACCGGGATGGTTGGTTTATTAAGTTTAGTGATAGGAACAGTGGTCGCATTTATTTTAGGTGGATCAATTGCTTATTTGATGGGTTACCATGATGCTAAAAGTATTGCTACCATCGGGGCTGGCGCTTGCACTTTTATTGTTGGTCCAGTTACTGGTTCAGCTGTTGGAGCTAGCAGTGATGTGATTGCCATCAGTATCGCAATCGGGGTAATCAAATCAATACTGGTAACTATTTCAACTTCATTTTTAGCAAAGCCCTTAGGAATCAATAATCCTCAAACCGCAATGATTTTTGGTGGATTAGTGGGATCAACGAGCGGTGTTTCAGCAGGACTAGCTGCAACTGATCCTAAATTAGTTCCCTATGGTGCTTTAACAGCAACTTTTCATACTGCAATGGGATGCTTACTTTGTCCTTCTATTTTATACTTTATAGTACATTATATGATCGGCTAAAATATCAGTCATCTAAAATTAGTACTTCATGAAAAAACTATTTGTTTCCTTTTGTCTTGTCGTTTCAATATTTGGAAATGCACAATTAAATAAAGGCAAATATGCAGGTAATGATGGAGCTACAAAAAGTATGGAATTTTATGATGATAATGGAAACCTCATTCCAATAGGTTATCACCCCAATATCGATGGTACGCCTATGTTGTATCCTAAGAATGGAATAGGGAAAATTAAACTTCAAAGCGATATTATTTTATTGGATTCTGTTTTAAATTACTCATTGGTTGACGATAAATTATATTTTATCAGAGATGGCAAATACTTTTCTTTTAAACAGACTGTTAAAGAATTCACTATAAAATATGTAACCGATTCTTCCAATATTGTGATTTATCATTTTAAAGCAGGATATCCCTCAATAGATAATCATTCTAGTTCTGTTTTGTATGAGTTGTTATATGAAGGAACTAATTTTCAATTACTAAAATGGCAACATAAAAAAGTAGAAGAACAGCTGAATTATGGATCCGCAATAGAAAAAGAATTTGTGACTTCCTTTGTATATTATTTATACTTGCCGAGTAAAGGGAAAATGGAAAAGTTCGGATTGAAAGTTAGCCTAACTGATTTGAAAAAATTTCTACCTGATTATATAAATAAAATCGAAACCTACTCCAATCTAAATAAGATCAATTTAAAAAAAGAGACAGATTTGATATTGCTTTTTATTTTTTTGGAATCCCAGTAATTTTTAAAGTAGCGGTTCGAATTTTAATTTAAACAGGACTGATGCACAAGGGCCTACCTCAAAAGCATTAGAAGGGAATACTGCAGAATATATAAAGAATAAGCTAACTATTACGGAATAAAATAACTTCTTATCTACCTAAACTGAGAATGTAATGGCTTGTTTGAGGTTTGATATCGTTTATTTGGTACTTATTGCTTGATTTTTGTAATGTTTGCTTATAATAGTTTCTTAATTTGTGTAAGTTTTCTACTCTAATTTACTCAATATAGATTCTTCCCTATGGCAAAGTATAAACTTAAGATCAACAGCAAAAGTTTTGATGTTGATGTAGATCCAAATACCCCTGTACTTTGGGTTTTACGCGATCATATTAATTTAATTGGTACTAAGTATGGTTGTGGAGTTGGTTCATGTGGTGCTTGTACCATCCATTTAAATGGGAGGGCCTTAAGATCTTGCCAATTGCCTGTTTCTGCAGTTGGTGTTCAAGAAATTACCACTATTGAAGGACTGTCTGAAAATGGTGAACACCCCGTACAAAAAGCCTGGATCGAACAAGACGTTGCCCAATGTGGGTATTGTCAAACAGGCCAAATCATGACTGCTGCTGCTTTATTAAAGAGCAAGCCCAATCCTACTGATGAAGATATTGATAGTTATATGAGCGGAAATATTTGTCGTTGTGGCACATATACAAGAATTAGAACTGCTATTAAAACTGCTGCTAAATCAACCACTAAATAAATCACTGAAGTAAATGGAAAAGTCAAATAATATACAAAGTAGACGTTCATTCCTGAAAGTTTCTTCCATAACTGGAGGAGGAATGATGATTGGATTTAGCTGGTTAGCTAATTTAATTCCTAACGAAGCTATCGCAGCTGCTGTGGCATCCAAAGATTGGATTGCACTCACTGGCTTTATTAAAATTTTTCCGGATAATAGAATCACTATCCTATCGCCCAATCCTGAATTTGGTCAGAATGTAATGACATCATTACCAATGATGATTGCCGAAGAATTGGAAGTGGATTGGACAAAAATAAATGTAGAACAAGGCGATTATGATACCCCTAGATTCAAAAGACAATTTACTGGCGGAAGTCAGGCTATGCGTACCACATGGAAACCATTAAGAACTGCCGGCGCTACTGCCAGGCTAATGTTATTGCAAGCTGCAGCAAATGAATGGAATGTGCCAGTTGCAGAATTGACAGCATCTAATGGGTTTGTTAAACATAAAGCATCCAATAAAACTTTGTCGTATGGTGCATTAGCAACTGCTGCATCAAAATTGCCTACACCCGAAAAGATCAGTTTAAAAAAGAATGGAGAATTTTCTTTAATCGGAACACCACAAAAAAATGTAGAAGGTTCAAAATTGGTTACTGGTAAGTCTTTGTTTACTATGGATTATAAGCACGAAGGGATGTTGATTGCAATGGCAATTCGTCCAACAGCATTTGGCATGAAATTAAAATCATTCGATGCTACTGATGCTTTAAAGATGCCTGGAATCAAAGATGTATTTGAAATTCAAGTTTATAAAGATGGATATGTAAAAGCTGGATTTGACACAAGAACTTTCAACAATTTAGTAGTGGTTGTTGGTAATACTACCTGGGAGGTAATGAATGCCAGAAAGAAAGTAAATATTCAATGGGAAGCATTTCAACCATATAAAGAGCTTGCTGGAACTGGAAACAATAAAAGAGAAGATACCATTCCGGCAGGATTGGAAAGCTCTGATGAGCATATGAAGCAGATGTATGAGAAGCAGAAAGTACAGGGAAAGATTTTAAGAAAAGATGGAGATCCTGAAGCTGCATTTGCAAAAGCAAAAAAAGTAATTGAAAAAACTTATTCTGCTCCGTTTTTGCCTCATAACACAATGGAACCAATCAGTTGCTTTGCGCATATCACTGAAGAGAAAGCATTCTTTGTAGCGCCGATTCAGATTCCGGAAATGATGAAACAAAGCATCACCACAAATTTGGATATTCCAGCTGAGAAAATTGAAATGAAATTAGCAAGAATGGGAGGAGGCTTTGGAAGAAGGGCTTACGGACATTATATTGTAGAAGCTGGTTTGATTTCTAAAAAAATGAAAGCCCCCATCAAGTTAATTTATACCAGAGAAGATGATATGACTAATGGCGTGTATCGTCCATCGTATATGGTTACTTATAAAGCGGCAATTGATGAAAAAAATAATGTGACTGCAATACATATTAAAGGTGGTGGTATTCCTGAAAATGCCATTCACGAAAACCGTTTTCCAGCAGGTGCATTTGAAAATTATCTCGCTGAAGGTTGGGATATTCCTTCTAATATTACTATTGGCGCTTTTAGAGCACCTCGTTCTAATTTTATTGCATCTGCGGAACAATCTTTTTTAGATGAGTTAGCAGAAGCAATTGGTAAGGATCCGATTGATTTTAGAATTGAGTTATTGAAAAAAGCAAAAGCTAATCCAATTGGAAAGAATAATGAATATGATGCGGATAGGTATATTGGTGTATTGGAATTAGTAAAAGAAAAATCAAATTGGGGGAGTCCAAAGAACAAGAATGCAAAGAGAGGGGTTGCTGCTTATTTCTGTCATAATTCCTATGCGGCACATGTGCTGGAACTAACCATGAAAGATGGTCAACCCGTGGTTGGAAATATTGTGTCGGCATTAGACTGCGGTGTAGTGGTAAATCCTGAAGGTGCTAAGAATATGGTAGAAGGGGCAATTGTGGATGGTATCGGTAATGTACTTTTTGGTGGATTACGATTTGAAAAAGGAGTGCCGATGCAGAAGAACTTTAATCAATATAGAATGATTAGAATGAAGGAAGCTCCTAAAAAAATAGATATACATTTTGTGCAAAACAATGTCGATCCTACTGGTTTAGGAGAACCGCCATTTCCACCCATTTTTGCTGCTTTTGCCAACGCATTGTATAAGGCAACTGGCAAAAGGCATTACCATCAGCCATTTATCAAAGATCTAAATAAGAGTTAAACATTCAGGTTACTTTTCTGTTTAAATAAAATTATCTTTAGTTAATAGAATTATTTCATACTATGATACAGTTAAACATTAATAACAAGGTTTATGAAGTTGATGCAAGTTCTGATATGCCTCTGCTTTGGGCGATTCGTGATCTTGTTGGATTAACAGGTACCAAATTTGGTTGCGGCATGGCGCAGTGTGGTGCATGCACTGTTCATGTGGATGGCACACCTGTTAGGTCTTGTAGTTTTCCAGTAGCAGCTGCTGCAGGAAAAAAGATCACCACCATTGAAGGAATGACAGAAAAAATTGGCGAAGCAGTAAAGAAAGCTTGGATCGAATTGCAAGTGCCACAATGTGGTTATTGTCAATCAGGACAAATCATGAGCGCCACCGCTCTTTTAAAATCTAAGCCACATCCAACTGATGCAGATATCGACGCTGCCATGCAAGGCAATCTTTGCCGGTGCGGAACTTATCAGCGTATCAGATCTGCTATTCACCGTGCCGCTGAAATGATTTAATCATCACCTACAACACAAAAAAATGACTAATAATAATTCAAATATTGATCGCAGAAATTTCATTCGCTTATCTGGGATTACCAGTACCGCATTGATTTTGGGATTATCCGGAAAAGCCAATGCAGGAGCTACAGTAGAAAATCTTTCTGCAGCAGCTGATCCATTCGAATTGGGTGCATTTATTATGATCAATAAAAATGGAGAGATCACACTCTTTAATTCAAAACCAGAAATTGGTCAGGGTACTTTTCAATCAATCCCTGCATTGATGGCGGAGGAATTGGAAGTGAGTTTAGATAAAGTGATCATCAAACAAACAGGCGGAGAAAAGAAATATGGTTTCATGCAATTCGCCGGGGGAAGTATGTCGATCAGATCTGAGTATCAAAATCTTCGTAAAGTGGGTGCAGCTGCTAGAGAAATGCTTTTGAAAGCAGCAAGTACACAATGGGATGTGCCAGTAACAGAATGTTATGCATCAGAAGCTACCATCATCCACAGACCTTCTGAAAAGAAATTAGGTTATGGTGAATTAGCAGAAGCAGCATCTAAATTAGAAGTGCCAAAAGCTCCCACATTAAAAGATCCTAAAGATTTTAAAATTTTAGGTAAACCTTCTGCTCGTCCGGATATTCCATTGAAAGTAAACGGAACAGCGCAATTTGGTATTGATGCAAAAGTGCCTGGAATGGTTTATGCTTCCATTGAAAGGTGCCCCGTTTTTTATAGCAAGCTGGTGAGCTTTGATGCTACCGCTGCAAAAAAAGTAAAAGGTGTGATTGCAGTTGAAACCTGTGAGCGCATTCATGAAGTTTATAAAACCACTGGTGTTGCCGTAATTGCAGAAACTTATTGGGCTGCGGTACAAGGAAGAAAAGCGTTGATTGTTAAATGGGACAATGAAGGCCATGAAACATTCAATTCAAAAGATTTTGAACAATCATTGAGAAATGCTGCTAAAAATGAAACGGGTGCAATTGCACATCAACAAGGCGATTTCGACCATGCATTTGCAAATGCACCTATCAAATTAGAAGCTTTTTATGAAACCCCAGTTGTTTCACACTCGCCAATAGAACCCATGAACTGCCTTGCTAGTTTTACAGAAGGTAATAAATTGGAAATTTGGACTTCAACTCAAGTACCAGGAAGTCTGGTAACTGATTTCGCAAAAGATTATAATATTCCTGAAGAGAATATGAAAGTGCATACACTTTTTAATGGAGGAGGATTTGGAAGAAGATTATATCCCGATTATGTGCATGAAGCTGTGCAGCTTACCAAAAAATTAGGAAAGCCTGTAAAAACTATCTGGACTCGTGAAGATGATACACAGCAAGGTCCGTTTAGACCCATGACCTATTCTGCTATGAAAGGCGCCCTCACTGCAGATGGTAAAGCCATAGCCTTTCAACATAAAGTAATAGCGCCTACCCTTGATATGAAGAAGGACTATGATAAATCCAAGAGCGATGAAACAATGACTGAAGGTATCAGTGAGCAGAAATATGAGATTGAGCATATGAAGAATTTATATGTACATCATTATATGCCCGCCCCTTTAGCTGCCTGGAGAGCTGTAACCAGCACTACATTGGCGTTTTCTCATGAATGCTTCATTGATGAAATGGCGCATGCGGCAAAAAAAGATGGTATGACATTTCGTTTAGGAATGCTCACAAAAGAATCCGATACCAAAAACGTTTTAAATAAATTAAAAGAAGTTTCAAATTGGGATAAACCATTACCTACTGGATGGGGTAGAGGTGTTGCGCAATATGAATTCTTTGCAGGACAGGGAGGTTATGTGATTGAAGTAAGTAAAAAAGGATTGGGCATTAAAATCGAAAAGGTTTATGCGGTGATTGATTTGGGAACTGTGGTGAATCCTGATATGGTGAGAGCACAAATGGAAGGTGCTGCTACCATGGCATTGACGGCTGCTACAAAAAATGGTATCACATTCGAAAAAGGAAAAACCGTTCAATCGAATTATCATAATAATCCTTTAGTTCGCATTAATGAAATGCCAAAAGTAGAGGTACATATTCTAGCTAATGGGGGTTCTAATATTAAAGGTGTTGGCGAGCCTGGGTTACCCCCATTTGCTCCAGCATTATGTAATGCAATATTCGCAGCAAC
>CAIYLW010000075.1 GCA_903927185.1 uncultured Bacteroidota bacterium
TATTTTTTTACAAAAATCTAAACGATGTTCATTAACATCCATAACCATCACATTAGCTCCAGCAATTTTTGCAAATTCAATGATTCCTAAACCAATAGGTCCTACCCCAATTACCAATACATTTTCATCGCGCTGAATATTTGCCCTTCGCACTGCGTGAGCACCAATTGCTAATGGTTCAATTAGGGCTAACTCTTCAACACTTAAACCTTTGCCATCAATGAGTGCCTCATTAGGTACAAGTATATATTCACACATACCTCCATCACAGTGAACTCCAAATACAGACATTTCAACACAACAATTTGGCTTACCCATTTTACATGCAACACAATTACCGCAATTAAAATAAGGAATCATGGTGACCAGCTGACCCACCGTAAAACCAGCAGCATCAGTTTCAACAATGGATAATGCCAGTTCATGCCCTAAAATTCTGGGATAATTAAAATAAGGTTGCGTTCCTTCAAAGGCATGTAAGTCGGTTCCACAAATTCCTATTCTCTCAACTTTTAATAAAGTTTTGCCAGGTTCAGGAACTGGATTATTCATTTCAACATATTCAAGTTGTCGGGGCTTTTTACAAACAAGTACTTTCATAGATTGATCTTAATTTCAGCAAAATTTATAAAAGTTGATTCAGGGGTAAATCTAATAATTTATTTTCCTTATTATTACCAAACTAACTAATTCAAATAGTATGAAAGTTTTCAATATCATTTTCATTTTTGTGTTCATTCTTTTTGCTGCTGTACAATATAATGATCCAGACCCTTATTTATGGATGCCCATATATTTATACCCAGCTGTACTTTGTTATCTGGCCATCCGGCATAAATATCCATTAAGGGGATATCTTATTGGATTTGTGATCTTTGGAGTATATGCAATTTACAAAATTTTCGATGAAAATGGAGTGATCGATTGGATCAGATTTCATCAGGCTACAAGCATTGCCTCAACTATGAAAGCTGAACAACCTTGGATTGAAGAAACCAGAGAGTTCTTTGGATTGGTAATTATTTTAATTGTATTAGCTATTAATTTAACAATCGGCAACAGAAGAACTTCCAAAAAATAAGGGCCATTCTTTTCAGAATAGCCCTTTTAAAATTCTACATTTTTTTAATAATTATTTACCAACAAATTGAATAGAGGAGACAGCAAAAGTGGCTGTCTCTTTTTCTTTTCGTTTCGAACTAATATAAATTGTGTGATTGGCTCCATCAGTGATGGGAGAAATACTAATTGGCATGAAGGCAAAATTGGCTTTCGAATTAACAGTTGGCAAGAATGTTGCCTTACCTAATAATTTACCATTCTCTGCATCTAAATGCACTTCAAAATCCACTCCAATTTTGGGTGCTAATAAAAAGCCCATATTAAAGTTTAATGAACCTACACCAGTTAAATCAATTCCTTCTAAAGCAAACCAACCAGATTGAGTTGGAGCGATCATTAAATTCATTCCATTATAATTGGATATTGTAAATCCATTTACTTTCTCTTTCCCAGTAAATGAAAGACCTGCTGCATTTAAGGCTGCACTATTTCTTCCGGTAAGTGCCTTTATATTATTTCCACCTTTATCAGTATAACTTGCAGATAAAACTAAACTTGTTCCAGGCTTCGCATTTGCAGGTGGAATAATGGTTCCGCTTGCAGACAATGAAGGTTTTGCCGCAGTCTTATTGCTTAATCCAATTACGTATTGAATAATCTGTTTCAAATCAGACTCTGCAATATTGGGATGTGCAGCCATTGCTACATCGCCCCAAACTCCTGCACCACCTTTACGAATTTTCTGACTTAAATAATTTACAACATCCGGGCTCTTCGCATATTTTGCAGAAACCAAAGTAAATGCCGGTCCTATTGATTTTTCGGCTTCTTTATGACAACTTTTACAATCCATGGTTTGTGTCAATATTTTTCCTTCAATATTAGAACCAACTCCGTTAGCTGCAATGGCCGCTTTATCATACCCTTGCATATAATCAACAGCAACATATAAATTAGCAGGATCAATTTTAGAATCATCTCCTTTATCTGTAACAGTAACAGAATAATTAATTGCTTGTCCTGGTAGGAAGAAAGATTTATTACTCCCCTTCAACTCAATATGAACTTCAGGAGTTTCATTTCCTGCATAAATTTCAACCGCAGTACTTTTACTGGAAGCATCTTTACTATCTTTTAACTCAACTGAAATTTTATAATCACCAGCAGTGTTATAAGTATAGTTGATAAAAGGCTCTTTCGTTTCTTGTTTAGTTCCATTTCCAAGATCCCATGTATAAGTAATCTTATCGTTCTCAGGGTCTTTTGCTTCTACAGTTGCTTTTACTTTAAATGGTAAATTACCCGTAGTCTTATCCACTTTAATACTACTAATTTTTGGGGCTCTATTACCACCAGTATATTCAATAACACTTAAACCCGCATCCGGATTTTTTTGAAACCAACCTGTACCATATTCTAACAAATAAATTTTTCCATTAGGAGCCACTTCCATATCAATACAGTTATGCAAAGCAGTATGTTCCATAAAAGGCTCCATCTTATCAAAGTCGCCATTTGGTCTCATAGAAACAGCTTTGATCCAACCTCTCATCCAATCGTAAAAAAATAATTTTCCATTATAATAATCAGGATAACGTGTTTCTGCTGGGAACATATCGGTATAATATACCGGCCCTGCCATTGCATTACGACTTCCTGTTCCTAATTCCGGAAAATCAGGAGAATTGCCATAAGGATACCAAATAAATGCAGGTTGTGCAGGTGGTAATTCTTTAAGTCCTGTATTATTTCTAGAATTATTTACTGGCTTAGCTGGATCAAAGGCAACACCCGGAACACCCGTAGCATAATTGTATTCATGATATGCATAATTGTTTCCCACAAATAATGGCCAGCCAAAATATCCGGCTTTACGCGCTTGATTTAATTCATCATAGCCTTTAGGGCCTCGGGTTGCAAAGCTATCTGCATTTGCATCAGGACCAACTTCACCCCAATAAAGATTACTATTTTTTTGATCCACAGAAATACGATAAGGATTACGATTGCCCATCACATAAATTTCCGGTCTTGTGTTTGGTGTTCCCACAGGAAATAAATTCCCCTCCGGAATTTTAATGGTTCCATCATCATTTACTTTGATACGCATAATTTTTCCACGCAAATCATTTGTGTTACCAGCTGATCTTCTTGCATCATATTGTTCGTGTCCTGGAACATCATTGAGTGGAGCAAAACTACTACTCACATATTTAGCACCAGGCTCATCAAATGGGGTGCTATTATCTCCCGCTGAAAAATATAAAAGATTGTCAGGACCAAAAGCAATGGAACCTCCGGTATGACAACATATTTCGCGTTGTGATTTCACATCCAATATTACTTTCTCAGTTTTATTATCGATGGTATCATTTACAAAAGTAAAACGAGACAAACGGTTTACACTCGTGTCGACTGGACTATAATAAATATAGACCCAATGGTTCTTTGCGAAATTTGGATCCTTACAAATACCTAATAAACCTTCTTCTGCATTTACGTTTGGCGTATGTAATGTTTTCCAATACACATTTAAAAATCCAATTTGTTTTACTTGCTTGGTTTCTGCTTTATATAATAATAATTCACCTCTGCGTTGCGCAATGATTACATCATAGTTAGGCAGAATCGTCATTTCAGTAGGCTCGAAAAAAGTTCCTTGTGCCAATGATACTTTTGTAAAGCGATCTTCATCTGGTGCATATTCAGAAGTTGCCTTACTATAATTCAACTTTTTATTTTCACTAATGGCATATTTTATACCACCTAATAAATGCTTTGTGTAATTCTCATCGGTGTATGATTCAGCGGTATGACCCAACTCCGTATAAAATGCGCGACCACCATCATATTCATGGTACCATGCCATCGGATGGTTTCCCATTCTATGTCCACCATTATAAGTTGCTTCATCAATGTTTATCAGCACATGGATACTACTATCCAGTTGCTTTCTGAAACTATAATATTCGTCGGTACGAGTCCATGTTGCAGGTAAATGTTTTGTGGCACCAAATGTTTGATCAACTACATGCAAGGTTGCTTGTTGCACATTTGGGAAAGTGTCGTTAATACCAGGGTGATCAATAAAATAATTACCAACCAATCTGCCATACCAACCCCAATCATATTCTGTATCGGTAGCAGAGTGCACCCCTACAAATCCACCACCAGCTTGCATGTATCTTTCAAAAGCTGTGCGCTGTCTATAATCTAGCACATTACCAGTGGTACTCATAAAAACAACTGCTGAATATTTTTTAAGACTGTCTTCATTAAAAATGGCTGCATTTTCTGTGGTATCTACATCATATCCATTTTCTATGGCTAGCTTTTGTATAGCTGCAATTCCATTTGGAATAGATGCATGACGGTATCCAGTTGTTTTACTAAATACCAATAAACGAGGTTTACCGCTTCTTTTATTACTACATGAGAATAAAGTAATTGTAACAATTGCCGCAAGCAGCATAACAAGCATTTTTTTCATTGAATGATTTTAACCTTTAAAAGTGGGGAAATTAAATGGACGATAAATATAGACTAATCCAGTAAAGCAAAAAATCAATTCAGCAGATTTTAATTGCCATTCATCCAATAATTATTATCGCTTAAAAAACATGAACAATGACCCAATAAGCGTTAAAATGATAATTAATTTTCTATAGTGCTCTTCTTTCACTTTATCAACCAATTTTAGACCTACTAAAAACCCTATTATTAAAGTAGGAAGCAAGTATGCATCAATCTGTATACTTTGTATGGAAATATTTTTCCATAAGAAAACCTGGAAGGGTAGTTTAAATAAGTTCATGAAAAGAAATATCCATGCTGCAGTACCGATAAAATCATTTTTTTCTAAACGCATCGCCAAAAAATACAGGTTTGAAAATGCTCCAGCCAAATTGCCTAACATGGTTGTAAAACCTGCTGCTAGTCCTGTACCTACTACAAACAAAGGATTTGTGGGAACAGCTTTTGATTTGCGGGATTCCATAAATAAAATAATAACAATCGTTAGCAAAATTATCACTGCCATAATTTTACGGAACAACACTTCGTTCATATCCTTACCTACATAAATGCCCAATAATATTCCAATGATCATCCATGGTGTTATTTTCCAAAAATGTACCCACTTAGCATGACGATTATAATAACTTACAGCAGCAATATCTGATAAACATAATAAAGGCAAAACGATTCCAGTAGAAGCTTTACTCCCAAATACAAATGCCATTAAGGTTACACTAAGCATATCAATACCCTTCAACCCAGCTTTTCCAAGACCAATAAAAAAAGATGCAAAAAAAATAATCAACCAAGTAGATGCTGGATATTGTGCAAAAGTTTCCATTTGTATTTTTAAAGGCGACAAGATAACAAGTAAGTTTTGAAATTAAATGATGCTATTAATACTTATAAATTTTATTAAATCAGGTCAATCATGCACAATCAGTAATTCGTAGTTATCAAAAAGAAAAAGATGGTGTTAGATTTCATTAGAAAAACTGTCTGAAAATTCATTGATATATTTCAAAAAAGGATGTTCTATATTGTGTTAGTTGATTCCGAACAAGGCACCGGAATTAATGGTTCAATTAAAATTGATATGGTTATGAAATATGTTAAAGGGAATAAAATTGCTTTTAAATAGAAATTTTCTAATAATAAATACTTTTATGCTAAATAAAGGGAGGTTTTTATCAGTTACTACCGTTTTTGTTGCATCACTATTTATTCAAAGCTTTGGACAAAATGATGCCTCCATTCCCAAAATAATTGAAAAAGATGGCCGTCATGCTTTGCTGGTTGATGGCAAACCATTTTTTATCTTGGGTGCTCAGGCACATAATTCCAGTGCCTGGCCGGGCATGCTGCCGCATGTTTTTTCAGCCATTAATGAAATGCATGCAAACACGTTAGAAGTTCCTATTTATTGGGAACAGATTGAACCCATTGCTGGAAAATTTGATTTTTCACTAATTGACACCTTGCTACTTCAATCAAGAAAACATCAGGTGCATGCCGTTTTACTTTGGTTTGCCACCTGGAAGAATGGCAGTAACCATTACATGCCCGAATGGATGAAAAATGATGCAATAAAATACCCTAATATCATAGGCGAAAATAGTGGTCGTGTGGATTCTCCTTCTCCGAATTTCAATGCAACATTGGAAGCAGATAAGAAGGCATTTGCAGCTGTTATGCGTTATCTGAAAAAAGTAGATAAGCAGCATACCGTAATTATGGTACAGGTAGAAAATGAACCCGGAGCCTGGGGAAGTGTGAGAGATTTTTCGGATACTGCACAACTATTGTTTAAGCAACAAGTTCCAAAAGAATTATTAGAACCTAACCTCTTAAAACAATTAAATATTTCAGATAGTACTAATGTTACAGGCAACTGGCAAAAAGTATTTGGAGAAAGAGCTGATGAATATTTTCAGGCATGGTCTGTGGCAAGATTCATTGAGCAGGTAACAGCTGCGGGTAAACTAGAATATGCATTGCCCATGTATGTGAATGCTGCTTTGCGTAATCCACTTACTAACCCTTTGGCAAACACTTATGAAAGTGGTGGACCAACAGATAATGTTATTCCCATTTGGAAAGTTGCAGCACCCTCAATTGATTTTCTTGCTCCGGATATTTATGAATTTGGTAGTGAGAAAATTTTAAAAGTAATGGAACTATATGCTCGTAAAGACAATCCACTTTTTGTTCCTGAAGCAAGTTTTACTTTTGATAAAGCTAAATATATTTATCATGCTTTAGCACTTAGTGGCATTGGTTTTTCGCCATTTGGAGTGGACGATAATAATCAGAGTTTAACTAAAGAATATATTTTAAATCACTTAACTCCTTTTGCCCAGGAATACAATATATTATCACCTATGATGCGCGAATTAGCACAGTGGAGTTTTGATGGAAAAATCAAAGCCGTTGTTGAACGCGAAGATAATGGAGAACAAAAAATTGATTTGGGTAACTGGCAGGCAACTATATTTTTTGGTGGTGATGGAAGAGCCAATGCGGCTCCTATCCATTCAAAGCCAATGGGTAAACTCATGATTATTACTTTGGAAGAAAATAAATTTCTTTTGATTGGATCAGATTGTCATATCAGTTTCAAACCATTAGGCAAAAATCTCGGACACGAATGGCAGTATGGGAAAGTAGAAGAAGGAACTTATGATAAAGGAAAATTCAAATTGTTCCGCATTCAAAATGGTGATGAAACAGATTGGGGCGGACCAGGTTTTGGAACGAAGCCATCTGTTTTACAAGCAACATTAATTGTTAGATAAAATTAATAGGGAGGAACACCAACAGAGGTCCATCCTCCATCGATCACTAAATTTTGTCCCATGATTTGTCGGGATGCTGGCGACACTAAAAACAATGCGGCATTTACAATATCATCTGTGGTTGAGGGTCGACCCGATGGAGTTATACGAGACCATATTTCCAAATAATCTGGATCTTCTATTAAAGTACGTTCAGTTAAAGTTGCACCCGGCACCATGGTGTTGATATTTATTTTGTGCGGACCTAAATCAATCACCAGATTTTTCACTAGTTGATCTAGCCCTGCTTTCGTCATTCCGTAAGCAGCTAAAAAAGGATGTGCTGCATGAGCAGTTACAGACGAAGTGATGAGTATACTTCCACCATGACCCTGCTTTACCATTTGTTTGGTAGCAGCTTGTGTTAAGAAAAAAGTTCCAAATAAATTAATCTGTAACAATTTTTGCATCGATTCGGGCTGATACTCTAAAAAGTCGCCATAAGTAGTGATTCCAGCATTAGCAAGAAGTATATCTAATTTTCCAAAAGTTTCTATGGTGAATGTTACAATTCCTTCAATGATTTCAATTGTTGAAATATCACCTCCGTATGATTCACATAAACCACCTTCTTCTTTAATTTTATTGCTTGCAGATTCTGCTAATTCAATATCAATATCATTCAATATTACACTGGCACCCTGCAATGCTAACTGCCTTGCCACTGCAAAGCCAATGCCTTTACCAGCGCCAGTTACAATAGCTACTTGCTGATGAAACAATTTATTTCCCATGTTATCAAAATTTAATCCTTTGCTAAACTAAGTTATTGAATTCAAAAGCTGGCAATCCTTCAAACCCACAATTTCTAATTAAAAATAAAGAACCTGCTAAGGGTTGTTTTTGTAACTCTTCCTCAGTTAATCCTACCCTTGCAGAAGTGATAAATAAATCTTTCAAATCTTTACCACCGAAAGTGCAGGAAGTGACTCTTGAAACTGGCAAACTAATATGACTTAATTTTTCTCCTGTATTAGGATTCCATCTGGTTATCTGCCATCCATCCCAATGAGCAATCCACAACATGCCTTCCTTATCAATCGTCATTCCATCTGGAAAACCATCTGATCGGGAAATCTGTATGATCCGTTTTTTATCTGCAATTGCACCTGTTCTTTTATCAAATGAAAAAGATATTACTTCAAGTGTGGGAGAATCGATATAATACATGATGGTGTTATCTGTATTCCAGGCAATTCCATTTGAGATAGAAACTTCTTCGATTTTTTTATACGATTGATTATCGTGATACATATATAAAGACCCTGCTCCAGCACTTTCATCTATTGCCATTGTTCCAGCCCATAGCCTTCCTTCCACATCACATTTCCCATCATTGAATCGATTTGTGGGAAGATGTTGTTCTGGGTCATGAGACATCCTGATATCACCAGTTGACCTATCCAAAAAGCCAAATCCATCTTCTAATGCAAGAAGAAGCTCTCCGTTTTTGCAAATAGCCAAACAACCAACCATTGCATGAACTGTATAAGTTTTAGCATTGCCATCAGTCATTGAATACTGATGAATTTTTCTATTAATGATATCAAGCCAGTAAATTTCATTACGAGTAGCATCCCAAACAGGCCCTTCTCCTAATTTACAAAGCTGATCAGTGATTGTTTCTATTTTCATAATTAATGAGAATCTCGTTGGATATCAGATCCTGAACAACCTTTCAAATAATCAAAATCTGCTCCTTCTTCGGGTTGCAATACATGATCTAAAAATTGTTTGGTATATCCTCGGGTATATCCCAGATCGATGGGTTTAAAATTTTTCTTACGAGCTTCTAATGTGGCATCATCTACGTGCAAATACAATTTTCTTTCTGCAACATTCAATGTAATAAGATCACCATTCTCAACAAATGCTAAGTTGCCCCCAATGGCTGCTTCTGGAGATACGTGTAACACCACCGTACCAAATCCAGTGCCACTCATTCTTCCATCAGAAATGCGCACCATATCAGTAATGCCTTTTTCTAATAATTTTGGAGGGAGACCCATATTGCCTACTTCCGGCATACCAGGATATCCTTTTAATCCTACATTTTTCAAAACCATAATATTGTTCTCATCAATATCCAAATTAGGATCAGCAATTCTTTCTTTGTAATCATCAATGGTTTCAAACACCACTGCCTTACCAGTATGATTCATTAAATGTTTACTGGCAGCAGAAGGTTTAATCACAGCACCTTTCTCACATAAATTACCATGCAAAACAACGATACCAGATACTTCATTAAATGGATTTTCTAAACTTGAAATTACTTCTGCATCATAGCAATCACTATCCGAATAATTTTCCAGCACTGTTTTTCCGTTTACAGTAATCGCATCTTTATTTAATAATGGAAGCATTGCTTTTATTACTGCAGGTAATCCACCAGCATAATAAAGGTCTTCCATAAAATATTTTCCAGAAGGTTGTAAGTTCACAATCAAAGGAACAGATTGAGAAAATATATCCATGTCTTGCAAACTCAGTTCTACGCCCACTCTTCCTGCAATGGCAATAAGATGAATCACAAAATTGGTGGATCCTCCAATGGCTGCATTTACTCTAATGGCGTTTTCGAAGGCATTTCTTTTCAATATATCAGAAGGTTTTCTATCTTCTGCCACCATCTTTACAATTTCTCTACCGGTTAATTGTGCCATCACTTTTCTTGCGGAATCCGGTGCAGGTATTGCGGCATTTTGAGGCAGCGATAATCCCAATGATTCTACCATGCAAGCCATAGTGGATGCAGTGCCCATTACCGCACAATGTCCGTCGCTTCTGCACATGCCTGCTTCTGCTGCCAGCATTTCCTGATCGCTCATTTTACCCGAACGATTCGCTTCACTAAAAATCCAGAGATCACTCGTGCTGATACTTTTCCCTTTAAATTTTCCTGTAAGCATGGCTCCTCCTGATAAAACTATCGTTGGTATATCAACACTGCAGGCACCCATGACCAATGCGGGTGTTGTTTTATCGCATCCGCATAAAAGCACTACTCCATCAAGGGGATTTGCCCGAATCGATTCTTCCACATCGATGCTTACTTGATTACGGTATAACATCGTAGTAGGTTTCATCAAAGATTCACCTAAAGACATTACTGGAAATTCTACAGGGAAACCACCTGCTTCAATAATTCCACGCTTTACAAATTCAGCTAATTCTCTGAAATGAGAATTGCAGGGCGTTAATTCGCTCCAGGTATTACAAATCCCGATAATGGGTTTCCCTTCTAGTTCATCCTGGGGAATTCCTTGTTTCTTAAACCAGGAACGATAAATAAATCCATCCTTACCCGAACGACCAAACCAACCCCTGCTTCTTAATTCTTTTTTGCGCATAATATATTTTTTCTGAGGCCTTCTAATTGACTTTGACTAATAATTTACATTCACTATTAAGGATGACAAGTTAATCAGAACTTCCCGAAATTTCAACATTCAGTATGCTGCATCTTACTTAGCGTATAATTGAATTTAGCCTGATTTCCCCATTTCCTTATAATAGCATTAAGATTAAAGTTGATGTTGTATTCATAACACATTTTAATTAACTTCCATAACACTTTCGGCAGCCAAACCCCTAATCTTTCATCCAGTTTAATAAATAAGTATCAGTATGGTGAATAACCAAGACGAGCTATTAATAGCGAAAATTGCCGAACTCGAAAAATTGCATACTCTGCATACTCGTGAAATAGCAATTGAAGCTGCGTTAGATGAAATTCGTGCACGTTCCATGTCGATGAATAAAAGTGAAGAGCTTTGGGATGTAGTAGCCATTGTATTTAAGAAATTTCAGGAAATGAATTTTTCGATTGATGGGGCTGCTATCATCATTACTAAGATCGAAGGATCCCGGGATGTTAATGCCTGGCTGGGCGACGCTCATGGACAACCTTATTCAAATTCCATCAGAGTACCCTATTATGATAGTCCCAGCATCACTGATATCATGTTTGCAATTGAATCAGGAATGGATTATTTTTCAAAGACCTACGGTTTTGAAGAAAAAAATCATTGGTTCAAGTATGCATTTGAAAATACAGATCTAAAAATACTGACAGATGATTTAAAGAACTGGATCCTTGAACAACCCTACCTCACTCAAGCTTATGCTATCGGGAAATACTCATCAATAGGTCTTCATTTTCACCATCAAAGAATACTCAGTGATACAGAAGTGGAGATTTTGAAAAGATTCTCCAGGGTTTTCGATCAGGCATATATCCGTTTTCTTGATTTGAAAAAAGCAGAAGAACAAGCAAGAGAATCACAAATTCAACTGGCCATGGAAAGGGTTCGTGCAAGAACCATGGCCATGCAGAAAAGTGATGAATTGGCTGATGTTGCTGAAATACTTTTTAAACAAGTCAGAGAACTTGGAATTCATCCATGGTCAACCGGTTTTAATATATGGTTAGAAGGAAATGAAAAATATATCGACTGGATTACAGATCCTTCAGGAGGCTTCGTGGAACCCTATACAGTTGATCTGACTTCGCATCCTGGATTCCGACAAATAAGTGATGCAAAAAAAAGAGGGGAAGATTTTAGTGTATTCGAATTTTCCGGTGATCAACTTACGGAAACTTATGAGCTGCTTACAAGCTTTGCACCCAAACAATTTGCAAAAATGAAGGCTCTTGCTAATTCATTTCCTACACGCCAGTTCAACCATTATTTTTTTGGTGCACAGGTAGGCTTAATGTTTATTACTCCTGAACCACATCCAGAGGACTGGGATATTTTCAAAAGATTCGGACAAGTTTTTGAACAAACTTATACCCGTTTCCTCGATCTTAAAAAAGCAGAAGCGCAGGCAAGAGAATCACAAATTCAACTGGCTATGGAAAGGGTTCGTGCAAGAACTATGGCGATGCATAAGCCGGATGAATTGCTTGAGGCGGCTGAACTGGTTCATAAAGAGTTGTCGTCTTTGGGCATCACCAGCATGAATGTCTCCTATGCTTTTGTGGACGATGAGGAAAAA
>CAIYLW010000076.1 GCA_903927185.1 uncultured Bacteroidota bacterium
AATTTGTATCATAATAATAAAATGCTACAAATTCTATCATTTTATATGCAAAAAAAAAGTGATAACCTATACAAGTTTCATATTTTAAATCGAATTTCGTAAATATTCTATTCGGCTATGGCAAATGTTCATTCATGCGATAACAGTCTATAACACTTCAAAAATTTCAAATTATGATCAAAATTTCAAAAATGAAAAATGTATTATTTCTTTCTATTCTTTTTTTAGGATTTACTATTGTTTCTAAAGCGCAGCAGCATGCTGATATTCGATTACATGGCTATGCTATTGGAGCATTTAGCGACCAAGTAGATTCTTATTATTCAAGCACTGACAATTTTAAAGGAACCATTAATGGGGGATTACAATGGGGTGCTGGTGTTGAAATTAAACCAAGTAAAATGATGGGATTGGAATTTCTGTATAATCGTTTGGATACTAAATCATCTATGACGTATTACGATAATGGTCCTAAATCAGGCACTTTCGATGCAGGAATTAATAATTTCATGTTAGGGTTTAACCGCTATTTTGTATCCAACGCAAAAGTTGAAGGATATGGTGGTTTACTTGCTGGTATAACAGGATTCAAAATCGGAACAAAAACAGCAACAAAATTTGGATACGGCTTTAGATTGGGAGCAAATATTTGGGCAACTCCTAAGGTTGGAATTAAATTTCAGGCACAACTGATGTCGGCATCACAGGCCGTTGGTGGTGGTTTCTACCTTGGAACAGGTGGTAGCGGCGCAGGAATCTCAAGCTATTCATCCTTCTACCAATTTGGATTAGGAGGAGGGTTGGTTTTCAAACTTGGAAATTAATAATAGAAAATAACTAATTACAAAAAGCATATCGCTGAATGGACGATATGCTTTTTTTATGTGGGGCACTTATATTTTTTACTATTTATAAGCGATATTTCTTTCCTTTACAAGTAACAAGAAAAAATGATTTGATATGGAAATTGCACTTTTAGTTCCTATTGCTTTTAAACAAACAGAATTTTCCAATGATGAAAATGTAATTGTATTAGCTGGAGATATTGGAGGAACAAAGGCTAATATGTCTTTATGTAAGTTTACTGCCAAGGGAATGGAAGTGGTTAAAGAAAAAAGATATGTTAGTAAGGACCATGTTTCTTTTACGGATATCATTAATGATTTTATAGCAGGACTCCCCAATCCTCAAAAAGTTTGTCTTTCTGTAGCTGGTCCGGTCATTGATGGGAAGGTAAAATTCACCAACCTTAGTTGGCAGATCGATAGAAATGAAATTTCCGAAACACTAGGAGGAAGTCCGGTAACTATTCTTAATGATTTGGAAGCTACTGCATATGGACTAGCCGCTTTAAAACCAGAAGAGTTACATACGCTTCATCAGGGGACTAATGAAACGCCTGGAAATATTGGGATATTGGCAGCCGGCACAGGATTGGGCGAAGCTGGTTTGTTCTTTGATGGAAGTCGCTATCATCCCTTTGCAACGGAAGGAGGGCATTGTGATTATGCCCCAAGGACAAAACAAGATCTTGGGATTTTATATTTTCTTCAGGCCAGACATGAACATGTGAGTTGGGAGCGTCTTTTAAGTGGAAATGGAATTGTAACGATTTGGGAATATCTGACTCAAATGGAAAACAAACCCAAGCCGGAATGGATTTCAGAAGCGATGAAAATATCAGACCCTGCTGCTGTAATTAGTAATGCCGCTAAAGATGCAAAATGCATTACTTGTATTGAAGCAATCCAACTATTCGACCGCTTTTTGGCCATAGAAGCTGCAAATATGATTTTAAAATTCAAGGCTACAGGTGGATTGTATCTTGCTGGAGGAATAGCACCAAAGATTATCAATTTGTTGAACCCCGCCACCTGGAAAGAAATTTTCGAATCCAGTGGCAGGATGAAGCATTTACTTAACACAGTTTCAGTGCATGTTATGTTGAATGAAAAGGCCCCAATGCTGGGTTCCATTTATTATGCAGGGTTGAATATGTAAATGTTCAGTTGTATCAATCAGTTACTTAAATTCGTTTTATGAAAATTGCAATTATCAATGGTCCCAATTTAAATTTATTAGGTAAAAGAGAACCTGGTATTTATGGTAATCAAAATTTTGATCAGTATTTTATTGAATTGCAAAATATTTTTCCTAAAGTTCAATTCAGCTATTTTCAAAGCAATGTAGAAGGGGAGTTAATTAACGAATTGCAAAGAGTGGGTTTCGATTATCAAGGGATTGTGATGAATCCAGGAGGATACACACATACTTCAATTGCAATTGGTGATGCAATTGCTGCCATTAAAACCCCCTTAATAGAAGTGCATATTAGCAATGTGCACGCAAGAGAAGATTTCAGAAAAATATCTCATGTTTCCGCTAAAGCTGCTGGCAGCATAATTGGCCTTGGACTAAAAGGGTATGAACTCGCGATACGCTGGTTGATAGATCACCAGTAAATATACATGCGAAATAATTTTTCTACATATAGCAAGAAGGTTTTGTTGCTGATACTCATCTCCATTGGTATCAAGCTTTTGATTGCAGGATTGTTAGAGTTGGGGAATGATGAAGTGTATTATTGGACATATGCTTTACAACTCGATTGGAATCATTTTGATCATCCTCCTTTGATTGGTTGGATGATAAGATTAACAACTTTAAACCTTCATTGGGTTTCTGAAATTGCACTTCGAATGGGAAGCATTCTTAGTGCAGGTATAGCAACTTGGTTTGTCTTTCAAACTGCAAAAGTTATTGCATCAGAAAAAGCAGGGTGGTACGCAGCAATCATTTATCAATCCTCAATTTACACAGGAATCATAGCAGGATTATTTATACTTCCTGATTCACCTCAAATGCCAATATGGACTGCTGCACTTTATTTAATGGCATTATTATTTTCCCATCCTAATGCAGAAAGAAAAATGGGTTTATGGATTTTGCTTGGAGTTTTAATCGGCCTTGCTACACTTTGTAAAGTACACGGATTGTATTTGTGGGTTGGTTTTGGGTTAACTATTTTATTTACTCGTATAAAATGGTTACTCAATTGGCGGTTTTATCTAGCTGTATTTATAACACTGTTATTCTTATTGCCCATTGTTTATTGGAATATTCAATATGATTTTATCACGTATAAATTTCATTCAGAAAGAGTAACACATACTCATTTGCAATGGGATATGTTAGTTAGAGAAATTGTTGGTGAGTTTGCTTATCAGAATCCAATTGTATTTGTACTAATTGTGTTAACACTCATTGCTTTTATAAAGAAATCATTTCTTTTTCCAAATAAAACTATTTCGGTTTGGCTATTTTGTATGAGTATTCCGATGATACTATTTTTCTGGGTCATTGCTTTATTTAATCCTACTCTTCCGCATTGGACAGGACCAGCTTATATCCCTTTATACCTTCTTGCTGCAATTTATCTGGATCAACAAAAAATTTTTGGAACTCCCAAAGTACTTTCTATTGCAGGTGGTTTTGTAGTGGTCTTATTAATTTTAGCGACTGCAATTGTGCGGCTTTCACCAGTTAATTTTGGAAGTCATCAAAAAGAAAACTTTGGAGAATATTGCCCAACACTCGATCTGAATGGATGGTCTGATTTTAGTAAGGAGTACGCGAAATTGGTAACATCTGATCAGCAACAACATTTAATGAAACAAAAAAGTTTTATAATTGTTTCTAAATGGTTTCCAGGAGGACATCTTGAATTTTATACTGTACCTAAAACCAATCAAACGCTCATAGCAATTGGACCGCTTCAGGATATTCATAAGTTTGCTTGGTTAAACCGTGATAGAAAAAAAATGCAAATAGGAGACGATGCCTATACCATTGTACCTTCTAATCTTCCGTTTGATGTATCAAAACATTATGCTGAATATTTTACTCAAATTGAAGCTCCTTTGCAAATAAATCAAATCAGGAATGGGGGAGTAGTTCGGTATTTTTATGTGTATCGATTAAAGGGTTGTAAGAAAATTCCAAATGAACTGATTCTATAATTATTTTTTCTCATCCAATAAATTCTCTTTAGGCTTTTTTAACTCAACTATTTCTGGTTTTGTTGCAAATAGCACATCGAAATCTCTTTGATAGGAGATACTCACACCTTGCCTATTTCTTCTGCCAAATGTAGATCCACTAATGTCTAAGCTATTCTTTGTAAATACGATGGCACTTAATTTACGGTCTTTTGTTAAAATGAATTTAATATTAAAATCAGGCAACCATTGAAAATTCCCATTTTGAAAGGAGGTGGTATTTCCCACATTAAAATCAAGATCACTGCCTAAAGTTACAATCACATTATTATTTGCAAATGCATAGCCTAGTTTTAAGTTAACCCTGGTTCTATCAAGTTTATTGCTGTTAGCTGTAAATCCACTACTGGCATCTAGTAAAGTATTGCTACTATATAATGAAGTGCCCAGATCAAATCGAAGGCTTTTATCTCCGGTAATTTTATAAAGAATATTAGAAACTGCTTTGTTTAATTCTTTTGTTAAAACCTGTGAAATGGTATTTACTCCCAGAGTAGTAATCATGTATGGATTGGCCACATTATTATTACCATTATTCCCGGTAGGTGCAAAAGAACCTAAAACAATTAAGAAAGAAACTTGCTTTAGAATTTCATTGTCGTCTTTCTCAATTCTATTAAGGAATGCAGTGAATTCATTATCTGTTTTAATCGGACTCCCCTGAGGAAAATCAAGTTTAAATTTAATCGATGGCAGATTTAATTTGTCACGCAATTGTGCAATCACGTATACATCACCACGATAAGCTTTAACAGCGCCACTAAAATTATTATTACCCACTAAATCGCTCATGCTAATGCGTTCGGCAGTGTATTGGGCATCGATATGTACATCTGCTTTAAAAGGATCGCCATTCCATTCTATATAGTTACCTGCATCTGGTAATAATACAAATGGTTTACGAATGAATGATTGAAAATTAAAGTCATAATTTCCTTTATCAATATTATATCTACCTCTAATCGTTAATGGATCGGAAGTGCCAGCATGAATTTTTAAACGGCCATTACCAACTGCTTTAATTACATCTCCAGTTAGGTCATCCAGAATTACATCAATAGAAACTTTGTTATTGGTAGTTAAATCTAAATCTACAGCAAGGTTAAAATTGCCATCAGATTTTACCATTTCCATTTCAGTACCATATTGTTTAAATACAATGAAATCTGAATTTCCATTTTCTTTGCTCGTAGTATTTGGTAAAACGATATGTGAACTATCAGTAGCTTCTGCAATGATATTCATTTTGGCATTATCTGAAGGACCTTTAAAACTCATTTGGGCATTACCTATTGCCTTCCCAAAGAACATTTTATTGTCCCTTAATTTTGTATCAATCAATAAGAGTCTTTTAGTACTCAAGTCGAAATCAAATGCAATATTTTTGAATCCTTTTTCTAATAGTTTTCCTTTAATTGTTCCTTTGTTTAAATATTTATCTTGAATTTGTAATTCACCAAAATCAATTCCATTCTCATCGAATTTAATTTCGGCTGAATCGATGTTATAATGAACTTTAGTATAATTAACTGTAAGGCCTGCTTTTCTCAAACTCAGTTTACCCAATAAATCAGGTGAATTTGGATTGCCATTAATTCTAAGATTCCCTTTAGCTGTTCCAGTTATATCACTGAAGATGTCGCCTATGAATCTATGAAGTATATTAACTTTAGTATTTTCTAATTGTATGTTTGTTTTTAATGGGTTTTCAATACTATCCTTTACATTATACGACCCAGTAGCATTTAGATGGTATCCTTCGTTTTCTGATTGAACAGAAAATGGTATTTCTCCGGTTTCATTATTGTATTTGGCAGTTATTTTTACAAGTCCAATACTATCTTCATCCATTCTAAATTGTTCTGTATTTAATTCGACATCTGCATTGAATTTGCCAAAGAAATCATTAAGAACAATATCTCCTGAAGTTATTCCTTCTATCCTTGGGTTCTTAAAAAATAAGGAAGTTATATCACCTAAGTATACGTTCTTCAATGATATATTTAAGTTATTGGTATTGCCTCCATCTTCCTGATCTGTATCTGCTGTTATTTCTTGGAAACCTTGAGTGAAATGTATATTATTAGCAAGCATGAAATTATTTCTAATTATTAGCTCACCATTTTTTTCGATGCTCCATTTCTTGTCATTTAATTCAAATGTTGATGGCCTTAAATTAATGCGAACACCATCCTGGATGGTATAGACATCTGCTAATAAAGTAGCATCATTGAAAGTATTATCAGCACTTGCTTTTATCGAAACTAAAGAATGGTCGCTTGCCGATGTTATATTAAAATGTGAATTTGGGAAATGGAAACTATCGCTTAATTGAATGCTACTGATATCTCCATTTAAAACTAAAGTGTCTTTATTTCCTTTGCCATTTATCTGAGCCCCTGAGATAATATATTTTTTATATTTAGCATATGGAACATTTGCTTGAAGACCTAACACATTTTTCTTAGTATCAATTGTTCCTGAAAAACTGGCATCATTAAAGCCACTAATTTTTTTATTGAATAATTTAATATAAGGTTCAATATAATTAGAGCTGGCCTCGATTTTAAATGATTGATTTTTTGGAATTTCTTTTGGAGGATTAATATAAGCTGGGTAATAACGGTTTAAGAATGATTGAATACTTGCAGGTAAATCCATGATACTAAACTTGCCAATAATTGATGCATTGAAATCGCTACTGGTTAGCTTTAGGGATTTGATACTATCAATATAATTAGAACTGAGCTTCAATGAATCAAAATTGATGGTGGTTTGATTACCTTTAATGTTGGCATTCAAAAACTTAGCAGATCCTAAAAAATTATCGATATTGGTTCCTGTGAAATTTGCATCCAATAAGCCTGTAACTTCAATATGTTCAGGGTAAAGATTTAGTGCTTGAATATTACAATGAATTAAGTCTCCCACAATATTATAACTAGGTTGCTGTTTATTAAGGTCGATTTCTATATCACTTGTAAAATCAAGATTAGGATCATCAATCTTTAATTCTCCGCTAAAATATTTCTTCTGAAGTGTTCCTTTTGTTATAATATTATTGTAGGTGTATTTATTGAATTCAATTGTTGAGATCTTACCGTCTAATTCTGTTCTAAGTCGATTGATATTAAAACTTGATCCACTTACCTTTCCTTTGAAATCTACAAGACCAAGTTGGTCAAAATCTAAAAATTTACCAATATTAAATCTTTGGGTTTCGATATTTCCTATATAATTCGGATCTTTTTTATGCGGAAATTGCATTGCTACATTCGTAGTTACGCCGCCTAACGCAGTGCTGAATATTCCGTCAGTAATAAAATTATTAATTGTTCCTTTAAAACTCCCCCTGTAAATGATATTTCCGAGTGCAGCAAGATTTGGCGATTTGATATCTTTTAAAACAGGGATAAAACCAAGATCATAATAGTTTGTTTGTAAGGTGCCATTCTCAAAAAGAATATTAGTAGTATTAATATTAGGCAAACCTTTCATGGATAGAGTCCCAATTAAAGAACTGCCAACTCCAGCTTTTGCATTTAAATTCTTTACAATAAAATTTTCTACTGTTCCAATACAATTCCCACTAAGAGTTAATTCTTTATTCCAATCTTTTATTTCTGGTGCAAAAAAAGCAATATCATCAGTTGATACTTTCGACTCTTTGAAATTACCTACCATTGTAATCTTTGAAATGTATTCATTAAAGTCAAGGTTAAAATCATTATACTTCATCGCATAATATGGCCCTATTCTACTTTTATTGGTCTGCAAGTCAAGTGCCGATAACTCCATGATTTGTGGAGTAAAGCGAAATTGAGTTTTTAGTTTTTTCAATTCAAAACCTGAACGGTCTTTTGCAGATAAAACGACAGAGGCTTTAATAGTATCCTTAATAAAATGTAAATTACGGATGTCTCCATTAAGTTTACTCAATCTAATATGTTCTCCATCAAAAATGTCCGAGGGCTTATCTTCATTAGCTTCAATCCAAAGCTGACCGTCCTTAATTTTAATTTGAGCAATATTTAAAGCAATGTTACCGGCATTGAAATACATGGAAGAACTTTTGATGGTATGATTCTGCTGTTTTCTCAATGAGTCTGGCCTAAGGGCATCCATCTCTTGAATTGTAAAAAATGGTTTATCTATTGCGATTTCATTGACTTGATAAATATTTTTGGTAAAATCCATATTCTCAGCGTCCATCAATAAACTCCCAAGTTTCACATCCATTGTTTCACCTACCCACAAATCTTTGTTTATGAAATGAATGTTTTTTAGGTCAATCTTTTTAAGATTCAAATCAAGTCCACCTGATTTCTTTTTTTTCTTTTGAGATCCCGCAAAATAATTCGCGATAAATTGATAATTCCATACAGAATCACTTCTATTTAGTTTTACAACAGCATCTTCTAAGCCAATATATTTAATAATTGCATGGTCCTTAAAGAAAAACCAATCTGTGATTCTTAATTTAACAGCGCCTGCATAAACTAAAGTGTCGTTCTTCCTATCTTTTATTAAAACGCCTTGAAGATTCATGCTGTTAAACAAGGAGAAACTTACATATTTGATACTTATCGGGGCACCTATTTCTGCAGAGATTTTTTTTACAGCAATTTGTACAATTCTATTTTGTACAAAGTCGGTTTGTATAGCTATAAAAACAAAAAGCAAGAGCGCTAATATGCTTAATAATATTTTACGAGATATGTTTAGGGCTTTCTTCAGATCGGCTGACTTTGGAGGTTAAAATAACTGACTTGGTAAGTACAGTCAAATACAATACCAAACTTGGCAACTTTTAAATTTACGAATGAAAAGCTGCTTATTAATAAAAATGATACTAATATTACTTTTCTTGTCACTTTAAAAACCTGCTACTGAGTCATCCCCGCGAATATCTGCAGCTGTTTCTCTCTTGCCATCACTAAGAATCCTGATAGCTTCTGTTCTACCAATTGAGCCTCGATCAGACAATTTATAGCCCATAGTTTGTAAATGTTTTTTGGTGTTTGCATCAAATCCCTTTTCAATCATTACTATATCTGGTAGCCATTGATGATGAAATTTTGGCTTATTAATGGCGTCACTGGCGCTCATATTAAAGTCAATGATATTAACAATTCCCTGAAAAACGGAAGTAGGGATTGTTGTGCCACCAGGTGTGCCGATAACTACGTAAGGTTTTTTATTTTTTAAAATGAGTGTTGGCGTCATTGAACTTAACATCCTTTTACCAGGTTCAATGGCATTTGCTTCACCACCAATGGCTCCATACATATTTGGAACTCCTGGTTTTACACTAAAATCATCCATTTCGTTGTTTAGCAAAAAACCTGCACCACCAACCATTGTTTTACAACCATAACCACCGTTTAATGTTGTAGTGATACTCACCATATTTCCTAAGTCATCTAAAATACTGATATGGGTTGTCTCCTCACTTTCGTGAATAGTACCCGCTTTAACATCTGTGCTACTACCCGCTTTCTCTGCCACAAAATCTTTCATTCTTTCTGTTAGATATTTATCGCTAGTCAAAGTTTTAACAGGTACTTTCCAAAAATCCGGATCGCCCATATGTTCAGCTCTGTCGGCATAAGCCCTTCTTTCTACTTCAATCATCAGCTGTACCGTTTTAGAAGTTTGGAAGCCATAAGTGCCAACAGGATATTTTTCAATCATTTTAAGCATCTGATTGATAATGATGCCCCCACTACTTGGAGGAGAGAAACTAATAATATGATGTCCTCTATAATCGAATTCAAGGGGTTTACGAAGTTTGGCTGTATAATTCTTCAAATCTTCCAAACTAATGATGCCATTTCCTTTTTGCATTTCAGCAACAATCATATTGGCTGTTTCTCCTTCATAAAAACCCTTTACACCGTCTTTCTGTATACGTTTTAAAGTATTGGCCAATTCTTTTTGGAACAGTGTGTCACCTAAATGCCACTTACCTTCTTTTACAAAAGCAATTGGATGGTTATTATTCTTTATGAAAATATCTTTTTGTTCATTGAAATCATTTACTTGTTTTTCAGAGATTACAAATCCATTTTCTGCTAGATCAATAGCCGGTTGAATCAATATTTTAAAAGGAAGTTTTGCATAAGGAAGTGTCGCAAAGAGTCCGGCAATAGTGCCAGGAATACCGGATGCTAGATCCCCAAATTGAGAAAGAGCCGACAAAACAGTACCGTTTTTATCCAAATACATATCACGGCTTGCTTTCGATGGTGCTGCCTCGCGATAATCTAGTCCAATTAGTTCTCCATTACTTTTTCTAGCAAGCATAAATCCGCCCCCACCAATGTTACCAGCACCTGGATATACCACCGCTAATGCAAGTTGAGTGGCAATCCCAGCATCAAAAGCATTACCTCCTTGTTCCATGATGGCTGCCCCAACAAGACTAGCTAGTGGATGGGCCGAACTTACTGAAGCTTTTCTGAATTGCCCGTTTTTTACTACTTCATAATGAAAGGGGTCAACTTTTTTACCGGCACCTACAAGGGAGACCTGTGCATGACTAAGAATATTTAGTGCAAGTAAAAGGCAAATACTGAGGGGTTTAAACAATTTCATAGGAGAAAATTAATTGATTTGCTACAAAATCTTTTCAATAGTTATAAAGGTTGTGTAAAAATAAGTGCAACGCATCGTTCAAAGCTTTTTTAGTTTGCCTACTTTCACTGCTCATTTTTATATTATGAAACCAATAAGTCTGTTTTTTGTTCTATTCATTTTTGTAAATTTTGTTTCTGCACAGGATTTGCAAAGTCCTTCACAATTTTTGGGCTATTCTGTAGGAACAAAATATACTCGTCATCATCGTGTTGTTGAGTATTTTAAATCAGTTGCTCAGGCAAAACCAGAGATGGTAAAGCTCGAAAAGTATGGTGAAACAAATGAAGGAAGGGAATTGTTAATTACGATCATTGCCAGTCCTGAAAATTTGAAAAGATTAGAATTGATCCGCCATAATAATTTGGCAATGGCTGGGATAATAAAAGATAATCTCTCAGAAATATTGGCCGATCAACCTGCAATAGTCTGGCTTAGTTACAATGTGCACGGTAATGAGACATCTTCTTCTGAAGCTGCAATGCTTACACTATATACTTTAGTGGACCCGAAAAACGCAACATCGAAAGAATGGTTGAAGAATTTAGTGGTGATTATAGACCCTTGCATCAACCCAGATGGTAGAGATCGTTATGTTAATTGGTTTAATTCTGTAGTGGGTATGCATGCTAATGCAGAACCCCTTGCCAGAGAACACGTGGAGCCTTGGCCGGGAGGTAGAAGTAATCACTATAATTTTGATTTGAATAGAGATTGGGCTTGGCAGACACAAGTTGAATCAAAACAGAGGTTGAAAAAATATAATGAGTGGCTACCTCAAGTGCATGTCGACTATCATGAGCAAGGATATGATCAGCCATACTATTTTGCACCAGCTGCAGAACCCTATCACGAGGTTATTACGCAATGGCAAAGAGATTTTCAAGGTCTAATTGGAAAAAGTAATGCAAGCTATTTTGATAAAAATGGTTGGTTGTTTTTTACCAAGGAAAGATTTGATCTTTTATATCCTTCTTATGGAGATACCTATCCTATTTATAAAGGCGCTATTGGAATGACTTTTGAACAAGGGGGCATTAGAAGCGGACTAGCTATAATCAATAAAAATGGAGATACGTTAACCTTGGCAGATAGGGTAATGCATCATTACACCACAGGTATTTCAACAATTGAAACGAGTGCAAAAAATCAACAACGTTTGTTAAAAGAGTTTAAACAATTTTTTGTAGATAATAAGAGTGGAAAAATTGGAGAATATAAAACTTATGTGCTTACTTCAAAAGACGAAAATAAATTGTTGGCAGTAAAAAAACTATTAGACCAAAACGGAATCGAATCAGGCACAATAAGCAACAAAAATTTTAAAGGTTATAATTATTTTACGGGTAAAGAAGAGTCTTTTGTTGATGAAGGATTGCATCTTGCAGTAAGCTCTTTTCAGTCAAATGCAGTATTGGCAAAAGTTTTGTTAGAACCCAAAACAAAACTAACCGATTCCAATACTTATGACATTACAGCATGGGCTATTCCTTTTGCATACGGAGTAAAAACATATGCAATAAAAGAAAAACTCGAGGTGAATACAGATATGAAATCGGCCTCAGTGATAACTATTCAAAATGCAAATTATGGATTATTGATACCTTATAATACTTTGAACTCTGCAAAAGTATTAGCTCATTTATTAAAGAACAATGTAAAAGTTCGATATTCAACTCTGCCATTTAACTATAGTGGGAAAGACTATGATCGAGGTACATTAATTGTTTTAAAAACTAGTAATGCAAGTGTAGATTGGAATGCAGTAACTAATGAAGCTTGTCAGAAGTTCCATGTGCAACCGGTTATGGTTGAAACGGGATTGATGGATAAAGGAGCTGATTTTGGATCAACCGATATTAAAGTAATTAACTCTGCACCCAAAGTAGCTTTGATTACTGGAGAACAGACTTCCAGTTTAAGTGCTGGAGAAATTTGGCAATTCTTTGACCAGCAATTAGATTATCCACTAACACTTGTAAATACCTATGATATAGGAAGGTTTAATTTTAAGAATTACCAAGTTATAATTATACCAGATGGTGTATATAAAACGCTTACAGATAAATCAACCACAGATAAGTTAAAAGACTTCGTAAAAAGCGGTGGAAAACTTATTGCAATTGAAGCTGCTGCGGATCAGTTAGCAAGTGTTGATTGGGGGATTAAGTTGAAGGAAGACAAATCAGAAGATAAAAATGAGTATGCTTTCTTGAAAAAATTTGCAGATCAAGAAAGAACAGCATTAACTGGATCAATACCAGGAGCCATTTATAAAGTAGAGTTAGATAATTCACATCCCTTGGCATTTGGGTACCCTGATTTTTATTATACTTTAAAGCAGGGCGCTAATATTTATGATTTTATGAAAGATGGCTGGAATGTGGGGGTTCTAAAGAAAGATGCCTATGTTACCGGGTTTAGCGGTATTAAAGTAAAATCTAAATTAAAAGATGGAACATTATTTGCTGTTCAGCCAATGGGTACAGGGTCTGTTATTTATTTGGCGGATAATCCCATGTTTCGTCAGTTTTGGGAAAATGGGAAATTACTTTTTTGTAATGCGGTTTTCTTAGTTGGGCATTAAAAATGTTGAACGGTTAGTTACTTATTTTTTCAGAACAGTATCTTCGTTACTTACATAATGATTCTTATGATCAGATTTTCTTTACGGTTTATCATGATAACAATTTTGTGGCTGTTTCTTTCTATTCCTGAAATGAAGGCCCAAAGCCCTGTTATCAATAATAGCGCTGACATCTATATGCAGTTGAAAAAACTGAAAGTATTAGGAAGTGTCTTATATATTGCTGCCCATCCTGATGACGAGAACAATAGTTTTCTTCCTTATTTAGCGAAAGAAAAGTTATATCGTACTGGCTATCTTAGCTTAACTAGAGGAGATGGAGGTCAAAATCTAATTGGAAGCGAACAAGGCATTGATCTGGGATTAATTAGAACACAGGAATTATTAGCTGCTAGGAGACAGGATGGTGCGGAACAATTTTTTAGTAGGGCCTATGAATTTGGATTTAGTAAAAATGCGGATGAAGCCCTTCGAATTTGGGATAAAGAAAAAATATTGAGCGATGTTGTTTGGGTTATTCGACAATATCAACCGGATGTGATTATTGCACGGTTTCCTGGAGATGCTAGAGCTGGACATGGACACCATGCTGCATCTTCCATTCTTGCACAAGAAGCATATACTGCTGCGGCTGATCCTAACAGATTTCCAGAACAATTAAAGTATGGCGTTAATACATGGCAGGCTAAAAGAATTCTTTGGAACACTTTCAACTTCGGTGGAAACAATACTACCAATAATGATCAGTTTAAAATGGATGTGGGTGCTTACAATCCTTTGTTAGGTAAAAGTTATGGCGAAATTGGTGGTGAAGCAAGAAGTATGCACAAAAGCCAAGGAGAAGGAAGACCAAGACGAAGAGGTCCATCTTTTGAATATTTTGCATCACTTGGCGGAGATCCTCCAAAAAATGAACTCACTGATGGGGTTGATATCAGTTGGAATAGAATAAAAGGTGCTGAAAAAATTCCAGGAAAAATTGATGCCATCCTGAAATCATTTCAAATGGAACATCCTGAGAATTCAGTGGATGCTTTAGTAGATTTATATAAAAACATTCAGCAAATTCCTGAGAAATCTCTTTGGGAAAATAAAAAATTGGAAGAAGTAAAACAACTTATCATAGTCTGTAGTGGACTGTTTTTTGAGGCAACAACAGACGAAGAGTATGCAGTATTGGGAGAGAAGATGAATGTCAATTTCTTTGTAAACAAACGCAATAATGTTAACATTCAGTTAGAGCATATTTGGATGAATAATTCTGCAAATGACGCTTTTGATACATTGTTTCATGCTGGGTTGCCTAATAACGGAAATATTAGTTTTAATAAATTATTTAAAGTAGATAATTCAAAAAAATTAAGTCAGCCTTATTGGTTAGCTAATAAACAAGATAAAATAGGAAGCTTTAATGTGGTAGATCAACAATTGATTGGGCAAGACGAAAACAAAGCAGCCTATACTGTTGATTTTAGCTTTTCTATTAATGGAATAACTTTTACAGACCAAAAAAAGCTCCAATATAAATTTGTAGATCCTGTGAAAGGTGAGTTGTATCAACCTTATATTGTAATTACTCCAATTATTGTTTCGTTGACTCCAGATGTGGTATTAACCAACGTTAAATTAAATAATAAGCAAATTGCAAATCCAAAACTGCAATTACAATACAAGTCGAATTTTGCAGCTAAGCAAATTCCAGTTACCATTCAACTATTGCAAGGATCTAAAAATATCTTTACAAAAGATACCCTATTAGATTTTGAAACCGGGAAGGTTTTTGTGGAAAGCATAGCAATGCCGAGTACTTTCCACAAAGATCAAGATCCTAATATAGTGGCCTCAATTACTACATTGATCGACAATAAAAAGCATATTTATACTTCCTACTTAAGAGCTATTAAATATGATCATATTCCCGACATTCATTATTTCTTTCAGAACAATGCCCGTATTATTTCTGATGAAATAAAAGTTTCCGGTAAAAAAGTGGGATATATCACCGGTGCAGGAGATAAAGTACCAGATGCGATTTTACAATTAGGTTATGATCTGCAATATCTGCATGAAACAGATATTACTGATGAAAAATTAAAAGAATTCGATGCCATCATTTTGGGTATTCGAGCGTATAATATTTTTGAATATTTGAGTAATAAAAATGATGTTCTTAATAGGTTTGTTGAAAATGGTGGCAATTTAATCGTACAATATTTGAAAAGCAATCAAATTGGTTTAAAGAAAATAAAAGTAGGCCCTTATCCATTTATAGTAAATGCAAGCTCAAGAGTTACAGAAGAAAATGCAACTGTACGATTTATTTTGCCTGAACATTCGGTCTTGAATTTTCCTAATAAAATTGGAGAAAAAGATTTTGAGGATTGGATTCAAGAAAGAAGCACTTATCAGGCAGAGCAGGTAGATCCTCATTTTGAAATGCCAATAAGTATGAATGATATTGGCGATAAGCCTGGAACTGGTAGCTTAGCTATTGCAAAATACGGGAAAGGAAATTTTGCGTATGTGAGTTTGGTGCTATTCAGACAATTGCCTGCCGGTATTCCCGGGGCATATAAATTATTGGCTAATTTAATAGCACTTCCGAAAAACAATAAAGAATGAATCAAAAGCCCAGGAGAAAAATTGGAATAGTTACTTTGTTATTGATTGCCTTAGGTATTGGATTATTAATTAAGAATGTAAAAATCGGGTTGGTTATCGGGCTTGCTATCGGCCTATTGGCAGGTGGTTTATTAAGCAACAATAAATAATGAACAATAAAAATAAAATACCACTTTTCTCCAGTTGGACAGGCTGGTATCTGCTAATACTATTTGTATTAGTTGCACTTATTGTATTTTTCATTTGGTTTACAAATCATTTTGCATGAGTAAACTCGATTGGATTGTTTTAACAGTAACCTTGTTGGTTATTATTGCTTACGGGCTCTATAAAAGCCGTACATCAAAGAGTTTGGAAGGTTATTTTTTGAGTAATCGTAGTATGCCCTGGTATTTGGTTTTACTAAGTATTATGGGAACTCAGGCCAGTGCCATTACTTTTTTGTCAGCACCAGGACAGGCTTTTACGGATGGAATGCGTTTCGTTCAATACTATTTTGGTTTGCCCATTGCCATGGTGATATTGTCGATCAGTTTTGTTCCGCTATTTCATAAATTAAAAGTTTTTACAGCATATGAATTTCTGGAAAATCGGTTTGATATAAAAACTAGAATTTTCACTTCTTCTTTGTTTTTAATATCAAGAGGTTTATCAACTGGCATTAGTATTTATGCACCTTCCATTATTCTTTCTTCTTTATTAGGTTGGGATATTTTCTATACGAATATTGTAATGGGTGGATTACTTATTATATATACTGTTAGTGGAGGTGCAAAAGCTGTTGCTTATACGCAACAGTTACAAATGGTCATCATTTTTATTGGAATGTTTGTGGCCGGTTACTTAATCGTTCATTACCTGCCAGCAGGAGTTGGATTTACTGATGCATTAAAAGTTAGTGGAGCATCGGGAAAATTAAATGTTATTACAACTGGCTTTACAGAAAAAGGATTCGATTGGAAAGATCGCTACAATATCATAAGTGGAGTGATTGGTGGCTTTTTTCTAGCGCTTTCATATTTTGGTACGGATCAATCACAAGTTGGTAGGTACTTAACTGCAAAAGATAGTAAAGAAAGTAAAATTGGATTATTGATGAATGGGCTTATTAAAGTTCCTATGCAATTTCTAATTCTGTTATTGGGTGCTATGCTTTTTACCTTTTATCAATTTAATCCAGCACCAGTTTTCTTTAATAAGTCAGTTGCCGAAAAAGCTGCTAAAACACCATATAAAGATTCATTAAAAATAGTAGAAGCTCGTTTTAATGAACAACAATTGCAACAGGAGAATTGGAGTAGGAATTTTGTTCTGCCAGGAAATAGTAGCTTAAAAGATAGTTTGCGTAAAGGAACTATTCAAATGGCTGCAACGCAAAAGGAATATAAATCAGTATTAAAAAAAGCATTACCCTCTGCGGATACAAATGATACTAATTATATTTTTCTTCGTTTTGTAGTTGATTTTTTACCTAAGGGATTAGTGGGATTATTGATAGCAATTATTTTCTTAGCGGCGTGGGGTTCAATTGCCGCAGCATTGAATGCGCTTGCCTCATGCACTATGATTGATTTTCATGTACGCTTCAGGAAATCTGCTTACGACAGTCAAAATTTAGAACAATGTGCAGCGGAATATAAAATATCAAAATACTACACATTAGGATGGGGGATTTTTAGTATCATCACTGCAGAGTTTGCTACTGGTATGGGAAGTTTAATTGAAGCAGTGAACGTATTGGGGTCGCTTTTTTATGGCGTTATTTTGGGGATATTTTTAGTAGCTTTTTATTTTAAAAACATACAGTCAAATGCAGTCTTTTATGCAGCAGTGATAGGAGAATTGATTGTTATTAGTTTCTTCTTTTTAGATAAGTATCAAATCATTGGGTTAGGCTTCTTATGGCTTAATGTAGTTGGAGCATCAGCAGTTGTTCTTTTAAGTTTGATATTGCATAAACTTTTGCCAAAGCAACCTATTAAAGTGCTTTCTTAAAAGGCCATTCATTATTGCGATTTGATTTAACCAGAAAAGCAATAATGCCTAGACCAATAACAATAAGTCCACCAATAATCATATTGATTCCGGTAGAAATAAATACAAGCCCCCAAATGATAATAGCAAGAATAACAGGTATTGGGTAGAGAGGCATTTTCCAGGCAAAATGCGCCTTCCCTTTTTTCTTGACCAATAATAATAACCCTATAGCCTGTCCAATAAACTGAATAAGAATACGCATCGCAAGGATTGCATTGATTACTTCGTGTAATTTAAAAAGTAAACTAAAAACAAAAGCAACTGAACCAAGGAACAAAAGTGAAATGTATGGAAAATGTTTTGTTGGGTGTAACCTTGCAAATATCTTAAAAAAGGCACCATCTGATGCTGCAGCAAATGGAATTCTGCTATAACCAAGTGTTGCTGAAAAAACAGAAGCAAAAGCAACCCATAAAATTAGTATGGTTGCAACATTGGCAGCTGTAGAACCAAAAAGAGTAGCAACAAACTCGCTTACAACAAATTTACTTTTTTGAATTTGTTCAAGGGGTAATACCGATGCGACACTAATATTCATCATCAGATATAAAATAGCAATTCCAACAATTGAAATGAACATGCTCTTTGGAATATTTTTTTGAGGATGCATGATCTCTCCGCCTAAATGACAAACATTATAATATCCTAAATAACTATAAATTGTTTTCACACTTGCAAATCCAAGTGCAGCAGCAAATGCATGATCTAGTTTAAGTCCATCATTCATGTGTAAAATAGGTTGCAGAAAATTACCATGAAACAATCCTCCACCAATTAACCATGCCATAGTTACTAAGACACCAACCCAAAGCATCACACTTATTTTTCCAATATCTTCGATTTTTCTATAAAGCATCAGCACAATTAATATCACTACGCTGCCGCTCATGGTTTTACCTTGCCATTCGTTTAAGGGAAGTATATATCGGAAATAACTGGCAAAACCAATTGCAGCCGATGCAATCACAAGGGGTGCTTGAATCATGGTTTGCCAAACAAATAAAAAACTCATGAGCTTACCCCACTTAGGGCCGAAACCTTCTTTCAAAAAATTATAGCTTCCTCCTGCTAGAGGATAAGTAGAACCTAGTTGGCTCCATACCATGGCATCAACAAAAGATAAAAGAGCTCCTGCAATCCATGCATATAAAAACCAGGGTCCCTGCATTATTTCTGCTACCATGCTTAAAACAACAAAGGGACCGATGCCTACCATGTCGGTCATATTAATTGCTGTAGCCTGTAAAATACTTATCTTCCTCTCCAGTTTTGGTTGATTGTCATTTGCCATTTCAACATAAAACTATTTCATTGTAAGGAGATCAAGTAATTATGAGTCAAAATTTTTCTACCGTTGAATGGGCCAAAGGAGCCAATATTTATGAAGTTAATATTCGGCAGTACACAGCAGAAGGAACTTTCTCTGCTTTTGCAAAACACTTACCTAGGTTAAAAGCAATGGGAGTGGAGATCTTGTGGCTAATGCCAATTACTCCAATTAGTCAAAAAATACGTCAGGGAAGTCTAGGTAGTTATTATGCTTGTAGTAGTTACACAAGCATCAATCCAGAATTTGGCACGCTGAATGATTTTAAAAATTTGGTGAATGAGTCACATAAATTTGGTTTCAAAATAATCATCGACTGGGTGGCCAATCATACTGGATGGGATCATCAATGGACATTTGAACATGCTAATTGGTATGTGAAAGATTCGAGTGGCACATTTACCGATATTAATGGATGGCATGATGTAATTGATCTCGACTACTCTGTGGAACCAATGAGAAATGCCATGATAAAAGCGATGCAATATTGGGTTAGGGATTGTGATATTGATGGGTTTAGATGCGATATGGCTCACTTGGTTCCGTTAGACTTTTGGATCAATGCAAGAAAGGATTGTGAACAAATCAAACCCTTATTTTGGTTAGCCGAATGTGATGTGCCTCCATATCATCAAGCATTTGATGCAAGTTATGCTTGGGATTGGATGCATCTTTCAGAAAAATTTTCACGACATGAAGCGAGTTTAAATGATATTAGAAATTGTTTGCACAACTATTCACAATATCCAAATCAAGCTATTAAATTATTTTTTACAAGCAATCATGATGAAAATAGTTGGAATGGAACTGAGTTAGAAAAATATGGAATTCTGGCAAAAGCCTGGTCTGTATTTTCTGCAACTTGGAATGGTATGCCATTAATTTATAGTGGTCAGGAAATTCCTAATAAAAAACGATTGACATTTTTTGACAAAGACGAAATCGATTGGACTAAGTCATTGGAAATGGAAAGTTTCTATTCTACACTGTTACATTTAGGGAGCAATAATAAAGCAATTTCTTTAGGAGAAACATTTATTCTTCCATCAAATAATGATGATTCACTTTTTTCATTTATGCGAAAATCGGGAGACGATTGTATACTTGTTATATTAAATTTATCAGATAAAAGCAGATTGAAAATTCAAGTATCTCATCGCTGGTTAGATGGATTATTTGAAAATGTTTTTTCAGGATTACAATATCAATTTAAACCCGGAGAAGAATTTGAACTACAGGCTGGGGAATATATTTTGTATAAGAAAGTGCATATAAGATAGGATATATAAGATAAGCGATAATAGTGGAACAAAATGATACCTATTTTTTAAAATAAAACAACCCAAGGTTCGCCTTGGGTTGTTCGTTAAAAGAGATCAGAATATTCTTATTTCTTCACTCTTATCTTATTCTTCTTTCATGTTTAAAGGATAGGCATAAGAACCTTCATATCCTGGATAAACACCTTCTAGTCTAACAGTTCCTCCCTTAGAAGCGATCAATACATTTTTAAGTTCATCTATATTTTTCACTTCCTGGCCGTTCACGCTAGTGATGATAAATCCATCAGCCATTTTTGTATTTTTCAATAAGCCGGTACCAATTTTTTTAACTACTACTCCCCCTGATAATTCATTGGCAGCCGCCACTTTTTTATCTACGTCTTCAAGCTCACCACCCAATTGATCCATGATGGAACTGATTTTTACGATATCTGTATTTCCTGCTTTATTCTTCAAAGTAAGATTTACCGTATTTTCTTTTCCAGCTCTTTTATAAACCAGAGTGATTTTATCACCTGGTTTGAAACGGGTAATCTGTTCTTGTAATTCTGGTCCGTTTGTAACTGCAATGCCATTTACTTTTGTAATGATGTCTCCTTTCTTTAAACCAGCTGCAAATGCGGCACCTCCAGAAGGTACGCCTAATACAAAAACTCCTTCACCTTCTTTGAAAGGAACGCCCAATTCTTTTTCAATAGCTTTTACTTCCTCTTCCGATAAATTATCGTTTGCAAAACTAATTCCAATATATCCTCTTTGTACAGTTCCGAACTTAACAATATCAGTAACTATTTTCTTGGTGATATTAACTGGGATAGCATAAGAATATCCGGCATAAGAACCAGTTGGAGACGCAATAGCTGAGTTAATGCCGATTAATTCTCCACTAATATTAATTAAAGCACCGCCACTATTACCCGGATTAACTGCAGCATCTGTTTGAATAAATGATTCAACGGGACTTGCACTTTGTTGCTTATTAATATTGATGGATCTTGATTTCGCACTAACTATTCCTGCAGTTACAGTTACATCCAAACTTAGCGGGTAGCCGATAGCTAAAACCCATTGCCCAAGTTTTACCTCGTCACTATTGCCATAAACCAAATAAGGGAATCCTTTTCCTTCAATCTTAATTACCGCGATATCACTACTAGGATCGGCCCCAATTACTGTTGCTTTATATGATTTTTTATTCGGCAGTGTTACATTAATTTCATCTGCTCCATCAATTACGTGATTATTGGTTACGATGTAGCCGTCTTCTGTAATTAAAACGCCACTACCGCTAGCTCTTTGTTCAGGCATCACCCTTGGCCCGCCAAAGAAATCACCGAATGCATCGTCGCCACCAAACAAATCTGAGAATGGATTTCTTTGACGTTGATTATTCGCAACCTGCTTTGATTTAGTTCTTGTTTTAATATGCACCACTGCAGGGGTTGCACTAGTTGCTGCAGGAGTGAAATCTACTGGGGTGCCTGGTACATTATTACCAGTAAATCCAGCATAGTTTACTGGGAGTTTACCACCTTCCTGAATGCCAGCATATTGGCGTTCAACAATTTTACCGTATCCCCAAACACTTGCAACTGCTGTGGAAGCACTGATTGCAATAATGGCTAAAATGGTTTTGAATTTCATATTCCTTTTTTTTTCTGTTATTTCAAATACTGTGCCTTTCAATAGGCAAATAAATAAACCTGATTAAATGACAGGTTACCCTTTATCTCTTTTAACATTTTTTTTACTCATTCTGCTTCCAAGAGGCTTAATAAATGTAGGCTAGTTTTAGTTCTTAAATGTATCTATACTGTTAAATTGAATTTATATGGATGTTAAAAAAATCATGGTATCTATTCCATCCGCATAATCAAATAGGTTGGGGCTTTGAGCTGTTCCAAAAGCTAAAACCCCATGGCCGATTACACATTGTACTTCTTCACTAGTTTGTAAATTTTCCAATACTTTTAATCGGTCTGAATATTTTTCATAGTGGATCTGGCTTACAGGCGAATAAACTGCAATATTTTCAGTTAAAATGATAGAATCATTATTCATATAATATCGATTACTCATGATTAGAATTGCCAAATGATAATCATAATTATGTTTGTATTTATGAAAATCGATATAGTTTTCATATTTCCGAAGAACATTTAATAGGGGGATAAAATCATAGTTTTCTGGAACGAATATTTTGGTAACGTTTCTGCAGCCAAGGCCAAAGTATAATTGAATATCGTCTGCTAAGGCCGCTAATTCTTCAATAGTTTCAGTGCTATCTAAAATGGCTACTGAAGTCCGATTCTTGCGAATTATATTAGGATATTTTCCAAAATAATATTCAAAATAGCGACTTGTATTATTACTACCTGTAGCAATATATGCGTCACAGCCTTTCAAGTTTTCCGCAAAATGAATCAGCTGACTAATTTCGGAATTCCAAATAATCATTTCCGACACAATGAATTTGATTAAAGTACTATCTTTCGAAGAGGGCTTAATTGTTGTTTTATGACCAGTTACAAAACAACATAGTAAATCGTGAAATCCTACTAAAGGAATATTTCCTGCCATCACTAACCCAATATTTTTAGGCTCAACTGCAATTTCAGGGATGGAATAATGATTAGTCCAATTGGTTAAGGCATCTTCTGTTAAAAAGTTGTCTGCAATATTCTTAATAGAAAGTTCTATAAATTCAGGGATAAACCAAGGGTTTTCGCGATAAGCCCTTTCCTGACATGCTAGCCAAGATTCATTGGGAGTCAAAAAAAATTCCCTTAATCGTAATAATATTTGAATTCTAGTTTGTAAAGTCATCAGTCACCCGTAATTTTGAACTGTAAATGTAGTTACAAACTCAACAAACCAATTTTGTATGGCTATTAAAATAACAGAAGAATGCATTAATTGCGGGGCATGTGAACCCGAGTGTCCTAACAACGCAATCTATGAAGGCGGTGTAGAATGGGCTTTATCAGATGGAACAACTGTAAAAGGTTCTTTTACCTTATTAGATGGATCAGCAGCTACTTCAGATCAGCGTTTTGCTCCTCTTAGCTCCGATACTTATTATATTACACCAAATAAGTGCACAGAGTGCCAAGGTTTCCATGAAGAGCCACAATGTGCTTCAGTTTGTCCGGTTGATTGTTGTGTGCCAGATGAAGCTTATCAAGAAACTGTTGATGCTTTAATGGCTAAAAAAGAGGCTTTACACAGCTAAAACAAGAATGTGCTAAACTTTTTGTACTGGAATACTTGCAAATCGATTAAGCATAGTCTAACTTTATAATACTTTAATTGTTGTCCTTAAATCGGCAACAACTTGTAACGGCGGGTGATATTTCCCGTTAACGTGAGCTGAAGAGACGGAGAGTTTCTTCAGCTTTTTTTTATGAAAGTATAACCCATTTTGCCCTTGTTGATTTGGCCGTTATATTTGTTGTGATATATTTAAATAGCATGAAAAAAAAGATTGCACTTGTTACCGGTGGATTGAGTGGAGAAGCGCAGATCAGTTATAAGAGCGCTATCACAGTTTCCAATAACACAGATAGAGAAAAGTTCGAAGTTTTTCGAATCGATATTAACGAAACAGGTTGGTGGTATACGCCTGAGCAAGGTGAAAAATCAGCAGTCGACAAATCCGATTTTACTATAATTGATCAAAAGCAAAAAATACATTTCGATGCAATTCTACTTTGTATCCACGGGACTCCGGGCGAAGATGGAAAATTGCAAGGTTATTTCGATATGCTACAATTGCCTTATACTAGTTGCGATGCAGCTACTTCTGCACTAACTTTTAATAAAAGATACACCGTTGCAGTTGCTTCATTCGCGGGAATTCATGTAGCAAAATCCCTCCATCTTTTTAAGCATACACCAATTACTAGTAAAGCAGTATTAGAAAATTTGCAATTACCCGTTTTTGTTAAACCTAATAATGGGGGAAGCAGTATCGGAATGAGTAAGGTAGTTGTATCTACTGATTTGGATGCAGCTATTGAAAAAGCATTCAAAGAGGATGATCAAATTTTAATTGAGGAATTTATTAGTGGAAGAGAATTTACTATCGGCGTTTTCAAAACAAAAGGCGTTATTACTGTATTGCCAATAACTGAAATTAAAACCGGTAATACCTTTTTTGATTTCGAAGCAAAATATCTAGGCAAAAGCGAAGAGATTACTCCTGCAATTATTACAGAAGTCATGCTTCAACAATTAGCATTAGCCGCTAAGCGTGTATATGAAGTGATGAATTGCAGAGGTGTGGTAAGAATTGATTTTATTTATCAGGAAGCAAGTGCAAAACCGTATATGTTGGAAGTGAATACAGTTCCAGGGCAAAGCGAAGCAAGTATAATTCCCCAGCAAGTTCTTGCAATGGGATGGAAATTAAAAGATTTCTATACAGCCATTCTCGAAGAAGCGTTAAATTAAAGCTGAAATTACCTATTCTTATATGTTGGAATTGGTAGTTTCATTTAAATAAAGGAATTTCAATATATTATATCCAAATTAAATTCTGTGTTTAAATTTTTAACTAGCAAGCCCTTATGGGCAAATATCTTAGCAGCATTTGGCTTTATCATTTTGCTGGTTGTTTTGTTTTTTCTTTCGTTGTCTTGGATCACTGGATTTGGAAAATTAGAAAAAGTACCAAGTGTTGTAGGACAAAATGCAACTGCGGCAAAAAAAATACTAGAAGATAAAGGATTCCATGTGGCTTTGCAAGATTCTGTATATGTTGACAGTGTGGCTAAATTAGCAGTAGTTCGACAATCACCTGAACCTGATGCCATTGTTAAGTCGGGGAGAACTATTTATTTAACCATTAATAGAAGTTTGGCACCAATGGTTGAAATGCCAAATTTAATTGGGTTTTCCATTAGAAGTGCTGAAATGTATTTACAGAGTCTTGGTCTGAAGTTGGGTGTAATTAGCTACAAACCAGATATTGCACGTAATGCGGTATTAGCCCAAACATTAAATGATATTGACGTAAGCCCTAATACCAAAATACCCTTAGGGTCAGCTATTGACCTAGTTTTAGGTAGTGGAGTTGGAGGGGGAGAAATAGATGTGCCCGATTTAGTCGGACTAACTTATCAGGAAGCAAGAAGTTGGATATCCTCCCTAAGTTTAAATATTGGTTCAGTGATTCCTGTAGGTACTATCGCAGATACTAATGCTGCATTTATAGTAAAGCAAAGCCCTGAAGTGAATATCGAAAATGTTCCGGGTCAGAAGATAACAAACAAAATCCGCAGTGGTCAATTATTAGATATTTATATCAGTTCTGTTGCACCTATAAAAGATACTGTGCAGGCCCCAATCAATCAATAATCATCCAAATTTATATTTACATGCAAACAATTTCAGTAGAAGCACTTAAAGCGAAAATTGATTCAGGAGAAAAAATCAATTTAGTAGACGTAAGAGAACCTCATGAACACGCTGACTTTAATATCGGAGGTATTTTGTTGCCTTTGGGACAAGTACAAACTTTGAATATTGATGCCATCGAGGACTTGAAAAATGAAGAGGTTTATATTTATTGCCGTAGTGGTAATAGAAGTGGTCAGGCATGCATGATGCTAGAAACAGCAGGTTTCACCAATCTTATTAATGTTTCAGGAGGAATGTTAGCTTGGCAAGATAGAATCAAAAAATAATTAGATACGATACTTTTAAAGTCTCGATGAAACATTTCATCGAGACTTTTTTTCGAATTTCGAATTTCGAATTTTTACTTTATAAATTTATATTTAATGAAAGCATGAAATTGGTTCCGGCCATAGGATAATAGCCATTTCCATTCACGATTGCATTATTATAAATATAACTGTAGGCATATCCATTGGGTTGATATTTTACATTGAATAAATTATTCAGTTGCCCAATAATTTGCCATTCTTTGAAAAATTTATTTTTGATTGAATAATGCAATCTAAGGTCTTCTGTGAAATAGGCATCAAGCTTGCTTGATTCATTCTGCGCGTTATCCAGGTATTGTTTTCCAACATACTTATTTAATAAACTAATATCAAAGTCCTTTCTCAATTTTAAATTTAAGCTCAAACTTCCAATTGCATTTGGAGAAAATGAAATATCGGTATTGTTATGATTAATCGCATTTTGTCCGCCATTATCATAGTTGTCAATATATTCAGTAAATGATTTTATTTTATTCTTACTGAATGTGAGATTCGCAACTATATTAAACCATTTTGTAAATTCTGCGGTTGCTTGTAATTCTATTCCTAAACGGTAGCTATTGGGAACATTGATTCTTGTATAAGAACCTACATCATTAATCTGACCAGTTAATACCAATTGGTTGATGTAATTCATATAATATATAGTAGCCCCATAATGTAAATATTGATTTCGTTTTTCGAGTCCTAATTCAAAATCATGAAGGGTTTCTTGTTTAGGCTGACTAGTTAAGCTTGCCTGAAAATCATCTCGGTTAGGTTCTTTATTCCCTAATGCATAACTTAAATAACCCTGCCAGCCATTGTGGGTATATGTAATACCAGCTTTTGGATTTAGGAACTGAAAATTTCTGTGAACAGAAAGATTTGGATTGCCTTCAAAACCTTCCATTTTATGACTAACATTTCTGTATTGAACATCTATAAAGCTTTGCCACATATTATTAAACTGGTGCATCCATTTTGTATAGAAGTTGGCATCCCATTTGGTTGCTGGATAATCGTAATAATGATAATCAGGTGATGCCGTTCCAAATTTCATCCAAATGATATTCCCAAAATGCTGGCCTACGTATTTTGTCCATCCCCCACCAATAGTTAATTCGTCTTTCATGTTTTTGTATTGCAAAGAAGCTATTTGGCCAAAGAACTTATTATCTAACCAGCGTTGTCGTATTAAATCAGTGGAAGCATAAGTAAAGTTGCCAATAGACTGATTGGGTAATCCATAATCAGAGTAAGATTGATCGGCTTTATATTCTTCATAGTAACCCTTGCCCCTGGTTAAAAAAACAGCAGTATTAAATGCCCAATGATGAGGGAACTGATGATTATAAAATAATTGATAATGGGTTTGTGTATAATTATCAGTTTGATTATTGTAAGGTGTGCTGGGTTTTTCCATTCCCGCAGGATTATATCTGCGATTAATTAATAGCATTGAATCTGAAATTCCATACCAAGCTTGATACGTTTTCTCTTTTCCAGAAAAAATATTTAATCTAAGGGATGAATTTTTGTTCACATAAGCGGTGCTTACATAAAACGATTTTAAATCTGAACTTGCTCGATCAATATAGCCATCACTTGCAATTCTGCTAATCCTTGCATCAATTGTAAAATGTTTGCCAAGTAATCCAGTACCGAATTTTAATGTATTCTTCCAGGTATTGAATGATCCAAAACTATTGTTGAGTTCTGCATATGATTTTATATTGAACTCATTGGTAGCTAAATTCAATGTTGCTCCGAATGCACCAGCGCCATTGGATGAAGTACCAACTCCTCTTTGAATTTGAATACTATTAATTGAAGAGGCAAAGTCCGGGAGGTCCACAAAATAAGTTCCCATGCTTTCCGCATCATTATAGGGGATGCCATTTAACGTCACATTGATTCTAGTAGCATCTGATCCTCGGATATGAATTCCGGTGTAACCAACTCCATTTCCAGCGTCTGAATTGATCACTGTAGAAGGGGTTTGGTTTAATAGAAACGGGAGGTCCTGACCGCTATTGATAATAGCGATTTGATCTTTATTCAGATTGGTTTTTGTAAAAGGAGCAGTTTCTGCTGCCCTTGTTGCTTTTACCTCTAAAGGTTGCAGGTATAAACTGCTATCTGTAAAGGTTTCTTTAATTGGTTTCTGATTGTTTGTTTTGTTAGTCTGACTAAAAGCCAGGCAAGTAAGGAATACAATGATGGTTGTTCCCAAAAACTTTTTCATTTTTTGATGATTTTTAAAGTTAATAATGGAAACAGGGGGAAAGCTAATGGAGAGGATCTGTAAAACAGTACACCTTCCCTTCGCAGGCATTACCCTGTTCAGGTTCGACGGGTATTATCTCAGCCATTCGTAATGTTCCGAACAGCACCCCGAGGAATGTCTACGGCAAAAATAGCTAATCAGATTTTAAATCCCAACTGTAACTTTATAACCTATCTAACGTTGAACACAAAACATTTCTCATGAAAAGGATAACAGTACTTTTTTTCTCACTTGTGTGTATTTATCATGTGCAGGCTCAAAATGGTAAGAATATTGTTTTTGATGCTAATGCGGAAGTTCGTTCTGTAAAAGAGTTTACTGGGGTTGAAGTATCTGGCGCAATTGATCTTTATTTATCGCAAGGCAAAGAAGAAGCCGTAGCCATTAGTGCTAGTAATCCAAATTCCTTATCCCGAATTAAAACGGAAGTAAGAAATGGGAAACTGCATATTTATTTTGATGGAAATGGATGGAATTGGAAGACTTGGAGTAATAATAATAAAATAAAAGCGTATATCACTTTTGTTGAAATCCATCAGCTGGAGGCTTCTGGAGCTTGTAATATCAAAACTGTTGATCTGATTAGTTCGGACAATTTAAAAATTCAATTATCTGGTGCAAGCGATTTTACAGGTGATGTAAAAGCCGGCAAATTAAGATTAGATGCCAGCGGGGCTTCAAATTTTAAAGTGTCTGGATCAGCAGAAAATACTATAATTGATATGTCTGGAGCATGTGATATGAAGGGGTATGACTTAAAAACAGAAAACGCTAAAATTGAAGCTACTGGTGCTTCTGTTGTACGCATAACAATTAATAAAGAGTTGAGTGCTGAAGCAAGTGGAGGTAGTTCAATATTTTATAAAGGTGTTGGAGTAGTAAGAGATATCAGTTCCAGTGGGGGAGCTACGATCAAAAGAAAATCAGATGATTAGCAAATATTTTTGGATGGTAAGTGTGTAACACATACTTTTGCAACCCATTAAGAGAGATGAAAGGGTTTGTGAAAAGAATTCTTAATGAAAATGCGATAATTAGATTAATCTTATATCGCGAGATAGAGCAGCGGTAGCTCGTCGGGCTCATAACCCGAAGGTCGGAGGTTCGATCCCTTCTCTCGCAACTTAAAAGGCCTCTATTGAGGCCTTTGTTATTTTGTACCTTTAGCAAATGAAAGTAGGTTTTGTTAACATATTTGGTAAGCCGAACGCCGGGAAAAGCACACTGATCAATGCATTGATCGGTGAGAAGATGGCTATCACTTCGCCAAAGGCACAAACAACACGCCATCGGATTAAAGCCTTCTTGAATGTTCCCGGGGAATACCAAATTATTTTTTCTGATACGCCAGGAATTATCGATCCGCAATACAAGTTGCATGAACATATGATGTCGTCTGTAAAAAGCGCTTTGGAAGATGCTGATATTGCATTGCTGATTGTTGATGCCAATGAAGATTTAGACGAGGTCGATGGCATCTTTCAGAAATTAAGATTGAAAGTTCCCGCACTTGTGGTACTAAATAAAATTGATAAAGCGGGCAATGGAAGAATCGCTTTAGCAGAAAAATTCTTTTCAGAAAAAAGCTATTGCAGTAAGATTGTTAAAATCTCTGCTTTGCAAAAAGTGCACTTGAATAAATTATTGAACGCAATTTTAGAATTGTTGCCAGAAGGAGAACCTTTTTATAGTGAAGAAGATTTGAGTGATATGCCAACAAAATTCTTTGTATCAGAAATGATTAGAGAAAAAATTTATCAGTTGTTTGGCGACGAGATTCCTTATCATACTGCAGTTTTAATCAATGAATTTAAAGATAGAGAAGATATCGTTAAAATACAGGCTGATATTATTGTACAGCGTGATACACAGAAGTTTATCATCATTGGGGAGAAGGGCAAAATGATTAAAGAGATTGGCACATTAGCAAGAAAAGATATTGAACAGTTTATCGATAAAAAAATATTTCTAGAATTGTTTGTAAAAGTTCGCCCTAAATGGCGTGATAATGACTTACAATTAAAAGAATACGGATATAAATAATGGTTAGCTTGAATTTTCAGGTAACTAACATAAAAACATTATTTAAGGAGGATTATTATGAGTTATACAGTAGCAATTGTTGGAAGACCCAATGTTGGAAAAAGTACTTTTTTCAACCGTTTACTCGAACAGCGTAAAGCGATTGTGGATGATGAGAGCGGAGTTACTCGTGATCGTCAGTATGGTGTTACCGATTGGAATGGTAAAACTTTCAATGTGGTGGATACCGGAGGATTTGTACCTAATACCGATGACATTTTTGAAAGAGAAATCAGAAAGCAAGTTAAAATTGCCATTGAAGAAGCGAACAGCGTCATATTCATGGTGGATGTAGTAACTGGTATTACTGATTTAGATGAAGTGATGGCCGATATGTTACGTAGAACTCCCAAGCCTGTTTATTTAGTGGTAAATAAAGTAGACAATAGTGCACGTCAATTAGACGCAACAGAATTTTATAGCCTAGGACTGGAAAATACTTTTTTCGTAAGCAGTATTACTGGTAGCGGTACCGGTGAGGTTTTAGATGCTGTAACTGCGAATATGAAGGAGGAAGATTCTGATGAAACTTTGCGTGACAATGAATTACCAAAATTTGCCATTATCGGTCAGCCGAATGTTGGTAAATCTTCCCTGCTGAATGCTTTGATAGGAGAGGATAGAACCATTGTAAGTGATATCGCTGGAACTACTCGTGATACCATTCATACACACTATAAAATGTTTCAGAAAGAATTCATGCTGATAGATACTGCAGGAATTCGTAAAAAAAGTTCTGAAAAAGATGATCTGGAGTTCTACTCCATCATTCGTGCTATTAAAGCAATGGATGATGCAGATGTATGTATGTTATTGATTGATGCAAAAAAAGGAATTACCGCCCAAGATGTAAGTATATTTAGTTTGGCTACAAGAAAAGGAAAAGGAATAGTTGTACTTGTAAACAAATGGGATTTGGTTGAAAAAGAAACAAATACTGCCAGAGATTATGAGAAATTATTAAGAACAAAATTTGCCCCATTTACGGATGTGCCTATTTTGTTTATTTCAGTAGTAGAGAAAACAAGAATTTTCAAAGCGATTGAATTGGCTATTGAAGTATATGAAAATCGTAATCGTAAAATTCCTACTTCTCAATTAAATGATATTATGCTTAAAGCAGTGGAAGCCTATCACGCTCCAGTTGTTAGAGGGAATACTGTAAAAATTAAATACATCACTCAGTTGCCAACTGCGGTACCTTCCTTTGCATTCTTTACTAATTACCCGGAAGATATCAAGCCAGCATATAAAAATTATCTGGAAAATCAACTAAGATTGAAGTTTAAATTAACTGGGGTGCCTATTCGGATTTTCTTCCGGAAAAAGTAATACAAATTGACGAAAAATATATATGTCGAAAAATTTGTTAATTATTTGGAGGGTATTATCTTTGCCGCATTAAAAATTAAAAAACAAAATTACAATGAAAAAAGTATTCGCAATTTTGGCTGTTGCTGGTTTAATGGCAGCTTGTAACAATGCTGAAAACAAAGAAGCTAAAGTTGATTCAGTTAAAGTTGATTCAGTTAAAGCTGCTGTAGATACTGCTGCTAAAGCTGTTGTAGATACTGCTAAAAAAGCAGTTGTTGACACAACTAAGAAAAAATAATTAGTAAATTGTAGGATTACTTTATTGTATTTCTAATATTCTTACTTCTTGCAAGAAGATCCTCCCGAATTTCGGGAGGATTTTTTTTGTGTCAGTTTGTACAAAATCATCAGTTTCTGTGGCAGTGGCACCAATATTGCAATATTCAACTTTCCTTTGTTTATTTTTAGTAATTAGGGAACTGTGACAATTTGACCAAAGAATTAAACCATGTTGAAAGAAAATTTGTTTTTCCGCTCAGAGGATGATACCGATTTCATGCCGATTATTCCGATTAATGAAAATGACGGTGAACAGGATAAAAACCTGATCATTCCTGAAATATTGCCCATATTACCTTTAAGAAATACTGTTTTATTTCCAGGTGTTGTTTTGCCAATTACGGTAGGAAGGGATAAAAGCATAAAAGCAGTAAATGATGTATATAAGCTGGATAAGCTGATAGGAGTGTTGGCTCAAAAAGATGCCAATATAGAAGAACCAGCCCCGAGTGATTTATGTACCATTGGAACGGTAGCAAAAATTGTGAAATTGATTAAAATGCCCGATGGTGGAACAACCATTATCATTCAGGGTAAAAAGCGATTTGAGTTACTAGAAATGCAAACAGAAGATCCTTATTTCAAAGCATCTATTCGTTTATTAGAGGAAGACGTTTTACCAGTTTCGGAAGATTTCAAAGCTCATATTAGTAGCATTAAAGACCTGGCAGCTCAGATCATTCATCTGTCACCAAACTTGCCAACCGAAGCTTCTATTATCTTAAAAAATATAGAGAACCCATCATTCCTTATCAATTTTGTTAGTAGCAATTTAAATAGCGACTTAATAGAAAAACAAAGTTTGCTTGAGATTCACGATATCTATAAGCGAGCTGAACGCCTGATTCATATTTTGAATAGAGAATTGCAGTTTGCAGAACTTAAAGATAAAGTAACTAGTAAAACTCGAACAGAGATAGATAAACAACAGCGTGAATATTTTTTACAGCAACAGTTGAATAGTATTAAAGATGAATTAGGTGGCGATAGTAATGATCGGGAAATAGCCGATATGAAGAAGAAATCGGAAGCAAAAAAATGGCCTGAATCTGCCAAAGTTCTTTTCAAAAAAGGAATTGAAAAGCTAGAAAGAATGAATGCCTCTACGCCTGATTATTCCATTGTATACAACCATTTAGATTTGATGCTAGATCTCCCATGGGAAGATTATTCAGCAGATAATTACGATTTAAAAAATGCACAGAAAATTCTGGATAGAGACCATTACGGGATGTCGAAAATTAAAAGCAGAATTATTGAATACTTAGCTGTTTTGAAATTAAAGGGTGATATGAAAAGTCCGATTCTTTGTTTTCTTGGACCTCCGGGAATCGGCAAAACATCTTTAGGTCGTTCCATAGCACACGCTATTGGAAGGAAATATGTGAGAGTAAGTTTGGGTGGATTACACGATGAAAGTGAGCTGCGTGGTCACAGGAAAACCTATATTGGAGCAATGCCTGGAAGGATTATACAGCAGATTCGTAAGTGTAAGTCATCAAATCCTGTCATGATTTTGGACGAGATTGATAAAATCGGTACTGATGGAAGAAGTGATCCCTCATCAGCATTATTGGAAATTTTAGACCCTGAACAAAATAATACTTTTTACGATAACTATCTGGAATTAGAATACGATTTAAGCAAAGTCTTATTTATTACTACTGCTAATAATATTCAAAATATTCAACCAGCATTGCGTGATCGTTTAGAAATTATTGATCTTAGCGGATACGCAGTTGAGGAAAAAGTAGAGATAGCAAAAAGACATTTATTACCAAAACAAAGAGAAGCGCATGGCTTAGACAAAATTAATTTCAAGTTGAACGATAAGGTGATTGAAAAAATAATCGAAAGTTATACTCGTGAGAGTGGAGTAAGAGAGTTAGACCGACAACTCGCTTCCATTATGCGATATCAAGCAAAAGAATACGCAATTAAAAATAAAGTGAAATCTGTACTTACTAGCGCCGATGTAGAAAAGATTTTAGGCTCTTCTCGATATAGTAATGAAATCTATAAGACAGCAAATATGGCTGGTGTAGCTGTTGGGCTTGCATGGACTTATGTGGGTGGTGATATATTATTTATAGAAGCTATTCTTGGCGATGGAAAGGCCGATATGAAGTTGACAGGTAATCTGGGTAATGTAATGAAAGAAAGTGCCAGCACTGCATTAAGCTATTTGCAAGCGAATGCTAAAAAGTTTGGAATTGATCCAGAAGCTTTTGCTAAAAAAACAATACATATTCATGTTCCCGAAGGGGCAACACCTAAAGACGGACCAAGCGCTGGCGTTACCATGCTTACTGCATTAGCATCTGCATTTACAGGAAGAAGAGTAAAACCTTATTTAGCTATGACTGGTGAAATTACTTTAAGAGGCCAGGTATTGCCAGTAGGGGGCATTAAAGAAAAAGTATTGGCAGCAAAAAGAGCAGGATTAAAAGAGATTATCATGTGTGCTATGAACGAAAAAGATGTCTTAGAGATTGATAGCAATTTTATTTCTGGTGTACAATTCCATTTTGTAAAAACAATGCAACAGGTACTAGAATTAGCATTGGTTTAAAGTAAGAAATACTTTTTATGAATCCCCCGACTTTGGGGGATTCTTTTTTTTGAAAGATGGATTCTTCTTTCTACTTAGATTTGAAAGAGAATAGACAATATGAAACGTATTATATTTTTGCTTTTGTTGTTCGCGGCATATGATGCCGAATCTCAGACGCTTGGAGGTAATGCTGTATTCAATTTTCTATCACAGCCCAACACTGCACAATTAGCTGCTCTAGGTTCAATTAATGTGAGTAGTATTAGTAATGATGTTGGGTTGGCATTCTCGAATCCCTCTCTTTTACGCGATTCAATGCATCAACAAATTTCTAGTTCGTTTTATAGTTTTGCAGAGGGCGTAAAACAATACGGTTTTCATACGGCTTTACATTTAAATAACATCCAATCTAACTTAGGGATAGGCGTACAATTTCTTGATTACGGAACTATTACCCAGACAGATGCATCGGGTAATATATTAGGTAATTTCAGGCCATCGGATTATGTAGTACAACTGATGTATTCAAAATCGTATAAAGAGAATTGGTGGGTTGGAGTTACCTCTAAATTCATTAATTCTAATTATGGAATGTATAGGTCTAGCGGACTAGCTTTCGATGTTGGTCTTGCTTATTATGAGAAAGATAATCAACTACAGGTTTCGATAGTTGCTAAAAATATGGGAACGCAACTTAAATCCTATAATGGTTCTGGTACAAAAGAGGAACTTCCATTTGATTTACAGGCAGGTGTTACTAAGCGCTTATTAAATGCCCCTTTACAATTTTCTATAACTGCACACCACTTACATAGATTTGATGTTTTTTATAATGATACTTTATTTAATGTTCAGGAAGGGGATACCAGATTTGGAGCTAATAATACTTTCCAGAAACTAATGGCACATTTAGTTTTCTCTACAGATATATTTTTAAGTAATCAATTTCAAATTACCGCAGCATTGAATTTAATGAGAAGGCAAAGTTTAAACGCATATAATATTACTAATGGTCTTAATGGTTTTAGCTTAGGATTTGGTGTGTTGCTAAACAAATTACAAATCCGTTATGCTACTGGATTCTATCAACAGAATCTTTTTCATCAAGTTTCTTTAAATTTTAATTTAAAAGGAGATCCCCTTTAATTGTTTAATGGGCTTTCTTGTATAGCCTTATCCATTATATAATGATGGTGATCAACATGATTAATTGTGAAATAGAGCATTTCTCTGAATGTGATTTTTCCTAACAATGGATGTGGAAGTAAGCACTTATCTAAATCTTCTTCTGAAAAATGCTCGATACCTGTATTGATTTTTTCAATAATTGAAAGCAGTTCTTTCAGCAAAGCATCTTTTTTGTCGAAACCAATTTTGGGAGGAATAAAGCTTCCAGTGGCTTTTGCACCCTCAGCTAACTTTGTTTCATATTTCGTTACCAGTTCTTCAAAACTCATAGATGATCTATTGGCTTTACCAAATTTTAACTTTAAAGCAAAGCGCGGTAATCTTACTGCTAATATCAATGGTTTTGTTGAACGTATAATATGATCAAGTTGCTGTCCGGCTGACCATTTTTCGGGCAAGGCATATAAATATTCTGACTCGGTCAAAATATTTATATAATTTGAAAAACGCTGATGGTTCTCCGTCATAGCCTGAATCAAATCATATTTGTTCATAGCAATTGTTTAATTTATGTAAGTTAAGATTTAATGGGAATACTTATTGGTGCTGCTAAAAAGAAAAATTCCTTACCAGTTTCGTAATAGTTTTCAAATTCTAAAAAAGGTAATTCATTTTTTGTTTTCAGCCAGCCTTTAAGAGTATAAATGCTGTACCCAAATTCTTGAGTAAATAATTGATAAATGGTGGAAGCATTGAAACCATAAAGATCGCCTCCCACTTTGCCACATTCGAATAGTATCAATGGGTTACTTCTCTTGATTGTTTTTGTGGCACCTTTTAATACATTCCACTCGCCACCTTCTACATCAATTTTTATTAAATGAATATTATCATCTTCCTTGATAATATTATCTAGAAAATCTGTAGCTACACTAATATTTTTTTCTTGATGAAAGCTAGGGTAGGGCCTTTTTTTCAAGCCACTTAATGCGTGGTTTGTTATTACTAAATTAAAAGAACTAACAGATTTTTGATCGCTCAACGCAACCGGAAATATCATTGCTTGCTGAGAATATTTTATTTTCAATTTATCATAAAGACTAGGGATAGGTTCAAATGCATAATGAATCGCATGAGGAGCCGTTTTTGTAATCCATTCAAGAATCTTTCCTTCATTCGCCCCAATGTCGATGCATATAGAATCCTGTGAACAAATAGCTTCAATGATTTCTTTTGTATAAATGTCGTAAACCTCATTTTTGCTAAAAGCAAATGGTAAGATTGATTGCAGCTTTTTTGCTATTTTTTTTATGAAAGTGGGCAATTGCAATTAAGCGTTGTTTTTATTTCCAAGATAATTTCTCCATTTTTCAATAGCGCCTTTCATATCTGCGGGTATTTCAGATTCAAAGAATATTTCTTTTCCCGTAGTTGGATGAATAAAGCCCAAAGTCTTTGCATGTAAGGCACACCTATTACAAATCTCAAAACAATTTTCAACGAATTGTTTATACCTGGTATAAATGGTGCCCTTCAATATACGGTCACCCCCATATTCAAAGTCGTTAAAAAGCGTATGCCCAATATGTTTCATGTGCACTCTAATTTGGTGGGTTCTACCTGTTTCAAGAATGCATTCTACAAGTGTTACATAATTAAATCTTTCTAAAACTCTATAATGTGTTATAGCATGCTTCCCGGTTTCCCCTTCAGGATAAACATCAAACATTTTTCGATATTGCTTATGACGCGCTATATGGCCAACTATGGTGCCTTCATCTTGTTCAACATTTCCCCAAACCAATGCCATATATTTTCTTGAAACGGTATGATTGAAGAATTGTTTAGCTAATGCCGCAGCCGCTTCTCCTGTCTTAGCTAAAACAATCAGACCTGTTGTGTTTTTATCAATTCGATGAACTAACCCAAAACGAGGAAGCTTGTCTTCATCTAAATGGGGGTTTTGTTGTAACAAATAATAAGCAACACCATTTAGTAATGTCCCAGTATAATTGCCTACACCTGGGTGCACTACCATATTAGCAGTTTTATTAATTACCATAAGAGCCTCATCTTCGTAAACGATATTTAAAGGAATATTCTCTGGCTTGAGCTCAGTATGCTCTGGATTTATATAGCTTAGAAATACGATTTCATCTCCTGGTCTTACTTTGTAGTTAGACTTTACAGTTTTCCCGTTAACTGTTAAAAAGCCGGCTTCTATACCATTCTGAACTTTATTTCGAGTGGCACCTTCAAGATGCATTTTGGCAAATTTGTCAATCCTTAATGGCACTTGACCTTTATCAACTTTAAAGGCTTTACGTTCATATAGATCTTCTGAACCTTCGTCAGATACAATGTCAATCTCATGTTCCATGCTGCAAAAATACTATTGTTAAGGGAGATCTACGATTCTTGCTATTGGGTAAGATAATTTGTGACTAATTCTGTAATTTCACCATATGCAACAGCAAGTGTCTTTTAAAGATTTGGGCAATATGCGATACAAAGAAACCTGGGATTACCAAGAGTCTTTGCTAAAGGATAATGCAGATCTTAAAGCATTGTTCAGAAAAACAGGACTAACCCCAGACGCCATTCCTACCAACAATTATTTGCTTTATGTAGAACATCCCCCAGTGTATACGCTAGGTAAAAGTGGAAAAGCTGATCATCTCTTAATTAATGAAGAAACCCTAACAAAAAGAGGTATTGATTTTTTTCACATCAATAGAGGCGGAGATATAACTTTTCATGGTCCTGGTCAGTTAGTTGGATATCCCATTTTAGATTTGGAAAAATTTAAACCAGATTTAGGTTGGTATCTAAGAAGTTTAGAAGAAGTTATTATTTTAACGATGGCTGAATATGGATTAATCGGAGATAGAAGTCCTGGTGAAACTGGTGTTTGGTTAGACCCACTTAATCCTGGTAAAGAACGAAAAATCTGTGCCATGGGAATCAAATCTAGCAGATGGATCACTATGCATGGCTTTGCACTTAATGTGAATACTGATTTAAATTACTTTCATGACATAGTTCCCTGTGGTATTCAGGGAAAACAAGTTACTTCTTTGCAAAAAGAGTTGGGCAAATTAGTGCCAATGGATGAAGTAAAATATTTAGTAAAGAAAAATTTTGAACGGGTATTCGATTGCGCATTTTTTTCGGAATAACTCTATCAACTTTTACTTAATTGCCCTTCAAATAAATTTTATTTTTTTCTACTAAATCCCCGTTCTTATATAGTTCAAATTGGAACAATCCAATGTGTATGAAATTGGATTTATCTAAAATAGAATTATCTGTTACTACTTTATTTATTTGAAAAATCTCTTTCCCATTTTCATCCTGAAATACTACCCTATAAATGTTTTCTGAAGTATTATTTAATAAGATTTGAACATTTCCATTACTATTTGTAAAAATAAAATGAGAGGCTTCCCAATTTGGCATTGGATTAATAGAGGAAGCTTTAATGTGGGCAATATCTTTTTCTAGTGTACTATGTATTTTAGAAAAATTAATATCTCCATTCTTAAGTGTATATTGGATTCTATAAAAGGTATTTTTATTTTTTGGCGATTTATTATCTGTAAAACTGTTCTCGAAGAGATTGGGTTTTTTAGCTTCAACTATTGTTTTGAAATTTTTATGATCACTAGATCTTTGCACGGATAATTTGGAGCAGTTCTTAAAGGGGTTATGCCAGCTGATGAGAACATTACCCTTATTGATAAGTTTTAATTTAAATTCAGGTAAAATATCTTGAGCAACACACGGGTTACTTAAAAGAAAGCTACTGAAAATGAAAAGGGTTACAATATTAAGTTTCATGGGGTACAAATATATTTAATGGTGCTATTAAAATGGCAAACTCTTTTCAGGTAAAGATTTATTACCCTGCAACCCTCCGCTATGAATCACTAGAATTTTATCTCCAGTGTTAAAATATTTTTTTTGTAACTGATCGCTGACTGCAAAAAAAAGTTTGCTTGTATAAACTAGATCAGTTGGAATAGACTCATTATACCAAAAATCGCCCATAAAATGAAGTAACTCGGATGGATGTTTTGCAAAGCCCCCAAAGTGATAGTCGTGCATTAAAATAAGCTTTCTATGATTTTCAGTAAAAGTTAGTTTAAGAATTTCTGACTCTAAACTTAAATTGTTTTTCTGCGAACTGATTCCGATAACAGTTTGATGAGCCATACTGCCATTTAAAAGCCCCGCAATCATTGTGCCTGATCCAACTGCTGCAATGATATGCGTATATTCTTGTAAGGGAACAGTATTCAAAATGCTAGCTGCACCTTGGGCTCCTAAAATTCCATATCCGCCTTCTGGTATCCAATAGCGATATGGCAAGTCATTACTTGCAATGATGTCAGTTTTATTTTTATAATCATTTCTACTTAAGAAACATAACTGCATACCATAAGAAACAGCCTCTTGTAAAGTATGAGTTAAAGGAAAAGTCATTTCTCCACGAATGAATGCAACACTTCTCATATTGCGTTCATTACAAGCACAAGCAGTTGCTACAATATGATTACTATATGCACCGCCGAAAGTGGCAATCTCCTTGAAGCTTGCATTAATAGCTTCTTCCAAATAAAATCGAAGCTTATACCATTTATTTCCACTAATAATAGGATGAATAAGATCAAGCCTTAAAACATTAATAGTTACTTTTTGTTCCTTCCCTAAATGAAGGTGTTGAATTCTTGCCAGGTTGGTATTTATTTGCACTTTAACTGAGTTGAATTTAAAGATTATCAAGTAACTTTAGATTACCAAATTTTATATATTTTATGAAACCTACTCTAGTAATATTAGCCGCTGGAATGGCCAGTCGCTATGGTAGTCAAAAGCAAACTCAATCGTTTGGTCCCAGTGGCGAAACTATCATGGATTATTCAATTTACGATGCAATAAAAGCCGGATTTGAAAAAGTAGTATTTATTATCAGAGAGGATTTTGCCGAAAACTTCAAGGCGATTTTCGAACCAAAGCTTGCTGGCAAGATCAAAACTGATTATGTATATCAGCATTTAAAAGCTTTTGTGGGTGATAGAGAAATCCCATCAGATCGTACCAAACCATGGGGAACAGCTCATGCAGTTCTTTGCTGTAAGAGTAAAGTAAACGAGCCTTTTGCTGTAATTAATGCGGATGATTATTATGGAACGGACTCTTTTGTAAAAGCCTTCAATTTTTTAGTGAATCAATGTAATGAACAAACCTATAGTATCATTGGATACGAGTTGAAGAAAACGCTGAGCGATTTTGGAAGTGTTAGCCGTGGTGTTTGTGCTGTAGATAGTAATCACAACTTAACCGACATTAATGAGCGCACTAGTATATTCAGAAATGAGAAAGGAATCATTACCTATAAAGATGAGACAGGCTTACATGAGGTAGGGGAAGACAGTTTGGTGAGTATGAATTTTTTATGCTTCGCACCAGGCTATATAGATTTTTGTGAAAAACAATTTGGTGAGTTCTTGAATAATGAAAATAATTTGAAAAATATTAAATCTGAATTCTTTATACCGGTTGTAACCGGACAGTTTATGAAGTCTGGTAAGGGCATTGTAAAAGTTGTTCCAACTTCTGCACAATGGTTTGGAGTAACATATAAAGAAGATGCGCCTCATGTTCAGGCAAGCATTAATAAATTAGTTGCTGATGGAATTTATCCCGATAATTTATGGGCGTAAAAACGAAGCTAATTTAAAAAGGAGAACGGTTGTTCTCCTTTTTTTTACCCAAAAAAATAACCCTACCTATAAGGGAAGGGTTATTTATATTAAAATCAACTGTAATTATTTTTTACTGAAAGCTTTCACATTAAACACACAATCTGCCACTTTACCAATTTGTTGTTTACGTTGTAATCCCTTCAAATTTGAGTGAGTTGGGATTTTAATATTTTCTAATAATGTATCGTTTTCTTTTGCTTCATTAACGCATTCGTAAATATTTTTCGATTTTACAGCAAAAGCAACTCCATCAGCCTGAGCCTGCCGTGTACTTAACACGCCAATAACCTCTCCATTATTATTCAAAACTGGTCCACCAGAATTGCCTGGGTTTGCACTAATTTGAATTTGGTAGCTTAAAGAATCACCATTGAACCCCGTTTTTGATGCCAGATATCCAACGCCATAAACAATGTCGTTACGAGGATAGCCTAGAGTAAAAATTTCGTCTCCAAGATCAGCGTTTGATTTGCCAATACTATAAGGCAA
>CAIYLW010000077.1 GCA_903927185.1 uncultured Bacteroidota bacterium
ATTCAATTCTAGCCTTGCAACTAATGCACGAAGGTCTTCCACGTTTATAACAGAAAGCGATGATTTTGCATAATGCGCCGCCTTAGCAAGTGCGTCATAATTCTTTACTTCATAAGCCTCTTCAATCTGCTTGATTGTCTCGGGCATAGAATCTAGAAACATATGAATTATCGTCTTTTTATATTCAGAATCACTTTCAGACAATTCATTCAACAATGATAAATCTACTGTGGGAGGTGTTTGGTCTATTATTTCTTCCTCCTCTTCCTCAACTTTTTCGATCATAACAATTTCCTCTTTTATTTCTGGTTGTTTGATTAAAATAAGGTTGTCGTGCAAGGTTTTATATAATATATCAAGCCCAAATGGCTTAGATAAAGTGCCATTCATCCCAGCCTTCTCGAATTTCTGGATATCATCTTTATTACTCCACCCCGTCATAGAAATAATGGGTGTTTTAATATTCATCGTATTTCTAATATACTTTGTAGCATCCACCCCATCCATCTCTGGCATATTAATATCCATTAAAATAAGGTCATAGCTACCCAACTTTAAGTGTTCAATTACCTCTTTCCCATTTCCCACTATATCAAAACTCGCACCAGTGCTTTTTATAGAATGAGAAATCAATTTCTGATTCACAAAATCATCTTCTGCGATCAAAATACGTTTCCCTATTAAAAAATCATTCTTCATCCTAGGCTTTTTTACTGTGTGTTTGTTTGCAAATTATAAAAATACCCCCCATTTTCCCCTTCTTAACGTATTAAATTACAAAATGAATATCTTTTGACTAATTTTTAACCTCCCCATGCCTTCATTTCTACTATTTTTGCGCCTTGTAGTGCGGAAACGCGTCATTAACTGAAACAAATGAAAAAATCTCTATTACTTATTTTAGGAATAACAGGTGCGCTATTGATACAAGCGCAAAGCTTAATTCCTAAAACAAAAAAGTCAAAAAAAGAACCCATTGTAACTGTCAAACCTATAAAACCAATAAAATCAGAAAAAGATTGGTCAAAGATAGACTTGTCTAGCCGCCCAGCTGATCATTTTATGATGCAATATGGGTCTGATTTATGGACTGGCAGACCAGATAGTGTTAATACTGGTGGATTTAGCCGCCACTTTAATTTCTATTTTATGCTCGACAAACCTTTCAAAACCAATCCGCATTATAGCCTTGGACTTGGAATAGGCTTTGGTTCCAGCAATATGTTTTTCAAAAATACCTATGTAAACTTGAAGGCAAATAGTAATACACTTCCCTTCACCAGAGTAGACAGTTCTGATCATTTTAATAAGTTTAAGTTGGTAACTACTACACTTGAAATTCCTGTAGAACTAAGGTATTTTTCTGATCCAGAACACCCGGGTAAGTCATGGAAAGCTGCTGCAGGTGTTAAAGTTGGAACACTTTTAAAAGCATATACTAAGGGTAAAAACTTTGTCAATAAGAATGGAACAACCTATTATGGTTCTACCTATGTTCAAAAAGAAGAGAGTAAAAGATTCATCAATGGTACTTCAATAGCGGTAACCGGTAGAGTTGGATACGGCATTTTTTCTCTTGATGCAGGCTATTATATTTTAGGAGTTTTAAAAGATGGTACCGGACCAGTAATGAACCGAGTATCCTTTGGCTTAACTATCAGCGGATTATAATCTTCACAAAACATATTTTCAAAAGAGGCTCTCGGGCCTCTTTTGTTTTTTATAGCAGCCTATTTAAAAGTTACCTTTGCTAAAATAGTTTACAAGTTGATTGAGAAAAAACAAGCTTATACCGGAGTAGAAACAGCCGTTTTAGTGGGACTGATTCAGCAAGAGCAAACACCAGAGCAAGTAACCGAGTACCTAGATGAGTTAGCATTTTTGGCAGAAACTGCTGGTGCCACTACTATCAAAAGATTTACACAACGCTTACCTCGACCCGATAGTAAAACCTTTGTGGGTAAGGGTAAATTAGAAGAAATTAAAGACTACTGCAGAGGAAAGAACGTAACCCTTGTGATTTTTGATGATGAATTAACAGGATCCCAATTATTAAATATTGAGAAGGAAGTAGGCGTAAAAATTATCGATCGGAGTGATTTGATTTTAGATATTTTCGCAGCACGAGCAAGGACTGCTCAAGCAAAAGTACAGGTCGAACTAGCACAATATCAATACTTACTACCCCGCTTAAAAGGTATGTGGACACACTTGGAACGACAAGGGGGCGGAATTGGTTCTAGAGGACCAGGAGAGACTGAGATTGAAACAGACCGTCGCATAGTTAAGGACAAGATTTCTTTATTGCGTAAGCGATTAAGTGAGATTGATAAGCAGGCATTTACACAACGCAAAGAAAGGGGTGAATTTATCCGTGTAGCGCTCGTTGGATATACCAATGTTGGCAAGAGCACCATTATGACACTTTTGAGTAAGAGCGATGTTTTTGCCGAGAATAAACTGTTTGCAACGCTTGATACCACTACCCGAAAAGTAGTTTTTGAGAATACTCCTTTTCTATTGAGCGATACAGTTGGATTCATTCGAAAATTACCCCATCATTTAGTAGAGAGTTTTAAAAGTACTTTGGATGAAGTACGTGAAGCCGATATTTTATTGCATGTGGTGGATGTGTCTCACCCACAATATGAAGAGCAAATTGGGGTGGTAAATAAAACACTTCAGGAGTTAAAAGCCTTTGAAAAGCCTATTCTCACTGTGTTCAATAAAATGGACATGTATGAAGAAAGAACTTTCGATGATTGGTTAGAAGATCATGTTAAACAAGAATTACTCCAAGATTTGAAAGATAAATGGAACCATGCTACAGAAAATAATTGTGTGTTTGTTTCTGCAGTAGAGAAGCAAAATATTGATGAGCTTAGGGAGATGATGTTAGAAAGGATACGTGGCCAGTATAAGGTTCGCTACCCCTATAAAACCATGCTTTATTAAGTTGTTATGTCGGAAAAAAAATATACCTGGTATAAAATAGCCGAAAGTATTGCTGCTATCCCCTGGCAAATGAATCGATTAGCTATTATGGAAATAGCCGGTAAAACCATCACCTTATCCGAGTTCGAAGGCAAAGTTTATGCATGTGCACATAAATGTCCACACGCAGGTGGGGTTATGGCCAATGGATTCGTTGATGCTACAGGAAATATTGTTTGCCCCTTACACCGCTATCGTTTCAAACTAGAGAACGGCCGAAACTCAAGTGGAGAAGGCTATTACCTTAAAACTTATCCAATTGAAACCCGTTCTGATGGCCTTTATTTGGGCATTCATGGGGGTGGATTTCTAAATTGGTAGGATATTTTTTGCTGTAAATTTTGTTTAAATACATTTTTCCCTATTTTTGCTGCCCGTTAACGAGAAATCTAAAACGGAAATTCCTCCTTAGCTCAGTTGGTTAGAGCATCTGACTGTTAATCAGAGGGTCGTCTGTTCAAGTCAGACAGGGGGAGCCCAACTAGAC
>CAIYLW010000078.1 GCA_903927185.1 uncultured Bacteroidota bacterium
AATTCCACCAAATACCGCAGAACCTTTTAGTAAAAGCGTTTTATTGATATCGTTATAAGCTCCAGCAGGTGCTCTTCTTTTATCCTCAACACCGTGAAATACACCATCGATTTCATTGATCACTTGCCAGTGTGGGGGAACAATTAATTTAATGCCACCGAAAACGGCTTCTAATCTTAAAATGGTTGTGCCAGTAAAGTCGGCCTGTGTTAAATCAATTTCCGCTCCTCCAAATACACAAGAGATCTTTCCACCCTGAAAATTTTTTGAAAGGATCGTTCTTTGTACGCCACTGAATATGGAATTGATTTCTAAATAGTCGTTGCTATCTATTCCTGAAGTACTTCCATAAGCGTCCCAATTGCTACCGCGTTTCCAATTTTTTTCTGCAAATTTTTCACTTATTCCATTTGTATATCCACGTCTATTGGGCTTAAGTATAAATATAATGCCTGCTGCTATTATTAAAATGGGTACAAACAATTTTTGTGTAGGTAAATCATTTAAAAAAGGGATACTCGTAAAATAGTTCTCACCTAAAAAAAATAAACCAATGCCTATCAAAACAATCCATGCATTATTTCTAAAATTATGCTTCAATCCTGAATAGATTCCAACCACAATTATTAAAGTTGGCCATGTGAAGATCCATTCTGGAAACGGAAAATTCATTGTTTTTAGTACATAAGCAACTCCTATTACAATTAGGATTAATCCCAGAATGGTATTGCTGTGATTTTTTGATTTGATGGGGTTTTGATTGTTGTCCATTGTTTTGGTTTTGTTCCACAAATCTAAAGCGGTGTATAAAGCACGGCAAGTACTTTTAGGTTATTGATAAGTAAACCTCGGTAAGTGGCAATAAAACTTCGGTAAAAGAATATTAAGTGGTTTCTGACGCCTGATTCTTTGATTGCCAACCAATTAATAGTACACCAATTATTACTAAAGCAGTTCCTATAACTTGTGGGATAATGATCTTTTCTCCAAGAAAAAAATGTGCTTGAATAATGGTTGATACAGGGCCAATACTAGTGATGATGGACACGTTATTACTTCCAATCTTTTTCATACCATTACTCATCATAAATGAAGGAAGTACCGTCGCAATAATTGCCAATGCTATACTATAGCCAATTAAAGTTGGGGTGAAAGGAATTTGTTGAATATTTTTTGTCACTAGAAAATGTATGAAAATGCCTACAGTAGCAGCTAGCATGGCATAGGCAGTGTATCTTGTAACGCCCACTTTCGGAATCATTCTTCCGGTACCCACCAAATAAAAGCTATACGTTATGGCACAAAGAAAAATCATGAATGAACCAAAATAAAAATTTGGATTACTGGTATCAATTTTCATTTCACCGATATAGGCAATGCCAATCCCTAAATAAGTTAATACAAGTGCAATAACCTGTGTTTTATTAAGTTTGGTTTTATATAAGAAGGTATTTATTAATACTGAAAAAGTAGGGTATAGGAATAGTATTAATCTTTCTAATCCTGCCGATACATATTGCAATCCAATAAAGTCGAATAAGCTGCTTAAATAATAGCCAAAGGTTCCTAATAAAATTAAAAAAAACCATTGCCTGAAAGTTAGAGTAACTGCTGATTCTTTTTTTGATCCTATCCATGCTGCTACCAAATAAAAGGGTAAAGAAAATAGCATGCGTAAGGTTAGCAGGGTAACAGCATCTATGCCAGTTGATTTAAATGCTAGTTTCACAAAGATGGCTTTTGTAGAAAAAAATACAGCACCCAAAATCGTTATCAGAAATCCTGCTAAACTAATTTGATATACTGTATCTTTTTTGTTTTGCTGCATATATTGTTGCCAGAACTATTTATACACTCACATTAAATTCACGGAGTGCATCGTTCAAGCTTGTTTTTAAATCGGTACTTGGTTTGCGAGTACCAATAATCAATGCACAGTTTACATGGAATTCGCCAGCTGGAAATTGTTTTGGATAAGTTCCCGGGATTACAACACTTCTTGCTGGAACCCTTCCTTTATATTCGATGGCTTCTGGTCCGCTTACATCAATAATTTTTGTTGATTTAGTTAACACTACATTTGCGCCTAATACAGCTTCTTTTTCCACTATAACTCCTTCTACAACTATTGCTCTACTACCAATAAAACATCCGTCTTCAATAATAACAGGGCTTGCTTGTAAAGGTTCCAAAACGCCACCTATTCCAACGCCACCACTCAAGTGAACGCCTTTCCCTATTTGAGCACAACTGCCAACAGTTGCCCAGGTATCAACCATTGTTCCTTCATCAACAAATGCGCCGATATTTACATAACTAGGCATTAAAACCACATTTTTGGCTAAGTAGGCGCCATAACGAGCAACAGCATGTGGCACAGCACGAACACCCAGTTCTTTATAATTGCTCTTCAGTAACATTTTATCATAAAATTCGAAAGGTGGTAATTCCCAGGTTTGCATTTGCTGAATTCCGAAATACAATAGAATGGCTTGTTTTACCCATTCATTTACTACCCAACCGTTATCAGTTGGAGCAGCTGTTCTAAGTCTACCTTTATCTACCTCTTCAATTACTGATCTGATTGCATCAGTATACTTACCCTCTTTTAAAAGTTCTCGATTATCCCATGCTTCCAGTATCAATGCTTGTAATAACATGCTCAATTTTTTTGCAAACATAAGTTTCAAAGTTTAGATATGAGCAACTACTCTATATTAACTGCAGCGAACTATTCTGCCAGAATTTTGTTTATATATAATTAGTGTATTGAATTAATTAAAAAGTGCTTAAAAATAGTTGACTAAAAATTTGCATTTATTGATAATATTACTCAATTTAATAGAATAATATATAATATGACTAGGGTAGTGTTAGATGTGCCGACATACAAAATGAAGTCTTTTCTTCAGGCTACATTGAAATTAGGAATTGAACAGAAAACGATTCATACAACTGATTTAAATCTTAAACGAAGACAAAACAGAGCAACATTGTTTACATTACATAAAATTTATACCAGTTTTATTTTATTCGACTGGGAATTTTTTTGTAACGAATTAGAGTATGAATAAGAGTTATGATTTTACTAATAGTAAGCAACACATTTATTGAGTAATTTTACAGGATGCAAAAAATCCTAGTGATTCAAACCGCTTTTATTGGGGATGTAGTTTTGGTAACTGGATTACTAGAAGATTTGCACATTCAATATCCCGAAGCTTTAATTGATATCCTAGTTCGAAAGGGCAATGAAGCTTTAATGAACGGCCATCCATTTGTGAATGAGGTTTTAATTTGGAATAAAAAGGCATATAAATACAAACATCTTTATAAGGTTATTCAGCAAATCAGAGATAAGAAATACAATCTTGTTATTAATGTACAACGCTTTGCTGCTACAGGTTTGATAACTTTATTCTCTGGTGCTCAACAGACCATTGGATTTGATAAAAATCCATTCAGTGATCTTTTTACAAAACGGATTAAGCATATTTTCAGTAAGGGTGATATTGTTTTACATGAAGTAGAAAGGAATTTTCAATTGATTGAAAACCCAACTCATAAAATTGCTTCGAAGCCAAAATTATATCCTTCTAAAGAAGATAAAACTGCCATTGATATTTATAACAATGACCCATATATCTGTATTGCCCCCGCATCTGTTTGGTTTACTAAACAATTTCCAATAGCTAAGTGGATAGCCTTTTTACAAGTGCTTCCCCAAAATTACCAGGTCTATTTATTAGGCGCTCCATCAGATACCATATTATGCAATGAAATAAGCAAAGCATTCCCAAACAGAAGTATCATGAATTTGGCTGGTAAATTAAATTTTTTAGAGTCGGCTGCATTAATGGAAAAAGCCATTATGAATTATGTGAACGATTCTGCACCTATGCATTTCGCATCAGCGGTAAATGCTCCAGTAACTGTAATTTATTGTTCTACAATACCAGCTTTTGGCTACGGACCGCTTTCTAGTAATAGTTCAATTGTTGAAATACAGGAGCACCTAAGTTGCAGGCCTTGCGGCATACATGGTAAGAAAGCTTGTCCGGAAACACATTTTAAATGTGCGCTAAAAATAAATAATGAGCAGTTACTTGCCTCATTGCCGAGTGTTTAGAGGGGAAAGCTTATTACATTTGCAGCAGATGCAGATACCTTGTTCCACTATAGAAACAGCCATTTTCAATAAAATTGCACAAGCTGCAGATGAATTGCAGTTACCCACTTATTTAATTGGGGGATTTGTGCGTGATAAGATCATTGGACGTAATTCTAAAGACGCTGACATTGTTTGTTTAGGTGATGGAATTGCTCTTGCTCATCGTGTGGCTGAATTATTTGTTCCTCGCCCAACAGTTGCCTACTTCAAAAATTTTGGGACAGCTCAGATAAAATTGCCAGAATTTGAAATCGAATTTGTGGGTGCTAGAAAAGAAAGTTATCAACCAGATAGCAGAAAACCTCGAGTTGAACTGGGAAGCTTAGAAGACGATCAAAATCGACGCGATTTTTCGATTAATGCGCTTGCAATTAGTTTAAATAAAGCTGATTATGGCATGCTCATCGATCCGTTCAATGGATTAGAAGCAATTGCACAAAAACTGATTAAAACTCCTTTATTACCAGAACAAACATTTAGTGATGATCCATTAAGGATGATGCGCGCTATTCGATTTGCTTGTCAATTAGATTTTACGATTATTCCGGAAACATTAGAGGCTATAAAAGCTCAGGCAGATCGAATAAAAATTATATCTCAGGAGAGAATCACAGATGAGTTGAATAAAATCATGCTTTGTAATAAACCCTCTATCGGTTGGGATTTGTTATATAAGACCAACTTACTCTCGATCATTTTCCCCCAAATGGTAGATTTACAAGGAGCAGAATATATCGATGGAAAGGGGCATAAAGATAATTTTTATCATACCCTACAAGTAATTGACAATATCAGTAAACATACTGATGATTTGTGGTTACGCTGGGCAGCCTTGTTGCATGATATTGGTAAGCCTGCAACCAAACAATTTGAAGAAGGTCATGGGTGGACTTTTCATGGTCATGAAACAGTTGGTGCAAGAATGGTTCCTAAAATATTTGGGCGTTTGAAATTACCCTTGAATGATAAGATGAAATTGGTACAAAAATTAGTAGCCTTGCATTTGCGCCCTATTAGTTTAACGAATGAAAATATTACGGATAGCGCAGTGAGAAGATTATTATTTGAGGCTGGAGATGATATTGAAGCTTTGATGATGTTATGTTCTGCCGATATAACCAGTAAAAACAAGTTTAAAGTAAAACGGTACCTGCAAAACTTTGAAATGGTAAAGCAGCGAATGAAAGAAGTAGAGGAAAGTGATCAGATGCGCAATTGGCAACCACCTATAACCGGAAGTATGATTATGGATCATTTTGGTTTAACCCCTGGTAAAAACGTTGGTTTAATTAAAGATGCAATAAGAGAGGCTATATTGGATGGGTTCATACCTAACGATTATGATGCTGCATTTAGCTTTATGTTACAGAAAGCGGCCGAATTAAACATACATGTTCCGAATAAACCCTAAAATCTTTCGTTTCTAAAAACTTACTCCGTATTTTGCGTACTTTCTTGAAAGGGGCATTGAAATAATTATACTAATTAATATTCTATCATTAATGGCGGTTTTAAAATTTAGGATTTATTTGGAAGAAGACGATTCAGTTTATAGAGATGTGATTATTAAGCATACTCAAAATTTTCAGGATCTTCATTTTGCCATTTTGAAATCTTTCGAGTTTGATAATAAACATCAGGCTACCTATTATAGAAGTAACGATAATTGGCAGCGTGGTAGAGAAATTAGTTTGGAGATATATGATAAAAAATATCCCGTAGTTCCTTTGTTGATGTCTGAAACTATTATCGGCAGCGAAATTCGTGATACCAATCAGAAATTTGTATATGTATATGATTTCGCAAAAAATTGGACTTTTTTAGTGGAACTCATTAATGTTTCTAAAGAAGAGAATAGCAAATTGCAATACCCAGTTACTACAAGAACGGAAGGAATCGGTCCTCAACAATATGGTACTAAAAGTTTATTGGGAGATAAGTTTGCAGACATTGAAGAAAAATATGATTTAACAGAAGCAACAGATGGCTTTGGTGAAGAAGGTGACGAATTGGATGCAACTGATCCAGATGAAGAAGCAGAAGCCGAAGAAGGTCAGGATGAAGAAGCATTCTAAATAATCGTTAAGTATATCTTTGGAAGACCAATCTCTTATAGGGTTGGTCTTTTTTGTAATTAACAATTGTATGCAAAAAGAAATAGGTACTGTTTTTATTGTTTGTGGACCAACAGCCGTTGGTAAAACTGCATTTGCAATTGAATTAGCAGCGCATTTGCAAACCGAAATTATTTCGGCAGACTCAAGACAGTGCTATTCTGAATTAGGAATTGCTGTAGCAAAGCCATCATTAGATGAATTAAAAAAAGTACCTCACCATTTTATAAATAGCCATTCTATTCATGATGAAATTAATGCAGGGAAATTTGAAGAGTTTGCTTTACAAAGAGCAGCTTTACTTCTTCCTAAAAATCAAACTGCAGTTATGGTGGGTGGAACAGGTTTATACATTAAAGCTTTTTGCGAAGGGATGGATTCCATGCCAGAAATTGATCCTATTATCAGAGAAAATTTAATACAGGAATATACAATAAAGGGTTTGCCTTGGTTACAAAATGAAATTGCTGAAAAGGATCCTTTATTTTGGCAAAATGCAGAACAGGGAAATCCTCAGCGATTGATGCGGGCACTCGAAATGATAAGAACAACAGGCATTTCAATAACTCAATTTAGAAAATCAGAAAGAAAAATAAGACCATTTCGTATTGTTAAGATTGGTTTGGAATTGCCACGAGAATTATTAAATCAGAGAATCAATGAACGCGTAGACCTTATGCTGAAAGAAGGCTTAATTAAAGAAGCAGAGCAATTGTTTTCTAATCGAAACAATAATGCTTTACAAACCGTAGGCTATCAAGAAATTTTCGAATATATGGAGGGTAACATAACTCTTGCAAAGGCAATTGAATTAATTAAACAACATACCCGTCAGTATGCTAAGCGTCAAATGACCTGGTTCAAAAAAGACCCGGAAATAAGTTGGTATGATGCAAGGACAATTAGTGTGGTAAAAGTGAGAGATAATAGATAAAAGATAGGAATGAAGAGTGATAGCTCAATACCTAGAAGTTCTTAGAGCTTAAGGGCTAAAGACCGATTCCTTCTCTTTCATCCACCCCCCAGTTTAAAAGCTCGGGTTAACTATTTTAATTTTAAAATTTAAATCCAAACGTCATCATCATAGTTCCTCTAGCTCCAGTTTGAGTAGCAAAAGTATTTGGTTTATCATTTAAGCGATAGGCAAATTGTACATCTTGCTGAAATGCATGTGCATAGCTAAGATCAATAAAGATTCCATGGTTTCTATAACCCAAACCGCCACTTGCTATTATTTTATTAGCTTTTAAATTAGCATCAGAATAGGGGCTTCCGTAATAGCCACCTCCCAATCGAACCATCCATACATTAAATTTCAACTCCCCACCAATTCTGAAATTAAAATTGCCTTTATAGTAATCTTTTATTTCATTATTCAATAATGAATAATAACTAACTAAGGCTTGATTTGATTTATCAACGGCAGAGAATCTAGAACCCCGATAGTTTACATATTCAAGATCAGCACTTAAGAAAGCTCTTTGCATTTTGGTATCCTTTACTTCCCTGAATACATAGCTAGCACTTATTATTGCGCGATAAGGGGTTAGTAAATTGTATTCGCTTTTACCGGGATTGCCACTATTTAAGTTATCACTAGTTTCACTTATTGTTTTGGCATAGTTTTCTGTGTTGGTAATCATTGATGAACGCACTTCATCTTTATAGCCCATTATTTGTGGTGTATGAAATGCAAATCCTATTCTCCAATAATCTGTTGGTTTATAGATCATCCCCAATTTTAATCCCACACCAATACCGCGGGAACTAAATGATTCTTTGTATTCGACACTACTGAAATTATTATTTGGATTATTAGTGGCATCTTTTTCTGAATATACCAATTCACGATTATAATTAATAACAGGAATTACTAAGCTTCCCCCTACGTACATTTTATCATCCATATTGCCCGCCAATCCTAATGCGATTTCATGATAACCGCCAGAAGTAATTGCATCATAGGATTGATTCACACCAGTTGAAATGGGCACTAAACTTTGGTATCCAGCAACGGTACCTCCTGGACCACTGAGTGTGTCAATTAAATAAGTACGAAAAGCAAGTGATGAACCAAAAATATAATTACTTAAAGCTGCATTCGTGTCGGCTTTATCGCGAGTTAATTCTTCTAAATATTTTTCAGAAAAAGAACTCATATTATTATAACCTGAAAATTGAATATGATTATTATAATTGGCAACTTGATTTACAGAAATAGCAAAAGCACTGCTAGTCCATTTACGTTTATTATTATTCGAAGAACTTAGAATCACACCTGAGGCGCCATAATTGAAATTGTTTTTTTGCACGCCATTATTGGTGCCCCTATAGTCTAATTTATTATTATTTAAATTGAATCCAGGGGATAACACAAGTTCATTTGTTTTAAATAAACCTAGTCCGGCAGGGTTAACGTGGTTGGCGGTAATATCTCCGCCCAGAGATCCCATCACGCCCCCAGTTGCAGTATTTCTTCCAGATCCATTTTGAGTAAACCATGCAGTACGCAATGCATCATCAGGAGTTTGAGCAAATAAATAGCTGCCTGAAAATATAAATATGATCAGTAAATTTTTTTTCATGTTTGTAAGTTTGGGCGTATGGATTTCTCGTTAGAAGTTAAAACTGTGCTTAACTCCTCATCATAAGGAACCTCCAATAAATTAATTTCTTGTGGTACGTGCTGAGCTGGCACTACTTCCACTACTCTTTACCCCACCGCTATTACCACCGGCACTGCTATTGGTAATTGAATAATTGCTGCTATTATTGCTACTTGTTCTGCTATTATCAAAAGTACGTATAGTCCTATCATATGAATCTGTAGAACTGCCAAATACTTTTTTAACAAGATTACTGAAACTATTAGCACTAGGTGTGCTATAGTTCAGGTTGTTATAACCTGCTTTTGGATTATTGAAAGGGTAATTATTGTTATTCGAATAAGTTTTATTCTTGTATGCGCTGATACTGCTCTCGCTTATTGTTCCAACAGTTGATTTGGGATTATAATAATTTACTAAAGTATAATAGGGGTTACCTAAATTATAAATAGGTTTATAAAATCCATTACCCCAACCTAAATTCCAATTGTTTAAACCATAATAATTGCTATACCCCATCGAACTATAATAATTAAAAGAACCAAAGTCGTAACGGCTATCGTTCCAGTAACTATAATCGTCTAGCATATTCCAACGATAATAATTACTCACTTTCATACGTAGAAATTGCTCGTCTGTGGCACTTACATAATTATCATACTGTTCTCTTTGTGCCTGATCTTTCACAATAGCAGCTTTTTCTAACGCTGGTTTTCCAGGAGAAAAATATACATCATCTGGTGTCTGATCTGACTTGTAGGCAGTTGAACAACTCGAAACAAATAATCCCATTCCAAGCACTGTAAAAAGTAGACTGTTTTTCATGGTGATAGGTTTGAACGTTAGATAATGTGAAGTTACATACATTTGCGATGCTTAAGGCATACTATATATAACGTCAAATATTATGCTATGTTAAGATATAAACAATGGTTATTTGTTAAATAAATATTAAAAAAATGGGTAAGGAAATTGCTACTAGGGAACTGGATTATTCGCAATGGTATAACGACCTTGTAATTAAAGGGCAACTCGCTGATTACAGTGCGGTTAGAGGATGTATGGTTATAAAACCATACGGTTACGCCCTTTGGGAAAACATGAGAGATGTGTTAGATAGAAAGTTCAAAGACACGGGGCATCAAAATGCCTATTTCCCTTTGTTTGTTCCTAAAAGTTTATTTGAGGCGGAAGAAAAAAATGCCGAGGGCTTTGCTAAAGAATGCGCTGTTGTTACACACTACCGTTTAAAATCCGACGAAAACAACCCCGGCAAACTTATCGTGGATCCAGAGGCAAAGCTTGAAGAAGAGCTTGTTGTTAGGCCAACGAGTGAAGCAATTATTTGGAGTACTTATAAGGGCTGGATTCAATCATACCGCGATTTGCCTATTTTGGTTAATCAGTGGGCAAATGTAGTTCGTTGGGAAATGCGTACTCGTTTGTTTTTACGTACCGCTGAATTTTTATGGCAAGAGGGTCATACTGCCCATGCAACCAAGGAAGAAGCGATGATTGAAACTAAATTAATGTTGGATGTGTATGCCGATTTTGCTGAAAATTGGATGGCTTTGCCTGTAATTAAGGGAATAAAAACCCCTAATGAGCGGTTTGCGGGTGCCGAAGAAACTTATTGTATTGAAGCTATGATGCAAGATGGCAAAGCATTACAAGCTGGGACTTCCCATTTCTTAGGTCAAAATTTTGCAAAAGCATTTGATGTAAAGTTTAGTGATAAAGAAAACAAATTGGAATATGTTTGGGCAACTAGCTGGGGAGTTAGTACCAGATTAATTGGAGCTTTGGTAATGGCTCATAGCGATGATGATGGATTGATTTTGCCTCCTAGAATTGCGCCAATTCAGGTAGTAATTGTACCCATTTATAAGGGTGAAGAACAGAAATCGCAACTGGATGAAAAAGTGCATGCGATAGTAAAAGGGTTAAAAGACCTAGGAATTTCTGTAAAATACGACGATTCAGATAATCAACGCCCAGGATGGAAATTTGCAGAATATGAATTGAAAGGTGTGCCAGTTCGTTTGGCAATTGGTGCAAGAGATTTGCAAAACAATGTGATAGAAGTTGCACGCAGAGATACCAAAGAAAAACAAAGTGTAAGCTTAGAAGGTATCGAGCAATACATCAAGAACTTGTTAGAAGAAATTCAACAAAATATTTACAACAGAGCCCTTGCATATAGAGATGATCATATTACATGTGCAGATACCTGGGATGAGTTTGTACATCTTTTAGATACAAAAGCTGGCTTCATTTCCGCCCATTGGGATGGATCTTCAGAAACAGAAGATAAGATTAAGGAATTAGCAAAAGCAACCATTCGTTGTATTCCTTTAAATAATCCATTAGAAGAAGGCAAATGTATTTTTACTGGAAATCCATCCAAACAAAGAGTATTGTTTGCAAGAGCGTATTAATATGATTCATATAATTTTAAAGCCGTCCCGATTGCTCTGGACGGCTCTTGTTTTTAATTTTGATTTTTGATTTTTCACTTTTTATATGCAAACATTACAATCTTTTTTAGATGGACAATTAGTACTGATTGATAAGTCGATGGAATGGACATCGTTTGATGCTTCCAATAAAATAAGAAGCCTTATTAAGGTAAAAAAAGTAGGGCATGCGGGTACGCTTGATCCTTTAGCTACCGGCCTTCTGATAATCTGTACAGGTAAATTCACGAAGAAGATTAATGAGTATATGGGGATGGAAAAAGAATATATTGGAACGATTACTCTTGGAGCCACAACACCCACCTTTGATTTGGAATCTTATCCTGAAAATTTTAAATCAACCGAACATTTATCAGAATTAATAATTCAAGCCGCTACTAAAAAATTTGAAGGTGATATATTGCAATATCCACCTCAACATTCTGCCATAAAAAAAAATGGGGAGCGTCTTTATGTTTCTGCGAGAAAAGGCATTGCGGTGGAAGTGCAAGCACGACCGGTAACAATTCGATCTTTCAGTATTGTAAAAATTGAACTTCCGATTCTGCATTTTAAAGTGATATGTTCTACTGGAACATATATAAGAAGCTTAGCTAACGATTTTGGCGCAGAATTAGGTGTGGGTGGATATATGAGCAGTTTACGTAGAACACGCATTGGAGATTTTCACGTGGATGATGCAAAAACAATTATGCAATTCGAACAAGAAATTAAACTGCTTCGAGCTTCATTAGAAGGGGAGGCCAATACCCAATTGTAACGCAAAATTGGGAACTTGCAAACCGTTAGGACGAACATCGGTCCAATTAAATTTATTGATACTCATCCAGCCGTTATTGCCCATACGCACAGGGTCTTTTACTTTATACGCAAAGTCCAATCTGATCATAAAATAAGTAAAGTCGATTCTTACGCCAGTGCCCATCCCAATTGCAAGATCCTTGCCTAGATTTGATAAAGAAAATACAGAAGAAGGATCATTAGGAATCTTTTTTACATTCCAGATATTACCGATATCTGAATACAGTGCACTTCCAATTTTAACCCCTGCAATAGTGGCAATATTAAATCGATATTCAATGTTGCCTTCTAATGCCATATCTCCATATCGGTCACGAAAACTACTGGTGGAAATACTATCATAAGTAGATGAACTGCCTAATCCTAATTGTCTTAAGCCCCAAGCACGCATGCTATATGGACCACCTAATGAAAACTGTTTAAAAAAAGGAAGCGAAGGGGACTTGTTTCCGGGATAGGTGCCATAGTTATATCCAAAGCCAGCAAAGGCTCGATAAGCTAAGATAGATTTTTGGTACTTTTTTGTTTGTTTGTACTCGGCTTCTAATTTAATATATCTATAGATATTATTTTTCAATTGTTGAATAGCGCCAAACAATAAACCAGTTTCCTCTACTCCCAAACGGAGATACTGATTCTTCCCATTTGCAGTATTGAATGTTCTTACAAAAGATAAACTCTGACTAAATATATTGCCAGTATTAAATGAATTTCTTAAGAATGGATTTTTCATAAAAAGGGTATCCAAGCCTGGAAGCGTATCTAAAGAATAGAGTTCTACATTGATAGGTTTAAATAACCAAGTATTCTGATTCTCAGCTCTGCGATAAGTCTTTTTCCATTCATAACCCCAGCTACCCACTATAGAATGCAGTTTATAATAATTTTTTCTGTCAACATACGAGGCATTGATGGAAAGTAATGTTCTTTTATTATCTAATGTTCTTAAACCTTTCCATCTGTTAAATGGCTGAATCAACCTGGGAAATGCAAAAGTTTGTCCGGCACTGATATTAAAAGTTTGAGCTAATTGATTACTTGCAGAATTACTGCTTCCTAAATTCAAATTTAATTCCACTCCAGTTCTGAAATTTGTAACTGATTGAATGGCTTGCTTCCATACATTTCTATTTCTGTATGACAAATTTGTTGATATTCCGAACAGATTTCCAGCACCAATGTCTCCGGTATTTCTGCTTCCCTCCAAATCAACTGTAAAGTTTTGTTTTAAAGTAGGAGTCAGGAAGAAATAAAAATCAAGTGTGTCTTTATCTCTCGGTACAATCTTACCATCCACTTGTTGCCAAGCTCCAACCTGACCAAGGGTATTCATTGATTTAAAATAGAGTGACTCATTATAAATTTCTCCGTGAGCAAAAAATGTGTGTTCTTTTAATGGGCTATAATGAAATTTCCCTTGTTTGTAACGCATCCATACATTGCCTATTTGTTCTTCCAAAAAGCTTTTGTCAAAAGGAAGACTATCTGATACATCACTAAGTTTTGTTTCTGGATAAAAATAAATATTGCCTATCGAATATTGTATAAGCTTACTTGAATCATAAGTAGGTCTCTTTTTTAAGTAAATATCCCAATTAGGATTTTCAAGCCGTTTTCTAGCGGTTGCAGCAATTAATTGTGCTTGCTTATAAGGACTCAAAGTAATATTCATTAAACTTATATCAGAACTATCTACTTCTGCATATATATCTTCCTTGGTGAATTTATAATAGCCTTTGTCGCGATAAATTTTGATTAATCTATCAAGCTCATCATTCATAATTTGTTTACTATAATTATCGCCTTTTTTTAAAAGTGTACCTTTCATTTTTTGAAAAGTAAGGGCTTGTAAACTAGAATCATCTAATTGATAATCGATTGAATCAATCGTGATATTTTTTCCTGGAGTTACATTCATCAATGCATGCACTCTTATTTGATTGCCTATTGTATCAAACCTAATACTATCTTTAATATTCGAATAGTAATAACCTTGTGAATTCAAGTAGGCGGTCATGAAGTTTCTTGATCTGGTTACGTTTACTGTATCAAACGTAGGTGGGTTATTGATTCGATACCAGAATAATACTCTTTGTTCTTTTCTAGCTTTTAGGCTATCATCCCAATAATTATCAAGATCCAACGCTAATCTTTTCTTTTCGTCTTTTGAACTGGCACCATGCACTACCACTTTATTAGAATAGATAAATGCGGTGTTTAATGGATAATCTTTTACGTTAGTTCTGCGTTCTTCCGAGCAGGAAACCAACTGTAATAAAGAGATGATCCCTATTAGCCACAAAAACCTATTAACTTTAACCCCGGTGAAACGCATATGTTATGTTAAGCAAAAATGAACTCAAATATATTCAATCTTTGTGCCAGAAAAAACAAAGAGCACAAGAAGGTCTGTTTTTAGCAGAAGGTCCCAAGCTTGCTAGGGAGCTTCTGAATAGCGACTATCAGGTTGAAAAGTTATATGCAACAGAAGAATGGCTGGCTGACAATAAGGTAGATGTGGATGCTACCGTTGTAACAGAAATTGAATTAGGCAAGATGAGTACACTTCAAACCCCGAATGAAGTGTTGCTGATGTGTCGTCAAAAAACAGATTTGGGTGAGCCAGCTTTTAAAAATAAGGTTAGTATAGTGCTTGATGGATTGCAAGATCCTGGCAATTTGGGAACGATTATAAGAATTGCCGATTGGTTTGGTATTTCTCAAATTATTGCCAGCGAGGATACGGTAGAATTTTATAATCCTAAAGTTATCCAAAGTACGATGGGAAGTTTTATTCGGGTAAAATGCTGGTATCGCAACCTGACTGAAATACTTTCATCAATTAATATGCCTATTTATGGGGCACTTTTAAAGGGACAATCTATTAATCAGATAAGTCCTTTAAAAGAAGGGATATTGATAATTGGTAATGAATCAAAAGGAATCAGAGAAACAACGTTGCCTTTTATTACTAAAGCAGTAACCATACCAAGAATCGGACAAGCAGAATCATTAAATGCGGCAGTTGCTACTGGCATTTTATTATCTCATCTTTGCGAAAAATAATATCGATTAACGGAACTGTATTGCTTTTGTTGGTTGAATTCTTTTGATGATCAATGTTGGAATAATTAGCGATAAATAACATACCAATGCAGTGCTTAAGCATACTGCAAATACCTGCCACCAAATGATATAAATTGGAGCCTCTGACACATAATATGACGACTCGTCCAATTTAATGATACCAGTGTATTTTTGAATTAAACAAATGCCAATTCCTGCTACAAAACCAATGCCAATACCCGCAATAGTTATTACACTTGCATGATATAGAAATAACTTTTGAATTAACCAGTCATTTGCCCCCAATGCCTTAAGGATCCCCACCATTCTAGTTCTTTCTAAAATCAAAATCAATAAACAGGTAATTAAATTAATGATGGCTACTAATGCCATCACTACAAAAATAACATTCCGATTTACATCTTGAATATTTAACCAATCAAATATATTGGGATATACTTCTCGTATAGTTTTGCTCATCCATTCGGGAGGTAATTTTTCTGCCAAATGAGTTGAGATACTATCCATTTGATGATAATCAGTTACGAAAATTTCATAACCACCCGTTTCATCAGTAGCCCAATTACCCATCTTACGAATGAGCTGTTGATCACCAATTACAAAGAGTTTGTCATACTCTTCAATTCCTGTTTTGTAGATAGCAGAAACAGAAAGTTTTCTATAATTTCTACTACCATCAATGCTGGAAATAAAATAGATATGAATTGTGTCGTACAGTTTTAATTTTAATTGTTTGGCTAACTGTGCAGAAACAATGATGTCTTTACTATAAGTACTATCATTGAAATGTAACCAATGACCTTCTTTTATAAAGGGTTTAAGTTGTGAACTATCATAATTAGGTTCAATACCTTTCAATAATACGCCCTCAATCTCTTTATTCTTTTCAATTATTGCCGACTTAGTAGCGAAAGTTTGTAATTGAAATACCCCGGTTTCCCGTTTGATAATATCCTCAACTTGTTTATTTTTTTTGATGGGAGTTTCTTCTGCTACTAATGACTTATTTGGTTCGAATTTTTGTACTCGAATATGCCCCCAAAAGCTAAATACTTTACTGGAAACAGTCTGCTGGAATCCATTCACAAATGCCAAAGTGATGATCATTGACATAACACTAACGGCGGTAGCGGCTATGGATAGACGGATAATAAATCTTGCAAACGATTTTTGCTTAGTGAATGCGATCTTTTTGGCGATATTAAAAGCAAGACTCAAGAAATAGGTTTTAGTAACTCAAAACTACATTGCCGCCTCGAATGCAGCAAAAGCTTTTGTAGCTCTGAGTAATGTTGTAAGTTTAAGCTTTATTTTATGATATGAAGTTATTGATAGCCCCTTTTTTATTGTTAATCTTATTAACAGCTAAGGCACAGCGGTTGCCAGATAGATTATACTCTTCTACAATTAATGGTGTTAAGTTGTTTCAGGAAAACAATCAGTTTAGTCAGCCAATTATCCATTTAAATTCTGGAGATCAGCTAGAATTACATTTCGATGATTTAGTGGACTATCCTCAAAATTATTTCTATTCCTACGAATTGTGCAATTCCGATTGGACTCCTGCTAATGTGAATTCATTTGATTATATAAAAGGGTTTAATCAAATGCGGATTAGTCAATATAGAGTTGCTTCTATCACCACAATGAAATATGTGCACTATCAGGCATTGTTACCTGAACGAAATTCAATTCCTATTTTAAGTGGAAACTATTTATTAAAAGTGTATAAAGATGGAGACACTTCAAAATTAGCGTTTACTAAAAGAATATTGGTGGTAGATAAAAAGGTTTCGATAGGAGCTCAAATACAAGTTCCTTTTGACAATCAATTATCGCATTCACATCAAAAATTACAGTTCTCTGTGGAAGCAAGGGCACTGAATTTGATGAGCCCACAGCAACTCAAAGTTGTGGTTCTTCAAAACAACAGATGGGACGATGCTGTTATAAATAAACAACCCATATTCATCAAAGAAAATATTTACGAATTTAATGGAGAGATGGATTATTTATTTCAGGCTGGAAAAGAATTTCGATGGGCCGATTTACAGAGCTTTCGTTTTGAATCAGATCGAATTGCAAAGGTAGATAGGACAGAGGAGCCGTATAAGATTTATTTGAAGGCTGATCAGGCAAGGAATAATTTTGCTTATATCAATTTTGCCGATAGAAATGGGTATACAGAAATTAATACAACCGAGTCTGTAAATCCCTGGTGGCAGACCGATTATGCATGGGTTCATTTTAGTTTTATTGCTCCTGGCAAACAAGCTATTCAAGGAAAATCGGTTCATCTAATTGGGGAATTAACAGGCAATCAAATTAGTGATAGTTCACTTATGGAGTTTAGTGCTTCAGAGGGGGGCTACATTAAAAACTTATTCTTAAAACAGGGATATTATAGTTATGCTTATGTAACGAGAGATAAACAGGATTCTGAAGCCGCTTCTGATATTTCAATTACTGAGGGGAATTACTGGGAAACCGAAAATGACTATTCCATATTAGTGTATTATCGATCTCTTAATGGAAGGCATGACGAGTTGGTGGGTATAGCCTCAGTGAATTCAAGGTTTGGAAGATAGTGGAGCAATTATTTATCTCTATAATTTAAAAAAAATCGAAAAATTAACGCTCAAACCTTACTTTTGCCGCGGCAGGTCTTACACGACCAGCTCCTGCTGAATCTCCCCAGGGTAGGAATACAGCAAGGATAGGTGGTTGAGCGGTGCGATGTGAGTAGCCTGCCATTTTTTTTCTCTCGTGAATAAGTGTAAGATATTCACGAGCCCAAAGGGGAAAGATGAATGATTTTTTTAGAGCTTTTATTTGCTCATACTCCAAAAACAGACAAATCTTTCCAATACAAAATACTAAAATTAAAAGGATGAAATTTTTTATCGACACGGGTAATTTGGCTCAGATTAAAGAAGCAAGTGAATTAGGTATTTTAGATGGGGTTACTACTAATCCTTCTTTAATGGCTAAAGAAGGTGTTAAGGGTGAAGCTGCTATTGCACAACACTATAAAGCGATATGTGAAATAGTAGATGGCGATATTAGCGCAGAAGTGTTATCTACCGATTTCGAATCAATGGTAGAGGAGGGTAAAAAGTTAGCTGCTATTCATCCGAATATTGTAGTTAAAGTGCCGATGATTAAAGATGGTATTAAGGCAATAAAATGGTTTAGCGATAATGGTATTAGAACTAATTGCACATTGATTTTTTCTGCTGGTCAAGCAATTTTGGCTGCAAAAGCGGGAGCCACTTATGTGTCTCCATTTATTGGCCGTATTGATGATAGTGGTTGGGATGGTATTGAGTTGATCAGACAAATGCGTCAGATCTTCGATATTCAGGGCTATAAGACCGAAATCCTTGCTGCGTCTATCAGAAATGCCTTACACATCATCAAATGTGCCGAAGCTGGTGCTGATGTTTGCACCTGTCCTTTAGATTCAATTTTGGGATTATTGAAACATCCTTTAACTGATATTGGATTAGCAAAGTTTTTAGAAGACGCCAAAAAAATGTAAACTTTTATAGCGAATATATTAATGCCTTCTTAGCGGAAGGCATTTTTTTTAGTTAGATATTCGTTTTAAAGCTTCTTTTTCGCTGAGAGGGGATAGCTTATTATTGGCAACAAAAGAAATAACCCATTCAGGGTTGGTCTTAGAATATTCTCTTAATGCCCAACCGATAGCTTTTCGAATAAAAAATTCTTTACTGTCTTTGTGCTTTAAAATATAGCTAGATAATAATGCGGTATCAGTATTTTTTTTATAGGATTTTTGAAATAAAATACTGCTTCTCTGTAACCAAATATTATTGCTCTTATTCCATTGTGAGGTAATCAGAAAAGTTTGTTCTGAAAAAAGGGTAAAATAAGTACCAAGCCAATCACCCACAATTCCATCAACACTATCCCACCAACTTTTTTGAACAATACAGTACTCAATTAGCTTGATGGAACTTTGTGACCATAATTTTTTATGAGATAAAAAAATATCAATCGCAAAATATTGCATTTCTCTTTCTGGCATTTCCCATAACGCTTTAATCACTTGATCTAAATCTGAGAAATTTTTTATAGAATGTTCTTTTAAATAGGGTTTTACAATTTCATCACGTAATGGAGTTTTAATACCGAAAAACTCAAATTTATTGAGCATATAAGCTTTCATGTCAGAGGCATTTGTAGCATCTGCATTTTTTTGAAAAGCTTGATATATTGGTTCAATAAAGGGGTTCATATAAAATGATAAAACGAAACTATTGGGTTAATGAAATTTGTTTTTTCAATTCACTACTTCTAAAAGCTGCTTCAATAATTTTCATCACTTGTATACCTTCTTTAGCAGTAACAGGCATCTCTTTATTTTCACGAATGGCTTTTTCAACTAATGCATAATAAGTGCCATAATTACCAGTTTCAGTAGGAACTTTTTCTCGAATGATGATGCCTCCTTTTTCGGTATGTAAAAATCCCCGTTCTTCTATTGGTTCTTCACCCCAATTAGGTGAGTTCGGTTTCTTATTCGCTAATAATGCATTTTCCTGTACATCTGTTCTAGATTTATGAAAGCTTCCTTTTAGTCCATGAATAATATAAGAGGGAAAAGGCTCTCTAACCAAACAGCTAGCTTTGAGTCGGACCACTTTATCAGAATAGTTTAAAAGCAATTCAAAATAATCGTCTACCAAAGAATTTGGTCTGGTAATTCTTATGTCGGCATAAACTGAAAGTGGCATACCAAAAAGACAAATTGCTTGATCTACTAAATGTGGTCCTAAATCATTTAAGAGCCCTGCCCCTGGGCCGGGAATTTCTTTATGCAATTTGGCACTTAAGGCAACTCTAAAACGATCATAATGAATTTCTGCTTCTACAATATTTCCAAGCCAACCTTCTTCAATAATTTTCCTAACCGTTTTAAAATCACTATCCCAGCGTCGATTTTGATAAACAGAAATTTTTTTATTGACCGATATTGCTAGTGCTTCTAATTCTATAGCTTCAGCAATAGTAGTGGTAAATGCTTTTTCAACTACCGCATGTTTTCCTGCCAGTAAAACTTTTTTGCTGTATTCGTAATGAGTATTAGTTGGAGTATTTACTATAACAAGTTCAATACTTTCGTCATTCAAAATTTCATCAAGTGACCGATAAATTTTAATGTCAGGATAAAATTCCAAAGAAGCAGTTTTTGATCTTTCCCAAATACCTACTAATTCGAAGCCAGGATTATTGGCTATAAATGGTGCATGGAATACTCTTCCAGACATTCCGAACGAAAGTATGGCTGTTTTTATAGCTGACATAAATTCCTGATTTTTGTAAATGTAAAATTCTACTCGATAGAAAACAAAAGTCTACTTAAATACACGAACATAATCAACTACCATTCTTTGAGGAAAAACTGTTGTACCATCTGGAGAGCCCGGCCAGCTTCCACCTACAGCCACATTTAATATAAAGAAGAAGTCAAGATTAAATGGATATGTTCCATTCGTGTCTGTAGGGGTAACAGTATTATAGAGGATGTCATCAACATAAATCTGAACTTGATCTTGTACCCAAACCAAACTATAAACATGAAATTGCTGGTCAAAAGTACCTGTACTTAATGTATGAGAACTAGTTTTAGATTTATGTAACGCTAGGGTTGTTCCCCAGTGAAGTGTGCCATTCACAGTATTGGGTATACTTCCAATCAATTCCATAATGTCCATTTCACCACATGCAGGCCAATTCACCTGATCAATATTATTTCCTAACATCCAGATAGCAGGCCATAAGCCTTTCCCAAATGGTAGCTTTGCGCGAACGTCAATTCTCCCATAAGTAAAAAATTGCTTCGCTTTAGTAATCATTCTTGCGGAAGTATAACTGCTGCCATTATAAGATTCATTGCGCGCCTCTATTATTAAATTGCCCTTCGATACAAATGAGTTTTGAGTTCTGTTAGTATAATTTTCTAATTCATTATTGCCCCAGCCATTATTTGAGCCTGTTTCATAAACCCAATTACTAGTATTAACTGTTTTGCCATCAAACTCATCACTCCAAACTAAATTCATACCAGGATAAGTTTTAGGGGTGGTATATCCTGTGCTATCTACAGGAAAATAAAGTAGATTTTCATTAACAATAGTACCAGTCCCTTTATTAGTTGAAATTGAACAGTTGGTAGGATTTGATAATTGTATGCTAAATGATTGGTTTGTCCTTCTTATACTATCTCCAACAACTTCTACTTCAATAGTTCCTGAATTTGAATTTGCAGGAATAGTTAATACACCATTTATAGGTTTGTAATCTTTGTTAGATAAGGCAGTTCCATCGGAGGTGGTATAATTAATGCTTACAGCACTTGTACTTGCTTTATCGAGTGTAACTGTAAATTGGAATTTTAAATTACTACTCGTACGCTCATTACTAACGTCATTAATACTCGCAAAAGGTAAAGCACCCGGGGGAGGGGTTGTATTACTTGGACCTGATCCCTTGCTACAAGCCTCAATTAAGACTAGGGAAAATATTAAATAAATACAGGAACTAATTTTCATAAACGGTTATTTGCAATCTTATAAAAAGAAATTTAAAATAATTTTTTTAATTCATTCCAAAATAAAATGTTGAATGAATTGGGCTTTTTTTAAAAAAAAACTTCATTTTTTAGGGTGTAAAAAAATACCAATACCCATTTGGATATTGGTATGAAATACTTTTAAAATTTATTCTATCACTAATGTTTGAATGGAATGAGGCAAGCTGCTAACTTCCACCGCTTTGTTCCCTATGCTCATATGGTAAGGAATATTGTCGTTACTAGGATTCATTACAACCACTACGATTGAACCATTTGTGTTTTGAAAAGCTGTAGTAAGTATCTGTCCTCTGCTTGCAGAGCTAATAATTCGTTTAGCACCAGGACGAATAAATTTTGAGAAGTGTCCCATATAATAAAATGAATTTAAATAGGTTAATTCTCCAGTTTTAGTATCAGCATGAACAGGTGCAAAACAAAAATTGCCCACATGGTTTGGACCTCCTTTTTCGTCTAATAAGATGTTCCAATCAGTCCATGCTACTGTTCCATTATTAAAATCATTAATCATTGATCTGCCGTATAATTCTCCATATCTCCATTCTTTAACTCTAGTTGCGTCATATTTTTCTACACAACCTTCGGTAAATAACAGGTGTGTATTTGGAAAAGCTTCATTAACACGTCGTACGTTGTCATAAATATTTCCCCCACCAGTCCAGCTTTCATACCAGTGAAATCCAATACCCCAAACATATTTAGCTGCTGCAGGATCGTTCAAAACAGCACTTGCACGTTGATATAATAAATCACGGTTATGATCCCAGGCGATTAACTTTTTATCACCCAAACCTGATTTTGATAAAGTGGGTCCCAAATAATTTTTAATAAAATTGGTTTCTTCTTCAGCAGTATAGTTACAAGATTCCCAAGTTTGTTTGGCCATTGGCTCATTTTGAACACTTAGGGCCCAAATTGGAATTCCGATTTCTTGATAAGTCTTAATGAACTTGATATAATAGTTAGCCCAGCTTTGATAATAGGCTGGCAATAACTTTCCACCATGTAACATGTCTTTATTGTCTTTCATCCAACCTGGAGGACTCCATGGGCTAACGAACATAGGCAATTTGCCACCCGCTGCAGCAATGGCTTGTTTAATTAATGGGATGCGATATTGCTGATCATGTGCTATACTAAATGATTTTAATTCAATATCGTTTTCTTTCACATAAGTGTAACTATCGCTCGAAAAATCGCAGCTATGAATATTTGTTCTAGCTAAAGAAAATCCAATACCCTTATTTACATCATAATATTTTTCAAGTAACTCTTGCTGCTTGTTTTTAGGAAGCTTAGCAAACACTTCAGCCGATGCGTCTGTTAATGCTCCTCCAATTCCGACAAAGGTTTGAAACTTTTTATTGGGATCTACGAATACTGCTGGTTCTGTTTCAAAAGGTTGTCCATATGGACTAAAATTCAAAACCGCCGTTTGTGTTAGACGTAAGTTGCTATTTTCTGCAGTTGTGTAAACTGTAACTTTAGCTTCCTTTTTTTTAATGGGATCTGAATTCGTTTTATTTTGAGGATTTAGAGAAGGTTGCAAGGCCAATAATGCAGTTGCAACCGCGCTCAATAGAATTTGGTACATGGCAATAATTAGAGTAAGTAATCCTTAAAATTACTCCCTTTTAGCTTTAGAAAGCTTAGCTGTTTCCTTTATTTTTAAGAAAAATGATTATTGCTTCTAGATTGTCTGCTTGTTTGCGATCAGAAATTAGATCAACGTAACATTAATTTCTATATGTATCAAAAATAAACTAGTAAAAAAAAATTACTAACTTTTAGGTTCAATTTTGCAGAATGAAAAAAATCTTCATTGCTTTTTTTGCTTTGACTTTATTTAACAGTTTTATTTTAGAAGCAGCCCCACTAAATGATGATCATCATCCCTCATTAGCCATAGGAGCAAAGGCACCAGACTTTAACCTCCCTGGAGTTGATGGGAAAAAATATAACCTTGGTTCATTTGCTTCTGCTAAATTATTAGTAGTCATCTTTACTTGCAATCATTGCCCTACTGCTCAAGCTTATGAAAATAGAATCATTGAATTAACCAAAGACTATACAAAAAAAAATGTGGCAGTAATTGCCATCATGCCAAGCGATCCTAAATCAATCCGTTTAGATGAATTAAACTATACTGATTTAGGGGATAGTTTTCAAGAAATGAAAGAAAGAGCAAGGACTAAAGGCTTTAATTTTCCTTACTTATTTGATGGTGCTACTCAAGCTACTTCAATTGCATACGGACCACAGGCAACACCTCATGTATTTATTTTTGATCAAGAAAGGATTCTGAGATTTTCTGGTAGAATTGATGATTTAGAAAAGCCAGGAGGAAACCCCAATCATTATGATACAAGAGATGCTTTAGATCAATTATTGAAAGGTGAGCAGCCATCAGTTGCAACTACAAAAGTTTTTGGTTGTTCTATAAAATGGGCTGAAAAAAGTAATTGGATAGATCAGGCTAAAATTAATTGGGCCAAAGAACCTGTAACTATTGATACTATTGGTTTTTACGGGATAAAAAATCTAATAAAAAATAAATCTGATAAGCTTCGAGTAATAAACGTTTGGGCCACTTGGTGTGGGCCCTGTGTTTCAGAATTCCCGGATTTTATTACGATTAACCGGATGTATCGAAGCCGGGATTTTGAATGGGTTACAATTAGTGCAGACAATCTTTCCAAGAAACCTAGAGTTTTAAAATTTTTGCAAAAGCAACAAGCTTCAGCCACCAACTACCTATTTAATTCAGAAGATATGTATCAATTAATTGAAGCGATTGACCCTAGGTGGCAGGGAGCAATTCCTTACACAATTATAGTAGAACCTGGCGGCAAAATTTTATATGCTCAACAGGGTGTAATAGACCCTTCAGAGATTAAAAAAATAGTAGTGGAAAGCAAGGTGATTGGAAGATATTATTAATAAGTATTCGTCATGTCTTCATCCACACAAATAATATAATCAGCTTTACCTTTATTTTCTGCTAATAATTTTTTTATATCTTTTTGTGAAACGGTTGTTATCGTTGCGATTTTTAATTCAGGTTTTGATTTTTGCAAATACCATAGGATGCCTTCATGATTTTCTGAATGATAAGATCCATTAAAATGTATAAATAAGCTCCCTTCTTGATAATATTTTAATATAAAATAAGCCATAGTTGCATCTTTAATGGCTTGAGCTCTTGGAAGATTATCGCCTCCATGACCTTCCATCATAGCTAGCATTTTTTTATATCCTGGTAATTCAGCATCATAAGCAATCGGCAAAGGTGCCATCCATGATTTTTCCTTACTGCTTAAAGAATCTAATGCTTTAAATCCACCTTTTGCAACAAGTGAAGCATACCTTCTAGGTATATTGTCTGCTGCAAATACGATCTTATTTTCTTTTGCAAAGTTTACTAAAGGAGCGTAATCAGTTGGATAGTTTTTCCATAAGCGGGCTAAGGTATCAAACCCTTTTTGATTGATTTTTCCATGTAAATATTGGTCTAAAGCCTCTTGATTATCTTGTTCAAACATTTCAGCACCTAATACTAATGCACGCTTTTTTTTTGCGTCTTTTACTAATTCAAGCTGCAGCCAATGGGCAATCGCGTTATTATGTAATTCTCCAAAAAAAACAATATCGTTTCCCGATATCTTGTCAATCATATTACCGAATGATATTTTCTTCCCTTTTGCATTGTATAAAATATATGCCGGTTTATCCTGTGCCAAAACTGAAGTTATCATACATAACATCAGTAAGGCAAGATTGAATTTTCTCATAACTAAAGCTAGTTAAAATAGTGAATAGATAGGAGATAGGAGTGAGGAGTGAGGAGTGAGGAGTGAGAAGTATTATTTCTAAGAAGCTGTTAACCCTAGGCTTCGGTCTAGTATTGAAAGGTAAAGAATTAAACCATTGTGAAGCTGTTAACCCTAGGCTGAAGCCTAGGGTTTTTATAAGGAAGAGATAATCGGGCTTTAGCCCTTACGCAGTGTGGGATCTAGGAGAAACTTTTTTTTAATTTTATGCAGAAAACGTCAGGGCTAAAGCCCAAAGTAGGGTACTTGCTTCCAGCCCCACCCTAAAGGGCAGGGTTAATAATAAAGAATATAATGTCCTAGTAGGTGTTACCCTGGGTTTCAGCCTAAGGATTGAAAAGTAAAGAATTTTATGCCTAGGAAGTTGTTAACCCTAAGCGTCAGCCTAGGATTTTTTATAAGGAAGTTATAATCATGCTTTAGTGCAAGCTAGAGAAGTAAGTTAACTTCTGATTCTAATAAAAAAGCCCAAAAGAAAATTCTTCTGGGCTTTTTGCTTTTAGTAAACTGGTATTATGCGCCTGCTACTTGTTTGCGAATGATATTCAGTGCCGCACCAGCTTTAAACCATTCAATTTGTTGTTGGTTATAAGTATGGTTTGCAATTACAGAATCCTTGCTGCCATCAGCGTGATGAAATACAAGGGTCAAGGCTGTACCTGGTGTAAAGTTGGTTAAACCAATTACATCAACGATATCATCTTCCTGAATTTTATCATAATCAGATTTATCGTTGAATGTAAGTGCTAACATTCCTTGCTTCTTCAGATTAGTTTCATGAATACGTGCAAATGATTTGGTTAATACCACTCGTACACCTAAGTGTCGAGGCTCCATAGCAGCATGTTCGCGGCTACTACCTTCACCATAGTTTTCATCACCCACAACAATACTACCAATTCCAGCAGCTTTATAAGCACGCTGTGTAGCAGGAACCGGACCGTATTCGCCAGTTAACTGGTTCTTAATATTGTCTGTTTTTTCATTGTAAAAATTTACAGCACCAATCAACATATTGTTACTGATATTGTCTAAGTGACCACGGAATTTAAGCCATGGACCAGCCATTGAAATATGGTCGGTAGTGCATTTTCCCTTTGCTTTGATCAATAATTTCAAACTCTTCAAATCGTTACCATCCCATGCTGCAAAAGGATCTAATAATTGTAAACGTTTGCTAGCAGGATCAACTGCAACAGATACCCCACTTCCATCAGCTGCTGGCGCTTGATAGCCTGCATCTTCTACTGCATAACCGCGAACGGGTAATTCCCAACCAGTTGGCTCGTCTAATTTTACTTGCTCACCTTTATCGTTAGTAAGTGTATCTGTAATTGGGTTGAAAGTTAAATCTCCAGCAATTGCCAATGCAGTTACTAATTCCGGTGATGCAACGAATGCATAAGTATTTGGATTTCCATCTGCACGTTTTGCAAAGTTTCTGTTGAAGCTATGAACGATGGTATTTTTTTCTTTCTTTTCTGCACCTACACGATCCCACATACCGATACATGGTCCGCATGCATTGGCAAATACATCTGCACCTACACTTTGAAATACTTCTAAGAAACCGTCTCTTGCGATGGTATAACGAACTTGTTCAGATCCAGGAGTGATTTTAAATTCAGCAGCCAATTTCAATCCTTTTCCTTCCAATTGTTTAGCTAAACTAACTGCACGACTAATATCTTCATAAGAAGAATTAGTGCAACTTCCAATTAAACCCACTTCCACTTTTGTAGGCCAGCCGTTAGCAGCTGCTACTTCTTTCATTTTAGATATTGGAGTAGCTAAATCTGGTGTAAATGGACCGTTCAAATGTGGTTCCAGAGTACTCAGATCTAGTTCAATTACTTCGTCAAAATATTTAGAGGGATCAGTATAAACTTCTGGGTCTGCTGTAAGATAGTCTTTAACTGCATCAGCCGCTTCAGCTATATCTGCTCTGCCAGTTGCAGTAAGATATCTACTCATACTAGCATCGTATCCAAAAGTAGAAGTGGTAGCACCAATTTCGGCACCCATATTACAAATGGTTCCTTTACCTGTACAGCTCATGCTGGTAGCACCTTCTCCAAAATATTCAACAATGGCACCGGTTCCACCTTTTACAGTAAGTATACCCGCAACTTTTAAAATCACATCTTTTGGAGCTGTCCATCCACTTAATTTGCCAGTTAATTTAATTCCGATCAGTTTTGGCCATTTTAATTCCCATGGCAAACCTGCCATTACATCACAAGCATCAGCACCGCCAACTCCAATAGCAATCATGCCTAATCCACCTGCATTAACTGTATGTGAATCTGTTCCTATCATCATTCCACCAGGGAAAGCATAGTTTTCAAGAACAACTTGGTGAATGATACCTGCACCTGGTTTCCAGAAACCAATACCATATTTATTTGAAACAGAAGCCAAGAAATCATAGACTTCTTTACTTTCTGCATTAGCAACCTGTAAATCCTGTTTTGCTTCAACCTTAGCTGTTATCAAGTGATCGCAATGAACGGTAGAAGGAACAGCCACTGTTGGACGTCCTGCTTGCATAAATTGTAATAAAGCCATTTGAGCAGTAGCATCTTGCATTGCCACACGATCTGGTGCAAAATCCACATAATGTTTGCCTCGCTCAAATCCACTCAATGGCTGATCTGCGTGCAAATGGGCAAACAATATTTTTTCTGAAAGTGTAAGTGGTCTGCCCAAAGCTGTACGTGCTGCATTTACTTTTGCTGGCATTTCTGTGTACAGTTTTTTGATCATTTCGATATCAAAAGCCATAGTCTGAAAAATTTATGTTTTGAGAGATTAAATTTTAATGCCTTAAGGGGTTTCAGTGCGCGAATTTACGTTAAAACCGTCTCAGGAGAAAAACTGTTTTAAACAATTATTCATTTCATTTGTCTAAATTTGTGATAATTCCATCCCCCTAATACCTAAAAACTGGCAACATGCAAAAAATTAGAGAAAACATAGAAATGCAAGCATTTGGGGTATGTTCTGCTATTGGAGAAAAATTTGGCATTGCGAGTGCTAAAATCAGAATGTGGTTTATATATATATCCTTCCTAACCTTAGGTTCGCCCATTCTTATTTATATGATTCTTGCCTTTTGGATTAATATCAAGAATTATATCATGGCGGGCAAAAGAAATCCTATTAAAAACTGGTAATTTTTATATTACTGCTTTGCGAAGTTTTACTAATTGCTCTAGCAAAGGTTCTAATAGATCTAAACGTAACATATTTGCTCCGTCACTTTTAGCTTCGGATGGATTGGGATGGGTTTCTATAAAAAGTCCATCAGCGCCTGTTGCAATGGCCGCTTTTGCGATAGTTCCAATCAATTGTGGATTTCCACCAGTGATACCTGAAGTTTGATTAGGTTGTTGCAATGCATGTGTACAATCCATGATTACAGGGGTCTCATGCTCTTTCATCCATGGGATATTTCTATAATCAACCACAAGGTCGGTATACCCAAAACTATTACCTCGCTCAGTTAGCATTACTTGATGATTTCCAGCTTTTCTAATTTTATCAACTGCGAATTTCATGGAAGGTCCACTCAAGAATTGTCCTTTTTTTACATTTACGATCTTGCCCGTTTCTGCAGCTGCGATTAATAAATCAGTTTGTCGGCAGAGAAAAGCAGGTATCTGTAAAATATCAATAAACTCTGCTGCCATAGCGGCTTCCTCATGAGCATGTATATCAGAGGTAGTGGGTAATCTATAAGTAACTCCCACTTTTTTGATCAACGATAATCCATTGTCATCACCAATCCCAGTGAAGGAATTAGCACTCGTTCTATTCGCTTTTCTATAGGATGCTTTAAATACATAAGGAATTTCTAAACGCTTACAAATTCCTGAAACCTTGTCCGCTATTTCCATCACTAATTCCTCGCTCTCAACAACACATGGTCCGGCTATTAGAAAAAAGTTATCAGGATTATATTGTTGATTTTTAAAAAGGGTAGTTAAGAAATCTGGCATCATATTAGAGCGGTTTAAAAAACAAAATTAGTGAAATCAAACAGTAGTTGTTTAGAAACAGAAAAGATAACCGATGTTAGTTTCCGAAAACTATCTATTTTTGAGCCCCTTTAAAACTATAAAATGGCAAAAGAAAAAATATTGGTAATTGGTGCTTCAGGCCAAATTGGAGTTGAACTAACCTTAGCTCTCAGGAAAATTTATGGTGCCGCTAATGTAGTTGCCTCGGATCTTCGAGAGGAGAATGAATTGTTAAAAGGAACTGGTCCATATGTAAGTCTTGATGTGATGAATAAAGAAATGTTACATGTGCAGGTGATACGCCAGAACATTACTCAGATTTATTTATTAGCTGCAATTCTCTCAGCAACCGGAGAAAAAAATCCAAACCTAGCTTGGCATTTAAATATGCAAGGATTATTAAACGTTCTGGATATTGCTCGAGAAGAAAAATTGCAAAAAGTATATTGGCCAAGTAGTATTGCCGTTTTTGGTCCAACTTCTCCCAAACATTTATGTCCGCAACAAACCATTATTGAACCGATAACGGTGTATGGCATCAGTAAATATGCTGGTGAATTTTGGTGCAATTATTATCATCAACGATATGGGGTAGATGTGCGAAGTATTCGCTATCCAGGATTAATAAGTTACAAATCCGCTCCAGGTGGTGGAACTACGGATTATGCGGTTGAAATTTATAGTGAAGCATTGGCTGAAAAAAAGTATCAGTGCTTTTTACAGGAAGATACTTATTTGCCCATGATGTATATGCCTGATGCCATTCGCGCTACCATGGAATTAATGCATGCACCAATTGAAAATATTTCTATTCGCACTTCCTATAATATTTCTGGAATGAGTTTTTCTCCAAAAGAAATTGCGGATTCAATTAAAAAGCATATTCCGGAATTCTCACTTAGTTGTATTCCCGACTATCGCCAAAAAATTGCCAATAGCTGGCCTGCAAGTATCGATGATTCAGTTGCAACAAGAGATTGGGGATGGAAACCTGCTTTCAACTTAGATAGAATGACAAATGATATGTTAGAAAATTTAGAGAAAGCAGAGTAATTAAACTGATTGTTATTCAATTAAATTAAATCAGCCACTGTTTTGTTTTCAAGTATTTGAAGCATGTTATCACGGACTTCAATCATCACATGGTTGAGTCCACATTTCTTTTCGTCGCAGTCTTTGCATTTTTTGTAAAAGTTCAAACTTACACAAGGTAAAAGTGCAATTGGACCTTCGATTAATCGCATTACTTTTGAAAGAGGAATTTTATCTGGATCACTTTTTAAAAAATATCCACCCCCTTTTCCTTTTTTACTTTCAAGCATTCCTGCTTTCCTTAATTCTAACAGAATATTTTCTAAGAATTTTAAAGGAATTTTTTTCTTTTTAGCTATTTCAGCAATTAAAATGGGAACGTCTTTTTGCTGCTCAGCTAAATAAGTTAATGCTTTGAAAGCGTATTGAGTCTTTTTGGATAACATAACAATTTACCTGGCAAGGATTTTTCTTTTTATAATAGAATTCTATTTTCTTATTGTCTACTAAATTTAAGGACAAATAGTGATAACTACCCGTTTTTTGTAGAGTAATTCTATTATGGGATAATCAAAATACTACTGATATATTATAGACCTAAAACATCTTTCATTGAAAAGATCCCTTTTTTCTGAGACAGGAATTCTGCTGCTAGAACAGCTCCACCTGCAAATCCTACTCGATTATGAGCGGTATGAATGATTTCAATATCATCAACACTCGAAGTGTATTTGATTGTATGAGTGCCGGGTGCGGGGTCAATTCTTTTTGAAATAATTTCAAGATCCTCATTGTTATGGGTTATATCGTTAACCCATTGTTTTTTTTGTTTGATGAAACGTAATACTTGCTCTGCTAAAGTAATGGCTGTTCCACTTGGTGCATCTTTCTTTTGGGTATGATGTATTTCTTCCATAACTACATTATAGTTGGGGTGACTACTCATCAGTTCTGCCACATATTTATTTATTTCAAAAAACAGATTTACACCAATACTATAATTGCTTGCATACAATAAACTTCCTTTTTGTTTTTCACAATAACTTTTAGCTTCTCCCCATTTGTCGAGCCATCCAGTTGATCCACAAACTACAGGTATACCTAATTCTAAACACTTCATTACATTATTAAATGCACTATGAGGACCTGTAAATTCTATCGCTACATCTGCTTTAGCAATATTTTCTTTATTAAATTCTGATGCATTATTGATATCAATTTTCAAAACAACTTGATGCCCTTTTTCAATTGCGATGCTTTCAATAGCTTGCCCCATTTTCCCATATCCGATCAATGCTATGTTCATATTTGTGATTTAGATGTTGATTGTAAAACTAATTGAAATTGATAAATTATTATCGAACTTCATAGAGCTTGTGCTCGGGTTTCTTAGGACTAAGTGTAAGACTTAACCCAGGCGATCTTGTAATAGGATTGAAATTTGGTTTCACATTCATTGACAAATCACTGCTCACATCAAAATCTTTCAAATGACCAAATACAGTGGCATCAACTACATTTAATCCCCATGCTAATAAAAAAAATAGTATCGTATAATCTCGATCTCTTCTAAAAGAATTTCGATAAGTCTGCAACGATATCGAAGTAAGACCTTTCAATTGTGGGTCGATAGCTGCTAATCCAGTAGTATCATTATTATACTCTGCATTATATTTTGCTTCGTAAGCGTATTTAGTTTTTTTATACCAATTATCATTATAAACATATAGACTAGCAGGTATTGCTAATGCGCCGTAGACCAATGGAATTTTCCAATATTCTCTGTTATATGCTTGTCCCCAACCTGGTATAATTGCCGACCTTCTTGTTGCTTTTCTTGGATCGTGTTTTTTTATAAGACTATCTGGGGTAGATTTTTTTATACTGTCATTTGAAACTGACACAACAGAATTGGCTACTGAAATAGTCTTGCTATTTTGGGCATGAGATTTACTCAGCAATACTGTAACCAAAAAAATCATTAAGATGATGCTAACAAATTTCATGAACAATTAACTGACTGTAACATTCATCACTTCTAGAATTTTATTCAATTCTTCCAATGAATAATATTCAATGCTAATGCTACCATAGCCTTTTTTATTATGAGCCATTCTAACTTTTGTACCAAAATGCGAGGCTAAATTATCCTCTATTTTCTTATAGGTGGGAGGAAGTTCAGACTTTAGAGAAGGTTTAACAGCTCCTCCTTTATCTACTTTATACATTTTGCGAACCAGCTCTTCTGTCTGGCGCACGCTCAAACCCTTACTTTGAATTTCTTTGAAAACAAAAAGTTGTTTATCTATCGTATCGATATTTACTAAGGCTCTGGCATGTCCCATACTCATACTTCCATTCCTCACGGCTAACTGAATATCTGGAGGCAATTTTAATAACCGAATATAGTTGGTAACCGTACTTCTTTCTTTACCCATTCGCTCTGCAACTTGCTCCTGCGTATAGTCCAACTCTTCCATCATGCGTTTATAGCTCAATGCCACTTCCACTGCATTTAGGTTTTCCCTTTGTAAATTTTCTAATAAGGCAAGTTCCAATAATTGCTGATCGTTCGCTTGTCGAATATAAACTGGTACATCCTTCAAACCCGCAATTTTGGAAGCTCTAAATCTTCTTTCCCCAGCGATCAGTTGAAATTTCCCATTCGCTAATTTCGAAACAGTTAAAGGTTGAATAATATCATGGAGCTTAATAGATGCGGCCAATTCATTCAACGAAGTTTCATCAAAATCGCGTCTTGGTTGTTTTGGGTTAATTAGAATTTCGGTAATTGCCAAACGGTTAGTTCCTGTAACTTCTTCCACTACTCTGGTTTTAAGACCACCTTCTGTAGTTTTTAAATCGGCATCAATATTTTGCAAAAGGGAACGAAGTCCTTTTCCTATTAAATCTTTATTTTGTTTCGGTGTGCTCATGTTTCAATTCTAATTTGTAACAATCGTTCTAATGATTAATAAGAACTATTCAATGATTCTTTCTTCATTACTCATTTTAGTAAGTCCGTTATTTTGTAAAACCTCTTTTGCAAGATTTAAATAATTCACAGTACCCTTACTTTCTGCATCATATAAAATAACAGGTTTACCTACACTTGGAGCTTCACTTAATCTGGTGTTTCTATGAATAATGGTAGAGAATACCATATCATCAAAATGCCTTCTAACTTCACTCACCACTTGATTGCATAGGCGGAGACGTCCATCATACATCGTCATTAAAATACCTTCAATTTTCAATTCAGGGTTTAGCCTGTTTTGAACTATTTTAATGGTATTTAATAATTTCCCTAACCCTTCCAATGCAAAAAACTCGCATTGAACCGGAACAATCACACTGTCTGATGCTACTAAAGAATTAACGGTAATAAGACCTAATGAAGGAGAACAATCGATAATGATGAAATCGTATTTATCCCTTACCACATCTAATATCGTTTTCATTACATTTTCACGATTCGGATAATTGATCATTTCAATCTCTGCCCCAACCAAATCAATATGCGATGGAAGTAGATCAAGATTAGGAACATCACTCTTCAAAATCACGTCTGATGCAAGTGTGTTATTCACCATACAATCATATAAACTACTCGTGATATTATGCAAATCAAAACCAACTCCTGTAGTGCTGTTCGCTTGAGGGTCTGCATCCACAAGCAAAGTTCTATATTCTAAAACCGCCAGACTGGCTGCTACATTTATAGCAGTAGTTGTTTTGCCTACCCCGCCTTTCTGATTGGCAACACCAATGATTCTCGCCATAGTTATTCCGTTTATCTGCTTTTGCAGATCGTATGATTAATTCTAATTTCTATTCATTCCCTATTACCGGCAATAATAAGCCAAAAATACACTTTAGCATAGATTTAAAAACAATAATATCAGTTAGTTGTTAGTTTCGCTTGGGAATAGATAGGTAAGGCTTTTAAATATAAAATTTGTTTAATTCGAAAAGGTGGACAGTTTCTACAATAAAACCCTTAGTGGTTCGTCTACCCTTAAAAGATCAGAAGTAATATGAAAAATTCAGGCATGTGGTGGATTATTGCAGTTGTTATGTTGTTGTTAGACTTTTATGTGTATCAAGCATTAAAAACAGTTACACAAAGTTCTAGTGATAAAGCAAGATTGGTTATACATGTTGGATATTGGATAATTTCTGGTTTGACGCTCTTATTATTGATGTCATTCCCTTACATACAATCACTGCAAACTTCAAAAATTTTCCGTAATTATATTTTTGCGATTCTATTGGGACTATTCTTTGCCAAATTAATAGGGACTATTTTCTTTCTGGTAGATGATTTACGAAGGGGTTCTGTTTTTATGTTGGGCAAAGTTTTACCTTCTACCGGAGCTCAATTTATGAGTGAAGGTAATAGTATTCCCAGATCACTATTTTTAAGTTGGCTTGGTTTAGGTATTGGAGGAACTTTATTTGGGACCTTGCTATATGGTTTTTCAAATAAATATAATTACCAAATAAAAAGGGTAAAGCTTGCTTATCAAAATCTTCCTGCAGCTTTTAAAGGAATGAAGCTGATTCATATAAGTGATATACATAGTGGAAGCTTCCAAAATAAAACTGCGGTGAATCATGGGGTTGAAATGATAATGAAAGAAAATGCAGATTTGATTTTGTTCACTGGTGATTTGGTGAATGATCGTGCTATTGAAATGCAGGATTATATGGATGTATTTGGTCGACTTAAAGCACCAATGGGCGTGTTTAGTGTGTTGGGTAACCACGATTACGGCGATTATGTTGCCTGGCCTACTCAGGAAGAGAAAAAGCAAAATTTAGAAGACTTAAAAAAAGTGCATCATAATTTGGGATGGAAATTATTGATGAACGAACATGTGGTTTTCAATCGAGCAGATGAACAAATAGCTTTATTGGGAATTGAAAATTGGGGTGCAAAAGGCCGTTTCCCTAAATATGGAAAAATGCATGAAGCATACCCCGGAACTGAAAATATTCCTTTTAAAATTTTGATGAGCCACGATCCTAGTCATTGGGATGCAGAAATCAAAACCAAATATTCCGATATAGATCTGATGTTGGCTGGTCATACGCATGGTATGCAATTTGGTTTGGAAAATCCCTACTTTAAATGGAGCCCTGTTCAATGGATGTATCATCAGTGGGCTGGATTATATGAAGATGGCAAGCAGAAATTATATGTGAATCGTGGTTATGGTTTTATTGGATACCCAGGAAGAGTGGGTATTATGCCAGAAATTACAGTTATTGAATTTGTATAGACTATACTTACATCATTCACATTTTTTGCATTTCATTTTAAATATTGGCACGGCTTTGGAGGCTGTATGGCAAATTAAATACTATGAAAAAATTATTTTTTGCCCCGTTATTGTTTCTGACAATTTCTATTGTTACAAATGCTCAAGGTGGATTTAGATTGGGAATTAAAGGTGGATTGAACTTAAACCAGGTAAATGGTCAATCATTTAATAGTGCCTTTACCTACGGCTATCATTTAGGTGGATTTGCAGAAATCGATTTCACTAAAAAGTTAGGGTTACAGCCAGAAGTTTTATGGAATCAAACTACTACTCAGGTTAGTGCTAGTTTTTCAACGATATATCCTACACTTACCAATCCTAATACACTCAACCAAAATGTAACCTTGAATTATTTATCTATTCCTTTAATGTTTCGATATAATTTAGGTGAAATGTTTTCTCTATTGGCAGGGCCACAAATTGGTATTTTAATGAACAAGAATCAGAATCTATTACAGAACGGGCAGAAAGCATTTTCTGATGGAGACTTTTCAATGGTTGCAGGATTGCAGATTAATTTAAAAACAATCAGACTTTATGGTCGTTATAATATTGGTTTGAAAAATATCAATCAAATAGATCAACAAGATAAATGGACCAGTCAGCAAATTCAACTAGGTGTTGGTTTAAAATTATAAAACATTAATACATGAAAACCAAGGCATCCGAAAGGATGCCTTTTTTATGGAATACACATTTTAAATTAATAATTCTAAAGTGGTTATTTTGCATAAAATATGTTGTTCCCTATTTTAAAATACTAACATGAATACATTTTCTTACGAACGGTTATATCAATTTACTCATGCAGTATTTCTTAAAATGGGTTGTTCTTTGCAAGATGCAACAACTGCTGCCACTGTTTTAATTTCGGCTGATTTACGGGGAATTGATAGTCATGGTGTTGCTAGATTGAGTGGTTACTTGAGATTGTGGGAAGCAGGCCGTATCAATTCAAAACCCAATATTCGAGTGGTACACGAAACTCCTAGCACTGCTGTTGTGGATGGCGATGCTGGTTTGGGATTAGTGGTAGCACCTTTTGCCATGCAAATTGCAATTGATAAAGCAAAAAATGTGGGCACTGGTTGGGTGAGTGTTAAAAACTCTAATCACTTTGGTATTGCAGGTATTCACGCCATGATGGCTTTGAAGGAAGATATGATTGGGATTGCTATGACTAATGCTTCTGCATTAGTTGCTCCTACATTTTCAAATGAAAGAATGCTTGGAACGAATCCAATTGCGGTGGCGATCCCGGCAAATGAACAACCTGCATTTGTGGCAGACTTTGCTACCACCACTGCTGCAAATGGAAAATTAGAAATCCTTCAAAGAAAAAATGCTGACATGCCTCTTGGATGGGCTCAAGATAAAGAAGGTAATTCTTCAATCGATGCAAATGTATTACGTAAACAAGGTGCATTATTACCATTAGGTAGTGATCGTGAACACGGCAGTCATAAAGGATATGCAATGAGTAGTATTGTAGATATTTTTTCTGCAGTGCTTAGCGGGGCTTCATATGGCCCTTGGGCACCACCATTTCCGGCTTATATTCCGATGCCTGAAAATCAACCCGGACAAGGCCTCGGGCATTTTTTTGGAGCTATGCGCATTGATGCGTTTCGACCTGCAGAAGAATTTAAATCACATATGGATAACTGGATTGAACGTTTTAGACATGCGACACCTTCAGCAGGCAATGAAAAGGTATTGATACCAGGTGATCCTGAAAGAGAAATGGAAGCCATTCGTATTAAAGAAGGGGTACCTTTAGTGGAGCAGGTAGAAAAAGATTTACATGATATTGCAGAGAAGTTTAAAATAAAATTATAGCACATCAACGTATGAAAAGAGAGCCCTGCTTTTTTTATTTTTCATTTTTGATTTTAATTTTTTACGGTTGTATTTCCATGAAAATTAAAAACAGTGACACCATCCTTCCTAATAAATCAAATAAAGAAACCAACCTCACCAAATATTTAGATGCAAAGAATTGGAATCGTTTATTTCCCAATAGATTTCATCTTTCAAAACTTTCAGATAGCAGTTTTAAAGGATTACCCAAAAGAGAATTTTACAGTTTTGATGCATTTGTGGAAGCAGCTAAACTATTTCCTGTTTTCTTAAGTGAAGGAGGCGATACTTTACAGAGAAGAGAGTTAGCTGCTTTTCTTGCAAATATGTCGCACGAAACAAATGGTGGCTGGGATGATGCTCCAGGTGGGATGGAAAAATGGGGTCTTTATTTTGTACAAGAAAAAGGGTTTCCAAATAGTCAATTTAATTATGCTGATACCATCAGAAAAAAATGGTTGCCAGTGGAAGGAAAATCATATCATGGAAGAGGACCCTTGCAATTAAGTTGGAATTATAATTATGGACAGTTTAGTGAAGCTTATTTTGGCAATAAACAAATTTTATTAGACAATCCAGATCTGCTTTTGCAAGATTCAGTTCTCTGCTTTGCTAGTGCTATCTGGTTTTGGGTACATGATCAATATCCGAAACCTTCTTGTCATGCTATAATCACAAGTCAATGGGAACCATCCCCAAAAGACTTGGCGGGCGGACGTTTGCCAGGCTTCGGTTCTGTTGTGAATGTTATTAATGGGGGCTTGGAATGTGGTGAAAATCACTCTGATCGTACTAAATACAGATATACTTTTTACCAATATTTCTGCAACTATTTACATGTCGGCGAAGGACCAAATGCTGAATGTAGCAATCAAAAGCAATTTGGAAAATAACTCAAAGCCAAGCTAGACTAACGTTTGTTATTAAAATTCTTGGATTATTGTTTATCCTCATTTGGTACATTTGCACTTCAAAATTTTAAGGGTATTATGAAAATAATGAAGTTTGGAGGGACAAGTGTTGGTAAGCCAGAACGTATGCACCAGGTATCTCAGCTGATCACCAAAGATGCAGAATCGAAGATTGTTGTATTAAGTGCTTTAAGTGGAACCACCAATGCTTTGGTTGAAATCAGCAATAGTTTAGCAGAAAGCAATCGCGAAGCAGCCAAGCTTAAGATTGATTCATTGGAAGCCCATTACCGCCAATTTGTGTTGGATTTGGTAAAGCAAGAAAGTAATCGTGCTAAAGCAAATAGCATTGTTTCGGAGCATTTTGAATTTTTAAATATTATTCTTCGTATTTCATTTAGTGAAGCTTTGAACAAGGATATACTTGCCCAGGGTGAATTAATGAGTACTAAACTGTTTTGTGTTTATTTAGAGGAACAGGGAATTGATCATTTGCTCTTACCTGCATTGGAATTCATGGTGATTGATGCAAATGAAGAACCAAATTTTCCATTGATACGCACAAAACTTACTTCAATACTTGCAGAACATACGGATAAGAAAATTTTTATTACACAAGGATATATCTGTCGTAATGTTCGTGGTGAAGTTGATAATTTAAAACGCGGAGGAAGTGATTACACTGCTTCTTTAGTAGCTGCAGCAATCAATGCAAGTGTTTGTGAAATATGGACCGACATCGATGGTATGCATAATAATGATCCACGAATAGTTAGTAAAACTGTTGCCATTGAACAATTAAGTTTTGACGAAGCTGCAGAGTTGGCTTATTTCGGAGCAAAGATTTTGCATCCAACTTGTATCTGGCCTGCACAGCAAGAGAATGTTCCTGTGAAATTATTGAATACCATGCAACCAGAAGCTACTGGAACAGTTATTACAAAAGAAGCTGGTAGTGTAGGAGTGAAGGCGGTAGCCGCAAAGGATGGGATCATCGCGATTAAAATAAAAAGTAGTCGTATGCTTTTAGCCTATGGTTTCTTGCGAAAAGTATTTGAAGTATTTGAAAAATATCGCACTTCAATCGATATGATTACTACTTCCGAAGTTGCTGTATCTGTAACCATTGATTCAGACATTTCACTTGCTGAAATTATAAAGGAACTGGAACCATTTGGTACAGTGGAAGTTGAAAAAGATCAATCCATCGTTTCAATCGTGGGCAACGAAATTGCAAAGACTGATGATGTATTAATGAAACTGTTTGATGCAGTTCGCGAAATCCCAGTAACAATGGTAAGCTACGGCGGTAGTCCACACAATATATCTTTATTAGTTCCAAAGGAATACAGAACAAAGACCTTGCAGTTATTGAATAGTGGACTGTTTGGATTATAGAATAAGTCAAAATTCAAAAGTCAAAAATATTTGAACTATAAAAAAAGGCTGTCTCAATCGAGCAGCCTTTTTACTTTTTACTTTTGAATTTTTACTTTTGAATTATATAATCAACAACGCATCTCCATAACTGAAGAAACGATATTTATCCTTTATAGCTTTTTTGTAAGCTTCGATTGCTAAATCATATCCAGCAAAAGCACAAGTCATAATTAATAAACTTGTTTTTGGAAGATGGAAGTTAGTAACCAAACTATCAGCCACATTAAAATTATAAGGTGGGTGAATAAAGTGATTAGTCCATCCTTCGCTAGGCTTCAACATTTTCTGTGCAGTAAAGCTACTCTCCATAGCACGCATAGTTGTAGTGCCAATTGAACAGATTCTTTTTCCGTTTTGTTTTGCCTTATTTACAATATTGCAAGCTTCTTCATTAATCTGATAATATTCAGCATCCATTTTGTGTTTGCTTAGATCTTCAACTTCAATGGGACGGAATGTACCTAAACCAGTATGTAAGGTAACTTCAGCAAAACGAATACCTAAAATTTCACAACGCTTGATTAATTCTTTAGAAAAGTGCAAACCAGCAGTTGGGGCTGCAACAGCACCTTCGTGCTTTGCATATACAGTTTGGTAACGTTCTTTATCTTCTTCATCCGGCTTGCGTTTGATGTATTTAGGCAGAGGAGTCTCTCCTAAAAATTCCAACATTTTTTTAAAGCTTTCATCATCATCATCCCATAAAAAACGGATGGTACGTCCACGGCTAGTAGTGTTGTCGATAACTTCTGCAACTAACTCTTCATTGTCTCCGAAATATAATTTGTTTCCTACACGAATCTTTCTTGCGGGATCAACAATCACATCCCAAAGACGATTGGGCTTATTCAATTCGCGCAATAAAAAAACTTCAATCTTAGCACCTGTTTTTTCTTTACGGCCATACATTCTTGCCGGAAATACTTTGGTATTATTAACTACAAACACATCCTTATCATCATAATACTCTAAGATGTCGCGGAAATGTTTGTTCTCCATATGCCCTGTTTTACGATCTACAACCATCATTCGGCTGTCTTCTCTTTTTTTGGTAGGGTTCTGGGCAATAAGGTTTAACGGAAGGTCAAACTTGAACTGTGATAATTTCATGTGTCTATTCTATTTTAAAATGATAGCCACATTCAGTTGTTGTCCCACTTGAAGCGGGAAGCACTAACTTCATGTTACGGCATGAATTTTGGAAGTTGGCAAAGGTAAGGGATAAACCCGTTTAAACCTTTTTTTAACAAAAAGCAACTTGTAAAATTTTTATGATAATGCTATTATTGAAACCCTTTCACCTAAATTTGCACTTACATTTGTTAGTTTAAGAAAAGGGACTGAAAAAAAACATATATGATTCGACAATTTTGGTGGAAAGCATTGGCTATCGTTCTTTTGATTTATACCTGTACTTATGGATTTTATGTAAAAATTCCTAAAATGGACGACAGGATGCAGGAATCAGTCCGAAATTTCTTTTTCCATGTTCCGATGTGGTTTGGAATGATGGTTTTATTATTTGTTTCTGTTTATTATGCAGTAAAATTCTTAAGAACTCCGAAGCCGGTTTTCGATTTCTATTCGAATGCTTTTGCTGCTACAGGAACCATATTTGCTTTATTAGGTATTTTCACTGGTGCTATCTGGGCAAATTACCAATGGGGTAGCCCCTGGAGTGGCGATCCCAAACAAAATGGTGCAGCCATCGCTATATTAATTTATTTAGCCTACTTCGTATTGCGAGGAAGTATGCACGATGAAGAAAAGAAAATGCGGATTAGTGCAGTCTATAATATTTTCGCTTTTTTCATGTTGTTCCCTACACTTTGGATATTACCCCGTTTAACCGAATCATTACATCCGGGTGGACAGGGTAGTCAAGGAAACCCAGGAATAAATGGGAAAGACATGGATATGCATTTACGAACCGTTTTTTATCCTGCAGTGATAGGGTGGACTTTATTAGGAGTTTGGATTTCCACTATCAGTATCAGATATCAAATTTTAAAAGAAAAGCAATTAAACAATGAATAATTTAAAAAAGAGTATCCTGGTTTTTGTGTTTGCCTTTTTTCAAATGGTTGCAAATGCTCAGGCAGCTACAACAGAGGCTAATTCCAATGATCTTATGAGAAGTAACGGAAGGATTTTTCTGGTAATGACAATAGTCGTTTTTATTGTTGCTGGATTACTCTTGTATGTTTACAGCTTAGATAGAAAAATAAGCAAACTTGAAAAAAAATAATCTTAAGTGCTTCCTTTTAGGAGCACTTTTTGTTTTATAGAAAGTCAAAAAAATAACGAACTAAAAAATTGCTCATGCAAAGTCAAGAACCGTATAGTTTCTTTCACAGCGTTGAAAGGAGCTTCGACAAAGCAGCCAAGTTCACCAAATGGGAACAAGGTCTGTTAGAACAAATTAAAGCTTGCAATAGTATCTACAGTATGCGTTTCCCTGTTAAAATGGATGATGGACGCATCGAAGTTATTGAAGCCTATAGAATACAACACTCACAACACAAAACACCTTGTAAAGGAGGTATTCGTTTTAGTTTAGCTGTAAATCAGGATGAAGTGATGGCACTCGCCTCACTCATGACTTATAAATGTGCTATTGTGAATGTGCCTTTTGGAGGTGCAAAGGGTGGAATTAAAATAAGCCCAAGAAATCATAGCGCCTATGAGCTAGAGAAAATTACTCGACGCTATACCGCAGAATTGGTTAAGAAAAATTTTATTGGACCTGGTATAGATGTTCCGGCACCAGATTATGGAACTGGCGAAAGAGAAATGTCTTGGATCGTGGATACCTACCAATCTTTGAAACCAGGAGACATTGATAGCGCTGGTTGTGTAACCGGAAAACCTATTACACAGGGTGGTGTTCGTGGAAGAAGAGAAGCAACAGGATTGGGTGTTTTCTTTGGCATCAGAGAGGTATGTAATATGGAAGACGTAATGGCCAAACTTGGATTAAAAACTGGAATAGAAGGCAAAACAGTGATCGTTCAAGGATTGGGTAATGTGGGCTATTTCTGTGCTAAATTTTTCAGAGAGCATGGTGCCATTGTTGTGTCGATTGCTGAGTATGAAGGTGCTATTTATAAAGCTGATGGAATTAATGAAGAGGAACTATTTCAACATAGAAAAACTACTGGAAGTATTTTAAATTTTCCTGGTGCAACCAATCTTGCTAAGAATGGCGACGCGCTTGAACTTGCTTGCGATATTTTAATACCTGCTGCATTAGAAAATGTAATTGATGGTGAAAATGCCCCTAGGGTTAAAGCTAAAATTATTGCAGAAGCAGCGAACGGACCATTAACTCCAGAAGCAGATGAGATTTTCGCAGAAAAAGGAACCCTGGTGGTACCAGATATGTACCTGAATGCAGGGGGTGTTACTGTTTCTTATTTCGAATGGTTAAAGAACCTAAGCCATGTGCGTTATGGCAGGATGGAAAAGCGTTTCACTGAAAATATGAATTCACATATTTTAAATCAAATCGAAGGTCTAACAGGTAAAACAGTAGGTCCGAAAGAAAAAGAATTTATCATGCATGGTGCAGAAGAAATAGATCTTGTGCATAGTGGATTGGAAGAGACTATGATTAATGCCACCAGAGAAATCATGGATATCATGGCAGAAAATCCTACTATTCCTGATATGAGAACTGCTGCTTACGTAAGTGCAATTAATAAAGTAGCGATTAGTTATACTGAACTAGGAATTTTCCCATAGAAGGAATTGAAAAACTTTAAGGCCGTTCTTATCCATTTAACAGGCTAAGAACGGCCTTTTTTATTAAAACTTAACGGTGATACTATTAGATAAACTATAATAGAAATGATGAATGGGAACAATGGGAGATTCGTCATACATACCCGAGAAACTAAAGCTAAATCCTACATGCTTTCCAGCATTTATATTCCATTGAAAATGAGGTGCAATTCTTGGATGAAAACTATCTGGCCTTGTTTGGAAAAATACACTTATCGCAAGATCGCTATTCTCACTTGCTTTCCAATCCATTCGAACATAAGAGTTGATTTTAATATAATTCTTAGTTATTGGAGTTTGATTAAGTGGTAATTTAGTGGAATCAACACCAGCATAATCCCATCTTTCTATCTCATTCATCAAACCCAATCCAGCATTGAATTCTATCTTATCTCCCTTCCACATATTATACCTGATATTGGCTCCTGCAATTGCCCGCATTTCTAAACCGCGTTTATTGTCCCATTGATATTGTACAAATGGTTCAGGTTGGAACTTGTCTTTATAATGACTCCTGTATTTCAAATGAAAATAACCAGCATTTAAAATATCAGAAGGGCCATTATACGTAAATCGATAACTTGCTGCAAACATAAATAAGTCTTTATTTTTTTGTAGCATCATCTCTGCAGTATTCGTCGCATCCCAAAGTGTAGTTTGCTGTCTATCTACTTCTAAACCGGTACTAAAATTTAAATTAAATTTTGTTTTTTTTACATAATCCGATGTGTCTGATTTATCAATACTGATGATTTGGGCATTTATCAAAAAAGGGGATAATAAACATCCTAAAACGAGTATAAAATAAAGAGTTAAACGCATAGCTTACATATTATAATTATCAAGTCAAGAATCTGAGCTATTCGAAATTCGGGATTTCTTGTAGCATTTGAATATCGCCATTCTTCAATTCAAAAGCAAAAGTATCCGATCCATTAGTGATGATGAGGTATTGAACCCTTAAAGAAATATTATAATTAAGAATTTGTTTGATTACAGCTTCGTTTAACTGTACCTCCATTTCTTTGCATTCCACAATCATCCAGGGATGGGAGGATTTATAAACTACGATATCACATCTTTTTTTTAGCTCGCCTACTTTTATTTCTTTTTCCACCGCAATCAGTGATGGCGGAATACCTTTTGTTTGTACTAACCATTGCAAAAAATTTTGACGTACCCATTCTTCAGGAGTAATTTGAATCCAACGTTTTCTGAATTCATCAAATATCCATTGCTTCCCATCTTCCAACTTTGTTCGAAACTTTGGTTCTGGATATTCAATTCTAATCATGGTTTTGTTTACTGATTTGATTTTTGTATTTTTAAGAATTACCTTTTTCAAAGATACTTCTTGAAGAAGCACTAAAAGCAGGTTATGAAAACGAAAGAAGAGATTGTACAAAATTGGCTACCTAGGTACACAGGAGAATCCGTTGAAAATTTTGGTAAGTATATTTTACTAACCAATTTCGCTAATTATGTTTCTATGTTTGCCGAATGGAATAATGTTCCTGTTATTGGGAAAGATCGGCCAATGGAATGTGCTACTGCCAATGGAATTACCATCATTAACTTCGGTATGGGAAGCCCAGGAGCTGCAACTATCATGGATTTGCTGACTGCAATAGAGCCAGAAGCTGTATTGTTTTTAGGAAAATGTGGGGGATTAAAAAAACGAAATAAACTCGGGGATTTAATACTCCCCATCGCTGCTATTCGGGGAGAAGGTACCTCTAATGATTACTTCCCGCCAGAAGTGCCGGCAATGCCTGCATTCGCACTCCAAAAAGCGATATCTACAACAATCAGAGATTATCAGGTTGATTATTGGACCGGAACTGTATACACCACAAACAGAAGGGTTTGGGAACATGATGAAGTATTTAAAGAATACCTTACCAAGGTTAGAGCTTATGCTATTGATATGGAAACCGCTACTATTTTCACTGTTGGTTTTTTTAATAAAATCCCAACAGGAGCTTTATTGCTGGTAAGCGACCAGCCAATGGTTCCCGATGGTGTTAAAACAGAAGCCAGCGATAAGAAAGTGACTGAAGAATATGTAGAACGTCACCTGAAAATTGGTATAGATTCATTGATGCAACTGATCAATAATGGACAAACTGTTCGCCACCTGCGTTTTGAAAATTAATCTTTCCAAAGAAATGGGAATAATATAATTGCTAGGGCTACCACTAAAATGTCGAGGCCCACTAATAAAAATACCATTTGCATTAATCCTGCTTGAATAACTGCAGAAAAAGCGGCTGTTGATATTTTCATTAAAAGAAGGAGTTGGGGAATTATAATAGGGAATCCCATAATTGCCATTAAAGCAGACTGTTGCTGTGCCTTTGCCGCTATTGCTGCTAAAAAAGTAAATACAAGACTTAAGCTAATACCACCTAAACAGGCAATACCCAAAAATTTTAATCCAAATTCAATGGGGTTACCCAATAAGAGCGTGAAAATAGCTAGGCTGATACAACTCATCACAAGCATGAGGATGCTATTGAATATCAGCTTTGATAAAACAAAATCTTTAGCACCTGCAATTGAATAAAAGTATAACATGCGGCCTCGACTTTCAGCAAGAAAACTTTTTGCAACGGCATTAACACAAACAAATAATTGAATTACCCAAAATAAGCCATTCCAAACCTTGTCTTCAGGCTGCCCCATCGATAAATACACCACGAATATTGTAGAAGCTACATACAAGAAGATACCATATAAGGTATACTGCTGGCGGGTTTCGAGCAGTAATTCTTTTCTAACAAGTGCTAAAATTGGGTTATGGTTTTTCATGGACACATTTTCTGCAACGGGGTTCATAAACATCTTTTTCTCCTAATAATACCTGAGGTCCAACTGTTGATTTGCGATGCGAAATACTTGCAATATTTCCGCATCGTACGCAGATCGCATGAAGCTTAGTAATATAGTCTGCAATGGCCAATAAGTTGGGCATTTGACCAAATGGTCTTCCTTTATAATCCATATCTAAACCGGCTACGATTACCCTGGTTCCTTTTGCGGCTAGTTGTTCGCACACGTAAATTATTTGGTCGTCAAAAAACTGAGCTTCATCTATACCAACCACATCAACCCCTTCAGATAAAAGCAGGATCGTTTGAGAATTGTCGATTGGTGTGGATAGAACACTATTGGAATCATGACTAACAACTTGCGATTCGTCATACCGGGTATCAATAGCGGGTTTAAATATCTCAACCTTTAAATTAGCAATCTTTGCTCTTTTTAAACGACGTAATAATTCTTCGGTTTTTCCGCTAAACATACTTCCGCAAATCACTTCCACCCATCCTCTTCGTTCCCCAGATATATTCGGTTCAATAAACATCTATAAAATAAATTATAATAAAATTCGTTTCTCAGTAGACTCGCTTACATTTTAACTCATCAAATGTATTACATCCAATGGAAAGAGTGGGTATACTGATCGATAAACTAAGAGAACAATATGCTCAGCATGCTGAAATTGATACTTTATTGGCTACCTCTCAGATAATTTTGATTGAATTGCAACAACAAAAAAAAGCCTATTCTTCCAGTAGTGCAGTTTCAGTGATGGATTTATTACTCAATAATTCCCGAATGCACCCAATTACAATGACAAATTCCCCAATGTCAAAAACTGCTTCAAATAAAAATGAGGAACTAAGTGGATGGTTATTTGATATAAATACTGAAATGCCTGTAAAAGAGCCTAATGTAGGATTCGAAAAACCTGTTGGCACTCCAGTAAAAGTAATATTAGAATTGAATGATTTGATTAAGGAAGAAGCTTTTAGTATCAATGACCAGTTAAAGCAAAACGAACCGGAAGTGGCGTATGGATTTAATGAAACACCCATTCGTGATTTGAAAAAAGCAATTGGAATAAATGATCGCTATCTTTTTATCAATGAATTATTCAGAGGTGATGAAATCATGTATGAGAGAAGTCTAAAGACGATTAATGGATTTGATATTTTCCCGGAAGCTCAATATTGGATCGAAAGAGAATTGAAATTGAAATTGGGTTGGAAAGCTGGTTCAATAGCAGTTGAGCATTTTGATCAATTAGTTAAAAGACGATTCGCTTGAATATGATTTAAGATTTTATTTGTAGCCCCTGCATTTGCGTATACATAATCTTTTGCCGCCTTAGCTGATTGATAATAAAGTGGATCTTTAGGATTCAATAATTGATTTAAAATTTCCTCCAACTCTAGTGCGTTTTCTACTGAAATGCACCCCCCATTTTCTACTAAGTCAACTGCTTCAATATATTTTTCATAAACTGGCCCAATGATGACTGGTTTCCCATAAACAGCAGCTTCTAATACATTGTGAACACCATCTCCTCCAAAACCACCACCTACTAAACTGATTGTAGCATAGTGATATAACCTTGTAAGCATTCCATAATTATCAATAATCAATACTTGTGGGTCAACTTGATTATTATCAGCGAGCTGTAGCGTTTTTTCGTATTCGGATAAAAGCATGGATCTTTTATAAAGTGTTAAACACTCCTTCAGTCTTTCTGCCTCAATCTCATGAGGGGCAATGATACATTTAATTGCAGGATGCTTATTGATAAAATGATCCAACTCTTCATCGTCTTCTGTCCAGGTACTTCCTGCAACAATAGTAATAGCTTCTTTGCAAAAAGTGTCTATGAAAGAAATAGGTGCAAACTGCGCTGCAATTTCTAATACACGATCAAATCTGGTGTCGCCACTAATTACTATTTTTTCTTGAAGCCCTAACTTCTTTAATAGTACTGCTGATTGTTCATCCTGTAAAAAGAAATGACTAAAACTGTGAAGAATATTTCTATAAAATTTTCCGTACCATTTGAAAAATATTTGATCTTCTCTAAATATCCCAGAAGCTAATAATAATGGAATTTTTCTTTCAGCTGCTTCTTTGCAATAGAAATGCCAAAACTCATATTTGATAAATAATATCAGACTTGGTTGTACAATATTTAAAAAGCGAACTGCATTGCTGGGAGAGTCCATCGGGAGATATGAGATGTAATCTGCAAGAGGGTAATTTTTACATACCTCATAACCTGATGGGGAAAAAAAGGTAAGTAAGATTCTATAATTGGGGTACTGCTTTTTAATAGATTCCAAAATGGGCCGACCTTGTTCAAACTCGCCCAATGAGGCACAATGAATCCAGATGACAGGTTCTTTGTGCAGATAAAAATAAGTGGAGAGGGTTTTAAATAGGCCTCTTCTACCTATGACCCATTTTCTGGCTTTTTCATTTTTCCAGCCTAATAACCAAGCTGCTTTAGGATATAAATAAATGAAGAGTTGATATAGTATTTTCAAGGGAAGGTTTCTATTTACAAAATAACGTAATAAATAGTAGCTTATTTCAGATAATTAGTAATCTTAATTTGTTATATTTTCTCGTAGATTTGCAGTCGAATTAAGACCTTTATTTATGCGGCCAATTCAGATGGTAGACACAAAGCAACAGTATCTAAAAATTAAGACAGAAGTAGATGCCGCAATTCATGAGGTTTTGGACTCAGCTTCCTATATTAATGGAAAAGCAGTTCAAGAGTTTACAGCGAGTTTAAACAATTACCAGGGTTCAGGATTTACGATTCCCTGTGCAAACGGAACAGACGCTCTGCAGATTGCGATGATGGCGTTAGACTTGCAACCCGGGGATGAAGTAATCACTCCTTCATTTACCTATATCGCTACAACTGAAGTGGTGGCTTTATTAAAATTAACGCCCGTATTTGTTGAAGTAGATCCCTATACATTTTGTTTAGATCCCGTTTCAGTACGCAAAGCAATTACACCCAAAACAAAAGCTATTGTGCCGGTACATTTATACGGACATGCTGCGCCAATGGAAGAGATCATGGCTATAGCGAAAGAGTTTGGATTATTCGTGATTGAAGACAATGCACAAGCAATTGGTTGTGATTATCGTTTTGCTGACGGAACTACCCAAAAAACGGGTTCAATTGGAACAGTTGGAGCTACCTCATTTTATCCTAGTAAAAATCTGGGTGCTTTTGGTGATGGGGGAGCCATTTTTACGAATGATGCAGAGCTAGCTCATAAAATGAAAATGATAGCGAATCATGGACAACAAACACGCTATTATCATGAGATGGTAGGATGTAATTCAAGGTTAGATTCTATTCAGGCTGCTATTTTAAATGTTAAATTAAAAGAGTTAGATCATTATACTAAAGCGCGTCAGTCGGCTGCTGCATTTTACGATGTTGCATTTGCAGATAATGAAAAGATTACTACTCCATTTGTAGCAGATTATAGTTCGCATGTCTATCATCAATATACTTTACAATTGAAGGGCGTTGATCGAGATGCTTTGAATGCATACTTAGCTGAGAAGAAAATTCCTTCTATGATCTATTATCCGGTACCAGGACACAAACAAAAAATGTTCAGCGCATTTAAATTGCCTGAATTAGATTTGAAAGTAACAGATTGGCTTACAGAAAGAGTGATTTCTTTGCCTATGCACACAGAATTAGACACGGAACAGCTAAGTTATATTAGCAATAGTATTTTAAATTTTATACATAATTAAATATGAAAATTGCAGTAATCGGTACAGGATATGTAGGACTGGTAACAGGAACCTGTTTTGCAGAGACAGGAAATAAAGTAACCTGTGTTGATATTGATATAAAAAAAGTAACAAAATTAACCAATGGAGAGATCACTATTTATGAGCCTGGCTTAGAAAAAATATTCCTGCGTAATACCCGGGAAGGGCGTTTAAAGTTTACGACTAATTTAGAAGAAGGAATTAAAGATGCAGAAATTGTTTTTCTTGCTTTGCCTACTCCTCCTGGTGCAGATGGCTCTGCTGATTTGAAATATATTTTAGGAGTGGCGAGCGACTTAGGAAAGATTTTAAAAGATTATACTGTAATCGTAGATAAAAGTACGGTTCCTGTTGGCACAGCTGCAAAAGTTCATGCAGCAGTTGCTGCGAATTATAAAGGTGAATTTGATATTGTAAGTAATCCTGAATTCTTAAGAGAAGGAGTTGCCGTAGACGATTTTATGAAACCGGATAGAGTGGTTATTGGCACAAAATCTGAACGTGCAAGAAAAGTAATGGGCGAATTGTATGCTCCATTTGTGCGTCAGGGTAATCCGGTAATTTATATGGATGAAAAATCTGCTGAACTTACAAAGTATGCAGCCAATTCATTCCTTGCTACTAAAATTTCTTTTATGAATGAAGTAGCACAGCTTTGCGAAAAAGTAGGTGCAGACGTAGATATGGTTCGTAGAGGAATTGGTAGTGATGATCGTATTGGTCGTCGTTTTTTATTCCCTGGAATTGGATATGGAGGAAGTTGTTTCCCTAAAGATGTACAGGCATTGATCATGTCTTCTGAAGAAGTTGGTTATAATTTTCAAATATTAAAGGCAGTTGAAGAAGTAAACGAATTACAAAAACTACACCTGATTCCTAAAATCAATAAGTACTTTAATAACGATTTAAAAGGCAAGCATTTTGCTCTTTGGGGATTGGCCTTCAAACCAAATACAGATGATATTCGGGAAGCTCCGGCTTTGTATATTATTGATGCTTTAATTAAAGCGGGTGCAACAGTAACAGCCTATGATCCTGAAGCTATTCCAAATGTTCAGGCTTTACTCGGACATAAAGTAAACTATGCTGCGGATCAGTATAGCACACTTGCTGGTGCAGACGCATTGATCATTGCAACTGAGTGGAGCGAATTTAGAACGCCTGATTTTGAGATCATTGAATCAAAGCTTAAGAAAAAAGTAATATTTGATGGCCGTAATTTATTTGATGTGAATCAAATCAGAGATTTGGGTTATCATTATGAAAGTGTGGGTAGACTTTAAAAAAAATCTAACATGTCTAAGAAAAGAATATTGATTACAGGAGCAGCAGGCTTCTTAGGTTCACATCTTTGTGATCGTTTTATTAAAGAAGGGTATCATGTAATTGCCATGGATAATTTAATTACTGGTGATCTTAGAAATATTGAGCACTTGTTTAAATTAGAAGATTTCGAATTTTATCATCATGATGTGTCGAAATATATTCATGTCCCTGGAGCTCTTGACTATATCCTCCATTTTGCTTCACCTGCTAGCCCGATTGATTATCTGAAGATTCCTATTCAAACTTTAAAAGTAGGCGCATTAGGTACACACAATTGCCTGGGACTTGCAAAAGCAAAAGGTGCTCGTATGCTTGTGGCATCTACCAGTGAAGTATATGGTGATCCCATGGTGCATCCTCAAACCGAAGAGTATTGGGGTAATGTAAATCCAGTTGGTCCAAGAGGCGTTTATGATGAGTCTAAACGTTTTATGGAATCTATTACTAGGGCATATTATACTTTCCATGGGGTAGAAACAAGAATCATCAGAATCTTTAATACTTATGGTCCTAGAATGAGGCTAAATGATGGAAGAGCATTACCTGCTTTTATCGGTCAAGCATTAAGAGGTGAAGATCTTACAGTTTTCGGTGATGGAAGTCAAACGCGTTCTTTCTGTTATGTCGACGATTTAGTAGAGGGGATTTATCGTTTATTAATGAGCGACTATACCATGCCAGTGAATATTGGCAACCCAAATGAAATTTCTTTGAAAGATTTTGCGGAAGAGGTCTTAAAATTGACCGGTTCTTCTGTTAAAATTATTTATAAGGATCTGCCGGTCGATGATCCTAAGCAACGTAAGCCAGATATTACCAAGGCAAAAACGTTATTGGGTTGGGAGCCAAAAGTGGATAGGGCAGAGGGTTTGAAAAAAACGTATGATTATTTTAAATCTCTTCCAAAAGAAGAATGGTCAAAGCTTCCTAAAGAGTTTGTGAGTCATTAATTTAAAATCAATATTTCAAAACAGAAAAGGGCAGAATCGGAAAACCGTATCAGCCCTTTTCTATTTATTTAAATTATTTATGTCAAAGCCATTAATTGTTTTATCTGGTAAAAATGGACAGCTAGGTTGGGAAATTTTACAAATAGCAGATCAGCTAAAAGAAAGTTTTGATTTTTTATTTACAGGAAGGGAAGAATTAGATCTGTCCAAACCTGAGACCATTGCCCCTTTTTTTGAAAAAAATCATCCTGATTACTTTATTAATTGTGCAGCTTATACTGCTGTTGATAAAGCAGAACAAGAAAATGAGTTGGCATATAAAATTAATGCAGAGTCAGTGGGCTTAATTGCTCAATATTGCGCAAAGATTCATGCGAAACTGATAACTATTTCAACCGATTACGTATTTGATGGGAATGGCGTTTCTCCTTATACTCCCGAAACTAAAACAAGTCCGATCAATTATTATGGCTATAGTAAATGGATGGGAGAGCAATTGGCTTTATCAAATTGTGCAGAGACTATTGTGATACGCACTTCTTGGGTATATAGTGTGCATGGAAATAATTTTGTGAAAACAATGTTGCGCTTAATGAATGATCGCCCAGAATTGAATGTGGTTAGTGATCAAATCGGTTCGCCCACATATGCGGCGAATCTTGCATTAACAATTATTAAAATAATTGAGTCCATAGAATTGGGGCATGCCCATTACGGTATTTATCATTATAGTAATGCTGGTGTGATCTCCTGGTTTGATTTTGCAACTGCCATTGCAAAAGAGGGGGGTAAGAATTGTATTGTACATCCAATCCCTTCCAGTGCTTATCCAACACCCGCAAAACGGCCTAGTTATTCTGTCATGGATTGTTCTAAATTGGTGAAAGATTATGGGATTGAATTAAAAGAATGGAAAAATAGTTTAAATACATGTATACAATTACTTGTTAATTAATATCGAATAATTAGGGATAAAAAAACCGCTGAAATTTCAGCGGTTTTTTTTTAAGTTGCCCGACCTGGATTCGAACCAAGACAAACTGTACCAAAAACAGTCGTACTGCCATTATACTATCAGGCAATCCTATACATTCTATTCGAATGGGTTGCAAAAATAGGGGTGTACCCCAATTGTTCCAAATTTTTTAAAAGATTTCTTAGCAAAATCCCTTCTTATTATATAAAATTAGAAAATAATCAGTCACTTTTTTTACACTAAAATGCATAAAACTGATTTGACAGTTACTTTTAACATTTATATTTAATATTCAAAACCTAAATGATTAAACAACTGCCATGACGAACAAACTGATTTTATTAGCCCTTTTTGTATGTTCGATGATACTGATGTCGTACAAATACGATAAAAAGAAAAAAGTGGTCTTTTTTGGTGATAGTATTACAGAAGCCGGAGTAAACCCAGGAGGATATATCAGATTAATTGATACTATCATCCAGAAAGAGGGACTATCAAACAATTATGAATTGATTGGTGCTGGTATTAGTGGTAATAAAGTATATGACCTTTATTTGCGTTTAGAAAAAGATGTTCTTGAAAAGAACCCTGACATCGTTGTGATATATATTGGTGTAAATGATGTTTGGCATAAAATGAATGGTGGAACAGGTACGGATTATGATAAGTTCGGAAAATTTTATGATGCTGTTGTAAATAAAATAAAAGCTACTGGGGCTAAAATTATTGTAGCAACTCCTGCCGCAATTGGTGAAAGAACTGATAACTCTAACCAGCAAGACGGAGATTTGAATTTGTATTGTAATTGGATTAGAAAATATGCATCAGACAATTCTCTTCAATTGGTTGATCTAAGAGCAGGTTTAATGGAGTATAATCTGAAAAATAATCATGAGAATAAGGAGAGAGGAATTTTAACTTCTGATAGAGTACACCTTAACCCAACGGGTCAGCAATTTGTAGCTGATGCCATGTGGAATGAGATCAAGAAAATAAAGTAAAAAGTAAAAAGTAAAAAGTAAAAAGTGAAGGAATAGCTTGCAGTGTATAAAAAAAATACCCCTCCTGTTCGCTTGCGAATAGGAGGGGATGCTGATGCCGGACTCGGCATCCAGCTGGGGTGGTTGATTAAGAAACAATTACTAAATAATAATTTTTCTTCCCCTTTTGTACCAGAATATATTTTCCCTTTAATAAATCACTGGTATCTATCAATGTTTTATCAGTTGTAATTTTTGTTTTATTTATGCTCAAACCCCCGGCCTGCCATAACTTTCGAGCTTCTCCCTTGCTTGGAAAAATTTGAGTGTCGGCTAAGAATGATACGATGTCATATCCTGCATCAATAGCACTTCTTGCAACTTCGATACTTGGTACACCTTCCATTACTTGTAATAATTGCTCTTCACTTAAGCTTTGTAATATTTCAGTAGTTGCATTTCCAAAAAGTATTTCGGATGCTTTTACAGCAAACTCAAAGTCATCTTTACTATGTACAAAACAAGTTAGTTCTTCTGCTAACTTTTTTTGAAGCGCTCTTTCGTGCGGCGCAGCTTCTTGTTTTAATAATAATGCATCAATCTCTTCTATTGGCAAAAGTGTAAATATTTTAATCCATTTCTTTGCGTCTTCATCACTTGCATTTAACCAGAATTGATAAAACTGATAAGGGGATGTTTTCTTAGCATCTAACCACACATTTCCTTTTTCTGTCTTTCCAAATTTACCGCCATCTGCCTTTGTAATGAGTGGACAAGTAAAAGCAAATGCTTCACCTCCAGTTTTTCTGCGGATTAATTCTGTGCCCGTTACGATATTACCCCACTGATCACTCCCGCCCATTTGCAATTTGCAGTTACGGTTCTGAAATAGCCAGTAAAAATCGTAACCCTGAACCAATTGATAAGTGAATTCAGTAAAACTCATTCCGGTTTCGCCCTCCAGTCTTTTCTTTACACTATCCTTCGCCATCATATAATTCACTGTAATATGCTTACCCACATCACGAATAAAATTCAAGAAACTGAAATCTTTAAACCAATCGTAATTGTTTACTAATTCAGCTGAGTTGGGTTGTTTAGTATTAAAGTCGAGGAATTTTGACAATTGTTTACGAACCCCTTCCTGATTGAATAGTAGGGTTTCTTCACTTAATAGATTTCGCTCTTCACTTTTACCACTCGGGTCGCCAACCATTCCGGTTGCTCCACCTACTAATGCAAAGGGCTTATGTCCGGCACGTTGTAGGTGCACCAACAATAAAATAGGAACTAAACTTCCAATATGTAAACTATCTGAAGTAGGGTCGAAACCAATATATCCAGATACCATTTCTTTTTCTAATAACTCTTTTGTACCCGGCATGATATCCTGAATCATACCCCTCCATTGTAATTCTTCAATTAAATGCATCTTCCAAACTATTTGCGCAAAAGTAATTACTTCATTTGGTTGACTATTGAATTTTAATCAACTAAAGCAGATATTTTTGCTCAAATACAAAAGGTCTATGAAAAAGGTTGGTGATGGTACACGTATTTTAAATTTTCTCATTGATGGATTTCTGGTATTCTTCCTGAGTTTTACAACTTTTAAATATTGGAATTTTTATGTGGTGAATTGGCATTTTAAGCCCATTAATTTCTGGTGGTTTATTGCTGGAGTATTGCTGGTGTATTATAGCTTTTTTGAAATTATTTGGGCTAGAACGCCTGGTAAATGGGTATCTGGTTCTAAAGTGGTTAATCAACAAGGAGGTAGGCCGAGTGTATGGCAAATTTTGGGTCGTAGTATTTTAAGACTAATTGTAATAGACTTCTTTTTCAATGCTTTTTGGGGCAAACCTTTACATGATCAATGGACAAGCACAGAAGTGATTGAAAACTGATTTATGCGGTAGATTGATTCATTCCTGAAATCGCAACTAGGGGCAACAGCATTACTTTACATTTGCTGCCTAGAAATTCAAATATTTTTCGTAACTCATTTTATATATGGCAAAAATTGCAATCAATATCGCAACAGGAAGTTTACAGCAAGCAGAAATGATTGTAGGAATTGACTTAGGTACCACGAATAGTTTAGTGGCCATTATACATCCCGAAACCAAGCAGCCGGTAGCGCTACGCGAATTTAATACCAGTAGTCTGATTCCAAGCATTGTGCATTTTGATGAATTTGGAAACCCAACAGTTGGTGAACAAGCAAGAGCATTCTTAGAATTAGATCCTCAGAATACCATTTTTAGTGCTAAACGATTAATGGGAAAAAGTTATAAGGATATCAAAGAAAATGCAGAATTTTTTGCCTATAAAGTAATCGATGATGATACTGAAAGTCTGGTAAAAGTACAGGTAGGCAATCAGTTTTTTTCACCCATCGAATTATCATCTTTTATTTTAAAAGAATTAAAACAGAGAGCAGAACATATTTTAAAAACCCCTGTAACAAAAGCAGTGATTACAGTTCCCGCATATTTTAATGATGCACAAAGACAGGCTACCCGTGATGCTGGAAAGTTAGCAGGTTTAGATGTGATGAGAATTGTGAATGAACCCACTGCAGCAAGTTTAGCGTATGGATTAGGAATGAATCAAGAGGAAGAAGCAACTATCGCTGTATATGATTTGGGCGGAGGAACTTTTGATATTTCTATCCTTCATATCAGTAATGGAATCTTTGAAGTATTAAGTACAAATGGGGATACTTATTTAGGAGGAGATGATTTAGATAGAACCATCATGCAGCATTGGCTAAGCGAAGTTGGAATTACAATTGAAGAATTGCATGAACATAAAACATTAGCTCAGGGTTTGCGATTAAAAGCAGAAGAAGCAAAAAAACATTTGAGTACGCATGAACGTTTTTCAACTGATTGGAATGGTGAAGTTTTAAGCATTACAAAAAATCAATTCGAATTATTAATCCAACCCTTGGTTGATAAAACAATTGATTGTTGTAGACGTGCACTGACTGACGCAAAACGGAGTCCTGACTCGATTTCTACGATCGTGATGGTGGGAGGATCTACACGTGTTCCTGCGGTGAAAAATGCTGTTAGTGCTTTCTTTGGTAAGCCCGTGAATGATCGTGTGAACCCTGATGAAGTGGTGGCATTGGGTGCTGCTATTCAAGCTGATATTTTAGCTGGAAATAACAAAGACTTTTTGTTATTGGATATCACTCCATTGAGTTTGGGAATTGAAACAATGGGTGGTTTAATGGATGTATTGATCCCAAGAAATTCTAAAATTCCAACGAGTGTTGGAAGACAATATACAACGCATAAAGACGGACAAGGAAGCATGCGTATTTCCGTTTTTCAAGGGGAGAGAGATCTGGTAAAAGACAATCGAAAACTCGCAGAATTTAATTTAACAGGAATACCTGGAATGCCTGCTGGCTTACCAAAAGTAGAAGTGCAATTTTTAATTGATGCTGATGGTATTTTGGTAGTGAAAGCAAAAGAATTGAGAAGTGGAATTGAACAAAGTATTGAAGTGAAACCTCAATTCGGATTAACGGATGAAGAAGTTGAAATCATGTTGATGGATAGCATCACACATGCGAAAGATGATATGCAAATTCGAGCACTTGTGGAAGCTAGAACAGAGGCAGAGCAGATTTTAGATGTTACCGAAAAATTCATTGGTAAAAATCAATTGCTATTAACCCAACAAGAAATATTAGATACAGCCACGGCCATGCAATCCTTACAAATGGCGTTGACAATGGATGATAAAAACCTGATTCAAACGAAGATTGAAGAATTGAATGAAGTATCCAGACCATTTGCTGAAAGGGCCATGGACGCAGCTGTTAGTGGGGCTTTAAAAGGGAAAACTATTTAGTCTTTCAGTTTCATCCAGCGCTGAACATATTTGCCTAAAATATCAAATTCTATATTCACGGTAGATCCAATAGCTACTTGATGGATACTTGTGTGATCGTAAGTATAAGGAATCACAGCGATGCTAAATTTATTCTTATCTACATTGAAGCAAGTGAGACTTGTGCCATTAACTGCAATACTGCCTTTTTCAATCACTAAATGAGAGAATCCATCAGAGAATTCAAAACGATACTCCCAACTACCTTCCAGAGCTTTATATTCTATGCATTTGGCAGTTGCATCTACATGTCCTTGAACGATATGTCCGTCTAAACGACCATTCATAATCATACATCTTTCTAAATTCACTTGCTTACCAACTGACCAATCAGCCAGATTTGTTTTTTTAAGAGTTTCTTCAATAGCAGTAACCCGATGTTGATTGCTATTAAGGGCTTCAACTGTCAGGCAAACACCGTCGTGACTTAAGCTTTGATCAACTTTTAACTCTCCCGATAGGGGAGATTCGATCCAAAAACTAGTATTTGAGCCTTTTTTCTCGATGGAAATGATCTTTCCTGTGTTTTCTACGATTCCTGTAAACATAGCTGCAAGTTAATAGGCAAATTGAATGGGGAGAATAAAATTAAAAGAGTTTTTATTTTGATTTGGAAAATAGAATCCAAAACGTATCTTTGCGCTCCTAAAAACACCTGAGGAGGTATATTTATATGTTAATTATTGATTCAAAAGACTGCGAAAACATCGACAAAGCACTTAAGAAGTATAAGAAGAAATTCGAAAAATCTAAGGCTTTATTACAATTAAGAGAGCGTCAAGCTTTTATCAAGCCGTCTGTTAGACGTCGT
>CAIYLW010000079.1 GCA_903927185.1 uncultured Bacteroidota bacterium
GTCCGATAATAGAGACCACTTCGCCTTTTTTGATCTCAGTGCTGATGTCTTTTAATACGACCAAGTCGCCGTATTTTTTCGAGAGGTGTTCAACTTTTATCATGATTTAGATCTCAATTCACGCTTATATTTTGGGTCGGTAATTTTTTCAAGATAGTCTATAACTTGCATGAGCACCCATGAAATCAAGAAATATAAAATCGCAATCATGATTAGTGGGAAGAAAGCATCAAATGTACGACTTCTGATGATGTCACTGGCCTTAGTAAGGTCCTGAACCGCGATATACCCTACGATAGAAGTCATCTTAACAAGAGAAATAAATTCGCCTTTATAGATTGGCAGAATCCTTCTTACGGTTTGAGGAAGGATAATATAAATAAAGGTTTTTAATTTATTGAAGCCCATCGAAATCCCAGCTTCCATTTGGCCCTTATCTATACCATCGATGCCACTGCGGAAAATTTCAGCGGCATATGCCCCAAAATTCATCCCAAATGCAATAGTGGCGACGATAATCGGATTAATATTCACTGAGCCAAACACTACGTAAAAGATGATCATCAATATCACCAGGACAGGCGTCCCGCGCAAAATGCTAATGTAAATCTTTGCTGGGATGTTGAGTAAGTTATTCTTTGACATTCTTAAGAAACATATGATGCTGCCTAACAGAGTGCCAAATAACGTGGCTAGAATTGAAATGATCACTGTGGTTTTGAAGCCCTCCCATAAAAGCAAATAACGCTTTTCATCTATGATGTTGCTTTGGAAGCTATTCACAACACCGCTCCAAAATGTGGGAACTTTTAAAACATTCTTTTTTTCAAGACTGTATGCTGCAATATTCTTTTTTAGTCCAAAGAATTGCATGTTTATTTCATAAAATTGATCACCAAAATCAACTTTTGTCTTCCGTTCTTCCGTTATGTTTAGAGTCATGCCAAGCATGTCTACTTTTCCAGCTGCAAGGGCTGGAATAAGACTTCCAAATTCCATATCGTCAAATCGAACCTCTTTGCCAAGATATGCCGCAAATCTTTTTGTAAGTTCTATATTAAAACCGATTAATTGGTTATCTTTTATAGATGCAAATGGAAGCCCGGCGTCGCTAACATGACCTACAACCAATACACCATTTTTGTTGGGTGTGTTAATCAAAGGCATTTTAAATTCACCTTTTTTTATCCAGCGGTCAACCATTTCATTATAGGTACCATTTTCTTTAAGGCCCGCAAAAAATTTATTGTATTGATCTCGGAGTTCTGTATTCTTTTTATTAAAAGCATAACCCACTGGAAGAGGTTCGAAAGTGTTTCCAATCAATCCAAGGGATGTATCTTGGTGAAGCATTTCAATTAATAACTCTTTAGCAAATATAGCTACATCAACTTTTTCCAATTTAACAGCTAGAAGCACGCCTGAAAGGGATTTGTATTGCATAATTTCCGCATCTGGGAAGTGTTTGTGCGCATATACATCATGGGTTGAGCCTAGTAACACTCCTATTTTTTTATTTTTGATATCCTCAGATGAATTTATAAGTTTATTAGATATTGCAGGAGTTACTTTTTTTTCTTCAGAGTTGACCGTAGCTATATTGCTTTTTAATGCAAAAACCCGAGTACCCATTTGGTAATAAGCATCGGAAAAATCTATTTGTTTTTTTCTTTCTTCAGTAACATAAATGGAACTGGCAATCATGTCAGCTTTCCCACTTGAGACAGCTGAGATCAAGCTTCCAAAATCCATATTTGAGAATTTAATTTCCTTCCCTTCAGATGCTGCAAATCGTTTAACGAGTTCAATATCAAAACCAACCAATTGATTGTCTTTTACAATAGCGAAGGGGAGGCCTGCATCACTAACACCAACAACAAGAACACCGCTCACATTGTCTGATTTTATTTCAGGTATGTTGGTCTCGCCTCTAATCATCCAACGATTGACCATATCTTTATATGTGCCATCAGATTTAACTTTTGCTAAGAACGTATTAAATCTATCTTTAAGTGCACTATTTTTTTTATTAAACCCAACGCCAACATCGAAAGAAAATAGAGAATCTCCAAGCAGTCCCAATGAGCTATCTTGTCTAAAAATTTCCCGTAATGGTTCTGCGTCGTAAAGGGCTGCATCAACTTTGCCCGCCTTCACTGCGAGGATGACATCTGCTGGTGACTTGTATTGTAATATTGTGGCTTGAGGGTAGGTTTTTGTGGCATAACTTTCATGCGCAGAACCCATTAGAACCCCAATGTGTTTGTCTTTCAGATCGTCGACTGAGGATAGTTTGCTGGTCGATGGTGATTGATTGTCTGTATGCGTTGTTGCTTCAGATTGGATAGGGAGAATTAGTGCTAGCGTCAGAAGGAGAGTTTTAATCATTTTTTAATGAGCCATATAAGTTCTTGCTCTAAATGTAACATATTTTTTATTCAGTAAAGCCATAATCAGATAGTAGGCTTAGGTATATTTTCTTTAATTATTTTTTTAATGTATATTTACATTAAGTGATAAAAAAAATTAATTAAAAATAGGAATTTTAAACATGTTAGAAATTAACAGTGAAGCGATAAATGATGTGTTGGTGATTAACTTGATTGGTCGTCTCGATGGAATTACTTCCAAAACTTTCACTGAAAAAACTAATGAGCCTGAGA
>CAIYLW010000080.1 GCA_903927185.1 uncultured Bacteroidota bacterium
AAATAAAAAGTGAGAAGTGAGAGGTGAGAGGTGAGAGGTGAGAGGTGAGAGGTGAGAGGTGAGAGGTGAGAGGTGAGAGGTGAGATGTGAGAGGTGAGAGGTGAGAGGTGAGAGGTGAGAAGTGAGAAGTGAGAACTTGTAAGTTAATATAAAAAATAAGTACCCCTCCTGTTCGCTTGCGAATAGGAGGGGCAGCCCAAGCGGTTTAGCGATGGGCGGGGAGGTTTCTAACAAAAAGCGAAGGTTAATCAAATAGTTCCTTCGCTTTTTGTTAGAAAATAAAGTTGTTTAAGCTTCAATAGAATCGTACACAGTTACTTTTTTCCATAAATGCTTACAAGTATCTATGAAATGCAGATGAATAGGATCTGTTTGATAAGATGCTTGATCGTTGGGATTTGCAAAAAGCGCTAGCCATGAGCAACCGTATGAGCTGTCGATCACATCTCGATTCGTATCTGCAGGAACTCCAATATGGAATTGTTGAATGGTTGGTACAGCAGTAAGTTTTTTTAAACCATCTAACAAAGCATCACGATCAGTTTCGTTTTCTGGGTTCTCTAACCAAAAATAAACATGGTGAACAAACAGGTCTTGTGATAACATAATTATGTTTTTTTATTTTTAATATTAAATAAGTTGCTCAGTAATTTTTCCAGTGGTTTTATGTTTCAGGATCAATTTCTTTGCACCAAAATGTGTCATTTCTTCTTTTATCAACCAATGATCGGCATCATGTTCTGTTAAATGACTTTCTTTCGATAAACCAGATTTGCCTCTCCATATATCTAACTGTACAGGTTCCCAAAGTTTTGTTTTTGCTGATTTATAAGCTGCATCCAAAACGGCGTTCACCACATAGCCATCATAAAATGTTTCTTTAGGAGCCCCTCCTTTTTCAATGGCATTGAACATATCCATAAACATATGGTTATATCCTAATTCATTTAATTCATCTCCCACAGGAAATAACCAACCTGTATTGCTTTCAGCTTTTTCTGCAATATAATCTCCACCTTTTCCAGTAGTGAACATTTCGAATCCGGTGCGTAAGAAACTATTGATCCAGATGGTGCCTTCTGATCCCATCACTTCATCGCGAAGATCCAATCCACCACGGAATGTCCAGCTAACTTCAAACTGACCAATAGCACCATTCTCATATTTAACTAAACCAATGGCATGATCTTCTGCATCAATAGGTTTTACCTGTGTATCTGCCCAACACATTACTTCAATGGGCTTGATATCTTTTCCAATATAGCTTCTTGAAATTTCAACACAATGACAACCTAGGTCCAGAATACATCCACCACCAGCTTGTTCTATATCCCAGAACCATTCGCTATGCGGACCAGGGTGGGTTTCTCTAGACTTTGCCCAAAGTATTCTACCCAATGCACCTTCCCGAACACTTGCTTCTGCTTTTAGGAATTTTGGAGTATATACAAGGTCTTCTAAGTAGCCATTAAATATGCCAGCTTCTTCAACAGCTAATAACATTCTCTTTGCCTCTTCTGCATTTCTGCCCAGTGGTTTTGTTGTCATTACAGCTTTCTTGTGCTTACAGCAAAGCATTACTGCTTCTTCGTGTAAATTATTAGGTAAAGCAATACATACGATACTTACATCTGGATTGGCAATCGCTTCTTCCATATTAGTTGTCCAATGTTTACACTGATAGTCTTCTGCAAACTTTTTGGCGCTTTCTTCGCGACGAGAATAAATACTTACTACATTATCTTTTGATCGATAACCTTGTAAAGCATCAGCATAAAATCTTCCGATAAATCCAGAACCGAGCATGGCTATGTTTTGCATATTTATTTTTTTGGTAGTTAAAAATTCAAAATTAAAAAATCAAAAGTACAAAAGTACAAAAGCTAAAAATTGATTTAATTTGTTTGCAAGCTTTTTTTCTCTTTAAAGAAAAGCATGAATAAAATTAGGACACCCAATGCAATATATGCAGGAACAAACCAGATATTTTGCCAGTTATGTAATTCACCTACTTTATATCTATCTACGGTGAATCCGGAGAACCAGGTTCCGATGAACATACCTACTCCATAAGTGGCAAAAGTAAATAAACCTTGTGCGGCATTTTTGATTTTATCACCAGCTTTTTTCTCAGTATACATGTATCCTGTAACAAAGAAAAAATCATAACAGATACCATGAAGAATGATACCAGCATATAGCATCCATGCATTATTACCTGCATTGCCATATGCGAAAAATATATAACGTAGAATCCAGGCGGTCATGCCCATCAACAACATTTTCTTTACACCAATTCTGTTAAATAAAAATGGGATAGCTAAAATGAATGCAGCTTCTGAAACCTGACCCAGGGTCATCTTACTTGCAGCATTTTCTAATTTCACTTCATTTAAAAATGGATTGGCAAAACCATAATAAAAACTCAAAGGAATACATACTAAAATTGCAGCGATGAAGAAAACCAAGTAAGGACGTTCTTTGAATAATACAAATGCTTCAGTGCCAAAAGCACTTGAAGCATCGCTTGTTGCTGCTTTAGGTGGTGTGTTGGGAAGTATAAAGCTGAGTAATCCTAAGACCAAAGAAATGCCTGCTGCTAAATAAAAGGTAGTGGCAGTTTTTTCAATATTTAATTGACCAATTATTACACCTGCAACAATCCAACCAAGTGTACCGAAGACTCTGATCCAGGGGAATTGTTTTCCGGGATCGGTCATCTGAGAGAATGCAATGCTATTGCTCAATGCAATAGTTGGCATATACAATAAAGCATATACAAGGATGGTCCAATAAAAACTGGTGCTATTATCAATCTTAGTAGCAAGAAAAAGTAGTACAGCTCCAATTAAATGAAGTACACCCATAATTTTTTGAGCTGCAAAAAATTTATCGGCAACTAATCCAACAAAAAAGGGAGAAATCATGGTAGCAATTGCTAAGGCACTATACGCTGCACCTATCTCTACACCGGATGCATGTAAATGTTCTGTCATGTAAGTTCCCATCGTAACATACCATGCTCCCCATATAAAATATTCGAGAAACATCATTGCTGCAAGTAAAGTACTGTTTTTTGCTTTCATAAGATTGTTCGTATTTAACTTTAGTTTTATTAGATTTATTTTGGAATTAAAAGGTTTACATTTAATCCTTCATTTCCAAATGGATTGCCAATTTAATTAAAACAAAGACATGCTTGCTAGAAAAACATTTATTTTTCTTTTGCCTTTATTTTTATGCAATGTTTCGATTGCCCAATCAATGGATAGTACCTATGCAGAAAAATTAGGATATCCCAAAGGCTCAAAGGTGGTTATTTTGCATGTAGATGATGTTGGTATGTCATTTGATTCAAATGAAGGCGCTATAAATGCCATGACTGAAGGTGTTGCCACATCTTGTAGTGTAATGATGCCTTGTTCATGGGTGCCTGCATTTGTACATTATTATAAAAAACATCCTAAACTTGATGTGGGTTTGCATCTTACTTTAACTTCTGAATGGAGTGGGTATAGATGGGGGCCATTATCAGGAAAATCTAGTACTCCTGGTTTAGTAGATAAAGAAGGTGATTTATGGTCAAGTGTTGAAGATGTGGTAAAACACAGTAGTGCTGATGAAGTTGAAAAGGAAATTCTGGCTCAATTAGATAGAGCAAGAACCATGGGTTTAGAACCTACACACTTGGATAGTCATATGGGAACACTTTTTGCAACTCCTGAATTTCTAAAACGATATATTAAAGTAGGAATTGAAAACCATATTCCTGTAATGCTTCCTGCAGGCCATGCCTCTTTAATTAAATTAACCAATCACATGCCAGAAGCGCAAATGGCGCAGATTCGAATGTTAGGTAAAATGCTTTGGGATGCAAAACTTCCTGTATTAGATGATTTACATAATGAAAGTTATAATTGGGAAATTCCTAAAGATTTACAATCTGATGATCAAGAAATTCAAGAGTATAAATCAAAAAAATATATCGAAGGGATACATACTATTAAACCAGGCTTGACAATGATGATCATGCATTGTACCGCTACTACTGAAGTGTTTCCATTTATTTCTGGATCAGGCCCCTTACGCAGGGGTGATATGTTAGCAATGATGGATCCTGAATTTAAAGCAGCAATCATACGAGAAGGGATAATATTAACTACATGGCGTGAAGTAATGGAAAGAAGGGCAAGTATCAATTAAAAAATTATAATAATATAATTATGAAAAAGTATATCATTCTTATCACTTGTTTATTTGTAACAGTTTTATTATCTGCCTTTATTCCAAATAAAAAGACTACTCATATTTTAGTTTTCAGCAAAACACTTGGATTTCATCATGCTTCTATTCCTGCAGGTATTGCAGCAATACAAAAGATTGGTCGGGATAATAATATGTTTGTAGACACTACTACAGATGCTAATTTTTTTAACGAGAAACAATTAAGTAAATATGCTGCCGTGGTATTTCTTAGTACTACAGGAAATGTGTTAAACGATGAACAGCAGGTGGCCTTTGAGCAGTATATCCAAAAGGGTGGAGGTTATGTTGGTATTCATGCTGCTACTGATACAGAGTATGATTGGGCATGGTATAATCAATTGGTTGGAGCCTATTTTAAAAGTCATCCAAAGCAACAAGATGCAGTATTGCATATTATTGACCCAACACATGTTTCCACAATGCATCTACCTAAAGAATGGAAACGTTTTGATGAATGGTATAATTTTAAAAGCATTCAGCCTAATCTGCATGTGTTAATTACGATAGATGAAAAATCCTATACCGGCGGAGAAAATGGTGACTTTCATCCAATGGCTTGGTGGCATGATTTTGATGGTGGTAGAGCATTCTATACCGAGTTCGGACATACTGACGAATCTTATTCGGATCCTTTATTTATCCAACATGTTACAGGTGGGATTGCTTATGCTGTAAACAAAAAATAAAATTAATGAATTGTAAATCTGGATTTCTAATTTTTATTAGTATTACGATTGTTTTTTCTGCATGCACAAATGGACCAAAAGAGCAGACCTTAAATGATAGTAGTTCCAATTGGGCTTTACTTAATTTTGTAAAAGTCGATTCCTCTAATCCGGTACTTGTTCCTGGAACAAATGAATTTATAGATCCTATATCAAAAAAAAGTATTGCTTGGGAAGCAAAAGACGTTTTTAATCCTGCCATAGTTGTTAAGAATGATAGTATTTTCATGTTGTATCGTGCCCAGGATAAAATTGGATTACCGGGTGGCACTTCAAGAATTGGCTTAGCTACAAGTATTGACGGTTTACATTTTACTAAATTAAGTTCACCTGTTTTTTATCCTGATAACGATTCAGTGAAAAAATACGAATGGCAGGGTGGTGCAGAGGATCCAAGAATTGTGGAAGATGATCAGGGAATCTATTACATGACATACACTGCCTATGATGGCAACCTTGCAAGATTATTAGTTGCTACTTCTTCAGACTTACATCATTGGAAAAAAGGCGGATCAGTATTTGCAAAAGCATTCAACGGTAAGTATTTAAATCTATGGTCAAAGTCAGGTGCTATCGTATCAAAATATGAACGAGGAAAAATTATTGCTGCAAAATTGAATGGCAAATATTGGATGTATTGGGGCGATCAAAATATTTGGGCAGCCACATCAACCGATTTAATTAATTGGGAACCTATTGAAATGAAGACTAATGAAAAAGCGCCGATTCCATTAAAAGGACAGGCTTTAAATATGCCTCTTTTGAAAATTGTTGTTCCAACAAGAGATAAAATGTTTGATGCTGATTTAGTAGAATCAGGCCCACCAGCAATGTTGACTAATAAAGGTATTTTGCTTATTTATAATTCTCGGTCACTTAAAAATATTGGAGACACTAGTTTGCCTGATGGTACATATACTGCAGGACAAGTATTATTAGATAAAAATGATCCCACCCAAGTGATAAAAAGATTAGATCATTATTTTATGAAGCCAGATAAGACCTATGAATTAACTGGACAAGTAAATAATGTATGCTTCCTTGAAGGTCTTGCTTACTACCAGGAAAAATGGTTTTTATATTATGGTACTGCTGATTCTAAAATTGCGGTAGCTGTTAGAAAAAAATAAAATTATTTTTCTGAAAAGAAACATGCCAAATGATTCTTGAAAAGAGGATAAATGGATAATAAAATTCCTACCAGTAATAGTACCCCCGAAATCGTAAAAACTAGAAAGAAAGGAGATAAGTTTTGCATCATTAAACTAAATGCAATTTGTTCTGAATTCATTTGCCATTTTACTTTGAGAATACCTGCTCCAATTAAAGCAATCCAGAATGCCAATAAGGAACTGTTTGCTAACCAGAACCCGAATCTCATCATTTTCTGATAGGGGGCTAAACTGATACAGGTGTCTTTTAATATATCATAACAAACAGCAAGTAATAACATAGTATTGATGCCTATTGTAGTTCCCATCGCATGAGCAACGGTAATATGAGTGCCATGTGTATACAGATTAATTGCTGGCACAGACATACAGATTGCCAACATAAGATTTAAGAAAATCCAAACATCTGCTGCAACTAAAAAACGATAAGCATCTCGATGGAAAAATTTTTGAGCTTTGGTAAGTGTGGCCTTCCATCCGTAAATAATATTTCCCAATATCAAGAGCTCTGTCATACTAACAGCGTAACTAATATATTGTACATAAGGTTGTGTGGGCAATGTATAAATATGATGCCCCCAGTTAAACATTAAATTAAATAGTCCCGCAAAATATAAAACAAAAGCTTTGGTAGAATAAGCGTATGATTTATCATTACTAATTTTTGTCATTAAATACATACTTGCCCCATAAATCAACATATTCCAGGAGCCAACCATACTGCCATAAGATTTCCATTGAATATTCATGTCATTCACTACCTGATTATTAAAATAGGGGAATAACCATAGATAGGATTCTAAAAAAGTAAATAGAAAAAAAATAATTCCAGTAAGCCACATCCAAATATAGACCGGTTGCTTTTTTAAACTGCCTAGAGAAAATACAAAATTGATAAGAAAAATTATCCAACCTATAATGATTGGTAAAGAAAGAATGGGAGGGAATTCCCAATATTCTCGTCCACCGAATTTGCCTAAGAAATAGGCAATTAAAATACTGAAAATTGAAACAACAAATAAAAAGAATAGGAGACGCGACAAATAATTGGAATACAATTTATTTCCAATATGTTCTTTTAGATAAGTAAGTACGGCACCCATTGAAGCAAATAGTATCCAAAATAAAACGGAAGAAACGTGCAGGGGACGCGTTTTCTCAAATGATAAAGCTTCTTTCAAAAAACCAGGAAGGATATATTGTAAACCACCGATTATTCCAAATAACATACCGGTAGCTAATAAAATTAACGCAACTAGAATAAATACTTTAGGAGTAAACTTTGCCTTATTGATTGATAGTTCCATTTGTATTGATTGAAAATTTACGTGGATCTGATTTTCCAGAAAGGTCAACAGATTTTAAATAGGCATTTAATTCCTGGATTTCTGTTTCGCTAAAATGGTAGTTAGGCATGGTAGTATTTCCTGTTTGAAGGAAAATATGTATAAAATCAGATCCTTTCAAAGAGTATTCATTGGTTAGATCAGGTCCAAGATAGCCGCCAAGTCCATATATTTGGTGGCAAGCAGTACAATTATGTTTTTGCCATAATGTTTTGCCTTTTGCTTCTGTAATGCTGAAATTTGGGTTTGAAACCGGTAAATGAGAATATAGAAATCCGCTATAGGATAGGAATACTATACATAACACAATAAAAACTATAAATTTTTGTTTATCGGGAAGCATGATACTAAATAAAAAAAGACAAAAATATCCTTATATATTTATATTTACCCAAATATTTTGATTTTAAATTAAAATAAACTAGTATTTAATGAGAACAAGTTGATATACACAAAATGGTTATGTATCTTCATTCTTGCAGGTTAATTTTATATTAAGTTATAAATATTATTAAACAGTAATATGATACAAAAGAGTTTATCCGAAAAATTAGCAAATTTTACTGCTGCCCGTGACTTGAAGGCTTCTGGATTGTATCCTTATTTTCGCTCCATTGAAGAGAACCATGATACTGAAGTTATCATTGGAGGAAAAAAGTTGCTGATGTTTGGATCTAATAGCTATATGGGCTTAACCAATCACCCCAAGGTATTAGAAGCGGCAAGAAATGCATTAACAAGATATGGAAGTAGTTGTTCTGGTTCTAGGTTTTTAAATGGAACATCTAAGTTGCATATTGAATTAGAAGAAAAATTAGCGGCGCATTTAGGTAAAGAAGCCGCATTAACATTTACCACTGGTTTTCAAACTAATTTAGGCACTGTAGCCAGTATCACAGGAAGAAATGGAGTATTGATATTAGATGAGTTAGACCATGCCTCTATTATTGAAGGAAGTCGCCTCTCATTTTCTAAGGTCTTGAAGTTTGCCCATAATGATATGGCAGATTTAGAAAAACGATTGAAAACTATTCCCATCGATACCATTAAAATGATTGTCATTGATGGCGTATTTAGCATGGAAGGTGATATCTGTAATCTTCCAGAGATTACTCGATTAGCAAAACAATATCAGGCAACTGTAATGGTGGATGATGCACACTCATTAGGTGTATTGGGAAAATTAGGAAGAGGTACGGCAGATCATTTTGGATTGACTGATGAGGTTGATCTTATCATGAGTACATTTAGTAAATCACTCGCTTCTGTTGGTGGTTTTATTGCTTCTAATAAAGATATTATTGACTATTTAAAGCACCATGCCAGATCAATTATTTTCAGTGCCAGCATGCCACCATCCGCTGCTGCAGCTGCAATGGCAGCTTTAGAAATAATGCAAGCAGAGCCAGAGCGTCTTGAAAAACTTTGGGCAAATACTGCTTACATCACAAAAGCTGTAAAAGATTTAGGTTTTGATATGGGTGCATCAGAATCGCCTATCATTCCTATATATATTCGCGATAATTCACTCACTTTCAAATTCACTCAATTATTGTATGAAGAAGGTATTTTTGTGAACCCTGTAGTATCTCCTGCTGTGAGTAGCGATTCATCTTTAATTCGTATGTCTATTATGGCTACCCATTCTACTGAACAATTAGATTATGTAATTAGCAAATTAGAACTGGTTGCTAATAAATTGCATGTTTTAGAACATGTAGAAAAATGATCAGAACTTTGTTCTTTTTTATAAAAGAAATCTATCTTTAAGCATAAACCCACACTATGAGTATAATAGTTAAGGAAGTAACAACTAACAAAGAGCTGAAAGCTTTTATCAATTTGCCTTATCGTTTATATAAAGATCATCCGTATTATGTACCACCATTGAGTTTCGACGAAATGGGTACCTTGCGTAAGGATAAGAATCCTGCGTTCGATTATTGTGAGGCAAAATATTTTCTGGCTTATAAAGATGGAAAAGTAGTAGGCCGTGTTGCTGCCATTTTGAATCATGCATTTATTGAAAAGTGGAAGAACAAGTACATGCGCTTTGGTTGGATTGATTTTGAAGAAGACATTGAAATACCTAAAGCATTATTAGCTGAAGTAGAAAAATGGGCGAAAGAAAAACAAATGGATGCGATACATGGACCGATGGGTTTTACAGACCTAGATCACGAAGGCATGTTAGTGGAAGGGTTTGATCAATTAGGAACACTTGCAGCCATTTATAATTATCCTTATTACCCAAAATTTTTGGCTGAACTAGGATTTGTGAAAGACGCAGATTGGGTGGAATACAAAATTAAGATTCCGCAGCAAATGCCTGCGGATTTTGAAAAAATGGCTTCGATTGTGAAGCGGAGATTGAATCTGACTGTTGTGCAAGCAAAAAAGCCAAAAGAAATTCTTCCCTATACAAAAGAAATATTTGAATTGATTAATTCCTGCTATTCTCATTTGTATGGAGTAGTTCCTTTAACCGATAAACAAATCGAATATTATACCAAGCAATATTTTTCTTTCATCAAAACAGAGTTTGTTCCATTGATCATTGATCAAAATGGTAAGCTCGTGGCTTTTGGTGTAACAATGCCTTCATTGTCAGTAGCACTTCAAAAAGCCAAGGGTTCATTGTTGCCATTTGGATTATTTCATTTGCTTGGTGCATTGAAAAAAGGAAAAAACAAATTTGCAGATCTATACCTTGTTGCAGTTGATAAAGCATATCAAGGTAAAGGTGTGAATGCGCTTTTAATGTATGAGTGCAATAAAACCTATATCGATTACGGTATGGAGTATGCTGAATCAAATCCTGAACTTGAATTGAACGAAAAGGTTCAATCTTTTTGGGAGCGATTTGATGCAGTTCAACACAAAAGACGCAGGGCATTTATTAAACGCTTGGATTCCTAATAATTAAGGAAGTGAAAAAAAAATTGCTTATTACCGGTGCCAGTGGATTTATCGGGAGTTATCTCGTGGAATCAGCTTTAAAAAAAAATTATCTAACAGTTGCTGCTGTTAGACCTACGAGTAATAAGCAATGGTTAACAGATCCTTCTATTCATTTTTTGGAATTTGATTTTAAAAATGACCAAACCCTTGATCATGCTATTAGGGAATTTGTGGAAAGGTTTGGTAACATCGATTATGTAATTCATAATGCTGGGGTTACACGTGCAAATAAAAATGAAGCTTATGATCAGGTTAATTGCGATAATACTATTCGTTTAATACATGCATTACAGCGAAATAATCAAGTTCCTGAAAAGTTTGTTTTGATTAGTAGCCTTGCTGCTTATGGCCCTGCAAAAAATGAAGCTCCTGTAAAAGCAGTTGATATAAAAGCACCGTTAACTGCCTATGGGAGAAGCAAGCATAAAGCAGAAGAATTCTTATATACATTGACCAACTTCCCATTTGTAATTATAAACCCAACAGCAGTATACGGACCAAAAGATAAAGATGTTTTTTTCTTAATCAATTCTATACACAAGGGGTTTGAAGTTTATATCGGCAACTCGGGGCAATTACTAAGTTTTGTTCATGCCAGTGATTTAGTGGAAGCGATATTTATTGCTATGGAGTCTGATTCAGTTAGAAAAAATTTCCTGGTATCTGATCAGCAGGTCTATACTTCGAAAGCTTTTAATCAAGCGATAAAAACAATCTTACAAAAGAAAACGCTCGCTTTGGTATTACCAGTACCAGTTGTTCGCACGGTGGCAGTTTTTGCAGAATTAGTAGGGAAAATTTCCGGCAAAGTGCCGATTTTGAATAGAGAAAGATTAAAAGAATTTGAAGCACCAAATTGGGCTGTTGATTGCACGGATATAAATCTGTTAGGGTATGCCCCTCAATACGATTTGCAATCGGGTTTAAACGATGCTATTAAATGGTATAAGGAACAGGGATGGCTCTCATAAGCATAGTAAAAGAACCACCCCCGAACTTTTTTATTTAATTCTTTCGAATCTTGCCTGAAAGAATCTTAAGTATTTTGGTTCATAAATCATTTTCAATCCCTTGATCTTTTCACGTCTTTCAAAAACTCGCGCGGTTGATTCTGCAATTACATCCATATGTGCTTGAGTGTATACTCGACGTGGAATAGTAAAGCGAACTAATTCTAATTTAGGACAATAGTTTTCGCCTTTTGCATTTCTTCCTGCAGATACAATGCCTCTTTCCATAGTTCTTACACCAGAGTCAAGATAAACTTCAGCTGCAAGTGTTTGTGCTGGATAAAAGTCTTGTGGAATATGGGGTAAGAATTTTTTAGCATCAACAAAAATGCCATGTCCGCCTATTGGTTTTATAATCGGCACACCATACTCCATCATTTTTTCACCCAGATAAATAACTTGTCCCACTCGTGCTTTAATATGATCATCGCCCACACTTTCACCAATACCTATTGCCATAGCTTCCATATCTCTGCCGGCTAATCCACCGTAAGTGTGAAGTCCTTCATATACCACCACCATATTTCTTGCTTCTTCAAATACATCCCAATCGTTCACAGCTAAGAAGCCTCCAATATTTACAAGCGCATCTTTTTTCGCGCTCATGGTTGCGCCATCTGTATAGCTACAAATTTCTTTGACGATCTCTTTGATGGTTTTGTCAGCGTAGCCTTTTTCTCTTTGCTGAATAAAAAAGGCATTCTCCGCAACCCTTGTCATATCATGGATTACACGGATGCCATGTTTCTTTGTATACTTTCTTAGTTCCTTCAAATTTTGCATGCTTATTGGTTGACCACCGGCCATATTTACACTGGTAGCCATGCTCACATAAGGAATCTTTTCTGCACCATATTTTTTAACCAGCTTATCTAATTTTTCTAAATCAATATTACCTTTAAATGGAAATTCACTTTCTGAATCATGTGCTTCATCAATGATCACATCTTCAAATTTTCCACCTGCCAATTCTTGGTGTAAGCGAGTTGTTGTGAAATACATATTTCCAGGAATGATATCGCCTTTCTTAATTAAAATTTTTGAAAGAATATTTTCTGCACCCCGACCTTGATGAGTAGGGATTAAATATTTGTAACCATACACATCTTTCACTACTTCTTCTAAATGATAAAAATTTCTACTGCCTGCATAAGCTTCATCTCCTAACATCATTCCAGCCCACTGACGATCGCTCATGGCTGATGTGCCACTATCAGTTAATAAATCAATATATACATCTTCCGATTTCAATAAAAAGGTATTGAAACCCGCTTCATTAAGGGCTTTTCTTCTTTCTGAAGGACTAGTCATTTTAATGAGCTCCACCATTTTAATTTTGTATGGTTCGGCCCAGCTTCTTTTAATTGGTTTGTTCATTTTGCAAATATTAGGTTAGTTAATTGTTTTCATTTTTACGGTGAAGTGGCGAAGTAGGGGAGCTTCTTCTACAATCGAAAGTCCTTTGAATTGTTTTCTGTTTTGGAACACTTCGATAATTACTTCGGCAACATAATCGATATGACTTTGTGTATACACTCTTCTAGGAATGGCAAGACGTACTAACTCCATTTGAGCAGGAATTAATTTTCCTTGTTCATCATATTTTCCAAACATCAGTGAGCCAATTTCAACACCCCGAATACCACCCTCGAGATAAAGAGCCCCAACTAAAGCTTGACCAGGATATTGATCCACAGGAATATGATCCAGAAAACCTTTGGCGTCTAAATACACAGCATGTCCGCCGGCAGGCTGCATTACAGGAACACCAGCTTCAATTAATTTGTTGGTGAGGTATTCGATGCTGCGAATACGATATTGTAAATAATTTTCATCAAGCACTTCCACTAATCCAATTGCAATGGCTTCTAAGTCTCTGCCAGCAAGGCCTCCGTAAGTTGGAAACCCTTCTGTGATCACTAATAAATTTCTACACTGTTGGGCGAGTGCAGGGTCGTTCATCGCTAAGAATCCACCAATATTGGCGAAGGCATCTTTCTTAGCACTCATAGTGCAACCATCTGCATAGGAGAACAATTCTTTTGCAATATTTTCTACTGAAGTGTTTTGATAACCATCTTCACGCAGTTTGATAAAATAACTATTCTCTGCAAAACGGCATGCATCAATAAATAACTGAATTTTGTGAGCTGTACAAATTTTTCGAACCGCTTTAATATTGGCCATACTTACAGGCTGGCCACCACCTGAATTATTCGTAACAGTAATGATCACTAAAGGAATATTTTCAGATCCTTTTTCCTGGATCGTTTTTTCTAATAATTCCAGTTCCATATTCCCTTTAAATGGTGCAGGAACGGTTGGTAATTTACCTTCTTTGCATAAACAGTCAATTCCCTCGGCGCCTGAGAACTCAATATTGGCGCGAGTTGTATCGAATAAGGTATTGCTGATAAAATATTTCCCCTTGCCTCCGAGGATGCTAAAAAGAATTTTTTCGGAAGCTCTACCTTGGTGTGTCGGAATCACCAATGGCATGCCTGTTATGTTTTTAACAGCTGCTTCAAAGCGAAAGAAACTGGGGCTGCCAGCATAAGATTCATCACCCCTCATAATGCCGGCCCACTGATCGCTACTCATAGCACTGGTGCCACTATCAGTTAAAAGATCGATCAATACTTTGTTAGAATGAATCAGAAAGGGATTGTAAAAAGCTTCTTCTAAAATTTTGACACGTTCTTCTTTGCTGGTAAAGAAGATAGGTTCCACAGATTTAATCTTGAATGGTTCTATAATAGTACGCATACAACAATGTTATAAGGTTAAATAACGAAAAGAGATAGCAATAAAAAATTAGAGAGTAGTTGCTTAGGTGCAACAGAATAGAACTAAAAACTAGGTAGGCTTACAAATAATATTTTTCCAGAGTTCCAATGGCATAGTATAAAGGTAGAAGATTTTTTGATAAAAAGATAACCCCGAATTTTTAAGTCGGGGTTAAGTATAAAAAGCAGCTTTAACTTATGCTAATGCTTGAATGATATCATTCAAAATATCATCCTTATGTTCTAAACCCACACTTATGCGGATAAGACCTGCTGTGATATTTACTGCAGCTCTTTCTGAATCAGAGAGTTTTGCATGAGTAGTGCTGGCAGGATGCGATGCAATACTTCTGGTATCGCCCAGGTTAGCTGTCATAGACAACATCTTTAAATTATTGAGGAAATTTCTTCCCTCTTCTAATCCACCTTTTAATTCAAAACATACAATACCACCCCCGTTTTGCATTTGTTTGATGGCAATGCTATGATGCGGATGACTTTCCAAAAATGGATATCGTAGAGTTTGTATAGCTGGATGATTTTCTAATTGCTGCGCAATGTATAATGCGTTGGATGCATGTCGCTCCATACGTACATCTAATGTTTCTAAACTTTTACTCAATACCCATGCATTAAATGGAGACAATGCCGGGCCTGTGCTTCTACAGAATAAATAAATTTCTTTGACCAATTCTTTTTTTCCAACAACTACACCACCAAGTACACGACCCTGACCATCTAACCATTTAGTAGCAGAATGTACCACAAGATCAGCACCAAAATCAATGGGCTTTTGATTGAAGGGAGTTGCAAAACAATTATCAACTATGAAAATGATCTTATTCTCTTTCGCAACTTTACCAATCATAATGAGGTCTAATATTTCAAGACCCGGGTTGGTAGGCGTTTCGAGGTAGATCAATTTAGTATTGGGGCGGATCGCTGCTCTCCAATCTGCTTCTGTTGCATTTGCAGACACATATGAATATTCAATCCCAAACTTAGGAAGATATTTTGCGATCACAGTATGTGTACTTCCAAAAATAGAATTACAGGAAAGTAAATGGTCGCCTTGTTTCAAAAGTGCCATAAAAGAACCAGAAACAGCGCTCATGCCAGAAGCAGTAGCATAGCCGGCTTCAGCTCCTTCTAAAGCAACCATCTTATCAGTAAATTCCTGTACACTTGGATTGCTGAATCTGCTGTAAATATTATCATCGCTTTCATCAGCAAAAGCGGCACGCATTTCTTCTGCGTTATCGAAACAAAAACTACTTGTTAAAAACATAGGCGTACTATGTTCCATTTCATTGGTTCGTTCTGTTTGTATTCTAATGGCTTGTGTTTGTTGATGAGGCATGCGATTATTTGAAATGATGTAAAAATTAATTAATTACTTCCGACTTCCATTCAATAGTAGCCCCAGCAGCTCTTAGTGTAGCGGCTACAGAACAATATTTTTCAATGGAAAGTGCACAAGCTTTATTGGCCTTCTCGGGATCTACTGTACCCTTAAATTGAAAGGTTACATGAATATATTTCCAAAGGGCAGGTTCTTTATCTTTTTCCCTTTCTGCTTCAATAATCATATTCACACCCTGAATGTCTTGTCTTTGCTTTTTTAAGATTGAAACAATATCAACGCCACTACATCCACCTAAGCCCATCAAAAGGGTTTGCATAGGCCGAATTCCAGCATTCTTTCCGCCTATCTCTTGCGCTGCATCCATTTGAAGCTTATTTCCATTGTTATCCTTCCCTTCAAAACCATAGTCACCAATGGTTCTTGAGACCTCAATTCTGATCATTTTAAAGATTTATGCAAATGTAATTTATCCATACCCTTATTTTGTAGCTAATTTGGGAATTTAGATATGAATGTTTTTAAATATAAGAATGACTTTGCGCTAGAAAACGGGAAGAAACTTCCAGGTATTGAAATTGGCTATCATACCCATGGGGAGCTGAATGCAGCGAAAGACAATGTGGTTTGGATCTGTCATGCACTCACTGCAAACTCTGACCCTACCGATTGGTGGAAGGGGTTAATTGGCTCGGGATGTTTAATCAATCCTGAGAAATATTTCATTGTGGCAAGCAATATTTTGGGTTCTTGCTACGGATCAACAGGACCTTTGAGTATCAATCCTATCAATGGGGAACCTTATTATTCCAGTTTTCCTTCTGTTACAATTAGAGATATGGTGGAAGCGAATATTTTGTTGCGCAAACACCTGGGGATCAAAAAAATACACTTAATGATGGGTGGCAGTATGGGTGGCTACCAGGCATTGGAATGGTGTGTGATGGAAAACAATGTGATTGAAAAATTATTTTTAATTGCTACTTCACCTTCAGAAAGTGCATGGGGCGTAGCAGTTCATACTGCGCAAAGATTGGCCATTGAAGCTGATGGAACTTGGCAGGACAGAAATGAAAAAGCTGGAGCAAAGGGATTAAAAGCGGCACGTGCCATCGGCATGTTAACTTATAGAAATTATAGTACGTTCCAAGAAAAACAAACCGATCCTGATCCTGAAAAGATCGACAATTTCAAAGCCTCCTCTTACTTAAATTATCAGGGTGATAAATTAGTGAATCGATTCAATGCATATAGCTATTGGTTATTGACGAAGGCAATGGATAGTCACCACTTAGGTCGTGGACGTGGGGGTAATTTAATCAAGGTTTTAGAATCAATAAAACAACCAACTCTGATCATCGGAATTAAAACTGATATTTTATGTCCTTTAGATGAGCAAAGATTCACAGCAGATCATATGCCGAATGCAAAACTAGTTGAAATAGATTCGGCTTATGGACATGATGGGTTTATCATTGAGACAGTTCAGATTACTAAGCACTTAAAGGATTTTATATAATACAATTCAAAAATCAAAATTCAAAATACAAAAGTATAAACTTCCTTTTTTTGAATTTTGAATTTTGATTTTTGACTTATTCCGGGTGATAGACTTTCTCAGCATTATCATACACTTCCTTCTTATTTAAAGTCATTTTCTTCGTCTGCTGATGGGTATACATTTCCATCTGATCCGTATAATGCTGCGAATCATTTTTTGATGAAGCACCATAAGTATTGATGGTTTCGATGATCGGTCCATCTTTTGTAAAGCGCACCAATTCTACATAGGCATCACCCTGATTACCTTTTACCATACCATTTTTATAAGGGATAGAATACATTGGGGCAAGTACATCTGGCAAGCCTGGTTGAGGAATGGCTTTGTCGCCTCTTACTAATTTTTGTATCTCCCCTAATTGCAAATCAGTTCTTCCGAAATTATTAAGCATGTCTGCTTTGATCTCTGTTAATACTTGCACAGCTTGATTTGAAAACAACATTTTAGTTTGTAGGAATTGATTTCTTTTGCTTCTTAAAGAATCATATGCCATCAAAAAAGTTCCTGCACCAATACTTTCCGCTGTTGCATTTTTATCCCATTTGTTCAATTGGGTTATGAGGTCTGCAATGTCTGGATGTGTTTTTGGATTTAATAAAAAAATACTATCAATATTAAAAGGGAATGCAAATTTTGTTGGATATTTTCTATCGAATTTTATTTTCTTAAAGTCTTCATAACTTAATTTATCGTGTGTGGCTATTAGTTCCGCGAATCTCAAACTTCTATTATTTTCTAAAGTTTCATATCCCATGGTAATATCCTTCATAACTGCATTGTCGGGCCCATCTGTAGCATGAAAAGGAGAGTGGTTGGTATTATATACAAAACCTGATTGTGGTTGTAATACTTGCGGTAGGTCTGCTAAGGGATGTAATGAAGTCCATAAAGTTTTGCTGGTGTTTCCTGGTAAAGTGCCCTTCCAATTATATTGAGGATCTCTCATGGGAATGCGACCATTACTTATATAAAAAATAGTATCAAATCGGTCTGCGTACACAATATTGTATCCTGGTATTGCAAGCATATTCAATGCCGATTTAAACTCAGTAAAATTCTTTGCTTTATTAAAACGATACCACTGTTCCAAACCGCGGATATCCATTTGTGCGGGCATACGAATAGAGAAAGTTCCGCGAGTTGTAATAATGGTTGGTCCGTATTTACTCCAGTATGTTTTTTTGCTTATTGGAATAACAATTCCTGATATTTTCACTTTAAGCTTTGCCGATCTTTCTTCGAGGGTTTCCCATTTGCCATCAAATTGATATTGCAATTTATTAGTGGGATTTATCTCTAATTGGTAGATATCTAATTTGTCTGGGGCATTTACAGTATGTGCCCATCCCAAATTTTCATTGCAGCCATGCAGAATAATGGGAGCACCAGGAAAGTTTGCTCCAAGAATATTCCAACCTTCTTCACTGCATAAATGAGCTTCATAAAAAGCAACAGGTCCTTCTAAAGGCTGATGAGCATTGATGTCTAGATAAACTTGTCCGTCAACAGATTTATGACTGTTTACAGCAATTGCATTACTACCTGCTGTTTTAAAATTTTCTAATAAGGGTACCGTTCCTCCATATATTGATGCCAATGCACCATCGGCTCCAGATAAAATGCAAAGTTGTAAAACCGAATATTGCACCATGTCTTTTGGTGTGATAGGAAATGCAGATTTTAAAAGTACTTCTTCCGGATGTTTTTTTGCATAGGCATTGAGACCGGCGCAATAGCCTTCTAATAGTCTTTTAAAATCAGGACTTAAATCTGTATCATATTTTTCTTCCACTAATTCTGGAATTCGAAGCAGGTGAATGATATAATCGATCTGTGCGCCTTTCTTGCCTTGATATTTTGAAAGCATTGCTTTGCCAGCTATAAGGGATTGTTGAATTGTTTTAAAATCATCTTCCGCGTGTGCCCAGGCTAATCCGTATGCCACATCGGGGTCTGTTTTGCCAAAAATATGCGGTACTCCATATTTATCGCGAACGATATCGATTTTAGTTGCATCGAATTGGGCTTTGGATTTCGAAAATAGAATGAGTGTAAAAGCAAATAAAAATATCTGTTTGATCATAGGGTAAATGTCTGAGATTAAATTTAAATACAAATAAGAAGATTAAATGTTTAATTAATGATTTTATAGAACACGGATAACACGGATAAAACGGATGTTCGCAGATTTTTCTAGATTAATAATCCGTGCAAATCAGCTTTATCCGCGTTATAAGTGTGCCATTCAACCAACTCAAGAAAATATTAATTAAATCTAACTATCTTCATTAAAAAAAATGAAGTTCTGGGATCAAATAGCAGAATATTTTTTTATCAAGAAAAGAGCGCATAAAGAAGGCGAAACAAAATTTACGAAGTACATGCATGGCATGAACCGGATTTCCATTTATATGTTTTTGATAGTGATATTAATCATGCTCTTTAAAGCTTTCATTCTTCCTTTAATTCGCAAATAATTACTTTGCTAAAGAATCGGTAATGATTTTTGCTGCTTGATCTGAAGCATGACCGCCTTTGGAAAGTTTTTCGTATAATGCTTGATAGTCTGCTTTCAATTGTTTTTGATAAACGGCATCATTCAAAATCAAGTTTAACTCTTTTACAAGATTGGCCACATTTAATTCATCTTGAATTAATTCTTTTACGATCAATTTATCCATGATCAGATTCACCAACGAAATATATTTGATCTTAATTAATCGCTTGGCAATTTGATAGCTGATATTACTTCCTTTATAACAAACAATTTCTGGAATGCCTAATAATGCGGTTTCTAAAGTGGCGGTACCACTGGTAACCAATGCGGCATCTGATTCTAACAACAATTGATAGGTCCCGTTTTTTACAGAAGCTACATTTTGATAGGCTTGTAAAAATGGTTGATAAAAATGGGATTCAAGTCCTGGTGCTTCCGCTACTACAAATTGATAATCAGGAAAAGATTTTGCCACTTCCAACATGATGGGCAATTTCTTTGAGATTTCTTGCTTGCGACTTCCAGGTAAGAGTGCAATTTTTTTAACGGTAGGAGTGGGATTTTTATTGGTATCCCCATAACCCAATTCTTTTTTCTTGTCTTCGATTGCTTCGATCAAAGGATGCCCTACATAATCCACTTCCCAATTCCATTTTTCTTTATAATAATCTTTTTCGAAAGGAAGTATCACCAACATCTTATCAATGATCTGTTTCATTTTTTTAACCCTTCCTTCTTTCCAGGCCCAAACCTGAGGAGAGATATAATAAATGACTTTTATTTTTTCTTTATGTGCCCATTCTGCTATGCGCAGATTAAATCCAGGATAGTCGATTAGGATAACTGCATCAGGCTGAAAAGCCCAAATATCGTCTTTACAGAATCGGATATTTTTAAAAATGGTGGGAAGGTTAGAGACTACTTCCGCAAAGCCCATGAAAGCCAGATCTCGGTAATGCTTAATCAATTCAGCACCGGCTGCCTGCATTAGATCACCACCCCAGCAACGGATATTTGCTTCGGGATCCTTTGTTTTCAATGCTTTGATTAGGTTACTGCCATGTAGGTCACCACTGGCTTCACCCGAAATGAGATAGTATTTCACGCGCCAAAGATATTGATGAGACCATTTTAACAAGATTTTTTTCAAAAACTAATAAAATAGTTCGAAAACTAAAAAATTAGTTTATACATTTGAATAACTATAAAATTAGTTTAAGATGAAACCATTGACAAAAGCCGAAGAACAGATCATGCAAAGCATCTGGAAACTGGAAGTAGCATTTTTAAAAGACATTGTTGAAGCACAGCCAGAACCCAGACCTCATTCTAATACAGTTGCAACAATTATTAAGATCTTAACGGATAAAGGGTTTGTGGGTGTTACTCCCATTGGAAGGGTGCATCAGTATTATCCGTTGGTATCGAAAGAAGAGTATTCTTCTAGCTCTATCAGAAATTTAGTAGAAGGATATTTTGAAGGATCATTCAGTGAAGCTGTGAGTTTTATGGTAAAGCAGAAAGACATCAGTGTAAAAGAATTAGAGTTGTTGTTATCCGAAATTAAGAAACACAAAAAATAATTATTATGCTATCTGCCGCATATTATTTTCTGCAAGTGGTTTTTTGTAGCGCTGTGATGATGGGATATTATTGGGTAGTGCTGCGCGATAAAAAATTTCATCAGTATAATCGGTTCTATTTATTAGGCGTTTTATTATTCTCTTGGATTATACCATTGATAAAAATTCAATGGACTAAACCTATTTCAAGTGATGCACAAGTGATTAATTTTTTATCCATCGTGGCAGATAATAATGCTGAGATTGATGCAAATCTTGCCAAGAATAGTTATCAATTTAGTTGGGAAGGTTTAGTTATTGCATCCTATTTCATAATTGCTGCTTTAATGCTAGGGCTATTAATAGTTGGCTTAATAAGATTATATAAATTACTCAAAAAACATTCCTACAAAAATCTGGGGGATGTATACCTGATTCTCACCCAAGTAAAGGGGACGCCCTTTTCTTTCTTTCGATATATATTCTGGCACGAAGCGATCGACCTGAGTAGCGATGCTGGTAAAAAAATGCTGGAACACGAATTAACCCATGTACAACAAAAACATAGCATTGATAAAGTTCTGATACAATTTGTACTGGTGGTTGGTTGGTTCAATCCTTTTTTCTGGCTATTGAAAAAAGAGATGGAAATGATCCACGAGTTTATTGCCGATAATAAGTCTGTGCAAAATGGTGATAGCGCTTCACTGGCACAATTACTTTTAACGGCTGCTTATCCTCAACAGCAGTTTTTGCTAACCACACAATTTTTCTTTTCACCTATTAAAAGAAGACTTGCAATGATCACTAATCATAAAAACCCAAGATTTAGTTATGTAAGAAGATTGGTTATACTCCCAATCCTAGCGCTAGTTGTAGTACTAGTTGCATTTAGAAAAAAAGATACATCCATATCATTAACTCCTTCTATCCAATTAAATAAAACCTATACTGTCGTTATAGATGCAGGTCATGGTGGAAAAGATCGAGGTGCTCAATCCTCCAACGCAAAAATTTCTGAAGCAGAGATCACATTGTCATTGGCTAAAGCAGTAAAGGAAGTTAACACCAATCAAAACATCAAAATTATTCTTACAAGAGAAACGGATATATTTAATACGATTCAAGAAAAAGCAGCGTTTGCTAATACACAAAAAGCTGACTTATTTATTTCTCTGCACTGCAATAATGTGTCAACAGTTTTAGTAGATGGTAAAAAAAAGGATAATCCGGCTAAGGGTATTGAGATTTATATTGCGGATAAAGAAAAAGCAAATGATTATATGGCTAATGCAACATTAGCCAATGATTTGGGAAATGCGATTAAAAATGTAAATCCTAATTTACTTGGAATTAAAAGCAGGAAAGCAGGAATTTGGGTTTTGCAAGCAGTAAAATGTCCTTCTGCATTAATTGAAGCAGGGTTTATTACCAATAAGGAAGATTTGAATCAGATGTTAGATGCCGAGTATCAAAAAAAGTTTGCTACAAGCATATTAGAAGGTGTTCAAATATATCTGTCGAATTTTGAAAATGGAAGATTTGAAAAGAGAATAGACGTGCTTCAGGATGAAAATAATAAAGTAACTGTTACTGAACCATCACTTCAAAAAGAAGAAATAAAAAAACTTGTTTTAAAAGATACCAGTACTCCAAGAATAAATATAAATGGTCCTATTGAACCAATCGGCAAGTATGCAGTTTATTATTTGGATGGAATAAAAGTTAATTCTAATGCAATCCATAAATTAGATCAAAGTAAAATAGAATCAATGTCCGTTTGGAAAGGAGAGGAAGCCATAAAGAAATTTGGTAAGGAAGGAAAAAATGGTGTAATACAAATTAAAACAAAACCAAAAGTCGCCATTATACTTTCGAAAAATCCAGTGCTTGATCCAAAAGTCACAGAAATAAAATTGGAACGTGTAGAATTTTCTTCTAATAAAGGGGATGAAATAAAAACAGTTCAATTGATTCATCCGAAAGTCATTTATTATATTGATGGAGTTAAATCTGATAGTATTACCATGCATCAATTAGATAGCAAAAAGATAGAGAGCATTAATGTGTGGAAAGGTGATAAAGCAATTGAAAAGTTTGGAAAAGAAGCAGGCAATGGGGTTGTAGATATTAAATTAAAAAAACAGATACCTCAATAAATTAGCTAATAAATAGTTACTCTTCAGGATTGTAAGTAAGCCTTGGAATTTTTCCAAGGCTTTTTTATGAATATCTATTAAATTTAGACCTGCAAGGACAAACAGATTTGAATTAAAGGTTGTTTGACCTTGATATTAAAATAGCCAAAACGATTGTATGCCCAGAAAGTTCCTCCAAATAGTAGGTGTAGGCCTATTATTAATCATTGTATCAAACACCATTTTCGCTCAAAAAAAATCATTAGCCCAAAAAGTAGATTCAGTCTTAAATCTGATGACTCTAGATGAAAAGGTGGGGCAACTCAATCAATACAACGATGATCAGGCTTCAACTGGTCCGGTTACACTCGACAATGATAAGATTGGTCAGATCAAACGCGGACAAGTGGGTTCCTTACTAAACTGTGTAGGCGTTGCGCGAACAAGAAGTTGGCAAAAAGTGGCAATGCAAAGTCGCTTGAAGATTCCATTACTATTTGGTCAGGATGTTGTACATGGCTATAAAACTACTTTCCCTATTCCATTAGGAGAAGCGGCTAGCTGGGATTTAGAAGCTATCCAACAATCAGCAAGAGTGGCTGCAACTGAAGCTAGTGCCAGCGGATTGCATTGGACATTTGCGCCAATGGTTGACATCTCGCGCGATCCACGATGGGGTAGAGTCATGGAAGGCGCTGGTGAAGATCCATATCTGGGTTCTTTAATAGCAGCTGCAAGGGTGAAAGGTTTTCAAGGCAATCATTTAGGTGATCTAAATTCTGTGATGGCTTGTGTGAAGCATTTTGCTGCATATGGCGCTGCTATTGGAGGAAGAGATTATAATTCAGTTGATATGAGCGATCGGATGCTTTGGGAAATATATCTACCACCTTTCAAAGCAGCTTTAGATGCTGGTGCAGCAACTTTTATGAATTCATTCAACGATTTAAATGGAGTTCCCGCAACTGGAAATTCATATTTGCAAAGAACCATTTTAAAAGGCAAATGGGGTTTTAAAGGATTTGTAGTGAGTGATTGGGGATCGATTGGTGAAATGATTAATCATGGTAATGTGAAGGATGGTTATGAAGCAGCGCAAAGCGCCATTACCGCAGGAAGCGATATGGATATGGAGAGTAGGAATTATAAGAATAGTCTAGCAAAATTAGTGACTGATAAAAAAGTTTCTACCGATTTGATCGATGATGCAGTGAAAAGAATTTTGCTGAAGAAATTTGAATTAGGCTTATTTGATGATCCATTCAAATATTGTAATGAAGAAAGAGAAAAAGCAGCTTTGAATAATCCGGAGCACACAAAAATTGCCAGGTCGGTTGCGGCTAAAAGTATTGTGTTGTTAAAAAATGAAAACAATATATTACCACTTTCAAAAAACCTAAAGACGATTGCCTTTATCGGTCCTTTAGTAAAAGCAGTAAAACAAAATAAAGGTTTCTGGGATGTAGAAGTGCCAGGAGTTGATTCAGACTATATAGTTTCTCAATGGCAAGGGCTACAAAATAAAGTAGGCGCAAACTCCAGAATACTTTATGCGAAAGGTTGTGAAATCGAAGGCGATAACAAATCTGGATTTGCTGAAGCTATAGAAATTGCTAAACAATCAGATGTGGTGATCTTAAGTATTGGTGAAAGAAGAGATATGACTGGCGAAGCTAAGAGTCGCTCAAATATTGGTATTCCTGGAGTTCAAGAAGATCTATTGAAAGAACTATTGGCTACTGGGAAACCTGTAGTTGTTTTAATAAATACAGGAAGGCCATTAGTGTTTAATTACACAGCTGATCAAGCTACAGCGATCTTGTACACTTGGTGGTTAGGGAGCGAAGCTGGAAATGCCATTGCTGATGTATTGTTTGGTGATGTAAACCCATCTGCAAAATTGCCAATGAGTTTTCCGGTTTCTGTTGGACAAATTCCTATTTACTATAGTCATTTTAATACAGGTCGGCCAGCAACAAATGATGAAAACAGGATCTATAATTCATCCTATAACGATCTTTCCATCTTTCCTAAATATGAATTTGGGTATGGTAAAAGTTATACCATTTTCGAATATTCTAAGCTTCTGCTGAGTAAGAAAAAAATCAAACAAACAGAAAATATTGAGGTTTCAGTAACTATTTCAAATACCGGAAAATATGATGGCGATGAAGTGGTACAATTATACTTGCGCGATAGAGTAGGTTCCATTGTTCGTCCAGTGGAAGAGTTGAAAGACTTTAAAAAGATTTTTTTAAAAGTTGGAGAAAGTAAAACCATTCAATTTAAAATCGACAAACAAAAACTTTCTTTTTATAATCAACAATTGAATTGGGTAGCGGAGCCTGGAGATTTTGATTTAATGATTGGGTCTTCATCAAGAGATATTCGTTTGAAGGATAGTTTTGAATTGATCAACTAATACAATATGAAAAAGATCATCGTTGTTGGTAGTGCCAATACAGATATGGTTGTTAAAATTGACAAACATCCTTTGCCTGGTGAAACCAGATTAGGAGGAGATTTTTTTATGAATGCAGGAGGTAAAGGAGCTAATCAGGCAGTTGCTGCTGCAAGATTGGGTGGTAATGTGGCATTTGTTGCAAAAGTTGGAAATGACATTTTTGGAAAACAAACTTTAGAAGGATTGACAAATGAAAATATTGATACGAGTCATGTTTTTATAGATGATATTGCGCCCTCAGGTACCGCTTTGATTATTGTAAATGCAGAAGGTGAGAATAGTATTGTGGTAGCTTCGGGTGCTAATGCGAAATTGAATGAAAAGGATGTGGCTTCAATTTCTGATTTGACTGATACGGCATTTATTTTAATGCAATTAGAAACTCCTATCGAAACAATCTCCGCTGTTATAAATGCTGCCAATATTAAAGGCATAAATGTGATACTAAATCCTGCACCCGCTCAACAATTAAGCCAAACTATCCTTGAAGGATTATTTCTACTGGTGCCTAATGAATCTGAGGCGAGTATCCTAACAGGCATTCAAGTAATTGATTTGGTATCTGCATCTAAAGCTGCTGACGCATTATTAGAAAAAGGGGTAAGACATGTAATCATTACTCTTGGAAAGCAAGGCGCATTTTTCAAATCAGTTTCCCGAGAAATTTTGATCCCGGCACCTATTGTCACTGCCATTGATACTACTGCTGCTGGAGATACTTTCTGTGGCGCTTTAACAGTAGCATTAACGGAGAGTAAAGATTGGGATGATGCAATCCGTTTTGCAGTAACTGCTGCTTCGATTTCGGTAACTAGAATGGGCGCACAATCATCCGTACCTTATAGAAATGAAATACATAATTAATATGCTAACCATGAAAAAATGTCTTTTGTATGTTGCCATAATAAGTTCCTTGCCTTTAGTTGCGCAAGTGAAAAAGCAAAACGTGTTAGTTGATAAACAAATCATTTCTACTTCTACTGCAAGTATTAAGGATAAAATTAAAGGTGGATGGGCTGGTCAAACCATTGGAGTTACTTATGGTGGTCCTTATGAGTTTCATTATTTAGGAACTATGATCAATGATTATCAAAAGATCTCTTGGCCCGATGGACAAGTGAAACGTTATTTTGATTTAGAGCCAGGTTTGTATGATGATATTTATATGGACTTGAGTTTTGTAGACGTCATTGAAAAATATGGTGTGGATGCACCAGTGGATTCATTCGCGAGTGCTTTCGCAAATGCCCCTTATCCTTTATGGCATGCCAACCAAACTGGCCGTTATAATATTTTAAATGGTATGAAAGCTCCTGCATCAGGTTATTGGAAAAATAATCCTCATGCTGATGATATCGATTTTCAGATTGAATCTGATTTTGCGGGCTTGATGCACCCGGGTATGGGAAATTCAGCCTCCGTGTTATGTGATAAGGTTGGTCATATTATGAACTATGGTGAAGGTTATTATGGTGGGGTATATGTTGCAAATATGTATAGCCTTGCTTTTGTAAGTGATGATATAAATTTCATTGTTTCTGAAGCACTGAAATCAATTCCAGCTAAAAGCAAATATCGTCAGTGCATGGAGGATGTGATTAAATGGTATCAGCAAAATCCAAAAGATTGGAAAAAATCCTGGTTCGAAATTCAAAGAAAATGGACAGAAGATATCGCTTGTCCGGATGGTGTGTTTATGCCATTTGATATCAGTGCAAGGGTGAATAGTGCTTACGTATTGATGGGTTTATTATATGGACAGGGTGATTTTGGTAAAACTGTGGAGATAGCCACCAGGTGTGGACAAGATGCTGATTGTAACCCTTCAACTGCCGGAGGAATTTTAGGAGCTATGTTGGGTTTTAATAAGATTCCAGATTACTGGAAAAATAATTTAAAAGAAGTGGCAGATCGTAATTTTGTGTATACTAATATTTCTTTGAACAAAATGTACGAATTAGGTTTCAAGCATGCTTCACAAATGTTGCAAAGAAATGGAGGGAGTATAAATGGGGATAAAATCACCATTGTTTATCAGCAACCAAAGCCTGTTGCATTTGAGGAATCTTTTTCTGGATTTCATCCCGTAAAAAGAAAATGGTTGGGATGGAATAGTGATGAAGTAAATGATCATTATGAATTTAATTTTGAAGGGAATGGACTAACCATTCAATCTGGTATGTCGAATGAATGGGCCACAACAACCAGTTATGTATTTAAAGTAGAAATGGATATTGATGGCAAAAAAGAAATATTGAATTTACCATACAATTTTAGAATTAGGAGGAATGAATTGTATTCAAATTTTGGATTAGCTGAAGGAAAACATACTGTAAAAATTAAAATTTTAAATCCAGATAAGATCGCTAGCCTTCAGGTAAAAGACCTTATTGTATATTCTAATAAATAAATTTCATTGTATTACATTTTAAATATTACTCCATGTTTATAGTAGAAAATTACAGTTTGGCAATTATTCTCTGTATGGTAACAATGCTTTGTTGGGGGTCATGGGCCAACACTACAAAACTTACAACTAAAGAATGGCGTTTTGAATTACTTTATTGGGATTATGGTATAGGAATAATGGTTACAACACTCTTGTTGGCATTTACATTGGGAAGCAATGGAGCAGAAGGAAGATCTTTTTTAAACGATTTGCATCAGGCAGATTCTGGTAATATACAATCTGCCATTATTGGAGGAGTAGTATTTAATCTCGCAAATATCTTATTAGTTGCAGCAATAGGAATAGCAGGGATGTCGGTTGCCTTTCCTGTTGGGATAGGTATCGCTTTGGTATTAGGAGTAGTCATAAATTATATTGGGAACCCTCAAGGAAATCCGCTATTAATTTTTGTAGGTGTTGGGTTGATTGTAATTGCAATTATATTAAACGCCAGAGCTTATCAAAAATTACAATCTAATGCAACAACTAAAGTTTCGCAAAAGGGATTAATATTATCTGTGGTAAGTGGTTGCTTAATGGGATTGTTTTATAAATATGTAGCTGATTCCATGGTGCATAGTTTTAATATGCCGGAGTCTGGTAAATTAACTCCCTATACCGCTTTGGTGTTTTTTGCAATTGGTGTTGTGCTTAGTAGTTTCTTGTTTAATGGGTTACAAATGTGGCGTCCATTTGCAGGTGAACCTATTAAAATCAGCACTTATTTTTCTGGTAAATTGAAAGATCATCTAGTTGGAATTTTAGGTGGTGCCATTTGGTGTGTTGGGATGTCATTGAATATCATTGCATCTGGTAAAGCAGGTCCTGCCGTCTCATACGGACTAGGGCAAGGAGCCACTGTTGTTGCTGCAGTTTGGGGTATTTATGTGTGGAAAGAATTTGATCAAGCTCCAAAGGGTACTAAGCCTATCTTAAATATTATGTTGTTATTATACATTGTAGGCCTGTCGTTGATTATATTATCTAAATAGTTGTTTTTAATATCCTTTTATAATTTATTGAGTAAGATGAAAACATTTTTAGCATCCATATTTCTTTTTATATTTTCAAATACCGTGTTCTCTCAAAAAGAAATAGTTCCTACTTCAACTGAAATTGAATTTTGGTTAACTAAGTCTGATAAATCTATTTTACTTGCAAAACAAAATGTGGTATTGCGTTTTAAAAATGAAGTTAATACTCATCAAACAATTGAAATCGATGATAAGCAAACAGCACAAACCATTGAAGGTTTCGGCTTTGCTTTAACCGGGGGCAGTGCGGAAGTGATTAATCAATTAAATACGGATGTAAAAAAGCAATTGCTTCAAGAGTTATTTGGTGCAAAAGAAACTGGTATTGCAATTAGTTATTTAAGGATTAGTATAGGTGCCTCAGATTTAGATTCAACGGTTTTTTCTTATGATGATTTGACTTTAGGTGAAACAGATCTTACACTTTCTAAATTTAGCCTCAGTCCTGATAAACATTGGCTAATACCTCTTTTGAAAGAAATTTTACTCATTAATCCCAAGATTAAAATTTTAGCATGCCCTTGGTCTCCACCAGTTTGGATGAAAAATAATAATAGTACAAAAGGAGGAAGTTTACTGACAAAATATTATCCTGTTTACGCCAACTATTTTGTAAAATATATACAACAAATGAAAGCTGAGGGGATTCCAATAGATGCTATAACACCTCAGAATGAACCATTGCATCCTGGTAATAATCCTAGCTTATTAATGTTAGCAAATGAGCAAGCTAATTTTATCAAAAATGATTTGGGTCCTGCTTTTGAGAAAGCAAATCTTGCTACAAAAATCATCATCTATGATCATAATTGTAATAAGCCTGAATATCCTATTTCAATTTTAAATGATGCAGTAGCTAGAAAATATATTGCAGGTTCTGCTTTTCATTTGTATGAAGGAAACATCGATGCATTGACAACAGTTCATAATACTCATCCCGATAAAGGATTATACTTTACAGAGCAATGGACTTCTAGTGAAGGTGATTTTGGTGGTGATTTTAAATGGCATATTAAAAATGTGCTAATAGGTTCAATGAATAATTGGAGTAAAGTTGCCTTGGAATGGAATCTTGCAAACAATGCTGTATATGGGCCACATACAGATGGGGGATGTACTCAATGCAAGGGAGCCATAACAATTAATAGTTCAAATTCTTATTCCAAGAATGTAGCTTTTTATATCATCGCACAAGCTTCTAAATTTGTTCCGGCTGGCTCTATTAAAATAGCAAGTAGCGTAATAGGAAATTTACAAAATGTTGCATTTAAAACACCATTTGGCAAAACAGTATTAATTGTAGAAAATGAAGGTGCTAAAGCTGAAATATTTAATATAAAATATAAAGGCCATTGGGCTAATACAAGTCTTGATGCTGGGGCTGTTGCAACTTATATCTGGTAAAACTTTAAAGAAACCATTTCACACCCAATGCCACTAAAGCATAAATACAGGTAGCAATAAAAATACCTCTTGCAGTTTTGTCGATTTGTTTATTGATGAAAATAGTAAAAACTACCGCATTCGCTATTAGAGAAATGCTGATAATACCAGACATCAATGATTTCTGTTCAAACATCACCGTAAAAAACTCTTTCAAAGTAAATAAACGGAACTGAATAAAATAGTAAACAAACATTCCAATGATTGGTGTTACAAAACCCAATAGTAAACCGAGTTTTAGGTCGTCTTTTTTTAACATTAGGAGCTTAATTTTTTTTCTAGTTTAGTTTTCAATTCATAGTGTGTTAGATCGAATTGAACGGGTACTACACTCACATAATTATTTTTCAATGCCCAAACATCAGTGTCTTTTGCTTTATCGAAATTTTTAAATTCGCCTGTAAGCCAATAATATCTTCTTCCGTGGGGATCTTTTCTTTCATCAAATTTTTCTTCGTACTTCGCATAAGCCTGTTTACAAACTTTTATGCCTTTAATCAGTTTAGTTTCTACTGCAGGAATATTTACATTTAAACAAAGATGTTTGTCGAGATTCTTATTTTTTAAAACGAATTCTACAATTTCTCTTGCATAGATTTTAGCCGCAGAAAAATCTGCATCAATACTATAATCCAATAAACTAAACCCAATACTAGGTATACCTTCTATGGATGCTTCCAAAGCAGCAGACATAGTTCCTGAATATATAACATTGATAGAATGGTTAGCACCATGATTGATACCGCTAATGCAGATATCTGGTTTACGATGCAATACTATATCTACAGCCAACTTTACACAATCAACTGGTGTACCACTACAGCTAAATGTTTCCACGCCTTCTATAACATGGAGTTTAGACAAACGAAGGGGATGTCCAATAGTAATAGCATGACCCATGCCACTTTGCGGTTTATCTGGAGCCACCACATATACTTTTCCTAAACCTTTCATAGCCTCTGTTAAGGCTTTTATTCCCGGGGCAGTTACACCATCATCATTAGTAATTAGTATAATCGGCTCAGCGATTTTCTTTGCTTTCGACATAGGTGCAAGTTAAGTGAAGAGATAAGAGATAAGAGTGTGAAGTAGAAAAAAAATTTGGAATAACTAAAAATATTAGTATTTTGCAGCTAAATCAATTAGTTATGTCAAACGCAGGGAAAAACTTAAAGTACCTACGCAAGTTGCGTGGTTGGACACAGGAAGAGTTTGCAAACAAGCTCAAAATAAAACGTTCTTTAGTGGGCGCTTATGAAGAAGAGCGTGCTGAACCAAGGCTGGAAGTGATGGAGTCTATTAGTAATATCTTTAAACTGAGCTTAGAAGATTTCCTTTTTAAAGATCTAGCTTCCGATTCTAGTGGAGGAAATTACCTTGAAAAACGTAGGATGATGAAAATGGATGCTGAAGTAGCTTCCATTAGTTTTGTGCCTGTAAAAGCAGCAGCTGGTTATTTAGCGGGCTATGCAGATCCAGAATTTGTAGATGAACTCAATACTTTTACGCTTCCTATGTTAGCACCTGGTCAATATCGTGCATTTGAAATAGTGGGAGACAGTATGTTGCCTACACCTAGTGGTAGTGTAATTGTTGGTGAAAGAGTAGAGGATCTGGAAGAATTGAAAAATAGCAACACTTATGTTGTATTATCTCGTAATGAAGGAGTAGTATATAAACGAGTAATGAAAAATAATCGTACTAAAGATAAACTAACTATGATTAGCGATAACCCTCAATATGAGCCTTATTATGTTAGTTCTGAGGATGTATTAGAAGTATGGAAAGCAGTTTATATTTTACAAAAAGCAAACCTAGGTCCTCGCTGGGACGTAAATCAACTCGCAGGGATGGTCAATAACTTACAAGAACAGGTAAGTACATTAAAGAAGAAGTTTAATTAATATAAAAGTAAATCATTTAAAAAAACAGCCATCGATGGCTGTTTTTTTATTGGTAAAAACCATTTATCCATTTTCATAATTGGTTATAACTCATTTCTTTATTTTTGTAAACTAACTATGAAGAAAATATTTTGGCTTATCTGTTTTGTTCTTTTGGTTACTTCTCTCACTGCTCAGGAGAAAAGCTTAGAAGCGTTTAAACTAAACTCACCTATTAAAATTGATGGAATTCTGGATGAATCAGCTTGGAAACAGGCTGCAATTGGAGATAGTTTTATTGAGAATAGTCCTAATTATGGTGCTGTTCCTAAGCATCCTACCATTGTTAGAATTCTTTATAGCGATCAGGCTATTTATGTAGGTGCGTACCTTTATGATGATCCTAAGAAAATTCGTAAACAACTTACAGCTCGTGATGGTGAACAGCGGCAGGATATCGATTATTTTAGTGTTTTCTTTGATACGTATAATGATAATCAAAACGGGTATCAGTTTTTGGTTACTGCTAGAAATGTGCAAACAGATGGCAGATTAGTTGCTAACAAAGTTTCTCAGTTTGGTTTACCTACAGATTATAGTTGGGATGCAGTATGGGAAAGCAAAGTATCTATACAAAAAGATGGTTGGAGTGTTGAAATGAAAATTCCGTATTCCGCTTTACGATTCTCAAAAAAAGAAGTGCAAGATTGGGGAATTAATTTTCAACGTTATTCCAGAAGATATAGCGAAAGTTCTTTTTGGAATAAAGTTGATCCTGATCAGAATGGTTTTGTAAATCAGTTTGGAAATCTTACAGCTGTTAAAAATATTGTTCCTCCTCTTCGTTTATCTTTCTTGCCTTATATCACTACTGGTGTTAGAACAACTCCTTATGCAGATGGCTCCTCAAAAACCACAATTCTGCACAATGGTGGTATGGATGTAAAATATGGTGTTAATGAAAGCTTTACTTTGGATGCCACATTGATTCCAGACTTTGGTCAGGTTGTTTCTGATAATGTAGTTTTAAACCTAACTCCTTATGAAGTTCAATTTCAAGAAAACAGACCCTTTTTTACGGAAGGCATTGAATTATTTAATAAGGCAGGATTGTTTTATAGCAGAAGAGTAGGGGGAACTCCCACAAATTATTCGTCAGTAAATGCAATGGTAGATTCTACTCCCAGTATGCAAATTGTATCTAATCCTGGTATCACACAATTATACAACGCCACGAAGTTTTCTGGAAGAAATAAATCTAAACTGGGAATTGGTATATTCAATGCAGTAGCTGCTCAAATGAATGCCCAAGTGTTGGATAAGACTACTGGAAAAGTAACCAAAATTGAAACAGAGCCCTTAACCAATTACAATATCATTGTATTAGATCAAGCCTTAAAAGGTAGATCATCAATTACCTTTACAAATACGAATGTTTTGCGAAGAGGGGGCTCCAGAAATGCGAATGTAAGTGGATTAGACATCAATTTATTTGATAGTGCAAACAGGTATAATTTCGCATGGAATACACGCTATAGTTCAATTACAGGATTCGACAAGTATGATGGTTTTGCCAATTATTTAAAGTTCGCTAAAATACGAGGCCACTGGCAGTATAGTATTTCAAATAATATTGAATCACGACGATATGATCCAAACGATTTAGGTTTTTTAAGGGCGCCTAACGAATTTTCTGGGATAGGTAAAATTGGATATTATGTATTTACACCTACCAAGAAATTCTTAAGTCAAAATTATACCCTTACTGTTTTGCCAGTTTATTTATTAACACCATTTAAATATTCAAGTAACCAATATCAAGCTAGTGCTTTTTGGTTTTTCAATAATTTCTGGGATCTAACTCTAAAGGGGATTCTTGTTCCAGATTGGCAAAAAGATTATTTTGAAATGCGTACGGAAGGTAAAGTATTGAAACGTCAACCCTATTGGTTCACCGGTTTGAGTGGTAGTAGTGATAGTCGGAAAAGTCTTTTTGTTCGTTTCGGAATTAGCTATGCCGAGGCACCTCATTTTCCTAACGATTCTTATCATAATTTTTTATTTGGTCCGAGATATCGATTTAATGAACACTTCAGTCTTGATTGGGAATTATCTAAAGAGCAGGATAATGGCCAATATGGTTTTGCTTTAAATGATCAGAATGGTGAGCCTGTTGCAGGACGACGTAAACACACCAATATTTCAAACATTTTAAATGCAATATATAATTTTACACCAACGATGAATCTTACCATGCGTGCTCGTCATTATTGGAGTCAAGTTTTATATAGTAATTTCTTTACTACCGATAATAATGGAAATTATATTTCTCATGCATTTGTACCTGGACAAGATCAAAATTTCAATGTATTTAATTTGGATATGTTTTATACTTGGGATTTTAAGTACGGTAGTAAGCTGATAGTAGGATGGAAAAATGCTTTAGGAAGTGATTTCCCAATTAATGGACAATTATATAATAGGTATACTCAAAATATAGCGCAAGTTTTTCAACAGCCTCATGGGAATGAATTTAATATCCGGCTTATTTATTATATCGATTATTTGACTTTGCAAAAGAAACCACGTGCTTAATCGGTTTGTATTTGGATAGATACAAATTAGATTCATGAAAATAAATGTTGAGCATCTATTTCTCGATTTCGATTAAGCTATTTTCTACAATTGCAATAATCCGGTTTGTCTTTTTCTTTTTTACTTTAGCAGTACCACTGAATTTACTGAAGGCTGGGAGTATTGCAGAATACTCTGTAAAATAATAACATGGGAAGCTTAAGATTTGTTTGCCCATCCCCGAAATAGTAATGGCTGGATGAAGGTGTCCTGTGAAATAAAAAGAATTATTATTTTCAGGAATTTCTGTAGGATCATGAACAAAGTTAAAACCTTTTAAACAATAATGTTGATGAGCTATTTCTATTCCATTTTTTTTATACCAATGATTTTCTAAGATATCGTGATTCCCTTTTACAAGTATGAAATCTGTTTTTGAAAAGTTGGCTCTGATCTTTGAAAATAATTTCAATTCTAGATTATCTTTACTATGAAAAAGATCTCCTACAGCAATCATTTTTTTGGGCTTAAAAAAACTAATTAAATCAACCATTCTTTGAATATCTTCTTTATAAACTGCATGGGGTACTCCAATTCCGTTTTTTCGAAAATGACCCGTTTTCCCAAAATGTAAATCCGAAAGAATTAAGGCTGATTCTTTTTCCCAGAATACCGCTCTTTCTGTAGTTAACCAGAATTGTTGTTCTTGAATGGTATATGCTAAAGGGGCTGTCATATCTTCATAAAAAATTTATCTGTAAATATGCATTAGTTCTTGTCTAATTGTTGCTGCATTTTTCTAACACGGTCTTCTAATTTTTCGGTAGACAAAGTATTGCGATTTAATCCGTCTACTGTAATGGGGAATGCCAATGGTGTTAATTGTTTTGGAAAGCGCAAAACAATTTCACTATTCGAAATTCTTAAAAGTGCTGTTCTTAATCTTTCCTCCTCCATTTGTTGTTCCATTAATTCTCGATAAGCCTGACGCAATAAAATATTGTTGGGCTCATATTCTTCAAATACTTTAAAAAGTAATGAGGCGGAAGATTGCAAGTGCCTCGATTTTTTGTGTTCTCCTGGAAATCCTTGAAATATTAATCCACCGACTACCGCAATATCCCTGAATTTCCGCTTAGCCATTTCTGCACTGTTGATGCTTTTTTGTATATCAAGTAATAAATTATTGGTAGTAAACATTTCCTGAACATTCCTATAGTCTAATGGAATTGGTTGGTCGCTCAATAATTCAAAACCATAATCATTCATAGCTATAGAAAAACTGATTGGTATGATTTGTCCAATTCTATATGCTATAATCGCACTCATTGCCTCGTGAACCTGCCGGCCTTCAAAAGGGTAAATCAACAAATGAAATCCATCTTTAGTTTCAATTTGCTCTATTAATAATTGATTGTCTCTTGGAATTGCTGATAATTTTTGCTGTACTTCAAATAAAGTGTGAAGACTTTTTATTTCAATTTCAGATTCATCTATCAAGGCTTTATTAAATGTTTGCCTTAACATTTTTCCTAGATTAGCCGTTAAGCTCATGCGGCCTCCATTCCAAGAAGGAACTTTCGATTTTTTGGACGTCGATTTGCGAACTAATACATCCATGTCTTTTAGCATTACTAACTCTAAATTCTTTCCTGCAAGGGTAAAAGTGTCGCCGGGTTCAAGGCGACTAATAAAATATTCTTCAATAACACCTACATACCCCCCTCCAAGAAATTTTACTTTTAGCATAGCGTCACTTACAATTGTGCCAATATGCAAGCGATGTCGCATCGCAATTTTCCGATCTGTGATTTTATATATTCCCTCTTCGATAATTACTTTATGATATTCATCGTATTGATTTAATGCAATACCTCCCTGAGTAATATTTAATAAAACTTCATGCCATTCTTCCTGTGTGATGTCGGCATAACAATAGCAAGATCTTACTTCTTTTAAAATCGTTTCTGGTTGAAATCCATCTCCAATTGCCAGTGTACATAAATATTGAATCAACACATCAAAACATAGCAACATAGGTGTTTTTGATTCTACCTTTTGCTCTTTAATGGCTTCTTTCAGAGCAGCAGCTTCTATCAATTCTAAAGAGTGGGTTGGAAGAAAATATAGTTTACTTATTTCACCCGGCCCATGACCACTCCTGCCTGCTCTCTGCAAAAATCTTGCAATACCTTTTGGAGAGCCAACTTGTATTACTGTATCTACAGGTCTGAAATCAACCCCCAAATCAAGACTAGCGGTACATACTACTGCTTTTAGTTTTTGGGAATGTAATGCATCTTCAACCCAAATTCTTAGTTCTTGTTCTATGCTTCCATGATGCAAAGCAATTACGCCAGCCAGTTGAGGAGCTGCTGTTAAAATACTTTGATACCAGACTTCGCTCATACCCCTGGTATTGATAAATATCAGTGTGGTATTACTTTGTTCAATAATTGGAATGATTCGATCTACCAGTTTAATACCTAAATGTCCAGCCCAGGGATAGTTATCAATTTCTTCAGGGATAATGGATACTACTTCAATTCTTTTATCCATTCTAGCACGGATGATACTGCCTTTTTTATGAAGGGGAGACATCAGCACATTTTTTGCTTCTTCTAAATTTCCAATCGTGGCAGAGATGCCCCAAATAGCGAGTTTATTTTTCGAAGCGCCAATGAGTCTGCTTATTGCCAATTCAACCTGTACGCCACGTTTACTGCCTAATAGTTCATGCCACTCATCAACTGCAATGAATTTTAGTTTACTGAGATTTTCAGAATAATTTTTTTGAGCCAGCATTAATTGTAAGCTCTCTGGTGTGATGATGAGTATTTCTGGAAGATTATTTTTTTGTTTTTTACGTTCATCCGAACTGGTATCCCCATTTCTAATTGCAACTTTCCAGGGGATATTTACTTCAGTAAGTACTGCCTCCATGGCACGACCAATATCTTTAGCCAATGCCCTTAATGGAGAAATCCAAATAAGTTGTAAACGATTATTCTTTGAAATTTGATAAGCGTCGGGGTGCTCATTAATATATTGAATAAGCACTCCTAAAAAAACTGAAAAGGTTTTGCCACACCCTGTTGGCGCATTTACCAAACCACTTTCTTGTTTTAATATTTTATCCCAACACGCTTCCTGAAAATCGAATGGATGAAAGTTTTTAGCTTTCATCCATTCATGAATGATTTGATATCCCTTCGTTTTTTGCAGCATCGATAAAATCTATTCTACTATTTTATTGATCAATTTTACAACCAAATTTTCTAGTTTAACAGCTAATCGTTCTGCAGTTTTTCCAATTGTATTATTGAACTCAGGAATTTTGAAAAGCCAATATAAAAAACTTGCTCTTCCCTCTAATTTCGCTTTATGTAGAATACTAGTGCGAAGAATACTTCCAAAATCTGATTTTAAGTATTGCCAATTGTGATGTAGCTGATTTTGTAATTGCAGTTCTTTATTTTCTAATTCTGCAATATAATCATTCAGGCTTTTGATATTTTTAATTTTATGCTTCTTCATGTTCCCTTGTTTGTTCCCTAACCATGATGCGAATAATGGGATTGATGAATAATTGTTTTCTCGCGAGTATTAATACTAAGGTAATTACAATTAGTATTCCTGTTGTTGCAGCAAACCCCAGTACATAGTTATTTAAAATACTGGAAAGCCATAATCCTAAGGTTATGCCTGAAAAGAATAAAATTAATAAGGTTAAAAATGCAAGTATTACTAACCAGATAATAATACCCCCGATGCTTGAACTTTTTCGAATGAATTTTAAATTAAATAATTCAATCTTCAATTCAATATATTCTTGCAGGGTCTTTTTGTTTTCTTCTAGAAATTGCCAAATATCAGGTGTGTTTTCCATAAACGCTGATTATAACATGAAGTTACAACAATCAGCATGGATAGCCTATTAATTAGGTTCTTTTAACATTAGACGACCAGCTTTAATTGTCCGTCTACTTTTTTGATGAAATAAAGTTTCCTATTTTCCCAATAGTCGGGGTCTTTATTTTCTTTTTTGAATTTAACTGGTTGAATGTCGTAATCGTTGAAGAGTTTGAATGACTTATCAGATAAATTATGAATTAAATTATCTCTATGTTTTATCCAAAGCTTTGTAAAGTGATAGAATGATTCATAGCCTTTGAATACTAAGTCACTTGGTCTTGATAAAAATTTAATCCGGTATTTGTTACTTAAATACAAACCAAGTTTATCAGTTCTGGGATAATTGTAAGGGCTTGTATAAAGAACATCAACAGCTTTAAAATCGGGTTTTACTAAATCTCTAAATCCATCCCAATTTGGCATACCAATCACTTGAGTTGAGTAATTGAGGTTCGCACTTAATGTTTTCATCACAGACATGGCAAACCCTTCATTAAGTGTGCCACATACTACTATGTTTTGACGGTTACTGTCTAATTTAATCAGCAAATCCGTTGTAATGAAGCTGTCGATTAATTCAACTGTCTTTACTCTTAATGGAATTGATGGAGTTCTCTTATTATTATCAGTAAAATAAGATTGGATCAAATCTTCCATTTGTCCTTGTTTTTTTACCCAAACAATATTACTAGTTGCATATGTTTTTTGTAAATACTTATACAATGCATCAGTATGTGTTTTTAATGTAGAATTTATCAAGACAAAATAGGGGCTTTCGATAATTCCTCCATCATTGGGAAATGTTTCTGATATTAAAGGGATTTTATTAGTCTGTGAAAAGTCTGCAAGTATTTTTATTTCTGCTCTGTTATTGAATGATGCAATTATTAATGAAAAAGATTTTGAAACCGGTTTTTCTAAAATTACGTTTAAGGGTTCTGATGCACTTTTTGTATCGTAAAAAAATACTTCAGCATTCACTCCTTCCGCATTGAGTGAATCAATAGCCATCATAACTCCATTGTAAAATTCAAGCCCGGGCAAATTGCTTTTAGAAATAGTATTGCCTAGCTTGTAAGTATTATCTGTAAATGCAGAATCCATATAAAAGGGAGCAAAAACGCCAACTTTTACAACAGAACGCGTTTGAGAAGTTACATAAGATGATATGCAATTGCCCAAGATCAACAGTAAGATAAATGGTAGACGCATGATAGCTATTTTATAAAATTATTCCCATTCAATAGTAGCTGGCGGCTTACTGCTGATATCGTAAACTACTCTGTTAATTCCTCTCACATTATTGATTATCTCGTTAGAAATATCAGCTAGGAATTCATAAGGCAAGTGAGCCCAATCAGCGGTCATGCCATCCACAGATGTAACTGCTCTTAATGCCACTGTAAATTCATAAGTTCTTTCGTCGCCCATGACACCTACGCTTTTTACAGGTAACAAAATCGTGCCGGCCTGCCAAACAGCATTATATAAATTAGCTTTTTTCAAACCCTGAATATAAATATCATCTGCAGCTTGTAATAATGCTACTTTTTCTTCGGTAATATCTCCAAGGATACGAATCGCTAATCCTGGTCCAGGAAAAGGATGACGGTTAATCATTTCACTTGGTATTCCTAATTCTAATCCAACTCTTCTTACTTCATCCTTAAATAAAGATCTTAGTGGTTCCACTAACTCTAATTTCATGCTATCGGGTAAACCTCCAACATTGTGATGTGATTTTATAGTTTGAGAAGGGCCGTGCACACTAACACTTTCAATTACATCAGGATAAATGGTTCCCTGTCCGAGCATTTCAATGCCAGTTAGCGTTTTAGCTTCCTGATCAAAAATGTCGATAAAGCCTTTGCCAATTATTTTTCTTTTTTCCTCGGGATCAGATTTTCCAGCAAGAGCCGAGTAAAAATGATTTTTTGCATCAACTCCTTTTACATTTAATCCAAGTGCTTTATACATCTCTAATACCTGTTCAAACTCCCCCTTGCGTAAAACGCCATTATCTACGAATATGCCATAAAGGTTCGATCCAATTGCTTTTGTAATAAGTGTTGCGGCAACGGTACTGTCTACCCCACCACTCAAAGCCATAATTACTTTACGATTGCCAATTTTTTCTTTCAGTGCGGTTACAGTTTCACTAATAAAATGGGCGGCTGTCCACTGAGCATCACATCCACAGATGCTGACCAAGAAATTCTTAATAATTTTCTTTCCTTCTGTTGAATGATACACTTCCGGATGAAATTGTAATCCGTAAAGTGGTTTTGAATCAGTAGTGTTTTTTTTAAATGCAGCGATAGGAATGCTATCTGTTGTTGCCAAAACTTCGAATCCTTCTGGTAATGAAACGATGGAATCACTATGGCTCATCCATACTTGAGAATTATTTGAAATGCCATTCAAAAGGATATCTGCCTTGCCAATTTGCATTTTGGCACGACCGTATTCTCGCTTATTTGATTTATCAACTCTTCCACCATATTCTTTAGCTGTTAACTGAGCCCCATAACAAACTCCTAGAACTGGTAATTGCTTTACAATTTCGGGGATGTCTACAGTAGGTGCATTTTCCTCGTTAACACTAAATGGCGATCCGCTTAGTATGATTCCTTTTAAACCTGGCTCGAATTCGAATGATTTATGAAAGGGAATAATTTCACAATACACATTGGCTTCTCTTACAGCCCGGGCAATTAGTTGGGTATACTGACTGCCAAAATCGAGGATAAGTATCTTTTCTGTCATGCTGCGAAGGTAATTGAAATTTCTATGGTGATGTAACAGGATAAGTGGTTCGATTATTTTAAATGTGGATAGCTCCCTTGGGGGGATTTGTTTAACTTGCTTTTACAAAACAAAACCATGAAACAGCTTATCGTAATCCTATTGGCCCTCGTAATATTTTCTTCCTGCAGATTTAGGCATGTACAAGGAAATGGGGTAATAACTACTGAAACAAGAACAGCTAGTAAAGCCAATCACATTAAAATGGAGGGTAATTTTGATATAGAAATAACACAGGGTCCAACAGTTAGCGTAAAAATTGAGGGGGATGAGAACCTATTGCCTTATTTTATTGTGGAGGATAGGGGTGGTTATTTAGTGGTAAAATCTAGAGATTATTTTAGCTATTCTTCTACCGAAGGCATTAAAGTGTTTATCACTACTCCCAATTTGGAAGAAGTGATTTTAGCGGGAAGTGGTAATATAACCGGCAAATCTAAATTCACGGGTTCAGATAAATTATTACTTAAAATTGCGGGTTCTGGTGATATTAAAATGGATGTGAATACACCCAACGTTTTGTCTGAAATTGCAGGTACTGGTTCAATTACCCTTAGCGGAGAAACGAAAGACGAGACCATAAAAATTGCAGGTGTTGGAGAATATCGAGCTGCTGATTTAAAAGCCGAAAATGCCAAAGTACATATCGCTGGAAGTGGCGATGTGAAAGTATTTGCCGCCTTGCAATTAGATGTAAATATAGCGGGATCAGGTTCGGTATATTATAAGGGAAGCCCGAATGTGAAACAAAAAGTAGCGGGTTCTGGTGAGGTGAAGAAAGTAGAATAAAAAATCAAAATTCAAAATTCAAAATTCAAAAAAGCACTAGTTTTCATTCCTTTTAATGTATTAAGTTTTAATTTTTGAATTTAGACTTTTTACTTTATACGTTATACCCTTCAAATCCAGTTCAATTGATAATCTGGATACCTCAAATATATAGGCTTATAAAGGCCGAGTTCTTATAAATAAAATCTAACTGAGTATAGTAGCAGCTTTTTTCGCCTTGGATTGTACAAAAATGGTTATGAGAATTTGCCCAATTACAAAATTCGCTAAGAATAGATAAGTGAAAAGCAGTATTTTTTTCATTACTTTATGCTGAAATTTTATTCAAAGTAATGGAAATCAGTCATAGAATCTTATTAATTGAGGATGAACCCAAGCTAGGGAAAGTGATACTTGAGGAATTGAGAGGGCAGGGATACCAGGTAGATCTGGCATCTGACGGATTAATTGCTGAATCTTTTTTTAAACAAAATAATTATGCATTGGTCTTGATGGATATAAACATTCCACACAAGTCTGGATTTGAATTGTGTAAAGAATTTCGAGCTATCAAAAAAAGTATTCCCATAATTATGCTTTCAGCAATGGGTGAGATCAATGATAAAATGGAAGCATTTAAATTGGGGGCTGATGATTATATGGTGAAGCCCTTTCATTTCGATGAGCTTTTTGCCAGATTAAAAGTGTTTTTGAAAAGAGCAGATTTAAAAGATGAAGATGTAAAGATTATTGTTGATGATCTTGAAATAGATTTTAGAAATAAAACAGCAGTACGCGCTGGTGTTACGGTAAACTTAACTGCAAAAGAATTTACTTTATTAGTACTTCTGGCTAGAAATAGAGGAAAAGTAATTTCAAAACAAGAAATACTTGAAAAAGTATGGGATCTAAGTTTTGACACCGGCACAAACACCATTGAGGTCTATATTAGTTTCCTTCGAAATAAGTTGGACAAGCCTTTTGACACCAAACTTATTCATACAAAGCCGGGATTTGGTTATTATATAAAATAAGCCAGCGTTTATGAGTATCAAGTTGCGGTTCGCTTTTATATTTAGTGGATTTGTGGCCATTGTGCTAGCCGTTTCGTCAATTTCAATTTATATTCTGTACAGTAATTTTAGAGAAGAAGAATTTTATAGCCGTGTAAAATCTGAGGGCAGTATTTTTCATAATTATGTCTATGAAATTAAGGATCCTAAGGAAGCAGCCCTGGCAAAAATGCTTTCTGGTGTGTATACCAATTCTGTTTTTGATGAAAAATTAGTGGTCTTAGACTCTTCTGGAAAAGTGTTAAATAAGTTGCCTGAAGATTTAACTTCAAATTTTAATCAAGAACTGCTCAATGAAATACGAACAAAAAAAGAACTTAAATTTAAAACCGATAATTATCAAACTGTAGGGACTTATAATTCTCGGACCAAATTCATTACCATCGCTTCCGGATACGATTTATCAGGGTATAGAAAACTCCAGAATCTTGAAATTATACTCGCTATTGTATTCATTATTGGAATGCTGATTACTGCTTTATTTTCATTCTTTTTTGTGCAACAAGCTTTCAAACCTTTGTTGGCTTTGAATAAACAAATTAAAAGGACTACTATTTCAAATATAAAAGATAGACTGTTAGTGGTAGATAATTTTCCGGAGATCAATCAAATTGCTATTAGTTATAACGCTATGCTAGAGCGATTAAGCAAGACCTTCGAGTTTCAAAAAAGTTTTGTACAGCACGCGTCTCACGAATTAAGAACCCCCCTTGCTATTATGTTATCGCAAACAGAATCTGCGATTAATAAAAAAATGACTGAAACAGATATGCAAATCTTATTGGCTTCATTAAAAGAAGACCAGCAAGGGATGATTGATCTAACTAATTCATTGCTCTTATTGTCTCAATATGAACTGTTAGGTTACCAAAAAGATTGGCCCAAGACTAGGGTAGATGAAGCAGTAGTGGAAGCTTCAAGTCAGGTGATGCAAATGTATCCTGATGCAATAATACATATTGGGTTCGAAGAGATTCCAGAGTCGGATGAAGTTTATTTTGTAATTGGAAAGGAATCTTTATTGAAGTCTGTATTTATCAACCTTTGTAAAAATGCCTATCTCTATGCTTCAGATAAAAAAGTAGATATTTTAATTTCCGATTCAAAAGGTAAGATAAAGGTTCAGGTAATAAACAACGGGCCAACTCTTTCTGATGAAGATTCTTCTAAAGTTATGCAGCCTTTTTATAGAGGGAAGAATGCATTAAATGCACACACCAAGGGATTTGGACTAGGACTTTCCATTGTTACCCGAATTTTATTTGCACACCAGGGCTTAGTTGAATATGATTCGCCCTCACCCAATACAAATCGCTTCACCGTAATTTTGCCCCAAGCTATTAAATAGGGTATGGGCACAAAAAAGCCAACCATTTGCAGGTTGGCTTGCTTAATCAGTTATTATGTAAACTACTTAAAATGAATTAAGCAGCAGTAACATTTGCTTTTTTAGCTAGTTTGCTCTTTAAGTTAGCTGCTTTGTTTTTGTGGATAATGCCACGTTTTGCTAACTTGTCGATTTGAGAAATCACTTCAGGAAGCTGCTCACCATATACCTTGGTATCGGTGTTTGCTTTTAAATCGCGAATAGCGTTACGGGTAGTTTTACCATAATAACGGTTGGTATCGCGACGCTTTGCAGCTTGTCTAACGTCTTTCTTTGTAGCTGAATGGTTTGCCATATTCTAATTTTTTCAGGACGGCAAAGGTAAGGGCTTCATTTGTAAATCTGAAATTAAAAAGAGAAAAAATCGAGTTTAGTCTCATATTTCTTGAAATTAGTCGGAAAACAGACTAATGAATCAAGTAAAGTTTCGATTTTTTCTGTGTCCAAACACCGATATTTGCCAACTATTCTGTAAAAAAAGCTGTTTTAGATTCACATGAAAGACTTTTCGTTCATCACCAATTCCCACCCGGCGTATATCGAAAGCTTATACAACGATTTCTTGAAAAACCCCTTATCCATCGATCCCGATATTCAGAAATTTTTTGAAGGATTTGATTTTGCGATAACTAAAGGTTCTGCGCAATCAATTGTAAATCAATCTGTTGCAATAGATTGGATGAAAGAAATTAAAGTATATCGCCTCATTTTGGGCTATAGGAATAAAGGCCATCTTTTGGCTAAAACCAACCCCATACGCACCAGAAAAGATCGTGGAGCTAATCTCGACTTAAATTTTTTCGGTTTGTCTGAAGCTGATTTGAACACGATTTATCAGGCCGGAAATTTAATCGGACTAGGAGCTACATCTCTTAAAGAAATTTTAGGGCACTTAGAAAAATGCTATGCTACTCATGTAGGTATCGAATTTAAATATATCAGTGATCAGAAAAAAATAGACTGGCTTACTGCTGAAATTGAACAGAAATTTGCAAATGAAGTTCCATTGCAAAAGAAAAAAAGAATCCTGGAAAAACTAAACCAGGGAGTGATGTTTGAAAAGTTCTTGCATACTAAATATATTGGGCAGAAGCGTTTCTCTTTGGAAGGTGGGGAAACTACTATTGCTGCGTTAGATGCAATTATTAATATAGCTGGTAATCTTCAGGTTCAAGAAGTAGTGATTGGGATGGCCCATAGAGGTCGCCTTAACATATTGGCAAATATCATGGGTAAAACCTATGAGCAAATCTTTAGCGAGTTTGAAGGAACAGCTACTATTGATCAAACAATGGGTAGTGGAGACGTTAAATATCATATGGGCTATGGTAGTGATGTGCAGACGATTGATGGTCAGCAGGTGCATTTAAAATTGATGCCCAACCCATCTCACTTGGAAGCTGTTGATCCCGTGGTAGTTGGTTTCGCAAGAGCAAAGGCCGATGTGCTTTACGGAAGCGATTTTGATAAAATCTTACCGATCCTAATACATGGAGATGCATCTGTAGCCGGACAGGGTATCGTTTATGAAGTATTGCAGATGAGTAATCTTCGAGGTTACTATACTGGGGGTACCATCCATTTTGTAATTAATAATCAGATAGGATTTACAACCGACTTTGATGATGCAAGAAGTGCGGATTATAGTACTTCAGTAGCAGCAATGGTTCAAGCACCAGTAATGCACGTTAATGGAGATGACGCTGAAGCTGTTGTGAAATGTGCAGAGATTGCTACAAGGTATCGACACGAATTTAATAGCGACATTTTTATTGATATGGTATGTTATAGAAAACATGGCCATAACGAAGGTGATGATCCAAAATATACACAGCCACAATTATATGCGCTAATTGATAAACATCAGAATCCCAGAGAAATCTATACCCAGCATTTATTAGATAATGGAGAGAGTGATGCTAAAGAATTAGCAAAGGAAATGGAAAAGAAGTTTTGGGCAGATCTTCAAGAAAGATTGGATGAGATTAAACAAAACCCATTGCCCTATAAATACCAGGCACCGGAATTAGTTTGGAAAAGTTTAAGGAAAGCAACAGAAAAAGATTTTGATCAATCTCCTGAAACTGCTATTAAAAAAGAAGAGTTAATTAGATTATTCACCGTTTTAATGCAATGGCCTGATACATTTAAGCCTCTGAAAAAAGTTGAGAAACTCTTACAAGAAAAAATTAAATTATTAGAATCCGAAAACAAAATAGATTGGGCAACTGGAGAGCTTTTAGCTTATTCGTCTTTATTGACCCAACATAATTTAGTTAGAATGAGTGGACAGGATGTACAACGTGGTACATTTTCACATCGCCATGCTGTGTTGCGCGATGAGCAAACAAACAAAGGTTATAATCGACTAAATCATTTTCAAGAAATCCAGGAAAAATTCAGGATCTATAATTCTTTATTGAGTGAGTATGGTGTATTGGGATTTGAATATGGATATGCTATGGCTAATCCAGCAGCATTGGTGATTTGGGAAGCACAGTTTGGAGACTTCTCAAACGGAGCGCAAACAATGATTGATCAATTCATAGCGGCCGGGGAACAGAAATGGCAACGTATGAATGGAATTGTAATGCTACTTCCACATGGTTATGAAGGACAAGGTCCCGAACATAGTAGTGGAAGAATGGAACGGTTTCTGCAAATGTGTGCTGAGCTGAATTTAGTTATTACAAATATCACTACATCAGCAAATTTATTTCATGCATTAAGAAGACAATTAGCCTGGCCTTTTAGAAAACCATTGATAAATTTTTCTCCAAAAGCTAATCTTCGTTTTGCAGGAAGTTTTAGTAAAGTGGAAGACTTTACTAAAGCAGGTTTTAAAGAAATAATTGATGATTCATTTGTAGAAAAGACAGATGATGTAAAAAAGGTATTGTTATGTACTGGTAAAATTTATTTTGAACTAGCCGAAAAACAAGTGAAGGATTCAAGAAGCGATGTGGCAATCATTCGTTTAGAACAAATTTATCCATTACCATTAAAGCAATTAGAAGGGCTTAGAAATAAGTATCATCATGCAAATTGGTTCTGGGTGCAGGAAGAACCATTGAATATGGGTGCAGCATCATTTTTGCGAATGAATTTACTAAGTTTAAATTTTAAAATCATCAGCAGAACAGCAAGTGCATCAACTGCAACTGGGTATTCTAAAGTGCATGCAAAAGAACAAGTACAAATAATTGAACAAGCTTTTAGTATCTAACATTATTATTAAATTAATTAGAAATATCAACGCTTTATGATTGAAATTAAAGTTCCCACAGTTGGTGAATCTATCAGTGAAGTCACTTTATTAAAGTGGACTAAACTGGAAGGTGAATGGGTTGAAAGAGATGAGGTAATTGCTGAACTGGAAAGTGAAAAAGCCACATTTGAAGTGAATGCAGAAAAAGCAGGTACACTTTTTAGACTTGCCAATGAAGGCGATACTATTTTAATTGGAGACGTATTAGCAAGAATAGACGAAAATGCTGTTAAGCCAGCAGGCTTGCCAGTTGCAGCTATCGAAAAGAAAGAAGAAAAAAAAGCTTCAATACCTTCTAATCAAGCTACAGTTACTTCAGTGCCTAATGATCTAAAAGCAACTCCAGTTGCTTCGGCTATCATTGCTGATAAAAAAGTAGACCCAGCAAGTATTACGGCTTCTGGGTTTGGTGGAAAGATCATGAAAAACGATGTGTTGGATGCGATCAATCATCCTGGCAAAAAAGCATTTGCAGGAAACGACATCTTTAGTAGAAATGTTCGTCAAGAAAAAATGAGCAATCTTCGAAAGACGATCAGTAGGAGATTAGTTGAATCAAAGAATACAACTGCGATGCTTACCACTTTTAATGAAGTGGACATGACACGCATAATGGATATCAGAAAACAGTTCAAAGATAAATTCAAAGAAAGCCATGGCGTTAATTTAGGGTTCATGAGTTTCTTTGCAAAAGCTTGTGCCATTGCTTTAAGTGAGTGGCCAACAGTAAATGCGTACATCGATGGAGATCAGATCTTATATCACGACTATGCAGATATTAGCATTGCCGTAAGTACACCTCGAGGGCTAACTGTTCCGGTAATTAGAAATGTAGAAAGTCTTTCCATGGCGGAAGTTGAAAAAGCTGTTGTTGTGTTAGCTGGTAAAGCCCGTGATAGTAAGCTTACTGCTGAAGATTTACAAGGTGGAACTTTTACAATCACCAATGGAGGTGTATTTGGTAGTTTGATGAGCACACCTATCATCAATATTCCTCAGAGTGCTATTTTGGGAATGCATAAAATTCAGGAACGACCGATGGCTATTAATGGACAGGTCCTGGTTCGCCCTATGATGTACTTAGCATTGAGTTACGATCATCGTATCATTGATGGAAGAGAAAGCGTGAGCTTCCTTGTTCGTTTAAAAGAATTATTAGAAAGCCCCGAACTACTTTTAATGGGAAAAGATCCGATGAAAACTTTATTGGAATTATAAATTCAGGCAGAAGCCATACATGAAATACGCGCAACAATACCTCCTTTCTGCCATTCAAATCATGCAACAATTTGATGGTAGTATGCCATTGGCCGCATTTTTGAAAAAACATTTTTCAGAAAATAAAAAATTTGGTTCCAAGGATCGCAAAAATATTGCACATCTATGTTATGCTTATTCCAGAATTGGGAACGCAGGTAAAAGTTTGCCCATTGAGGACAGATTCAAAATCGCTTTGTTTTTGGTGAACGAAACTGTGGATAGTTGGGATTTGTTATATAATGAAAATTGGTTGAGCCAATGGTCTAAATTCGTAGATACAAAACTGAATTTCATTAAAACTATTTATTCCGAATTTGATTCGAATGATATTTTTCCTTTTTCAAAAGCACTCTCGCAGCATATTGATGCCTCAAACTTTTCTATTTCTCATGTAATCCAGCCCGATGTTTTTTTAAGACTTCGTCCTGGAAAATATGATGCCGTACGTAAGCAAATAAAAACAGCAGATATACCATTTACTGTTATTTCTGACCATTGTTTTGCTTTGCACAATTCTGTTAAAATTGATACTGTTGTTACTATTGATCGAGATGTAGTGGTTCAAGATAAAAGTTCACAAAGGATTGCTGAACTATTTGCTAAAGTAGAGACAGATAAAACAAAAGCAATTCAATTGTGGGACTGTTGTGCAGCTAGTGGTGGTAAAACAATCTTAGCCAGAGACTTTTTTGGTGTGATGGATATGACTGTCTCAGATATTCGCTCAAGTATCCTTCATAATTTGAAAGCAAGGTTTGAAAGAGCAGGTATCAAAAATTTTGAATCATTAACTACAGATTTGTCTAAACCCAACCCACAAAAGCCAACTGGAAAATTTGATCTTATCATGGCAGATGTGCCATGCAGTGGGAGTGGAACATGGGGAAGAACTCCAGAACAATTATCTTTATTTAAGGAAAGTAAAATTGCTGAATATATTGCTTTGCAAAAAAGCATTGTATCAAACATCGTTTCTTCACTTACGCCAAACGGGTATCTTTTATATAGCACCTGTTCAGTTTTTAAGGCTGAAAATGAAGATCAAAAAGATTTTATATTGAGCTCTTTCCCATCTCTAAAACTGGTGGAAGAAAAGTACTTGATTGGATATGATAACAAAGCAGACACTATGTATGCGGCTCTTTTTAGGAAACAATAAAATGCTTTACTGATTTAATATTAGTTCACCTCTTTGTATAATACCTCCGGCTATCACATCGTTTCCTTCATATATAACGGCACTTTGACCTGGAGCAATTCCTTTTACGTTTTCAAAGAATCTAGCTCTGATTCCATTTTCGGTATGGTATAAATTGCTGAGTGCTCCTTTGTCTTTGTAGCGAATTTTGGTAATGGCTTCCATGCCATCAGTAATGCCATCATATTTACCCCAGTTCATTTTAGCAATGAGCATATCATTTTGCTCTAAATCAACTTCGTCGCCTAAGACAACGGTATTGGTATCAGGATTAATGGACGTAACATATACAGGATGCCCCATGGCAATTTCTAAGCCCTTTCTTTGACCGATGGTATAAAATGGATATCCTTTGTGCTTACCTAAACGTTTGCCTGTTTTATCTACAAACCAACCTCCATTAACACGTTCTTCTAAACCATCTACATTACGTTTGAGAAAACCACGATAATCATTATCAGGCACAAAGCAGATTTCGTAACTCTCACTTTTTTTTGCGAGTTCAGGATATCCCATATCGATTGCCATTTGGCGTATAGCAGATTTTCGATAACCACCCAATGGTAACATGGTACGTGCTAGTAAGTCTTGCTCCAATCCCCAAAGCACATAACTCTGGTCTTTAGTTTCATCGGCTCCTTTGCTGATTACATAACGATCATTGGTATGTTTTCTTATTTCTGCATAATGGCCTGTAGCAATGAATTCGCAATCCAATGCATTGGCTCTTTTTAGCAAAGCTCTCCATTTGATGTGCGTATTGCACATCACACATGGATTTGGAGTTCGTCCAGCGATGTATTCTTCAATAAAATTTTCAATTACAAAGTCGCCAAATTCTTCACGAATATCTAAAATGAAATGGGGAAAGCCATGATGAACTGCTGCTTGCCTTGCATCATTAAAAGAATCAATATTGCAACAACCTGTTTCCTTACTACTACTACCGCTAGTAGCATAATCCCAGGTTTTCATAGTGATCCCTACAACTTCATAACCCTCATGGTGCAGCATTAATGCCACAACAGTACTATCAATACCGCCGCTCATTGCAACCAACACTTTTCCCTTACGACTCATCCTTCTAAAATTTAGGCAAAATTAGAACAACTGCCGTTAACTGTTGCCCGTTTTAACTTGCGGAGTCTTTGAATTCCTTTCGAAAAGCGAAAAATAAGGCCCATTTGCTCGTTGATTGATGCAAAAGGTTCATTTTCCTTCAAAATGTGGCATAAATGGTTAAAAAATTCCATTGAAAGGAGCCTGGAATTTTACTAATTTGAGCAACACAAAATTTTCTAATAGAAATAATAAAAACATATGATAAAGCTGCAAGTAATTGGCAATCTGGGTAAAGATGCCGTTTTAAACAATGTAAATGGAAAATCAGTCATCAATTTTACAGTAGCTCATACGGAGCGTTTTAAAGATGCGCAGGGAGTACAAAAGGATAAAACAACTTGGGTTGATTGTGCCTATTGGACTGATAGAACAGGCATTGCTCCTTATTTAAAAAAAGGGACGAGTGTATATGTAGAAGGCACTCCCGATGTTCGAACTTATACAACAGCAGATGGTAGAAATGGTGCTACTTTAAGTTTGAGAACTTTGAGTATTCAATTATTAGGAGGACGTCCAAATGAAGGTGGCTCTGCACAGCAAGAGGGTTCAACATCTACAACAATGGTAAGTTCTGCTTCTTCAGAACCATTGGATGATTTACCTTTTTAATAAGCATATAAAAAATAAAAATGCCTTCATAATAATTTATGAAGGCATTTTTATTTTAAGAGAATTGTTTTTTAATCGAAGAGATTTCTTTTTTAAAAGTCTTCAATTGTATTACTTGATCTTTTATAAAACTATTATCTTCTAGTTTCCCTACAACTGCGTTCATTTCTGCAGTAGTATCATAAACCATTTTTCTATATGGGTTTGAATAGTCTTTTGCTTTTGAATCGTAAATTCCTTTTGCCATCCATTCTTTAGTACTGACAATAGAACCTAATAAACTATTAAATTGTTGCTTTGTGATTTTCTTCAATGAAATTTCTAATAACTCACTTATAGATGCTAGAGCGTGCGAACATCGCTGGTTTTCATATTCTTGCCCCATCAATTCATAGAACGAGTGAATTTCATCCCATGACTTAATCTTATTTGTATTAATTTTTTTGCGCAGTGTTAGTATCTCAGATTCCGGAATAAGTTGTCCCCCTAAATTAATCCATTTGTTGCGTTCTGATTTAGCTGGTAATATTTTAATTAAAGCATCAAAATCTTTAATTGATTTGTTCTTAGCAAGTTTAAGAATTTCTGTCATGCCATAAAGTATTACCATCTCTTCGAAAATGTGATATGCTTTTAATACTTTTCGAAATACAACTTTACGCTTGCTATTCTCAAATCCTTCTCCTAAAATTTCTAATGAGTCAACTATTTTATCTTTTGATTTCAATAGGGTTTTACCAATTGCTGCAGTTTCTTCATCACTGATTTTTTTATCCTTGTTTACAGAAAGATGATATGCTTTACCAGTGGCTATTTCTAATAATGAAATGGACTCTAATATTTCATTAATCGTATCTGGTGCAAGGTAATCGTATTCGAAAAATTGAATACGCTCTGTGCGTTTATCACGATCAACATATTTCCAGGCATTGCGTGCTAAAGCATACATATTATACAGAAACCAATAAGCTGGCATTACAATTAATTCATCTCTACTAGCATCAATGCTCACTAATGAAAACGGCGTTTTAATATTTAATTCGGTAGGGTAATCGCCCTTTGCCAAAATGGTAAAACTGGCAAACTTAGAGTTATGTTTGATACTCACGCATAGGCCAGGCCAGAAACCTCTACCCAAGATCACTTCTCCATCTGCACCACGACTATTATGATTTGAACCAATGGTGGCTCCAGCTGCAATATTGCTTTGTCCCATTACAACAGCCGCACACAAGAAGCTATTATTATGGTGTTGTTCATGTGCTGGGAATATCAAAGAATTTAAAACTTCGCAGCAAGAAATCGTAGCATTGGGTCCGAGATAAGAGTTAATCAAACGAGCTCCATATTTTAATTGCGAATGATCGGCCATTACAAAACGAACTGCTTTAATACCATAAAACAATCTGCACCCATATCCAATAATTCCATTAACAATTTCACATCCTTCGCCAATTTGTGTAATTCCTTCTGGCCCAGAATTGATCGTTAGATTTTTAAGTTTGTTAGCTCCCTTAATATAAGCGTCTGAACCAATCCAAACATCTTTTATAATTCTAGTGTTTTTTATAACTGTTCTATCACCTACTTTTCCATAATAACCTCTATTGGGTTTAAATTGTTTTGCAGTAAATGATTTGAATTGTTCTTGTAATACAGTATCGTCTTTATACTTGCTCCATAAATAAGCATCACCAGTTAGCATTCCAACAAATGGAAGTACTCTGCGTCCAGTGCTTTCATTACATAACTCCACCCAAATTCGAACGTCTTCTGCTTCTCCTTCTTTTAAAATTCCATTACCAAATTTACTATGATTGGTTGTCACCATCTCATCTACATTGGTAATCAGTACTTCGCTTCCAATAATGTAATTTGCCAGATAATGAACGCTGTCGATTACTACATTGTCGCCAAAGTCGCAACTAATGATAGTAGAATTATACAAACCTACGGGAACTTTTAAATCGCTAAAGCCAAGGCAGATGGGTTCTAATTTTCCAATTCTTACTAATCCATAAAATTTACAATTCTTTACCAACTCAGGATTAAACAAGTCAGATACTAAAAATTTATTCCAATCATCACTCGTATTTCTATTTCTTACAAGCACTTCAATTTCATAAGCATTTAAGTGCCTATAATTAATACCATTTCTATTCTGTAGATTTCTTAGATAATATTCGTCTTTCCCTTTAGGTAAATAAGGAGCTTCAATAAAACCATAGCCCAAAGAATTGAGTGGGGTTTTATAAATTTTATTCTGTGACATAAAGTACAATTCTAATGATGGTACAACTAATATCTTTAAATGGGTAGGCTATTTTTTATAAGCAGCCCAAGAATCCATTTTTGCTTCAAAAACACTTAGTGGCAGGGATCCATCCTTTAGAACTTCGTTATGAAATTCTGCAAGGTTAAATTTGGCACCAAGTTCATTCTCATATTTTGATCTTAAAGAACTGATCTTCATTGATCCAGTTTTGTAACCTAATGCCTGACCGGGTATGGCCATATATCTTTCAATTTCAGCTGTTGCTCCCTGTTCACTTATTGCTTCATTGTCCATCATATATTTAATGGCATCTTCTCTACTCATGTTTTTTGAATGAATTGCAACATCAACCACCAAACGTATGGCACGATGGATCTCGTCGCCTAAGGCACCCATATATTGGTATGGATCTTTGTATAGTCCCAATTCTTTACCTAACGATTCGCAATATAAAGCCCATCCTTCCACGTAAGCATTATGGCCTCCGTACCGTCTGAATTTAGGCAATTGTGTATTTTCCTGAGATAAAGAAATTTGGTAGTGATGACCTGGAATTGCTTCATGCAGAAACAATGATTCCATCCCAGAAGTAGTATTGAATTTTGTAGCGTCTAAAATCGGTACGTAAAAGATACCAGGCCTTTTTCCGTTTGCTGAACCTGAGTTATATTCAGCACTAGCTGAGGCAGCCCTAAAATCTTCAGTTTGTCGAATTTCAAAAGGAGTTATTGGCTCATGTAAAAACATTTTCTTTAAGTTTGGCTTCATTCGTTGATGAATATCTTCAAAAGCTGCAATCACTTCCTTAGGCTCATGATAAGGCATGAATTTTTTATCCTCTTTCATGAATTCAAAAAATGCCTTTAGATCCCCTTTGAATCCAACAGAATTCTTGATACTGTCCATTATATTTCTAATCCTTGCTACTTCACTCAGACCTGTTTGATAAATTTCTTCAGGAGTTTTAGTTGTTGTTGTTTGAAGCTTAACTTCATAAGCATACATTTCAGTGCCTCCTGGCATGGAAGAGAATCCTGAAGTATTTCTTGTTTTTACCAAATATTCGTTTTGCAAGAAATCGCCTAATTTTTTATAGGTGGGAACAATTACTTTTAAAATGCTATTGGAATATTCTTTGGTTAATCTTTCCTTATCTACAGCTGAAAAATCTTTTGGCAATAAATTAATTGGTCCATAGAATAAACTTTTCTTAGGATCAGTTACCACCATACTTTGCATTTGTGGAATCATTTTTTCAACCAATAATTTTGGAAATACAATTCCTGATGCCATTCCTTTCTTAAAATTTCCGATTGCAGTATCAGACCAAACAGAAAATGCTGTAACCCTTTTTAACCAATCATCATAATTTTTAACTGTCTTAAAGGGTTGTGCACCTGTGCCAGATCCAAATTGGCCAATCACAAGTGGTAATGCATCAAATTGATTAAATGGGAGGTATTCAAAATGAAATTTGCTTCCTTCTAAATTCATTTCCAATTGATACTTTAAATTATCAAATGAAAGTTGGTCATTGGCGCTTAAGGTTGCTCGGTCATAGTTTTTTAAACTATCTAAAAATTGCATATTAAATTGGTTCCTTTTAGCAATGAATTCTTGAGAACCTTCGTTAGACAACAGGTCGTTATACCTTTCATCACCAATTATAGTGGCTTGCAAAGGACTAAGTTTTAACTGTTCTTGAAAGTAATTCTCAAGAAAACTGTCGAACTTGGAACTGTCAATGGAATTTTTACTGGGTTGTTTACAAGCAAAAAAAATGATGGTCAATATAAATGCAAATAGTATCCTTTTCATTTTCTAAATTTTAATAAATGTAAGGAATTTGCAGCGCTTAACCGGTCTTGAATTTGCTATTCTACTGTTACACTTTTCGCGAGATTTCTTGGTTTATCAACATCCAAGCCCTTCGCCAATCCTACATAATAACTTAATAACTGCATCGGGATTACACTTAATAATGGTGCTAATACTTCGTCTGCATCTGGAACAAACATGGTGTCGTCTGCCATGCCTGGAATTATCTCATCCCCTTCAGTGGCAACAGCAATCACCATTCCTTTACGAGCTTTAATTTCCTGTACATTAGAAACTATTTTTTCGTAATAAGAATCTTTTGTTGCTACAAAAACTACTGGTAAATCTTTATCAACTAAAGCAATAGGTCCATGTTTCATTTCTGCTGCTGGATAACCTTCAGCGTGTATATAAGAGATCTCTTTTAATTTCAAAGCGCCCTCTAATGCAATGGGAAAATTATATCCGCGACCTAAGAAAAGAAAATCGCGCGCATCTTTATATTTTTCTGCAATTCGTTGAATATTGCTGGTGTCTTTTAATATCTCCCTTACTTTTTCAGGGATAGCTTGCAACTCTCTCATTAAGTGCAGGTATCTTTCTTGAGACAAAGTTCCTTTAGCGTAACCGATTTTTAAAGCAATCATAGCAAGAACTGCCAATTGTCCTGTAAATGCTTTTGTGCTTGCAACACCTATTTCTGGTCCTGCATGAGAGTATGCTCCGGCATGACTTAAACGTGCAATACTACTGCCCACCACATTCACGATTCCAAAAATAAAGGCACCCTTTTCTTTGGCACTTTCTAAAGCCACTAAAGTATCAGCTGTTTCTCCACTTTGAGAGATAGCAATAATTACATCTCCCGGATGAATAACAGGATTGCGATATCTGAATTCAGACGCATATTCCACTTCTACTGGAATTCGACATAATTCTTCAATTTGATATTCAGCTAATAAACCTGCATGCCAGCTGGTACCGCATGCTACAATTAGAATTCTTTGCGCATTTTTTAAAGCCTCCATATGATTCTCTACACCACTCATGATGATCATGCCATTGTCTGGAAATAATCTACCACGTAAACAATCGAATATGGTATCAGGTTGCTCATGAATTTCTTTTAACATGAAATGTTCATAACCTCCTTTTTCAATGGCAGCTAATTCCATATCCAATTTGGTAATGAAGGGAGTTTGTTTTTCATTACCCAGATTTTTGAGAATTAATTCATCAGGGCGAACAATAGCAATTTCATAATCATTCACATACACTACTTCTTTGGTGTATTCAATAATTGGTGAGGCATCACTTGCTAAAAAATGTTCTCCTTTGCCAATTCCAATAACAAGCGGACTGCCTTTTCTTGCTGCTATAATTGTTTCAGGATCGTCTTGTGAAATCAATAGGATACAATAAGCACCTACAATTCTTTTTAGCGCAATTCGAAGCGCTTCTTCCAAGCTACCCCCATTGTTTTTTTTAATGTCTTCTATGAAATTGAGTAATACTTCAGTATCTGTATCACTTGAAAATGTATAACCCTTACCTAATAATTCTTTCTTAATCTGAGCGTAGTTTTCGATGATGCCATTATGTATCATGGCCAATTCACCACTATTTGAAATGTGGGGATGTGCATTTCTATCGCTTGGTTCACCATGAGTTGCCCAACGAGTATGCCCAATACCTATATGAGAATGTAGGTCTTTTCCTAAAACACTCTCTTCCATTTCAATTACCTTGCCTTGCTTTTTGTGAACAACCAATTGATTGTTGTTAATTAAGGCAATGCCCGAACTATCGTAACCCCGATATTCTAATCTTTTTAACCCTTTTAAAACAATCGGGTATGCTTCTCTTTTTCCTGTATAACCTACTATTCCACACATAATTACTTCAATTGAATTAATTTACAATATTAAATTATTTGTGGCAATACTTGCCTTTTAACTCCTGAAAGCTCCGTTTTAACTTATAAGATGAGAGGGAGGATTTGTATTCAAGTTTGAGAGATTGAACCTACTTGATTAGATTTTTTATTTCATTCAATTTCAATAAAGCTTCAACTGGCGTAAGTCTGTTGATATCAATTTCATGGAGCCTTTTACGGATATCATCAAAAGTTTGTGAATGTGCATCAAAAATGGAAAGTTGCATTTTTGGATGATTCAATTCCTTTACTTGGGCTTCTAAATTTCTTTTAGAATGTTGCATTTGATTTGAATGATCCGATTCCTCCACTTGTTTTTCTTCTAATTGCGCCAGTATTTCATTGGCTCTATCAATAAGTGATGCAGGCATTCCCGCCATTTTAGCCACATGAATACCAAAACTATGGATGCTCCCACCAGCCGCTAATTTTCGTAAGAATATAATTTTGTTTCCAACTTCTTTATTTGTAATATGAAAGTTTTTAACCCGTTGGAATTTTGCTTCTAATTCATTTAATTCATGATAATGGGTTGCAAATAATGTTTTTGGAGCAGAGGTTGAATGATGTAAATATTCAACAATGCTCCAAGCAATTGAAATTCCATCATAAGTAGAAGTACCTCTTCCAATTTCATCTAATAAGATCAAACTCCTTGGTGAAATATTATTAATGATACTAGCGGTTTCGTTCATTTCTACCATAAAAGTAGATTCGCCCCCACTTAAATTATCACTGGCACCTACACGTGTAAATATCTTATCCGTCAATGGAATTCTTGCGGCACTCACTGGAACAAAACTTCCCATATGAGCCATTAAAGTAATCAAAGCAGTTTGTCTAAGAATGGCACTCTTACCACTCATATTTGGTCCTGTTAAAATAATTATTTGTTGTTCCGAAGGATCAAGCTGAATATTATTAGTAATATATTCTTCACCAGCTGGAAGATTCCTTTCTATTACAGGGTGTCTGCTATCAGTTAGTGTTAATTCAAAGCCTTCATGCAATTGTGGTTTTTTATAATTAAACTGTATTGCATTTTCAGAAAAACAAATCAGGCAATCTAATGTTGCCAACACATTTCCATTTACTTGTATGGGAGCTATATAATCTTGTAAAGCCAATAAAAGTTTATCAAATAATTCTAATTCAATGGCTTGAATCTTATCTTCAGCACCGGTAATTTTTTCCTCGTATATCTTTAATTCAGGAGTAATATACCTTTCTGCATTTGATAGGGTTTGCTTTCTAATCCAGTCTGGCGGAACTTTATTTTTTTGCGAATTGTTTACTTCCAAATAATATCCAAAAACATTATTGAAATTAATCTTTAAAGAAGAAATGCCGGTTCGTTCTGTTTCTCTTTGTTGAATGTTTACTAGAAAGTCTTTTCCTCCATTTGCAATTCCACGTAATTCATCTAGTTCGTCATGAATTCCTGATTTAATGAGGTTGCCTTTATTAGCAGCTGCGGGTGGCGTATCGCTAATTTCTTTATAAATTTTATCGGCAATAAACTGACAAGGATTCAGTGCGTCTGAAAGTCTTTGTATATAAGCGTTATCACTTGATTCGCATGTTTTTTTAATCAGACTGGTTTGATGCAGACCATGAGCTAATTGCAGTACTTCACGCGGACTGATTTTTTTCATGGGTATTTTACTAACCAGCCTTTCAACATCACCACACAATTTTATGGATTGTGCGATTTGCTTTCTTAAGTCTGTTTGTAAAATAAAGTAGGCCACTGCATCTAAACGCTCATTAATTCTGATAAGATCTTTTAATGGGAAGACCATCCAGCGATGTAATAATCTTGCTCCCATGGCACTTACTGTTTGATCCAGCACCTTTATTAAACTATTGCCTTGATCTGCACTTGTATGTAACAGTTCTAGATTGCGAATAGTAAAACGATCCATCCAAAGAAAATCTTCTCTCTCAAGTCTTTGAATGGAATTGATATGTTGAAGATTGGGATGTTCGGTTTGTTTTAAATAATAGAGGATGGCTCCTGATGCGATAATTCCATTTTGCATTTTTTCAATGCCGTAACCCTTTAAAGAATGGGTTTGAAAATGTTTCAATAAAGTTTCAGTAGCAAATGCTTCTTCAAAAATCCAGCTCTCTAATGTATAAGTATAAAATTTTGTTCCAAAAATTTCTTTGAATTGCTTTTGAAAACTACGTTGAAAAATTACTTCAGCTGGTTTTAAACTTTGTAATAATTTATCGATGTATTCTGCATTACCTTCTGCTGTAAAAAATTCACCAGTAGAAATATCAAGGAATGCAATGCCTAGATTGCCGTCTGTAAAATGTATGGCAGCCAGAAAATTATTACTATTATGTTCCAGTAGTTTATCGTTAGTTGCAATACCAGGAGTTACTAATTCTGTAACCCCCCTTTTTACAATTCCTTTTACAGTTTTAGGGTCTTCTAATTGATCGCAAATGGCAACCCGATATCCTGCTTTAACTAGTTTATGCAAATAAGTATCCAGGGCGTGATGGGGAAATCCTGCTAATTCACTGGAAGAAGCTGATCCATTATTCCGCTTTGTGAGGGTAATGCCCAATACTTTTGAAGCAATTACTGCATCTTCTCCAAAAGTTTCATAGAAATCGCCAACTCTGAATAATAAAATGGCGTCGGGATATTTTTGTTTAATAGCCCGATGCTGTTGCATGAGTGGAGTATCTGAAGCAGTTTTCGACATGGCGACAAATATACTTCTAAGGTCCGAAGCCCTTACCAGTAAAGCTAGGATGTGGAAAAGAATGTAGAAATTCTAAAATAATTTTATCATGGCTTTGGATGCGATTAACTTTGTCGAATGCGAAAACTGAGTATGGACGAGTTGGGAAGGATGTCTGTTGCTGAATTTAAGGAAGCAAAAAAGAATCCAATAGTTGTGGTATTGGATAATATCAGGAGTATGCACAATGTGGGAAGTGTTTTCAGAACATCTGATGCTTTTAGGATTGAAGCCATCTGCCTTTGTGGATATACGCCTCAACCTCCACATAGAGACATACAGAAAACGGCATTGGGTGCCACTGAGACTGTAAACTGGATTTATTTTGAACATACCCTTGATGCTATACAACAATTAAAAACTCATGGATATAGCATTTTTGCTATTGAACAAGTGGAAGGAAGTATTTCGCTGGAAAGTTTCGATGCTTTAGATAAAAAAATGGCTGTAGTTTTTGGAAATGAAGTTGAAGGGGTAGATAATGAAGTGCTTACCATTTGCGATGGGTGTATCGAAATTCCACAGTTAGGAATGAAGCATTCACTAAATATTTCGGTAGCAGCAGGTATTGTTTTATGGGATTTAACTAAACAAAAAATTTACGACCTTAATCCTTAAAATTTTTGAATTTTGAATTTTTATTTTTGATTTTAATTTATGTCTATAATAAAAAAGTATTTAAGTCTTGTCAAGTTTTCTCATACCATTTTTGCATTGCCTTTTGCTATGATTGGTTTTTTTCTGGCAGTAGCAAAAGGTGGGTTTAACAATACTGCAAATGCACCATTGGGATGGGGTATCACATTCCCAGAAACCTGGCAAATGGTATTACTGAAATTTTTATTAGTTCTTATTTGTATGATAACAGCAAGGAGTGCAGCTATGGCTTTTAATAGGTATTTGGATAGGAGTTTCGATGCTAAAAATCCAAGAACCGCCATCCGCGAAATTCCGCAAGGAATTATTTCGCCGAATAGTGCCTTACGTTTTGTGATTTTGAATGCTTTAATATTTACTATCGTTACTTATACCATTAATCCTATTTGTTTTTTTCTTTCACCGGTTGCCTTATTTGTAATATTGTTTTATAGTTACACTAAGCGCTTTACAGCTCTTTGTCATTTAGTATTGGGATTGGGCCTCTCACTTGCTCCTATTGGGGCTTATCTGGCTGTAACAGGGCATTTCAATCTTTTGCCCATCTTATTTTCATTTACCGTTTTATTCTGGGTTAGTGGATTTGATATTATTTATGCCATGCAGGATATTGATTTTGATCAGTCAAACGAATTACATTCTATACCCAGCGTGTTAGGTCCAGTAAATGCACTTCGTGTTTCTGAACTCTTACATTTATTAAGTGCTATTAGCGTTGTTATTGCAGGTGTTTATGGAGGATTTCATTTTATATATTGGATAGGAATTTTAGTATTTATTGGGATGCTTATCTATCAACATAGTATTGTTAAGCCCTATGATTTAACCAAAGTAAATATTGCATTTATGACGGCCAATGGTATTGCGAGTGTTGTTTTTGGTTTATTAGTAATCGTTGACCTTTTCTTTTTATAAAATAACTAAGATGGCTAGAATTATTTGTATTGATTATGGTGGAAAGAGAACTGGATTAGCAGTAACTGATCCTTTGCAAATAATTGCTACTGCCTTAACTACTGTAGCCACAAAAGATTTGTTCCCGTATTTAAAGGACTACTTTTCAAAAGAATTGGTTGATTTAATTTTAATTGGAGAGCCTTTAAATTTAGATGATACTGCAACCCACGCAACCCCTTTAGTTGCGGCGGCGGTGATACGGTTACAAAAAGAATTTCCTCATATTCCCTTAAAAAAAGTGGATGAGCGCTTTACTTCCAAAATGGCTTCCCGTGCAATGGTTGAAATGGGAATGAAAAAAAAGGATCGTCAGGTAAAGGGCAATATCGACCAAATTGCAGCAACCATTATGCTCCAAGAGTACTTACAATCAATTAGTTAGCTAACAAATTGCTAATTGAGTCTTTTTAGGGTATTTTTGCATCGTTTTAAAAAAAAGTTGTTTCATGTTTCTTCCTATTGTAGCATACGGGGCGCCAATTTTACGCAAGGTTTGTAAGGATATTGATGAAGATTATCCAGGGCTTCCTAAATTGATCGAGGATATGTGGGAAACCATGTATGAAAGTAATGGAGTAGGACTAGCCGCACCCCAAATTAATAAGGATATCCGTCTATTTGTAATGGACAGTATACAAATATTTGAAAATTTAGAGGAGGATGAATTAGATATTTATCCAGATGGTCCGGGTATTAAACAAGTATTTATCAATGCACATATCGAATCTTTAGATGGGGAAGAATGGGCTTATAATGAAGGTTGTTTAAGTATACCTAAAATTAGAGAAGATGTGTATCGTTCAGAATCTGTAACACTTTCTTATCTTGATGAAAATTTTGAGGAACATACTACCACATTTAATGGGATCACTGCAAGGGTGATTTTACATGAATATGATCATACCGAAGGCAAATTATTTATCGACTATATCAAACCTTTACGCAAAAAATTGTTGCAAGGAAAATTGAATGATATCAATAAGGGCAAGATAAAAGTAGATTACAAAATGATATTCCCTAAATAATGCGTTACTGCCTGCTAATTTGTATTATTTATACGTTTCAATCCCGAGCACAGGATACCACTGTATTAGTAGAAAATCAACCTTTTACTTTAGCGGAAGTTGTTGTTAGAAATAATTTCGACTATAAAAAATTGTTAACACAAATTAAAGAGGATACCACTTTTTATAAAGCATTTCGTAATCTCCGGGTATTAGGATTTTCTTCCTATAACGATATTAAAATGATGGATAAAAAGGGTGCCGTAAAAGCATCATTATCCAGTAAAACCAGACAGAACCATAAAGATGGCTGTAGAACGATGGATGTGTTGGAAGAAACCATTACAGGCGATTTCTATGATAGCAAGCAACATTATAATTATCTAACTCCTGAATTATACGCTGGTTTATTTTTTACTAAGGGAACTATTTGTGGAGAGAATAATATAGTAAAAGGCAGGAATCTGAATTCTAGTGATAAGTCGGGTATGGAAAAACACAAGGAGCAACTAAAGATGCTTTTCTTTAATCCGGGAAAAAAAATAGCTGGGATCCCTTTTATTGGAGATAAATTGGATCTCTATGATGAACGTGCTCAAAAGTATTATGATTATCGATTAGATATTGTAGAGTATCATGGTAAGCTCACCTATGTTTTTTCTATAGAACCCAAAGAAGGTATAGGGGCTTTAAAAAATAACAATATCGTCGTTGATGATATGGTTACCTGGTTTGACATGGTAACTCTTGAAGTGGTGGCTCGGAAATATAGTTTGAGTTATAAAGCAGGTGTATACGATTTTGATGTGAGTATGGAAGTGGATATGACCAAATTTCAAGGTCTTACAGTTCCAAGTGTGTTAAGGTATAAGGGGAATTGGAATGTAATATTTAAAAAGCGCGAACGTGCTGTTTTTACTGCCACATTATTTGACTTCCAAAAATAAGGGACAGCCCCAATGCTATCCCTTGAAAATAACCCTAATAACGAACTTCTTTTAGTTTTATAAAGAGTTTAAATAGTCTAGTATCTGACCTAATGATTGTTTTACTGGTGTAAATGAATAGTTCACAACAGTGCCTACATCATTGATGACTTTGGTACCTAAATAAAAGTCAGGACCTATTTGTGAGATAGATATCAAAGTGATTTTAGCACGCAATGGAATATTGCCAGTTGTAAAACTTCTAGTGGTTAAATCTCCTTGTAATGCCAGAGATGTTCTATTCTTATCAAAAACAGCAAATACTTGTGTATTCGTATTGGTGAAGTTAGGAGGCAAAATAGCATAAATATTTGTTTTGGCTACAGTACTATCTAAGAAACGATGAGCACTAATCCAACGTAATTTTTTAGCATTGATTTCATAGCCCTTTTTGTAAGCGCTACCACTTTGCTTAACAAATGTTTTTATCCAACTAGGGTCTTGATCCCTAACCCAGGTGTGAGCTACATCTATTGCTCCATTTGGTATTGGCAATGATTCCCTGCCATAGAATACCTGCATATTAGTAACAGGATCTTGAATATCTGAATATTTTATTGTTACAGTTGAGTCTGAAATTAACTGTAATTCCTGTCCATTTTTTTCAACCCGAATAAAAAAGCCACTCGCAGTTTCCAGTGGATATCCAAAGCTATTGTTTGGTCTATATGCTTTAATAAAATCCCCTCTTGTTGTTAATCTTAATATTTCAATATTGGCAAAACCAGTTGATGCAGAATTTCCAGAACCGCTGCCGCCAGTATTATTTGTTCCAATAAAGCTATTTGCATGAATTTCTATTTCTAAACTATCTCCAAAGTTTAATACCTGATCTTTTGTTAAATCGAATGAATCTATAAAAGCGTTATTCTTAAAAAGAGTATCAGCTAATTTATAAATAGGAGCATCACCTGGAATATTTTTTATCCAGGCTGTATCATTTAGTGGATTATTGGTATATATTGTAAACCCATTGTTATTGGATATTTCTTTATTGCATGCTGCTAAAGTTATAAGCAGTAAACAACCAATTATTCCATTAATTTTTTTCATTCTAATCCCTTTTATATTGAGATACATGTTTGTTATTATTTGCTGCCTGTGACAATTATCTATTCAAATCAAATCTTAAACCTATAGCTAGTCCACTTACCTGAAATCTTTGTTTATAGGTTGATTGGGCATTGGTCATATTTGATAAATTATACCTGAAATAGGGTTCGAAAAATAAGTGTGTATTATCGTTAATCCGTTTCAAAATGCTAATACTTGAATACAGCCCCATACCGATATTTGATTTATAAATTGAGTTGCTAATTTTACTCATTGGCACAGAAGTAAGAGAAGTGTCCAGTAATTCACCCTGATACCATGAAGTAATGTTGAATATTACACCAGCATTGATTCCTATCGTTAAGTTTTCATTCCCGAATTGATAGCCAAGCGTTAGAGGAATGTCGATACTACGATAGTGATTGGTTATTGTTTTTATGCTATAACCAATTTGCTGAAGGGTACTTGTATCAGTTACATGAACGGTATCTCCCGGAGCACGTACAATTGCCCTTGATGTAATTACAGTAGTAGTCTTTATTTCATTCTCATTTCGGTGAGAGAACCTCTGATTTATTTGAGAATATTGTAAGCCTGTTTTCAATAACCAGTTATCGTTTAATGGTTTTACAATTCTAATACCTGCACTATAACCAACCTGCATTTGTTCTGAGCTATCTTTTTTAGCGAGGTATTGTTGAGAGGCTGAAATATTCGTTACAGATTTAAACGCATAATCTGGGGAAGTAAATAATTCGAATGACCAATCACTATTAAACCCAGATTTGTTCCTAGTTGTAGGGCAAATTATGATGGATGACTTGATGAATTTATCATGACCATTCGATTCTAGATTTTTTTGAACATTTCCAGTGTTTGAATAATTAGATTCTGTTTGAAAAAATATATTTGCCGGTTGAATATTGGCAGATTGATAATTAATTCCATCTTCCGTATTCTGAGCATAATCAGTCGATTGATTTTCATTCATTGCTTCATTAAATTCTGAGCGTACTTCATTGCTAGCAACTTTTGATTTTTTTAAAGTAAATGGAATACCATTCACAATAGATTGATTTTTCAAAGAGAGACCTTCGGTATTATCCTCCAATTGATTGATAGGCTTTTCTGAAATTTCATTCTTACTATCTTTTAGAAGAATTGGTTGATTGTCAGGTATTGGATTTAGTGTAGAATTAATTTCAGATTTGTTGGAACTCGTTTTTGTTGATTTGATAGAAATTGATTTGGATGCATTAAGCCTTGCATCTGTTACCGGTACAGATGATTGATGTTCATAAGTTAATAGTCCTATAACGACAGACCCCACTAACAATGCTGCTAACAATAATCCGGTGCCATTTATTTTGCGAAGAAAAAAGCCCTTGGGACGTTTTTCTTTCTCTGGGCGAATTTTCTCCCATAACCCTTCTGGCACCGGAGCCGAATGGTTGATGAGATTCTCCCTAAAGAAGTTGTCAAATTGGTTATCTGTCATTTTATACAGCAATTTTTTGTAATTGTATGATTTGTTGTTGCAGCATTTTTCTTGCCTTCACCAGCTGACTGCGACTGGTGCCGGCTTGTATATGAAGCATTTCTGCAATTTCTTCATGGCTATATCCTTCTATCACATTCAAGTTAAAAACCACTTTATATCCTTCAGGTAATTGATTAATCAGTTTCATTAAATCGTCTTGCCCCAAATGTGAATAAGCATATGGATCTAATTTAGGTGCATTAGCTCCTGACTCATCGATATCTTTAAACTGAATTTTTTTCTTTTCAAGATGTCTGATTGCCGTATTTACAATGATGCGCCTAATCCAACCTTCAAAGCTACCTTCAAACTTAAATTGGTGCAAGTATTGAAAAACTTTTATGAAGCCATCTTGCATGATATCTTCAGCTTCCATGGTATCGTTGGCATATCGTAGACATACACTCATCATTTTACCCGCGTATTGCTCAAAAAGCATACGCTGGCATTGTGCATTTTCCTTGATACATCCTTTGATAAGGTCAGTTTCCGTCACCAGCTATTTGGTTTTTTGATCGATTTCAGGATTAAGATACTGTTAAAAGCATTTTCGTTGCCTTCAAAAATTAAAACAAATGACTAAGGAAAACAAAAAATCCTGAAACATTGGCCTCAGGATTGTTAAACTTTTAGATGAATAAGTTATATAGTTAAAAATTGTTCATGGATATAATCCACCACACTAACTAAACTATTAGTTTGTTGATATACAGCTAGTTGTCGATCCGCTCCTGTACCATTTTCGAATATTTTGGCCACATTTTCTATCATATGCCTGCTTCCTAATTCATCTAATACGTCATCAACAAAATCAAGCAGTTCGTAAATCAACAATCGGGTATTCACCTCTGTTTCTTTTCCAAAATCAATCAAAGTGCCGTCAATCCCATATCTGCTGGCTCTCCATTTATTTTCAGTAATCAGGGCTCTTTCGTAAATCATAAAGTTCAAGTTCTTTGAACGAAGCTTATAAATTTTTGCACAAATAGCCTGAAAAAGGGCTGCAATTGTGATGGTTTCTGCAACAGTCATTGGCACATCACAGATACGAAATTCTACTGTATTGAAAAAAGGGTGAACCCTTAAATCCCACCATATTTTCTTTGCGTTGTCGATGCAATTTGTTTTGATAAGCAGGTTTACATAATTTTCGTAGGCTTCTATACTTTCGAAATAATCAGGAATACCCGTTCTGGGAAATTTATCAAAAACCTTGGTTCTATAGGATTTATAACCTGTTTCTCTTCCTTCCCAAAAAGGAGAGTTAGTACTTAATGCATAAACGTGGGGCAAAAAATACCTTGCTGTGTTCGCAATATGGATAGCCATTTTGCGGTCTTCCATGCCAACATGTACGTGTAATCCGAAAATAAGATTACTTCTAGCCGCCTCCTGTAATTCGTTTACAATTTGATTGTATCGAACATGATCTGTAATCAATTGACTTTGCCAATGGCTAAAAGGGTGTGTACCAGAAGCACCCATCCAAAATCCAAGGTTACCAGCAATTTCAGAAATGGTTCCTCGCAATGTGGCCACATCTTTAAAAGCTTCATCAATATCTCTGCAGATATCGGTACCAACTTCTACAACGGCCTGGTGCATTTCGGCCTTTACTTTATCTTTCAATAATTTCTGTCCTTCTAGCACAATTCTCTGTTCATGGCTAGCCAATTCTTTTGTAATTGGATCTATGACCATATATTCCTCTTCAACACCTAATGTAAACTGTTTGTAACTAAGATTACCCATAATTACCTCCTATATGCAAAAATGAAAAATGACAATTTAAGATCGTTTATTTCTATCAATTGATTTTAAGGATATAAAGTTTGTTTTAAAGTACCTCTCTTAAGGTATTCACCCCAGGTTAAATTGTCTGCTCCTGGTACCTGTGCTTGTGCTTTTTCGATAGCATAATTTGCAGATGTTTCCACTACCCAATCGAAATTTTCCTGGCCAACACTTTTAATATCTGCATCTGGTGCAGGATTGCAGAAATCGATAGCATAGGGCACACCATCTCTCAATGCAAGTTCCACAGTATTAAAATCGTATCCTAAATAATGATTGATACGTAATACAATGTCCTCCATCATTTTTAGTTTTTCAGGAGAAGGAGCAAAGTCTGCCGAATACCTTAAATGATGCGGATTTCTTGGTTCATACGACATGATCCTTACGTATTTTCCGCCTATGCAATAACAGCGGTAATATTCTTCAAATACAATTTCTTCTTGTAATAGCATTACGAGCTGAGCAGTTTCTGCATGTTTCTCAAAAAAATCATTTTGATCAGCTAATCGATACACATTTTTCCAACCACCACCCGCAAAAGGTTTCATGTAGGCAGGAAAGCCCACGTATTTGAAAATCGAGTCCCAATCTAAGGGATAGGAAAGATTACTAAATGATTGGTCTGAAGTATCTGCCGGTAATTCACGAGATGGTAAAATAACGGTTTTAGGAACTGGGACATTAATTTTAGTAGCTAAACAGTTATTGAAAAATTTTTCATCCGCACTCCACCAAAAAGGGTTATTGATAACTGCAGTTCCACAGATTGCTGCATTTTTTAAATAGGCACGATAAAAGGGAACATCTTGACTAATTCGGTCTATGATAACTGCATATTCAGAACTTTCTCCTTGCATTACTTTATCAATCTTCACAGGTTCTGCAATAATATTTGGGATGTTTTTACTGTTTACCCGTTCTATAAATGCCATAGGAAAGCTTCTTTCCTGACCAAACAATACACCAATTTTTTTCATAAAGATATTTTTGAGATGTTCAATACCTAAATCAATCATAGGAATTGCATTCAATTTACTGAAACTCATCTGAATTGTAACACAATCGCCTAAAAATGATCTTTTTTGACTCGCATTCATTAGCTTATTTTTGAAAAATGTTGGAATTTAAAATGCATACTGTAAAGGCTGCAGTAATTGTTGAGTCACTCGAATTGTATTCTGAGTTTTTAGAAAGAGACGTAAAGTTGGATATCTATTTACCCGCAGATTTCGATCCATTGGTACTTTACAGTTTATTGTTAATTAACGATGGGCAGGACCTGCCCCAAATGCCATTTGATACCCTTTTGTCTGAATTGATAATAACTAAACAAATAGAATCGTTGATTGCTATTGGCATTCATTGCGGGGTTGATCGGAAAATGGAATATGGCACCGCATATGCCGCTGATTTTGAAGGACGGGGATCTAGGGCTGGTTTGTATTCGAAATTTATTTTTGATGAGCTATTGCCTTTTATTCGCAAACATTTGTCTATCACATCTTTCAAGGATAAATCTTTTGCAGGCTTTTCTTTAGGTGCTTTAAGTGCCTTGGATATTGTTTGGAATCATCCTAATCAGTTTAATAAAGTGGGTATTTTTAGTGGATCTCTTTGGTGGAGGAGAAAAGCATATGAGGATGGGTATGATGATGAAAAAGATAGATTAATGCACTTGCAAATTAGAAAAGCAGATTTCTATCCATGGATAAAATTCTTTCTGCAATGTGGTGAATTAGATGAAAATGCAGATAGAAATAATAATGGAATTATTGATTCCATCGATGATACCTTAGATCTGATTGTTGAGTTAAAAGCGAAAGGGTATACTGATGAGCATATTGAATATTTGTTATTATCCGATGGTAAGCATGATGTACCAACTTGGGCTAATGCTTTTCCGGCATTTTTGAAGTGGGGGTATAAAATTCAAAAGTAAAAATTCAAAAGTAAAATAGTATCGATATTTGAGTTATTAACCTTAGGCTTAGGCCTAGGGTCAGAGAATCAAAAAATATTTTGGGGTTTAGCCCTTATGCTGTGGGACATTTAAATATAATTTTTGCTTTTATTAGAATGTGAAAAGTATTAGGTCTAAAGCCTAATAGCATAATCGTATTTTACCCTACTCTAAAGGGCAGGATTAACATAATCATTTTAGAAAATAATTTATTGATAAAAAAAACGTCCCGATTACTCGAGACGTTTTTTTAAGTTCGTATTTAACTTGTCTACTAGAATATATAACGAATACCTAACTGAGCCTGCCAAACATCTGCAAAACTTGTATTCTTTCTATAAGTAGTATAGTTGATGCTATTATTAACACGGTTCATCTTGAAAATTGGAGTACCAGTTCCATCAACACCAGCAGCAGCTAATGGGTTGAAAGTGTTTACAAAATTGCTCACACCCCAAGCATGATTGAACAAGTTGCCAATATTGAAAATATCACCTCTCAATTGAATGGTATGTCTATTCTTACCAATATTGCTGAACAATTCTAATTGAGTAGAGAAGTCAAAGCGCACTACATAAGGCATTAAGACGCCATTTCTGGTAACATAGTTGCCTCTATTTTTACTCAAGTAAGCATCTTGGTTAATGTAGTTGTCAAAAGCAGTTTTTTGATCTTGAACAGATGCTGCTGGAGCAGAACCGCTAGCTGATAAAGCAAGAAAGTTCATTTCTGATTGATTTTTTGGAACATACATTAAATCATTACCTGATGTACCATCGCCATTCATATCTCCACTATAAGTATAAGAGAAGCGAGCTTGATTTTGAGACTGACCAAATAATGAAAACAATAAATCAGCATTTTTACCAATTTCTAAACGGTAGTTAACATTACCAATTACACGATTACGAATTTCATTATCAGAATATCCGATATCAGGATTGTTATTTCCTCTAACAGATTGCATTGCAGAATAAGTACTATTAGCAATTGATCCGCCAGCAGGCATTAAATCTTGTGCATTTGTAAAAGTATATGCAGCCATCCAACCTAATCCTTTAGTCTTTGTTGGTTTTTCTATTTTAATGGTAGCGGCAACCGATGTTCCAATTGGAGCACTTTGCATTACAGTTGCGTCAGAAATTTTTGGATTAATTCTCAAAGCATTAGCCTGTGCAGTTCCTGATAAACCTAAACCAGCGAAACGAGGTCTATTATCTGGTCCATTAAACATAGTAGTTGCACCAATAAGGTTGGCATTATAATAGTTGATGCTATTTATATTCTGAGAAAAAATGAATTCACCAGTTGCAACGATATCATTAAATATTTTCTGATCAACGGCTAAGTTGGTACGGAAAACTTTAGGAAATTTGAACCCTTGTTCAGTTGTTGCAATATTGTAAGAAGATGCAGGTGATCCAGGATTCGGAGCGAAACTAGGATAGCTTGAAGGTGTATTGGGGTTAAACGGATAAGCGGCTGTGTTATTTAAATTTACACCACCATTCAACACTCCATTGTTACCAACCTGGTTACTAACAAATACAAATGGAGGACGACCAGTGAACAAACCCATACCACCACGAACTTGCGTTTTCTTATCTCCATTGATATCATAGTTAAATCCAATTCTTGGACTTATCATTAATTTAGCCGAAGGCAATTGAGAGGTACTTAGTTTAGTTGGGCTTCCTTTACTATCTACGAAATTAAAACCGTTAACTTCTGAATTAGCATAACCACTTCCCACAAAATAAGGAACTTCAAAACGTACCCCATATGTTAAATTGAAATTTGATTCAATGTTAACTTCATCTTGTATGTAAGCAGCTAATTCTCTTGATTTAGTAGTTGCTAACCAAGGGCCACCACCAGCTAAATTGCTGAAGTTAGCTCTATAGTTTCTCATAAATACTGGGCTGAAAGCTTGTGTTGGATTAGCTAAATAAGCATTGGCAGCGGTATAGAAATCGTTTAAATTATTGAAAGTATAGACGCCATTGATTAAAGGAGTAAATCCATTAACAAATGTGAAACTTTCAAAAGATACACCAGTTGTTAAAGTATGCTTACCTAAGTATGCAGTTAGGTTATCACTAAACTGCCAGGTATCAGTATTCAATAAATTGTTTGGTGTAAAAGGATCATTACCAAAAGATATATAGTTCAAACTCTGATTAGTTTGAGCACCGGTAAGTGACGATGTTGCTGAACTTGGTAAAGTTGTTAAAGCATTTGATCCATCTTGAATATCTACCATTGGGAAATTACCACCTTTAAGACCACGGAAGTCTCTATTTGCAGTATAACCAAAAGTAAGATCATTGCTTATTTTATTGCTAAGGCGACTATTCAACTGACCAATGATACCATAAATATTGTTGTTGATTTCATAAGCAGAATTTGAGAATGCGAGTGAGTTTATTCCTCCACCTCTTGTACCATTTGTGGTATTACTACTACTAACACCCACATCTCTTTTAGATTTCAAAAGGTTTCCTCTAATGCTCAACTTGTGCTTGTCATTGATATTCCAATCGATACGTGCTACGGCTTTATCACTAGTAGTTAAAAAAGGATAACCTTGATAAGAACCTGGATTATAGTTAAACTTAGATTGTAGAAATGAAGACAATGTTTCCAAATCTGATTGTTTCACACGAGTAGTATTACCGCTTATTGGAGCTGAACCATTGCTTGCATCTGCCGTAAATAATGTACCAACGTCATTTCTTCTTTCACCTTCATAATTCAGGAAGAAGAACAATTTATTTTTTATGATTGCACCACCTAAACTTGCACCAAATTGTTTTACATCAAATGCGTTTGTAACAACATCTTGTAATCCACCAGCACCTGCTTTAGTACCTACCATACTCTGATTTCTTTTATTATAGAAGGCAGTTCCGTGAAAAGTGTTGGTACCACTTTTTGTAACTGCATTTATACTAGCACCAGTAAAACCAGATTCTCTTAAGTTATAAGGAGACACGTTGATTTGAATTTCTTGAATCGCATCCAATGAAATTGGAGCTGAGTTTGTTTGTCCGCCATTCAAAGCACTTAACCCAAAACTGTTATTGAAAATCGATCCATCAAGTGTAAAGTTAATTGCACGTGCATCCTGACCAGCAAATGAAAGTCCATTTGATTGCGGAACCAAACGGGTTAAGTCAGTTACGTTTCTACTAATGGTAGGCATCGTTCCTAATAAACGAGCGTTAATATTTGTGGAAGCTCCCTTTCTGTCTTTAGAAATCAATGCACCTTTACGAGCTGTACCAACTACTGTTACTTCTTGTAATTGACTTTTTGCATCTGACAATAAAACATCAATTATGCTAGGTTCACCCAATTGGATATAAACATCAGTTATTGTTTCTGTTTTTAAACCTACATAAGTAAAAACAATTTTATAAGGACCACCAATACGCAAACCAGGAACTGTATACTTTCCGGAATTGGTTGATACCGATTTGTATTTACTTCCAGAAGGCTCATGGGTAACTTCAATTGAAGTACCTATAAGGGGTGTATTAGTTCCGTCTTTGATCGTACCGGTAATTGTACCAGTAGTTAGTTGTGACATTGCTGTTGTGGCAATAAAATAGGCCATTGCAGCAAGCAAAATTTTCTTAAGATTTAGCATAAATTGGAGATTTAAAGGTGCAAATATTGCGCTAAAAAAGTTATTTAACATAGTTTTAAGCATAAATTTTATGTTATCCATTACGTTATAATAACAAATGTTCGCTTTTTGTTTATAATTTTTCTTTTTTAAAGCAGCGATTGTGTATTTCTGAATAATTGATTCGGTTAGCATTTTAATTGTCCGATTTTATTCAAATGATAAAATCTGATTTAAATAATAAAATTG
>CAIYLW010000081.1 GCA_903927185.1 uncultured Bacteroidota bacterium
CCTTGGAAGATCAGCTAATAGTTTTGATGAGATCTATGCAGCATTGCAAAAGCCATATACTTATCTCGACCATATTCTGATCAATATACTACAACAAAAAATAGAAACTATTCAGCCGAAACTGTTTTGCATCTCGGTACCGTTTCCTGGAAATTTATATACTTCTTTGCGTTGTGGCGAATGGGTGAAAAAAAATCATCCACATATTAAAGTTGCCATGGGTGGTGGTTTTGCAAATACAGAACTGCGTTCACTCAGTGATCCTCGCGTTTTTGAATTCTATGATTTTATTACCCTCGATGATGGGGAAGCACCCTTAGAAATTTTGTGGGAACATGTTCAGGGAAAAAAAGAACTGACCGAATTAAAAAGGGCTTTTACTTTGGTGAATAAGAAAGTAACTTATATTAATAATACAAGTTGTGCTGATTATAAGCAGGGGCAAGTAGGAACACCTGATTACAGTGATTTGTATTTAGATAAATACATTTCTGCTATTGAAGTGATTAATCCCATGCATAGTCTGTGGAGTGATGGTAGATGGAATAAATTAACGATGGCTCATGGATGCTACTGGGGTAAATGTACTTTCTGTGATATTTCTTTAGACTATATTAAAAATTATGAACCTATTGCAGCCTCACTGATTGTTGACCGCATGCAAGAAATGATTGCACAAACCGGGCAAAATGGTTTTCATTTTGTTGATGAAGCCGCACCTCCCTCTTTGATGAAATCTATAGCTATTGAAATAATCAGACGCAAGTTAGTAGTGAGCTGGTGGACCAATGTGCGATTTGAAAAAAGCTTTACACAAGATCTTTGTCTGCTTTTAAAAGCTGCAGGTTGTATTGCTGTGAGTGGTGGTTTAGAAGTGGCTTCTGATCGGTTATTAAAATTAATTGATAAAGGAATTACTGTTTCACAAGTGGCTAAAGTGTGTAAACATTTTACGGAATCAGGTATTATGGTGCATGCTTATTTGATGTACGGCTTCCCCACTCAGACAGCACAAGAAACAATTGATTCATTGGAAATGGTGCGACAACTTTTTGATACAGGCGTTTTGCAATCTGCTTTTTGGCATTTATTTACTATGACTGCACATAGTCCGGTAGGATTAAATCCAGATCAATTTCAGGTACGCAAGCAAACAAATGCCATTGGAACTTTTGCTAATAATGATATACAACATGATGACCCATCCGGTGCGGATCATGAAAGCTTTGGATTTGGGTTGAAGAAAGCATTATTGAATTATATGCATGGAGCTTGTTTAGAATTTCCATTAAAGGATTGGTTCGATTTCAAAATTCCTAAAACAACTATTGCTCCTGATTATTTAAAGCAAGCAATAGATGAAGTAGATATTGTATCAAATACAAATAGTAAATTCATTTGGCTTGGTAAACAGCCTAAATCAGAGATCATTCAAAAATCAAAAAAAGGAAGCAGCTGGGAAGTGATGTCATTAAATTTCCAAACGCTTAAGTCAAATTTTAGTATTAGCGTGGAACCTGACAAAGGAGCTTGGCTTTTGAAAATTTTACAAAAATTAAATATTCAGAATCCACAACAGTTAAATATTCAAATAATAAAGGCCGACTATGAAAATGAGGGGCTAGAAGATTTTGAATTATTCTGGGATAATAAACCAGTGAATACCTTGTATAAAGCAGGATTATTACGTGTGTAAATTATTTGAAATAAAATTTTAAGTTTAATGCTATGACGAAAATTGAATTATTGAATGAGTTGCATCATAGTACTTTTGCAATGATTCAACCTTCTACCATTCATGGTATTGGTGTATTTGCAATAAGAGACATTCCAACTGGAACCAAGAATATATTTTCCAAAGAATCGGGTGAATGGATCAAAGTAAGTAGGGCAGAAGTAGATGCTTTGCCTCTTCATTCAAGAAATCTGGTGGAAACACATTGTCTTTTTGATGATGATCACTATTATCTACCTGATTATGGATTTAAAAAACTAGACATCGTGATTTTTTTAAATCATTCTGATCATCCAAATATTATCTCCGTTAATGATGGCGTGTATTTTGAAGCTATCAGAGATATTCCATGTAGAGAAGAATTGCTGATCGATTACGGTACCATTGTTGATTCAAATGAATAAACTTAATTAAACAGGATACAGTCAATCATTTTCGAAATTTCATTTTTAATTATTTTAAGGTCTTCATTTCAAGTAAGTACACAAGTACCTAAAGATTATAAGGGAAAGCCTTTCAAGGATAAATATTATAAGAAAGGAGCACAACAAATTCCTGGTAGAGTGGAATTGGCATATTATGATCTGGGTGGTGAAGGTGTGGCTTATCATGATGTAACACCTGAAAATACCGGTAATTGGCATTATTGGAAGCAAGCAACAGTTGGGGAAATCGTTTTCCCAAAAGCTGGTAAAAAACTTACTCACCCTTAAATATAACAAGGAATCCAATCTTGCTTATTTGGATTTCTTATTGGTTGAACCTGCAAAAGAATAATGATTATTCTGGAGCTACTTGTTTGGTAGTGCTTCTATATAAATAGGTATCGTAAATATGCCTACGAGCAAAACGACCCGGTGTTTCTGAATTTACCAATTTTACATAAATGGCTTTTGGCACCCCAAAATATTCGTAAATAACTCCATCAGAAAATGTAATTCTTAGAATCTCGGATTTATATTCAAAGTCATCAATAGAAGCCTTAGCAGTGGTTTCTTCATATGCTGCTTTCATTTGCTCCCTTGTTTCTGGTGCAATGCTTACTAAAAAATGATAGGCTTCAATGATCTTTTTGCTTTTGTCTTCTGCTTCCAGTTTCATTTCATGATTATCATGAAATTTATCGGGATGCCAGTCTTTCATCAACTTGCGGTACAGTGATTTTAATTCCTGTAATTCGGTATTTTCTTCTGAACCTATCAATTTTCTATAACGCAAAATTCTATTCATAAACTTAAACTTGATATCTGTTTTTGGAATCATTCTGTAACAGTATGATTCCGTTTGAGCGGCGAAACTATTGCTTTAATTCTATTTTCAGCATTCTTCTTTAATTTGCATTATGAACTCATTGCATCATACGGGTATATATCTTACACAGGGTTCTGATAGTAATATGCTCATAGAAGCTTTGTTATCAGCTAACTTATGTATAGATAATATTGATTTAATAACACAAAAGCCGGCTGTATATTCCGATCATTCTTTAAAATTTTTTTTAGAAGAAGAATTCCTCCATGGTGGTAAAGCTTTTGAATCTGAATACGGTAGACCCTTGCATCATTTGTCGAGCGGGGA
>CAIYLW010000082.1 GCA_903927185.1 uncultured Bacteroidota bacterium
TGCAGAATGGGATATCGTAATTGTCGGAGGTGGAGCTACTGGGCTAGGATCTGCTGTAGACGCAGCTTCGCGCGGATTGAAGACTTTATTAATTGAAAGAGCCGATTTTGCAAAAGGCACTTCGAGTAGGTCCACTAAATTAGTACATGGCGGTGTGCGTTATTTAGCACAGGGAAATATTAAATTAGTAAAAGAGGCTTTGCGCGAACGTGGATACTTATTAAAAAACGCACCGCATTTAAGTAAAGAGCAGGCTTTTATTATTCCGGTATATAGCTGGTTTGATTTATTTTTTTATGGCATTGGATTAAGAGTCTATGATTTATTAGCAGGAAAACTAAGTGTAGGCGCTACCAAAATTCTTTCAGCCAGAAAAACAATTGATGCATTGCCATCCATAAAATCACAACATTTAAAAGGCGGCATTTTATATCATGATGGACAATTCGATGATAGTAGGCTCGCGATTGATCTTGCTTATACGGCATCGGCTCATGGTGCTGCCGTATTAAATTATGTTTCTTTAATTGGGTTTAAAAAAGAAGCAAAAAAAATAGTGGGCATCATTTGCAAAGACGAGATCAGTGGGAAAGAGTATGCAATAAAAGCAAAATCGTTTATCAATGCTACCGGCGTATTTACGGATCATATTCTTCAAATGGATGATGTTGATCGGGAAGAAATTGTGCGCCCTTCACAAGGAATTCATTTAGTGGTGAGCCGATCTTTTTTTTCGAGTACTAATGCGATGATGGTTCCGAAAACTGCTGATGGGCGTGTGTTTTTTGCAGTGCCCTGGCATCAGGAAGTAGTATTAGGAACAACCGATACTGCGATAGATACAATCATTGAAGAGCCCAAACCACTGGATGAAGAAATAGATTTCATTATCGAACATTTTAATAAGTACAATGCAGTAGCCATCGAAAGAAAAGATGTGCTTTCTGTATTTGTAGGATTGCGGCCACTGGTGAAAAATATTGGAGTTGCAAGTACTGCCCTGATTTCGCGTGATCATACAATCATTGTGTCGCCTAGTGGATTAGTTACCATCACGGGTGGTAAGTGGACTACCTATCGGAAAATGGGAGAGGATGCGGTGAATAATGCGCTCTTTATTTCGAAGCAATCAAAACGTGATTGTGTAACTGTGTCATTAAAAATTGGAGATCCAATTAGAAGACAAACAATGATTGATGCAATTATTGCTGAAGATCCGAACACTTCAAAACTGTTGCACGAAAATTATCCTTACACAATTGCAGAAGTGGTTTTTGCTATCAGGCATGAATTGGCAGAAACTGTTGAAGATATTTTAGCAAGAAGAACTCGACTACTTTTCTTAAATGCAAGAGTTGCAAAAGAGTTGGCGGTATTTGTAGCAAATTTATTAGCGAAGGAATTGGGGAAGGATAAGAATTGGGAAACAGAACAGGTTAGCGTTTTTTGCGAGCTTGCGCAGCAATACATCATTAGTTGAAAATGAAATTTTCAACTATAAATACCCATCCTGCCGCTTGCGGATAGGAGGGGCAGCCGATCCCGAGCACTCGGGATACGGCGGGGTGGTTCGTCTTTAAGAGAAACTTGAATGTTTGTTTTAGAGAGTAACCACCCCAGTCATCGCTCAGTCGCTCGACTTTCCCCTCCTATTCGCAAGCGAACAGGAGGGGTGCTTTTAAGGAAAACAAAATTCGCAAGCGAACAGGAGGGGTGCTATTAAGGAAAACAAAA
>CAIYLW010000083.1 GCA_903927185.1 uncultured Bacteroidota bacterium
ATCCACTGTTCATTACGCTTTAAAGAGCGCAGGATTAAAGAATGGACAAAGACCCATTCTGTTGAGTGATAATGGTGCATGTTACATATCAAGTGAACTTAAAAGCTATTTGAAAAGTGTGAACATCAAATCGATTCATGGCAGAGCAATGCATCCACAAACACAGGGTAAAATAGAGCGGTATCACAGATCAATGAAAAATGTGGTTAAACTGGACAATTACTACCATCCAGAGGAGTTGATTGAAGCCATTGGAGAATTTGTGGAGTATTACAATCATCAGCGATACCATGAATCACTTCAAAATGTTACACCAGCTGATGTGTACTATGGAAGACAGGAGGAGATCCTCAAACAAAGGGAATTAATCAAAAAGCAAACGCTAAAACGGAGGCGAAGTTTGTATCTGCAGTACAAACTTCAAACCTGATTTTAAAATCCAAATCCTATAAAAACTAAAAAAATCATTACATTTAAAAACAGAGAAACACTAACTAACAATTAGTACACTTTCTTTTGACGTTATACAGTAAATGTATTTTATTCGATTCATACGGTATTAATAAAGAAGGTAAAATCACTTACGAATGGCCTATTTATGATACAAAAGATGTTGTAAAACTTGGTCAGTAATTTATAAACTCAAGTTTATATATAGGGGGCTCTTAGCAATAAGGGCCTCTTTTTTGTGACTTATTACAAAAAATATTTTTTTATAGCCTACCCCCATCTTTTTACACAATCCCATACCTAACATTTCTAAAAAGAAGACCGCCACTCCTTTAATAGGCCTAACAGGTTTAATTACTCCTGTAAAACCGATTTGATTATTTTTTCAGTGTATAGTTTGGCTCGGTTGATATATACCACCGAAGAATTCCAATAGTTGGAGCCCCAAAAGCAACCAATAATTTTATTTAGATTTTTATTTTTTTGTACATTCAATATTCAATAAACGAAATCAAAGCCACAATTATGAAAACTCATTTCAAGTTATTACTATTCATCTTATTCATTTTACCTACCACCCTATTAAAAGCAAATGGTGAAAGTGAAAAAGATCCAATCGAGGGTCGTTGGGATTTAACAGTCAATATGGATGGCCGTATGGCACCTTCTTGGTTAGAAGTAAGACATACTGGTGTGAATGGTTATATCGGCCGTTTTGTTGCAGATGGAGGAAGCGCAAGGCCAATTTCAAAAGTAGAATTTAAAGATGGGAAAGTGTCTTTCCATATTCCAGCCCAGTGGGAAAAAACAGATAAAGAATTAATGATTGAAGGCACTTTAAAAGATGGCAAATTAACTGGTACAATGATTACCACTTCTGGCAAAAGTTATACCTGGGAAGGAGAACGTGCTCCAAAATTATGGAGAGATAAAGCACCTAAATGGGGCACCCCTATTAAAATTTTTAACGGAAAAAATTTAACTGGCTGGCAGGCATTGGGTAAACAAAATCAGTGGATTGTTGAGAACGGCGTTTTAAAAAGTCCACATTCAGGAGCCAATATTAGAACAGAGAAAACTTATAACGATTTCAAATTGCATATTGAATTTAAATATCCAAAAGGTAGCAATAGCGGGGTCTATTTAAGAGGTCGTTATGAAATTCAAATTGAAGACAATAAAGGAATGGAACCTATGAGTTTGTATTTAGGTGGAATCTATGGTTTTATTGATCCTTGGTTAAATGTAGCTAAAGATGCAGGTGAATGGCAAAGCTATGATGTAGAATTAGTAGGCAGAATGGTAACCGTTGTTGCAAATGGCACTACTATTATTTATAAGCAAGAAATACCTGGCATTACAGGTGGTGCATTGGATAGCAAAGAGGGAGAACCAGGTCCTATTTTTATGCAAGGAGATCATGGACCCATTGAGTTTAGGAATATCATTTTAACGCCGGCAAATAATTAAAATTAATTTTAATTAATACAAAAAAAACTCTAGCATAGTAAATCATAAACTCCGATTTCAACAGAATTCGGAGTTTTTTTATGCACTATGTGGCACGCTTTTGAAAAAATTATAAACAACTATTAAATAATACTAAAGACTTAATTAGTTTTAAACTCTAAGAAATTAATCATGTTATAATCACAAGTATGAAAAAGCTTTTATTTTTAATGGTATTTCCACAATGCTTGTTTGCCCAAAATTCCGAATCTTTGTCCTCTGGAACCAGGCATGAATATTCTATTAAAAATTTTAAAACAGAAAATTCGGTGGTTCTTCCTGTTGCAACTATTGTGTATGGGACCTATGGCCATCTGAACGCTTCTCATGATAATGCTATTCTATTACCCTCACATTATATGGCAAATTTCCATGGATATGAATGGTTGATTGGAGCTGGAAAAGCACTTGATACCACAAAGTATTTTTTAGTAGCTACAGAACTTTTTGGTAATGGAAACTCATCCTCTCCTAGTAATACCGCTGAACCATTTCACGGACCGCGCTTTCCAGAAATGACTATTCGTGATAATGTTGAGGCCGTGCATAAACTCTTAACAGAAGAATTGAAAATAAATCACCTGTATGCGCTGATTGGCTTTTCTATGGGTGCACAACAAGCCTTTCAGTGGGCTGTTAGCTTTCCAAATTTCATGAGAACTGTTGTGGCTACCAGTGGCACTGCAAAAACATATGGACATGGTGTGGTAAGATTGGAAGGACAGATTGCTGCGCTAACTTCAGATGAAGCTTTTCAAAAAGGCGATTATAAAGAGCAACCAAAAAAAGGAATAGAAGCTTTTGCCATTGTATGGACAGGTTGGCTTTTTTCGCAAGAATGGTGGCGCAAGGAATTGTGGCGAACCAATGAAGCACCTGGAACAACTTTTGAACAAGTGGTAAATAATTACAGAACAAATTTTATTCCAGGTGCCGATGCAAATGATTTGATTCTACAGATGCGTACATGGGAACACCATAATGTTGGTAACACTCCAGGTTTTAACGGAGATGTTGAAAAAGCCCTTAAGTCAATCAAAGCCCCATTACTTTATATGCCTTCAGAAACCGATCTTTATTTTCCAGTTGGAGATGCACGTTATGAAGCTGCATTTATTCACGGTGTAACTTTAATACCTATCCCATCTCTTTGGGGCCATACCGCAGGAGCTGCAAGTAATCCTGCAGATGATAAATTTTTAAATAATCATATTTCAGCTTTCCTAAAAAATATTAGCAAATAATGTAATTTTTATTGAAATAATTTCTAGAAAAGTACTTACCAAATAAAAAAAATCACCGACGAATACAAAAAGTATTATTAAAATCTATTCAAAATACACTCACATTTTTTCCAATAACTAAAAAAGGAAGGATAGTAATCTGCAACTTCTGGAAACATCCATTCCCTTGGATCTTTTCTGCCGGGATAATGATTAAAGGCAGGATGCTCTTTTGAAATAATGGTTTCTTTATCTGTCGATTCAATTTGAGCATATAGTTCTTTAATATTCTCCACCTCTCCAGTAAATACTTGTATACCTTTTATATTATTAGATAACTCGATAATAAATTGAATCACTTTATCACTTACAGGATAATTCTTAAAATGTGAAGGCTCTAACAAAAGCACGCGATTTACTAGTTCATTATTTCTCCATTGAGGATCAAGATTATAGGAATTATAAAGTAAAGTGGGAATAGTAATGTCGATGATTGGAATCTTGGTTAAAGGAAGATTTGTACTTAATTGTAAATTAACAGTCTCTTGCAAAGGCAATGGAATGGGGATGTTCACTAAATCTTCATAGGACATATCTAAAAATGTAGCCTTTTGCTTGGAAAATGTATACTTGTTTAAATTCTCTTGATTACAATAATATTTTTTATTAGAAAAAGAACCGGCTACCCATTGCCAACTACAATTATTGCTGGCAATATCGCCGTCTAATAAGTGATAATACATCCATTTAGATGGTTGCAACCAATGTGCTTTGCCAATATTACAAGCTATAGAAGCTATGTACATTCTTAGGTGATTATGAAGATATCCTAAGTTATATAAACTCTTAATTTCATTATCTATAATTTCGATGCCCGTTTCTGCTTTTTGAAGAGCAGCTGGCATATCACGTTGATTAAAGTTGGGTTGGATTTGTTTTAAATCATCCCATATCATGTTATTTTTTGACTGCCAAATTCTTTGATAGTATTCACGCCATGCCAATTCTTGTATTAATTTTTCGGTCACTTTAAGGGGATACCCTTTATTTAAAATGGCATCTAAAACTTGTTTAACAGAGATCATCCCTCTGGAGATAAAGGGTGCCAAATAAGTAATATCACCATTTATATAGTTTCTTGTTTTGGCATACTTAATAGGATCAATTGCATTGATTCTTTCCAGTATAAAACTATAGTTTGTAGGAAAATTAATTCTATTAGGGTTAAACACAGAAAAGTATTTACAGATTATTTAAAAAAAGATTGGCATTATTCAAATGGATAGTTTGTTTCTCTGTACTCATTTTATCAAATGTGCCAACTAACATACCAAGACGTGGATTTTTTAAAAAGAAACTGCGATGTTCATGCATAAAACGCCAAAATAAGCCATCCCAAATTTCTTGCCAATTGCCTTTTTCATAGTCACTCATCTTCATTAAATAATTACTGCCACTTATATAAGGCTTTGTTGTCATCAAACCACCATCTGCAAATTGTGTCATTCCATAAACATTTGGAACCATTACCCAATCATAAGCATCAATGAACATTTCCATGAACCATCTGTACACTTCATTTGGATCAAATTCGCACAACAACATAAAATTACCCAATACCATTAACCTTTCTATATGATGACAATAACCGGTTTTTAATATTTTTTGAATGGTGCTATCTATGGGAGGAATTCCAGTTGTACCTGTCCAAAAACTAACAGGTATTTTTCTGGTAAATTTCCAATAGTTTAAAGTGCGTTGTTTACTCCCTTCTCGTTCATAAACTATTTTTATAAATTCTCTCCAACCCATGATTTGTCGGATAAATCCCTCCAAAGAATTTAATGGGATATTTTTTTGTTCTCCTATTTCAAGTGCTTTGGCTATAATTTGATGAGGGGATAGTAATCCAATATTCAACATAGGACTTAGCACAGAGTGATATAATACTATTTCTTTAGTCACAATTGCATCTTCATAAATACCAAATTTTTCAAACCTATTCTTTAAAAATTCATCCAACCAATTCTCAGCGTCTTCAAAAGTCACTACAAATAAATTACTCTCATTGGCATTTCCATAATTGTCAGGGAAATACTTTAATACATATTCCTTTGCCTCTTTTATATACTCATTTTGTTGAGGAAGCAAAAGAGTAGGGACTGTCTCTTTTTTGGGAAACTTAGCTCTATTTTCAGCATCAAAGGTCCATTTACCACCAATTGGCTTCCCATCTTCTTCTAAAAGTATGCCACGCTGTTTTCGCTGCCAGGTATAAAAATCAGTTTGAAAATAGGTTTTTCTTTTATTAAAAAAATCATCAACACCGGCGCTGGAATTTAAAAAATTGGGATTATCATAAATCTGTAAATTCACATAGCACTTTATACAAGCAGCCTTTACTTTTTTCATTAGCCAGTTGTCAACAAAATCTACCGTATTTATAGTAGTAATTCCATCATTAGCCAGTTTCTCTATTAAAGTAGTGCAGTTACTAAGCTTATTGTTATGATCAATATATTTAACTTCATAACCATTGGTAATTAAAAAATGCTCGTAAAATTTCATACTTGCTCTATGCAACACTAATTTCTGTTGGTGAAAATTGTATTGGAGAAAAAATAGATTTTCTTCCAGTAAGTATACTTTAGTACCTTTTTTTAAAATAGGGTTATTTTGATAGAGTTGATGTGGAAATATAAGGGACACCGAATTTGACATGAAAGAGTTATGATTTAGTAGGTAGATTTAAAATAAGATCCAAAATGTTTAATAGTGTTCTAAAATACGATACTCATTCTGGAAAACAACAAATACAATTTATACTAGACTATTTTTTTTTCAGTTCCAATAAACGCTTCAAATTTATTATGGATGATAAGGATTAATAATCCATAAATAATAGCTGATACAATTAGGATGGTATTTAATAACCCACTTACTGAAAATGACAATCTCAATAATAAAGAAGAAATGATAAAGCCAGAATTTCTGATAACTTTATGAAATTCATAAGTGTGGAAAAAAGAGAACAATAATAAAATCACATCTGCAATTATTAAAATTGTAAAAAACTGTTCAAAGAAAATATTGTTTATATTTTTAAACGAAACAATATTATTTGTAATTGGATAAATGGAACCGATAATCTAATTAATAAAAGAATAAATAGCTACTAAAAAAAGGACGGTAACTAACGATGTTGCTAAAAGCTTTTTTATTTTTTAAATCTCGTAATGCCTTCTATCTGTTGTTCATTTATCTTTTCGTCTCTACCTTTTTTTACTTTTTACATTAAATTGATAAATAAGAAAAAAAAGTAAAACAGATGCTATCAAATCGTAAGTAAACTGTAAGTCATATTTAATTTTAAACCAATCAGACGAAAGAGATAAGGTGGAAATAAAGGATTCTTTTATTTGCCATACTCTTTTATTCAAAATACCAGAGTAGTTCCATCCGGAAGTTTATATGTAGCAGTTTTGTAAATAGTCAATTACTATTATTAAAAAAGCCTGATTGAATTTTATTACAATCAGGCTTTTTAATGTAATAAATATGGAAGACATTTTTCATAGGCAGGTGTCTGTCTTGTCAATACAGAACCATAGATTAGTCAAGGATAAGCCGTGGATTACCCGTGGATACTTCACCAAAAGCCGTGGATTATTTTAGTATAAAAATTAGCAAATTGTCCCTCTGATTTAACTGAAGTATCCAGAAATGTAAAAATGTACCAAAAAGCTCTTAACCCAAATCTTAACTGGCCGAACTTTGGGCAGGTTTGAACCTGAATTTCAGACTGTTGTAAGTATTTATTACAATTTATTAGTGTTCTGTCTGATATTTGACCTTTAAAAAATGATAAGTCCATGTGGAAAGAAGAAAACAATCAATTAAAACAAAGCTTCCAGTTTAAAAACTTTGTTGAGGCATTTACTTTTATGACTCAGGTAGCTTTTGTAGCAGAAAAAATGAATCACCATCCAAATTGGAGTAATGTCTACAATAAAGTAGATATCATTCTTTTTACCCATGATGCTAATAATTGCATCACAGAAAAAGACTTGATACTTTCCGAAGAAATATCCAGCATTTTTCAAAAATTTAAATAGACACCATCCATTTAAATCAATTATAACTCCCACCCTTTTCTATATTCTCTATAAAAATATTTATTCGCATCTGCGATATTGGTAATCTTCATATTAGCACTATCATAGAAAATTCTTTTGCCCGTTCTTAATGCAACACCTCCCAGTAAAATAGTTTCGGTTATAGCATTTGCCTTTAAAAAACTTCCGGGTGCCTCTTGCTTATTTATAAATGCATCGATCCAAAGATCATTGGATCTTTCTTCCTTTTCCGCTGGTCTGGTCTGGCCATTCATATAAGCTATCATCTTTGTTTCAGGAATTAATTTCGGTTCCTCACAATTGAATCCTGCTAAAATTTTCCCTTTATCTCCCACAAACATCATACCCTCAATAGGCAATGATGCTGTTAGACTTTCTAATTCATCAGGTATCGGTGGCCGCATCCCTCCATCATACCAAAATAGATCAAATGCACCCAACGTTTTTTGTGCTGGAAATTTAAATCGCACCATGGAACTGTAAGGAAATGCAACATCATTTCTTATCCCCTGACTTACCTGATTTACAATTTCACGATTGGTTGTACCACAAGCTTCTGCACTAATTGGGGCTGTATCAATACCCAAGGTTAAAAACAATGGCCACAAACTATAATGCCCCATATCTGCAATGGTACCACCTCCAAAATCATACCAGCCCCTAAATGTCATATGCGTATAATCTAAATGATAAGGCCTATCTGGAACCGGCCCTAACCAAAGATCCCAATTCATTCCTTCAGGCACTTGCATCTTCTCTTTTGGATTACTTGTCCATTGAGGCCAAACCGGTCTATTTGACCAATTATGTATTTCTTTTAAATTACCAATTACTCCATCATCCAACATTTTTTTCAAATTAGCATTACCCTGAATTTTAGAATACGCCAATAAATGAGTACTCATGCCCGTATTCCTTGCAGTTTCAATTGTAAGTCTGGCTTCATACATTCTATTGGCAATGGGCTTATGAATCACTACCTGTTTACCTTGTTTCATAGCTGCTATGGAAACTGTTGCATGTAAATGATCTGGAGTCATTACTTTAACCGCATCAAAATCTTTTTCTTTGGCAAACAGATCTCTAAAATCCTCATAAGCATTACACCCTTTATAATTGCCACTTGCATTATTACGCGCGTAGAATTTATTCACCATTTCTTTTCCAACTTCCCGTCCCCCTGGTATCCCATTGAGAGAGGCACCCCAATTAGTTTCGCCTGTAGCTTCTCGCATGAGGTTTCTAATTTCATGCGGCGACCAATCGCGATAATCAGTTGAAAATTTATTGGGATCACAAACTGAAACAATCTGAATCTTTGGATTTTTTAGCAAAGCACTCATTTCTCTAAGTCCCTGCGAACCACATCCGATATATGCAATATTAAGTTTATCACTTGGAGCTATAAAGCCTTTTCCACCTAATACATGTCGCGGTATGATTGTAGCAGCAATAGAAGCAGCTACCGTATTCCCAATAAATTTTCTTCTGTTTAATTTGTTTGCCATAATTAATCTATTTAAAAAAATGTAATGTAAAAGGAATCGCAACGATAATTCAGATAAGCTCTTTTAAATTTAGTCAGATTATCTTACCTTTTAAAAAAAATAATTTATGCAAAGGAGAAAATTTATTGAAACCAGCGCAGCCACTTTAGCTGCTATGGGCTTTCTTAGCCAAATGCCCATTTCTTTATTTGGTATGACAAATCTTAAATCGAAAAAGCTTCCAATTGGATTTCAGTCATATGTATTACGAAAAGAAATCAATAAAGATATTTCTGGAACTTTAAAAAGCATGTATCAATTTGGCTATGAACATGTTGAAATGTGCTCTCCTGCTGGATATGCACCTTATGACTTTGCAGCACTCACCAAATATTCCGGGAAAGAATTAAAACAGATGATTGATGATTCTGGTTTAGGCTGCTACAGCACACATTTTACCTGGAATGAACTTACAAAAAATCTAGATGAGCGAATTGATTTTGCACATCAATTGGGATTGAAACATATGGTATGTTCAGGAGGATTGTATGGTAAAACATTAGATGATCTAAAAAATCAATGCGCCATTTTAAATAAGATTGGCGAAAAGATTACAAGTTCAGGGCTCATTGCTGGATATCATAATCATAATGGAGAATTTGAACAGAAAAAAGATGGCAAGCCCGATTATGATATTATTTTAGAAAATTTGGATCCTACTTATGTAAAAATGCAATTTCAAGTAGCCGCCATACAAGTGGGTTATAAAGCTGCTGATTATTTTAGAAAATTTCCCGGACGCTTTATTTCTGCACATCTTTCAGATTTCTCAAGTACTAATAAAAATAAACAAGTGGTACTTGGTGATAATGGAATTGTTGATTGGAAAGATTTTTATGCAGCCGCAAAAATTGGGGGACTGAAATGGGTATATGTTGAAATGGAATCAGATCCAGGCACATTAGAGGGAAGTGTTAAATACTTAAAATCTATCTAAATTAAAATTTTAGAAATCTAATTAATAATTAAAAAATAAGTTTAATTATTAATTAGATTTCTCTTTTAGATTTGATATTTATTTCCCTTCAACCATAAATAAATAAACATTGAGGCCGATTGTACAAATTTCATTAGACCTTACCAATATTGATGAAGCACTTGAAACTGCCGCCTTAGCTTTAAGAGCAGGTGTTGACTGGCTGGAAGCAGGCACTCCTTTATTATTAGCAGAAGGCTTGCATGGAGTAAAAAAGTTACGCGAGGCATTTCCGAATATTCCCATCGTGGCTGATTTGAAAACGATGGATGGCGGATATTTAGAAGCTGAAATGATGGCAAAAGCTGGAGCAACTCATGTTGTTGTGATGGCAAGAGCACATGAAGAAACGATCAAGTGCGTTGTGAAAGCTGGAAGAGATTTTGACATTGGGGTGATGGGAGATAATTTAGGTTGTCCCGACATGATAGCAGCTGCAAAATGGCTGGAAGAATTAGGTTGTGATTTTGTAATTCATCATATAGGTTATGACGAAAGAAGGGGTATTGCAGCCAATGGTTTTAGAATGCCCAGCCCTTTAGATAAATTAAAAGAAGTAGTACAAGCGGTTTCTATTCCTGTTCAGGCAGTTGGTGGCCTCACACTTGAACAAGCTATCAGTTGCCCATCATATGGCGCACCATTAGTGGTATTAGGCGCTCCTTTAACTATTGATGCAGATGCATTTAAAACAGCAGATAATAATTTAGAAGCTTCTTTAAAATTAATCTGCCAAAAAATTCACGCATACGGAGATATTCATTTCTAATTAATAAAAATAAATGGAAGCTAATATTCGATCACTAGCAGTTGTAAATTTTTCGCAGGAAAAAGGTTCCGTAGAAATAAGAGAGATTGACTTACCCACTATCGGAGAAGAAGATGTTTTATTGGAAGTGGTGAATGTAGGTGTATGCGGAAGTGATTTACATCAATGGACATCAGATCATAGTTGGACTGTAAATTATCCAGTAGTACTTGGTCATGAATTTGCAGGACATATTGTTGCTGTAGGATCTAAAGTTTCTAATTGGAAAATCAATGATCGGGTAGTGAGTGAAACTGCCGCTATCATTAATCCCAATAGTCCATTATCGAAAGTGGGACTTTATAATCTGGATGCCTCGAGAAAGGGTTTTGGATATGGTGTAAATGGCGCTATGACTCGTTTTGTGCGAGTTCCTGCCAGATGTCTACATCATATTCCCGATCAACTTCCTTTTGAAGAAGCCTGTTTAACCGAACCCTGTTGTGTTGCTTATAATGCAGTAGTAAATAATTCCCCCATCAAACCGGGCAATCGCGTAATTGTACTAGGGCCAGGAACCATTGGAATTTTATGCGCAGCGATGGCAAAAATTTGCGGAGCCGATGTTGCCATAGTGGGAATTGAAAAAGATTTACATCGACTAAATATTGCCAAAAAATATGGTTGTGAAGTCATCATCGGAGATGCAACTTCCTGGGCCAATGAAAGAGATGGATTAGGCGCTGATACTATTATTGATGCTGCCGGAATCAGTGCCACTTTAAAAATTGCATTAGACTTAGTAAGGCCAAATGGACATATTACAAAAGTTGGATGGGGCCCTCAACCAATTGGGTTTTCAATGGATCAATTAGTACAAAAAAATGTAACCCTTCAGGGAAGCTTCAGTCATAATTGGCCTATCTGGGAAAAAGTTATTCAACTTTTGGCTAATGGAACTTTGAATGTAAAACCCATAATTGGCGGCATATGGCCCATTACTGAATGGGAAGACGCATTCGAAAAAATGCATCGGGGAGATATTGTAAAAAGTATATTAAAACCAGTGTAAATGAAATTAGAAAATAAAGTAATCATTATTACTGGAAGTACTACTGGTATTGGAAAAGCTATTGCTCTTAAATGTGTAGAAGAAGGTGCCAAAGTAGTAATTCATGGACTTGAAGAATCCTGGGGCAATGATGTGATAAATATCATTGGTACAGAAAAAGCGGTTTTATTAATTGAAGATCTTACTAATGAAGAAACCCCCGAAAAACTGGTAGCACTTGCTCTAGATAAATTTGGAAAAATTGATGCAATAGTTAATAATGCTGCATTAGTAATTTCCTCCAACTTAGAAAGTACCGATAAGAAATTTTTGGAAAGAGTTTTAGCCATCAATACAATCGCTCCTTTTCTACTGATTAAAGCAGCTCTACCCTATCTAACTAAATCAAAAGGTGCAATATTAAATATTGGTTCGGTGAATGCTTACAGTGGCGAACCAAATTTACTTGCATACAGTATTTCTAAAGGAGCTTTAATGACGCTTACAAGAAATTTAGGAGATACCCTGCATCGTGAAAATGGTGTTAGGGTGAACCAACTGAATCCTGGATGGGTATTAACAGAAACCGAAATTGATCGGAAAAAAGCTCATGGATTAGCAGATGATTGGTATAAAGATCTGCCTTCTATCTATGCCCCTTCCGGAAGAATATTGGCTCCAAAAGAAATTGCAGCAGCTGCTATTTATTGGTTGGCAGAAGAAAGTGGGCCAATCAGCGGTCAAGTGGTTGAACTTGAACAGTATCCATTTATTGGAAGAAATCCACCTAAAGACACTAGTACCATACCCGCTATAAAAAAACCTTAATTATGCCGCATTTAGCAGTATTTCCCAAAGCATTCATGCAGGCTTTATGCAAAGACGGAACGATGAAAGTTGCTGAGTGGATTGGACTAGCCACAAAATTAGATGTCGACGGATTAGAATGGTATGCTGGATTTATAGAAATGAGTGATCAAAAAAATTGGTCCATCTTCCGCAAACAAGTTGAAGATGCAGGTAAATGCATTCCAATGATGTGTTGCTCTCCAGATTTTACACATACTGAAAAAAACTTTCGAGAAAAAGAAATTCAAAAGCAAAAAAGATGGATCGACATGACTTTTGCACTTGGTGGAAGTTATTGCAGAGTATTATCCGGACAAAGGCGTCCAGAAATTCCACTCAGAGATGGTATTAAATATGCAGCCGACTGTATCATTGAATGTCTTCCTTATGCAGAAGAACGAGGCATCACTTTGATTTTAGAAAATCATTATAAAGATGACTTTTGGTCTTACCCCGAATTTGCTCAACAGACCGAAACTTTTTGTCAGTTACTTGATGCAATACATCATCCAAATTTTGGAGTCAATTATGACCCTAGTAATGCTTTCCTCGCAGGAGAAGACCCATTAGTATTATTACACTTGGTTTCTAGCAGAGTAGTTACTATGCATGCTAGCGATCGTTTTTTATTAAGTGGAACTATCGAAGATTTGAAAAAAGAAGAAACAGACTCCATAGGATATGCGAAAAGATTGAGTCATGGTGAAATCGGTAAAGGACTCAACAATTATGATGCCATTTTCACTGAATTAAAAAGAGTACAATTTAATGGTTGGATAAGTATCGAAGATGGAGTTGACGGAATGGATCAACTAAAAAGAAGTATCACTTTTGTTAGAAATAAAATGCTAGAATATTGGCCTAATTCATCATTTGCCTAAATTATATCCGATATTTTTCCGTCAACAAAATACATATCAATTTCACCAACATTTTTTGCATAAATCTTACCCCGATAACTGCAGGCATATACTTCTTTAACTAATTCATAAGTAGCTGCAGATATATTCACCCTGCCAGGTTCACCATTACTTTCCATTCTACTCGCAACGTTTACGGCATTCCCCCAAATATCATAGGCATACTTTTTCTTGCCTACTACCCCTGATACTACTGGGCCAACATGGATTCCAATTCTAAGTTCCCAGGCTACTAAACCTTGTTTTTCTCTCTTTTGATTATTACTTAAAATATACGCCTGCATTTCTAATCCCGCCCTAACCATATTTAATGCATGCCCTTCATAAGTAGTAGGAATTCCAGCAGCACACATATACGAATCTCCGATTGTCTTAATTTTCTCTATCTGATTATTCTCGGCGATATCATCAAATGCCATGAATGATGCATTCAACTCTTCAATCAGTTCATTTGGCGTTAATTTATCGGCATGTTTGGTAAACTCTTTAAAATCTGTAAATAAAACAGACACGCTCTCATAGTACCTTGGTGTTGCTTTTCCAGTTTCTTTTAATTCATTAGAAACTTCTTCTGGAAGTATATTCAACATGAGGGTTTCAATCTGTGCTTTTTGCTTATCTAAAATAATATTTGTTTTAACTTTTTGTAAATAGTTGTAATAAAGTACAAATGCAATTACTAATATCAATAAGAACCCCACTGCAAATGCGTTTCGGGTATTCCTCTGTGCTTTTAAATCCAAATCTTTTAAGGCATTATCCTTATTCAATATTTTGATTTGTGTCTCTTTTTTACTGAGATCAAAATCAAATTGAAGTCCTGATAATTTCCGATCAGTTTCAGTGTTATAAATTGAATCCTTATAATCAGTAAATAAATTTAAATATTTATTTGCTTTACTATAATCACCTTTCTTTTCAAAGCTCTTATAAAGCCCATGATAGGTATCTCTCAATTCTTCATTTGCCCTATTCGCAATTAATAGTGGTTCAGCTTTTTTATAATTGTCTAATGCTTGATTTATATCTCCTTTAGTATAATAAGTATCAGCTAAACCTAAGAGTGATTTACCCTCATTGAATTGCGACTTCAACTTTTGTGCAAGAGCAATTGACTTATTTTGATAGATGATTGCGGAATTAAAATCGCCTTTTTTTGCATACGCTTTCCCGATATTATTCCATATAAAAACGGTGCTTAATTCTTCCACATTATTACTTGCTTTAAGTCCTAATTTATAATAGTAAAGTGCAGAATCAACCTTTTTTAAATCCAGATAGCCTTCTCCCAGATTTGTATAAGTTATTACAATTTCATCCTGCCTGTTTAATTTGATAAACATCGGAAGGGCTCGCAATAAATATTTTATGGCATTGGATTGGGTAGCAGATTTTCTTAAATAGGTATTACCAATATTTCCTAGTGCAGTAGCAATACGATTCTTATCATCTATCTCTTCAGACAATTTAAGAGATTGCAGGTAATATTCCAAGGCTTTCGCATCGTCTGTACGGTTGTAATAAAGAGATCCAATATTGTTTGATAAATTGGCTATCCCATTTTTATCCTTTAAAGACTTGAAAAGCTCTAACGACTTAAGCCAATTATCTAAAGTTTCAATATTGTTTGTTTTATAAAAGTAAATGCCAATCCATTTATAAGCCAAGGCTTTCCCTCTTATATATTGTATACTATCAGCTAACTGCAAAGCTTTTGAACTATAGACATATGACTGTTCGGGCAAAGTATTTACTGTGCTTTTAGCCAATTCAATTAGGGTGTTTATCTTATTGGTATCATTTGATTGATGCAATAAAACCTTTTGCATACTGTCTACCAAATTGTCTTGCGCAAATGATATTGAACATATAAACAATCCAAGTAGCAAAACAAAATGCCGATATTTCACCATAATTTTTCCTTTATTGTTACTTTATTCTACCTATTTTGTTTAATCAGCTTAACAGCAACTTTGTCGTTACCTTGAACAACTTCAGCAATATACAAACCAGCCATCAATTCTCCTCCAACTTTTATTGGTGTATTTAAAGGAATATTTTGATGCGATTCCATCACCCTTCCACTCAAATCAGTTAACCTCAATCGAACAGGAAATTTACTTCCAGAATTCACTGTTAATGCAAATACTTTGCTGGAAGGATTAGGTGAAACAATAACAGTAAGTTTCTCTAACGCAACCTCTGTTGTATTTACCGATTTAATCTGAACAATATCTGTTTGAGCAACTACTGCATTAACTTTATTGGAAGTACAAGGTAACAGACCACAAGCACCTAGTTTATCCTGTGGATTCAATGCAAGCTGATTAGCTACCAAGCTTGGAGCCAGTGTTAAAGATGAGGTAGCACCAGAGCTTAAAATGGTATGACAAACATATACATTTGTACTTCCCGTTACTCTTATATCACGCACACAGAATGAAACGGTGGAAGTGGTAGTACATCCATATTGATTTGTGGCAGTTACTGAGAAACTATTTAACCCTGCTAGAGTTGCACTAAAAACAGGTGCTGCACAAGTTGTGCATGACAATCCGGAACCAGACCATGAATAAGTGGTTGGTACGCCTACAACATTATCATAAATTGTTGTTGATTGTGGACCATAACCAATATAAATATCTGTTGGAATTCCCCCTGTATAAACAGTACTGGAAGGAGTAACTGAAATGGTGGAACTTAATTGTTGACCAACTACTGTAACTATAGTAGAAACCGAAGATGAATTACCATATAAATCGGTTACTGTTAATACTACTGATGAGTTACCGATATCATTACAAGTAAAGTTTGTTTTAGAAACGGATAATGTGGCAATTCCACAATTATCTATACTGTTATTATTAATATCGGCTGCTTGAATAGTTGCCAAACCATTACTCAAAGTAACAGATATTGGTTTAGCAATTGCTATTGGCGCTTCATTATCAGTAACGGTAATCTTAAAACTACCCGTTGTTGTATTACCATGAGTATCTTTAGCAGTATAGGTAACAATTGTTATACCAGGGTTAAAGAAATCTCCTGAATGGTGATCAGAACTAATTGATAAAGTACCTGTTCCGCTGACACCGCTTCCAGTTCCACAATTGTCTACTACCGATACCAGAGGCCATGTAACAATAGCACCACATTTTCCTTTATCGTTTGTCTGGGCTATATCTATCGGTAAATTCACAATCACTGGCAATTCTAAATCATTGATAGTAATTGTTTGCGTAACAGATGATACGTTTCCACTAAAATCAGTGGCTGTCCATTTTACAATAGTAACACCAACAGGAAATAATACAAGATCTCCAGATTCACCAGGGTAGTCGTTTACAAAAGATAATACTCCTACATTATCCTGAGCAACTGGAGCAAGTGATTTCAATTTTACATAGGCACCACATGAACCAATATCATTTTTTTGAACAATATTTATTGGCGTGGATATCGTTGGACTTGTTTGATCTATTACTGTTACATTAAAGCTAATAGGATCAGAAATATTACCTGCAGCATCTGTTGCTATAAGCACCACTTTATTTTTACCTAACAAAAACTTCTGAGAACCTAAAGCATATTGTTTAGAAATATTATTAGACTGAACTGTTGCTATAATATTTCCATTAGGATCAATGTATTGTTCGCTTATGGAAACCACTGCACAGTTTTCAATAATATTTATAGTCGCCGCAGAACCATTCCAGGTAGCTGTAGCATCAGCTGTTTGAGTAACCGAAGTGACAGGTTGAATTACTGGTTTTTGTGTATCATAAATAGTTACAGTAAAGCTGCAACTATTTATATTACCCGCTTGATCGGTAGCAGTAAATATATTCGTTGTTGTACCTACTGGAAATATTGAACCACTAGATAACCCAGCAGTTTGAGTTAATCCAATACTATTTAAATTAACCAGCAAATTATAAAAATGCAAGGAAGCTCCAATTGGTTTGCTTGCAGTAAATCTAATCTGACTTACCTGGGGAATATCTGTAAAGTTAATATTGGTACCTCCAAAATGATAATCCCCAATACCCGTTTGAATAGTTTGAACATCTGTCCAAGCACTGCTTAAAGGATTATATAATGATACAGAAATAATAATAGATTCACCATGTCCGTGTGCAATATCCTGATAAGGCCCTGCACTGATAAAACTTAAATTGCTTACATCATTGGTTACTGGCAAATCAAATACGATACTATTATCCCCATATCCTTCAGAAATACTGATTGGTGTAGTGGAAACATTATCGCTCAAAGTTGGCAACATATAATTGACAACAGTTCCACAGGTATCCTTACCATTATTCTGTATAATATTTGGAATACAAACGATGGAAGGAGGAATGATATCCTTTACAATCACATTTTGAGTTTGGGTACTAAAATTTCCACTGGCATCAGTATACACCCATGTTATCTGATAAGTTCCTGGTTTAGAAAAAGAAACTGGATTAGTTGTGTTTGCTGAAACACCTGAAATATTCCCACTACATTTATCAACAGCAGTTGGGGCATTAATTATATCTCCTGTTGCTACAGAAAGATCATTTAAGCTAGGTAAAGATGGTTTAGGAGGATCATGATCCAAAGCATCAACTGTAATTGGAGTTGATTTTGAAGAACAACCATACCCATTTGTTACAGTTACAAAATAGTCTCCTGATTTAGTTGCAGTAGTTGTTTGTGTATTAGAATTAGTGATCAACCACAAATTCCCTGTTGATGCATTCGAGCTTAAAACAACCGAACCATTTGGACAGAAACTAACAGGTCCATTTGCAGTTATCACTGGTATTGGTGGTGTAGGGTTAACCTTAATGGTAATACTTGCAATATTGCTACAACTGCTTGAATTAGTAATCGTATAATTGATAGAAACATTGCCAGCACTAATTCCTGTAACATTTCCATTCCCATCAACGCTTGCAATAGTTTGATCAGCTGAGCTCCAGATACCAATTGAAGATGTATTCTGTAATTGAATATTAGATCCTACACAAACAGAATTTGTTGTAAAAGTAATAGCAGGTACAGAAGGTGTTGCATTTACAATTACGGTAGCAAAACCACTCATATTACTTGAACAAACTGTGCTGGTATTTGTAGCAACAATTGTGTAAATATTATTTCCAATAGACGAATTTGGTGAGAAACTAATGGAAGAACCTGTTCCAATCTGAGTTATGCCAGTGCTGCTGCTGTTATTGATTAATTCATATTTTATACCAGATTCAGATCCACTTAAAACAATGGTAGCATTATCTTTCCCCAAGCATAATGTTTTATCACCACTAACAGTAAATGCTATTGGTGCTGCATTATCAATCACCCTAATTGAGGTAGAATTGCTTACACATCCATCAACAGATGTATTTGAAACAGTAAAAGTATTGGTACCAACAACTAGTGCTGCATTCAAAGTAGCAATCTTCGTATCTGTTGCAGTTGCACCAGTTAAAGTCCAGGAATAGTTAGTTCCATTTGTTGCTGTTAAAGTTAATTGACTAGCCCCACAGAAAACAGTAGATGTTGGAGTTGTAATGACTGGTACTGGAGGCAAAGGATTAATAGTTATTGTGGTAGGCGCAGATGATACGGCACATCCCCCTAAAGTGGTTACACTGTATACATAATCGGCACTTTGGGCAGCAGTGATTGATTGGGAAGTTTCACCAGAACTCCAGTGATAAGAACTCCCTGAAGGATTACCAGTTAAACCAATAGTACCTGGCGTACAAATAGATGTTGATGAACCATTTACAACTATTGTTGGTAAAGTATTATCAACTGAAATACTAACTGGAGATGCTGTAACAGTACATCCAAATCCATCTGTAACCTTAACACCATAAGTACCAGCACTGTTTACTGAAATTTGGTTGGGAGTAATTGAACTTACTGAAACACCCCCATTATTCCATGCATAAGATAAACTGGCATTGCTTATTGCAGATACCGATAAAAAGGCACTGGTGCCAGAACAAAGAACATTACTATTTATTTTATTGCTATTTGCTATTGCAATACTAATAGATGGACTTAAAGTAGAATTTACAATCGATGCAGAACCCGTCATAAGAGAAACACACTGGGTTACTGCGTTAACTGCTTTAATAGTATATGTACCTAAGGCTCCAATATTGGGAAACACTATTGAGTTTCCAGTTCCGGATAGGGTTGTTCCAGTAAAAATTCCATTGTTATGCAAAAGGTAATTGACACCCAATTCGGAACCACTTAATATTATTGAATTAAGTGTATTAGCTCCTGCACAAATTCCTCCTCCTCCACTTACATTAAAAATTTTAGGAGGTGCCGCTCCTGCTGGAATAATAACTTGTGATGATATAATACGATTTTTAGAATCAGTAATGTTAATAGGATATGTGGCAGCAGCTAAATTTGTGAAACTTGTAGTAACAGAAGTATTTCCTGTTGCTAATAATATATTATTTTTCAAATTAGTACCTACTTTAATAGAGTAAGGGGGAGTACCTCCGGAAATAGTAATATCATCCGATCCATTTCCAGCACCTAAACAAGTTTCTGATTTACCAATATTTGAATTTAAAATCAGTGGGGAATATTCAGTATAAGTACATGATGCCGTATTGATGAATACTGAATGTTCATTTTTTGACAATCCCGTACTTCCGGTAAATCCAAAATATACTGCTGAAGTATTATTAAAAATATTTTTTACAATATCTCCTATATAGGTTAAAATAGTTTTCCCATCAAAAAAAGCTATCAATGTTTTAGTAGTAGGATTCCACTGAACACTACTTGTATGAAACTTTCCGTCCTTTACATTATAACCAAAAGAAACTGGTCTAACCAAATCTGTAGCCACTTTTTTGGTTGCATCAGAATAATGATGAAATTCTCCATTTTTCATTAACCCCATATGATCATAAGATGGGTCAAAGGCTTGAAAGTCGCCATTCACATATGTATCATACTCTACTTCCAGAGAATTTAGAATACCTCCATAACCCATCCCACTTCCCGCACCACCTAAAACAGAAGTTCCAGTTTGTTGGAGAACGAAAGCCATTCCATCAGCACCTACCGAAGTATTACCTTGATAAATTGAAAAATTAAAAGTAAATGGGAATGTCAGGTCTATTTTTTTATTATTCCATATCGATCCATTCTGACCTGCTGCCGCTTGCGTTAACGTATAATAATTAGCGCCATAACTAGCATTAGTAAAGGCATTACCATTCAATACAAATATTTGTGCTTTTACGTTACTATTAATTAAAATAATAGTTGTAAGAATCAACAAGACTCTTATAAACAAATCTTTATGTGGAAGCTTCATTCGCATCATTATTTGTTTTTTATTTCACACTTAATATCCCATATACATACTTCTTATCATAACCCACACCTACCGATGTTGAAGGAATATTAGGTGTAATTTCATAAATTCCTGCCGCGCCAGTATATGCTGGCGTAATTGTATAATTGATATCTGATTGATTAACATCAGTTACATTTTTCAATCCTGTAATTGTTGATGTAAATAAATTAGTAGGGGCTGGATCTCCCGCTTTAATTTGAATATCATTTGCACGTATAGTAAGTGGATATCCTTTCACAACTAATTGACCTGGGGTATAATTAACAGTATAGTTTTGCGGCGTATATGGTGCATTACTTGTAATGATTGAATAAGTACCAGGTAAAATTGGATCTGCAGTTACTGGATTATTCTGTACATCTAATAAACTATAAGAAGGAGGCCCTGATAGTACATCCGCAATTTTATCATTGTATCCTATACCAGCAACTGTACTTGTCATGGTAGTTAATGAAAACGGATCCTGATAAGTGATAGTAGTATCTTTTGCACGTATGGTTAAAGCAGCAGGAGTTACCGTAAGATTTCCAACCGAATAAGTAATATCGAAATTATAAGAACTATAAGCAGCTGGAACAATATAATGCGAACCAACTGTAAGTCCAGTTAATAAATTAATCGATCTAGCCAGTTGTGAAACATTTAATGGATCATTTGTTTTACCATCCAAACCATTTACAATAACCATTTGATTTCTATTATTCCCCGGATCGATATCTGAAGAATTTACTATTGCATAACCATTCACAATGGCATAACCATTTACAATGGCATATCCATTTGCAAGTGCAGATCCTCCATTCACAATGGCATATCCATTCACAATGGCATAACCACTGGTTAATGCATAACCATTTACAATGGCATAGCCGTTTACAATAGCATATCCATTTACAATGGCATAGCCGTTTACAATAGCATATCCATTTACAATAGCATAGCCGTTTAAAAATGGTGCGCCATTTACAATTGCATAACCATTTACTATCGCGTATCCATTTACTATTGCATAGCCATTCGCCATTGCAGTTCCGTTCACTATCGCATAACCATTTACTAAGCTTGTATTACTTGGATTTAAACCTGCATTGTTTTTATATTCAACTAATGATGCAGGATCAATTCCAATTACATAATTATTTACAATAGCATAACCATTTACTATGGCATATCCATTTACTATGGCATATCCATTTAC
>CAIYLW010000084.1 GCA_903927185.1 uncultured Bacteroidota bacterium
ACTACCAGACTTTCATGGGCATGGCCGACACTTTTTTACGCGCCACCCAAAACCAGGAACTGGTGAACCAAATGAAACAAAACGCCAGGGATTTCTACCAGAAATTCCGCGAATCACAATTGAAAGAAAATAAATAGCATATTATGAGTTTAGAAGAAAATGTAATGAGCCAGATGAAAGACGCCATGAAAGCTAAGGACGAAGCCCTTTTAAGAGGCTTGCGTGCTATCAAAGCAGAAATCATCAAAGCCAAAACCGACCCCGGTGCCAACGGCATCGTTACCGCAGATGGCGAAATCAAGATCTTGCAAAAACTGGTGAAGTCGCGAAAAGACAGCCTGGAAATATACCAAACCCAAAACCGCCCCGACCTGGCTCAGAAAGAATCGGAAGAAATTGCGGTGATCGAAAAATTCCTTCCGCAACAAATGACCGCCGAAGAACTGGAAGATGCTGTAAAAGCCATTATTGCTTCCGTAGGAGCATCCGGCCCACAGGATATGGGCAAAGTAATGGGCGTGGCTTCGAAACAATTAGCCGGAAAAGCTGAGGGTAAAGCAATATCTACCACCGTTAAAGCATTATTAGGTTAGTAAAATAACCTGCCATGCTTATCGACATCATTTTCCTGATTTTAATTGTGATATCTCTCATAAAAGGATATCGCAAGGGCCTGGTATTAGCATCCTTCTCCTTTGTGGGTATTTTTCTGGGCCTTGCTGCCGCCGTAAAATTTTCGGCCATGGTAGCAGGCTGGTTAAAAGAATATACCCATATCGCTTTCGGATGGCTACCCTTTCTGGCCTTCCTCATCATCCTAATAACCGTTTGGATTTTAGTGAGAATCGGATCGAAATTGATTGAAGTAAGCCTGGATCTGGTAATGCTGGGATGGCTAAATCGCTTGGCTGGAATACTGCTTTACGCCTTATTATACGCCTGCATTTTTAGCGTGGTTTTATTCTATGCCGATAAATTGCATTTTTTGAAACCATCTATGATCAGTGATTCAAAATCGTATGGTTATATACAACCCATTGGACCAAAATTCATGTCCCTTTTCGAAAAAGTGCTGCCCATTTTAAAGGGTGCATTCTCAGAATTGGCTGCCTTTTTTGCACGATTGAATAAATAAGCAACGATTGGTAATAGATTGGTAAAGAGGTTAATGACGAATCTTTACCTTAAAATATGTATTTTGCACGAACCGTTAAACAAAAGCAAAGCTTTATTCGGAAAAATAAAAGATATTGGGTAAATTGATAGTCGACTGCCTGCCTAAGAAATAAACACATGGATTACGAAATAAAAGAACAGGACAAATTTCATTTTATTGAAGAAGGAGAGGGCGAACCTCTATTATTACTGCACGGACTTTTTGGGGCATTGAGCAACTTTGCCGATCTGGTAGAACACTTCAGAAAGTCGTACAAAGTAATTGTACCCCTATTGCCTTTATTTGACCTGGATATCTTCCATACCACAGTGGGTGGTTTGGAAAAACACGTGCAAAAGTTTATTGAATTAAGAGATTATAAGAATATTCATTTGCTTGGAAATTCTTTGGGCGGACATGTGGCGCTAGTGCATATTTTAAAACACCCCGATAGAATTAAGTCATTAATCCTTACCGGTAGCAGCGGACTTTTCGAAAATGGTATGGGCGATAGTTATCCGAAAAGAGGCGATCGTGATTATATCAAAAAGAAAACAGCAGTAACTTTCTACGATCCGGCTATGGCAACTACTGAGTTGGTAGATGAAGTTTTCGAAATCACTAATAATAGAATTAAAGTCATTAAAATTATTGCGCTTGCCAAAAGTGCCATCAGAAATAATTTGGGTGAAGAGTTAAACCAGATCAAACAACCTACCCTGTTAATTTGGGGTAATAACGATATAATCACACCTCCATTTGTAGGACAGGAATTTCAAAAACTAATTCCGAATAGCGAACTACATTATATAGATAAATGTGGTCACGCACCTATGATGGAAGTACCTGATGAATTCAATAGGATATTAGAAGCGTTCCTTCAGAAACTTCCATAACCTATAGCATCTGGCCTATTTTTTGTTTAATCCTAAGAAAGATAAGCATGCTGGCAACCCAATTAATTAATTCCGGATTTCCTTCGGTACATTTAACGGATAGTGCTTCCTTAGCGCTGCAGTTGATGGATGATTACGACGTACAGCACCTGCCCGTTATTTCGGAGGAAAAATTTATGGGCTTAGTAGCAAAGTCAGATCTGCTAGACCTTTCAGAAGAACAAGCCATTGGTTTTGATAGCTCTTTTATTCTTCCTTATTCAATCAAAGGGGAGGAACATTTTTTAACCGCTTTAAAATTAGCGGCCGAAAAAGAAATTTCTTTAGTGCCGGTTATTAATGATCAATTGGAATTATTAGGCGTGATTTCCATCACAGAATTATTATATCGTCTTTCTAATTTTCTGGGAAACAACGAGCCAGGTGGCATCATTGTTTTAGAAATCAGCAAACGAAATTTTTCATTTGGAGAAATTAGTAGACTGGTTGAAACAAACGATGCTTTAATTACGCAGTGTAATACTTTTACTGAGCCGGAAACAGGTTTGGTAATCATCACACTGAAAATAAATAAAATAGAAATCTCCGCCATCGTGGCCACTTTTCAACGCTACGAATACATTGTTCGTTATTTTTTTGGAGAAGAACAATATGCCAACGAACTAAAAGACAATTACAACCATTTATTGGCTTATCTAAATGTATAATTGCAATCACCTATTTTTGACCAATCGAAACAGGTAGCGTAATGAAGCATTGGGGAATCTTTTTTTTAGTGGGATCATTTTTTTGTGTGCCGTTGCACGCTCAAATGAATCCGTTAAAAGATACTGCGATTACTACCTTAACTTCCAATAATAATAGAGAGGTCAGTACCGATTCTATTTCGGTAATTAGAATAATTGTACAGGGAAATAAAAGAACCAAGCCGCAAATTATTCTGAGAGATCTTGCTATTCATAAAGCTGATAAAATTGCCAAAAAAGATATTAGTGCCCAGTTAATATTATCGAAGCAGCAATTAATGAACACCGCTTTGTTTGTTGATGTGGAATTGATTCCTATGCTTACTGAAACCACATTAGAGTTGCAAGTGAATGTAAAAGAACGCTGGTATTTATTTCCCTTGTTATATTTCAAACTCGTTGATCGAAACTTTAATCAATGGTGGGTAGAACAACATAGAAGTTTAGAGCGGGTGAACTATGGTATTAAATTTACTCAGAACAATATTACCGGTAGAAACGATAATCTAAATGTGTGGCTGATTTCGGGATACACCAAACAAATAACCCTGCGTTACGATTTGCCTTTTGCAGATCGAAAGCTTAAAAGCGGTTTCAATATTGGGTTTATTTATGCTGGTCAGAAAGAACTCAATTATGCTACTGGCGATAATAAGCAATTATTTTACAAACAAGATGATGCTTTTGTAAGAACTCAAACCCGTTTCGATCTTACCTATTCCTATCGCCCGGATGTTCGGCAGCGTCATACTTTTAGGGTATCTTATAATAAAGAACATATCGCTGATACGGTGCTAACCATCAATCCAAATTATTTCGCCAATCAGGGAACGGATTTTAATTATATAGATTTTAATTACGGATTCCGTTATAATCATGCAGATAATAATGCTTATCCTAAAGATGGTTTTTTGTTTCAGGGAAATATTTATAAACGCGGACTCGACCACGAAACAAATCTGTGGATGGTTAATGCACGAGCTGTCTATGCTTTTCCCATAGCTAATAAATCTTTCCTGCATTTCGAAGCAATGGCACAGGTTAAATCGCCGCCTAGTAATGGATATATTGACCAACGCATGTTTGGCTATAGTAGTTTTCAGATGCGCGGTTTAGAATATAATGTGGTGGATGGGATGAGTGGTGCGATGTTAAAAAGTAGTATTCATCGCGAGATGTTTCATTTTGATGTAAAAAATCCATTTAATAGCAAAACGCACGATCGAATTCCATTTAGAATATATTTAAAAGCTTACACTGATTTGGGTTATGCAAAACTGCCCAATGCAGCTTTTTCTAATTCCCTGAATAATACCCTTTTGCATACCTGGGGTTTGGGCATGGATATTGTTTCTATCTATGATTTTGTATTTAAAATTGAGTATAGCTTTAATCAACTAGGCAAACAAGGCTTATATTTACAGAGCAGAAATGACTTTTAAAGTGGACAAAATATGAAAGTAGCTATCTATAGTCGGGGTCTTGATTTTGAACAGGAAAATCCAATTCTGCTTTTGCTGGAAGAACTGATGCGTTATGATACTACCATCTTTATTTTTAAACAATTATTAGAACAATTCACTTTTCCCCCATCAATTTATCAAAAATTAATCCCTTACACAAAATCAGCAGAACTTTCTGATGATATTGATATACTGATAAGTATTGGGGGAGATGGCACCATGTTAGACGCCGTTACATTAGTGAAACAAACCAATATTCCTATTCTGGGTATTAATTTCGGGAGACTTGGATTTTTAGCGAGTATCAGCCGGGATGAGCTTTCAACGGCCGTTGATGCTTTAATTAATCGCACTTTTCATATCGAAAAAAGAACTTTAATTCACCTGGATTCCAATGAGTCGTTATTTGGTGATGCCCCTTTTGCATTGAACGAATTTGCGATTCATAAGCGGGATATTTCTCCGATGGTAAAAATTCATACCTATCTGAATGGTGAGTTTTTGAATACTTATTGGGCAGATGGGTTAATCGTTGCCACACCAACTGGATCTACCGGGTATAATATGAGTTGCAATGGACCCATTGTATTTCCTGAATCTTCGAGTTTTGTAATTACTCCAGTAGCTCCACACAACCTAAACGTAAGATCTATCGTAGTACCTGATTCGAATGTCATTTCTTTTGAGGTGGAAGGCAGGGCCGACCAATTCATTTGTGCGTTGGATGCGAGAAGAGAAATAGTAACAAAAACTATACAGTTGGCGGTTCGAAAAGAAAAATTTTATATTAATCTTGCAAGACTAAATGAAAATAATTTCCTTTCTACTCTAAGAACTAAATTAACCTGGGGCTTGGACAAAAGAAATTAACTTTTACCTTCGAAAAATTTGATGCTATTTTACAATATATTGATGAAACAAACCACATGCTGCGAAAAATTGGACTCTTCATATTATTATGTTTTTGTTTGGTAACCACCAAAGCCCAGGTCATAGAAACCTATGAACATGATTCTGAGTATGGCTTTTCTGTTGGTTTAGGACATTATTTCGGCGATTTAAATACTGGCATGAAGTTAAACAGACCTAAATTTTCTGGTGGTATTTTCTATGCAAAGCAGATAAACAATTACGTAGGCTTTAAGATTTCTGGTAATTATACTTTTCTGGCCTATAGCGATATTTACAGTAATAATCCTACTGAACGTAGAAGAAATCTAAGTTTCAATACCGATGTATGGGAAATGAGTATTTCGGGTAATTTCAACTTTTTTAAATTTGTACCCGGTTTTGAAGAATATAGTTTTACTCCTTATGTAAGCCTTGGCCTTGGAATCTTTTCTTTTGATCCATATGCATTTCTGGCCGGACAAAAGTATTTTTTACGACCATTAGGTACCGAAGGTCAGGGTTCAGCTTTGTACCCCAGTAAAAAGCCTTATAGCCCAATAGCCATGTGTATTCCAGTTGGTGTGGGCATGAAATATGCTTTGAGCTCTTCCACCAATATTTTTGGAGAAATTTCTTATCGCTTTACTAACACGGATTATTTGGATGATGTGAGTGGCACATATGCGCCTGGCGCTTTTCAGCAAACATTACCAAATGGTGCTTCCAACCCGGCTTATCTTTTACAGGATAGAAGTTATGAAACAGGACCCCTAATAGGTAATAAACCGAGTCAGAGAGGAAATAGCAGTCAAAAAGATGCTTATATAACCATTCAAGTGGGCATGTCTTTCAATATTCAAACCTATCGTTGCCCTAAATATTAGAAATAAATCATAATTTAAGTAAATAAGGCATTTTTTCTGCTAATTAAATACGGCCAACCCCGCTGTTTTTGTTAATTTCGCTGCCTAAATGAAGGTATACGATGGAGGAAACCCTCATTGGCAAAATAGATAAAGACCGTTTGCCAAGACATATTGCAATCATCATGGATGGAAATGGACGCTGGGCCGAAGAAAAAGGTCAGGAGCGTTTGTATGGGCATTTTCATGGAGTTGAAAGCGTTCGTATTATAGTTGAAGGCTGTGCTGAATTGGGTATTGAATATCTTACCTTATACGCATTCAGTACCGAAAATTGGGATAGACCTCAGAAAGAAGTAGAGGGCTTAATGTTGCTTTTTGTAGAAACCATTCACAAAGAAGTGCCTACCCTTAATAAGAATAATATTCGCCTACATGTTATTGGCGATCTTAGTCTTTTGCCGAAAGACGCGCATGAAGAATTGCAGGAGGCTTTGGCTTTAACTAGTCATAACACTGGCCTCAATGTAGTATTAGCATTGAGTTATAGCAGCCGTTGGGAACTTGTAAATGCGGTAAAACAAATTGGGTTAGATGTGGAAGCTGGAAAGATCAAAGCAGGATCTATCAACCAGGAAGTATTAGAGCACTATTTGGCCACCAGCGATTTTCCTGATCCGGAATTGATGATCAGAACAAGCGGAGAGTACCGGATTAGTAATTTTTTATTGTATCAATTAGCGTATGCTGAATTATACTTTACCAATACCCGATGGCCCGACTTCCGCAAGGAAAATTTGGTTGAAGCCATCATCGATTTTCAGGCAAGAAATAGAAGGTTTGGAAAAACCGACAAACAGATTCAGGAGGAAAGCCAAATGGCTTAAAGACAACTATTTATGACATAAAGCCAATTAAATAGGCGATTTAACAAACACTTTTAATTATTCCCTTTAATTTGCCCAACTTAAAACCAATAAAATCGCTGAAAGCATCATGGACTTTACTTTCAGACTGGAATATAACAAAACGAACCGGATGCAGAAATTGTACAAATATTTAGTGTTGGCTTCTCTTATTTTGTTGGTGAGTTTATCGGCTCAATCGCAATCTTCAACAGATACAACTATTACTTCCATTGACGCCGATTTGGTGAACATCTTTACACAAAAGGCTGTGAAGACTTATAAAGTGGCGAGTGTAAAAGTGGTAGGTAATAAGTTCTTTGATGAGAACCTTTTAATATCTATTGCTAATATTAATATCGGAGACGAGATTAAAATACCAGGAAGTGATGTCTTTTCTAAGGCGATTACTAAATTATGGTCTCAGAATTATTTCAGTAACGTTCAGATTTATTTGACGAACCTGGAGGGAAAGAATATCAGCGTTGAAATTCAAGTAACTGAACGTCCGAGGTTATCGAAATTTTATTTTAGAGATGTACGAAAAGGAGAGAGTGATGATCTTTCAGGAAAAACAGGATTAGTTCCGAATCGTGTGGTAACTGAAAATATGAAGATTACTGCAGTGGAAGCAATCAAAAAATATTTTGCCGAAAAAGGGTATCAAGATGCAAAAGTAAGAGTGGTTGAACAAAAAGAAAACACGGCAAACAATACACTTTCACTGAATTTCTATATCACTAAAGGCTCCAAAATACATATCAATAATATCAATTTCGGTGGGAATAATTTCATTGAAGAAACGAAGTTGAAGAAACGATTGAAGGATACTAAAGAACAATCAAGGTTCACTTTATATCCAACTTACGATAAAGGAATGATCGTAGAAGCTAAGCACTATAGCTTTGATGATTATTTAAAAGAAAAAGGGTACCTGACATTTAGCAGAACAAAAAAAGTATTAGACCCATACGTTCGCGTGAAATTTAGTTCAGCGAAATTCGATAGAAAGAAGTTCACTTCAGATCTTGATAATATTCTGGAGTACTATAACACATTGGGTTATCGTGATGCTGTTATTTTAAAGGATACCGTGTATCATACTAAAAAGGGCGACCTCAATATCGATATTAAATTATCCGAAGGTCGTCGTTATTATTTCGGAAATATTTCATGGCGTGGAAATACCAAATACGGAGATTCTATCCTAACAACTATCCTTGGAATTAGAAAGGGAGATATCTATAATATGGATATCCTAAATAAAAAATTAGGAAAGAATGCTGGTCCTGAAGGTGGCGATATCAGTGGTTTGTATCAAGATGATGGTTATTTGTTTTTCCGTACCGATCCAGTAGAGACTGCTGTTTATAATGATACTATTGATTTTGAAATCAGAATTGTAGAAGGCCCTCAAGCTACTATCAAAAATGTACGCATCGCTGGTAACGACCGTACAAAAGAATATGTCATTCGTAGAGAGTTACGAACTATACCGGGTGAGAAATTTAGTCGTACCGACTTGGTTCGTTCCAATAGAGAGATCGCACAGTTGAATTATTTTAACCAAGAAAAAATTGGAATCAATCCAGTACCCAATCCTGAAGATGGTACCGTGGATATTAATTATACGGTAGAGGAAAAATCGAGCGACCAGTTGGAACTGAGTGCAGGTTGGGGTGGTGTAATTGGATTGACAGGAACGCTGGGTGTATCGTTCAATAACTTCTCGATACGTAATATCTGGAAAAAATCTGCCTGGGATCCATTGCCAATGGGAGATGGACAAAAATTAAGTATTCGTGTACAGAGTAATGGTAAAGCATTCCGTTCTTACAACTTCTCTTTCACTGAACCATGGTTAGGTGGTAAGAAAAGAAACGGTTTAACATTCAGTATTTATAATACCAAATACGGACAAACTTATAATCCTACCACAGGATTATACGATCCAAACTATTCAAGTAAAAGTTCTATCACCACAACTGGGGCTACCATTGCATTGGCAAAACAGTTGAAATGGCCAGATGACTTTTTCTCATTAACTACGGCTTTAAGTTTTACTCGGTATAATTTGAATAATTATGCGATTGATCCTGTGAACCTACCAGGTTTTACAAATGGATACGCGCATAACTTAAATTTGAAATTTACCTTGTTAAGGTCATCTGTAGATCAGCCTTTATTTCCCAGAACTGGATCTTCGTTTATGGCAAGTTTACAGGTAACGCCTCCTTACACTTTACTTGATAAAAACATAGTAACATCTATTAATCCTTACGAATGGATTGAATATCATAAATGGCGTTTCAATGGTGAGTGGTATACGCCTATTGGCAAACCAGGTGGAGGGGAACGGAATAAGCAGTTTGTTTTAAAAACATCGGTAAAATTGGGATATTTGGGTAGGTATAATTCCAATTTACAAATTTCACCATTTGAAAGATTCCAAGTGGGTGATGCAGGTTTAAGTAATCAATTTGCGCTATTAGGATATGATATCATTGCACACAGAGGTTACCCTGTATACAATTCATCAGATCCTAAAGTAAACCCTGATCAGCAGTCTACTCGTCAGTATTTTACTATTTTCAATAAATACACGATGGAATTAAGATATCCATTGAGTTTAAATCCGAGCAGTACCATTTATGCATTAGGTTTCTTTGAAGCAGCCAATGGTTGGTATTCTATGAAGGATTACAATCCATTCCAATTGCGTAGGTCTGTTGGTTTGGGTATGCGATTCTTCTTGCCAATGTTTGGGTTACTTGGATTTGATTATGGTATTGGTATAGATAGATTAAATGGAACAAATTCTTTGAAAGACGGAGCTAGATTTACCTTTATGTTGGGTTTTGAACCAGAATAAAAACTAATAAACAGCTTGTATGAAAAAACTACTATTTATTTTTTTAACCATCATTGGTTTACAGGGATTTGTAACTGCGCAACAACGTTATGCAGTAATTGATACAAAATATATCTTAGATAAAATTCCTGAGTACAAAGATGCCGATAAACGATTGCAATCGATTAGCCAGCAATGGCAAAAGGAAATTGATGATCGTCAGGAACTGCTGGATAAAATGTATAAGAATTACGAGGCTGAGCAGTTTATGCTAACCGATGAGCTGAAAAAGAAGCGAGAGGATGAATTATTTGTTAAGGAAAAGGAAGTTCGCGATCTGCAAAAAAGACGTTTTGGATATGAGGGCGACCTCTTTAAAGAGCGCCAACGTTTAGTTAAACCAATACAGGACAAGGTGTACAATGCCATTCAGAAACTGGCTTTGGCAAGGTCTTATGATTTTGTACTGGATAAAAGTGAAGGAATTACCATTATATTTGCCGACCCGAAACTGGATAAGAGTGATGAATTGCTTAAGGAAATGGGGATTAAATTTTAAACAACTATCAATTATAAATTCACTAAAATGAAGAAAGTATTATTTGTGTGTGTGGCTGTTATAGCTAGCCTTTTATTTACTAATCACACCAATGCTCAAACCAAAATTGGAACTTTTGACGAAGAGAGTGTATTAGGTTTGATGCCAGATATCGATAAAGTAACCGCAGCTTTACAAAGCTATGCAAAGGATTCTTTACAGGTAGATTATGAATATAAAGTAACTGAATTCAATCGCAGGGATAGCATCTTTAAAAAAGATTCAGCTGCTATGCCAGCAAGAGCTAGAGAGCAAGCTGTTAAAGAATTAAATCAAATCAAATACCAATTAATTAATTGGCAGCAATATCAACAACAAGCTGTTCAAGCAAAACAAGAAGAGCTGTTGGTTCCCTTCAAGCAAAAAATTTATGCTACTTTGGAGAAGATCATTCGCGAGCAAAAATATTCTCATATTTTCCGCAGCGATGCTTTGTTAAAGTCTCCAATTGGAGATAACTTATCTATCAAAGTTGCTCAAGAATTGAAGCTAAACTTGCCTAAAGAAGTTATTGAAGAATTGAAAAGTCAAGGTATTGCAGTTCCAGCAGGTACCACAGCAGCTCCAGCTACTAAGCCAGCTCCTAAAAAAGGATAATTAATTCCATAAATATTTTTTAGAACCCCATCCATGCGATGGGGTTCTTAATTTTGTTATATGAAGAAGACAGCAATTGGTGTTTTTGATAGCGGTTATGGTGGCTTAACTATACTTAAAGAAATCGTAAAACAATTACCCGAATACGATTATATCTATTTAGGTGATAACGCCCGTGCGCCCTACGGCACCAGATCTTTCGATACCGTTTATCAATATACCTTGCAATGCGTTGAATGGTTTTTTGAACAGGGTTGTGAATTGGTAATTTTAGCCTGTAATACGGCATCTGCAAAAGCCCTAAGAAGCATACAGCAAAAGGATTTGCCCAAGTTGGGTGCGAATAAAAGGGTATTAGGTGTTATAAGGCCCAGTACAGAAATTATTGGTAACTTTTCTAAAACAGGTTCTATTGGTATTCTGGGAACTACAGGAACTGTATTAAGTGAAAGTTATCCCATAGAAATTCATAAATTTTTTCCTGAGATCAAAGTATTTCAACAAGCTTGTCCGATGTGGGTTCCATTAATTGAAAATGGTGCATTCGATAGCCCGGGTGCAGATTATTTTATAAAACAATACATAGATGAATTATTGGCACAATCTGCCGAAATTGATACGATTTTGCTTGCCTGTACCCATTATCCCATTTTAATAGATAAAATAAAACAACATTCGCCAGCTGGAATTGAATTGGTGTCGCAAGGAGGTATCGTAGCCAAAAGTTTAGCGCAATATCTTGATAATCATCAGAGTATGTCAAAAATGATCAGCAAAACAGGCAGCCTTCAATTTTTTACAACCGATTCTGCAACTGATTTTGATAATCATGCGAGTCTGTTTTTTGGGAAGGAAGTTAAATCGGAACATATTTTTCTCTGATTCTTTTGCCTTTTGGTGTACAATCCTTACCTTCGCCGTCCTTTCACAAGCAGCAGTATGGTGACTGCAGGCATGAAACGAAACAATATTACCGGGTTAGTAAAAAAACGATAAAATGAAACGTACATTCCAACCACACAAACGTCGTCGTAAAACCGTTCACGGTTTTCGTAAGCGTATGGAGTCTGCAAATGGCCGCAAGGTATTAGCAAGCCGCAGAGCGAAAGGCCGCAAGAAACTTTCTGTTTCTAGCGAGAAAGGATTAAAATAATTACTCGGCAAGACCGCATAAAATATTTAGCCTCATTCCAAGTTCTTGGGATGAGGTTTTTTAGTTTTGTATAACATGGCAGCAAAAACATTTACCTATTCAGGACCTGAAAAACTAAAAAGCAGAAAACTGCTCAATCAAGTTTTTGCAGAAGGAAAATCTTTGAATGTTTTTCCTTTAAAGATTACCTATACCACTAAAGAAAAGGTAGGTTCTAGCATTGCGCAGATAGGAGTTGGGGTAAGCTCCAGACACTTTAAAAAAGCAGTTGATCGAAATCGTGTAAAACGATTACTTCGTGAATCGTATCGTTTGCAAAAATTTAGTTTATTAGAATTGCTTCCTGAAAAAAAACAATTGAGTGTTTTTATATTATTTGTAGGGAAAGGAATCAGCGATACTTCTTTGATACCCGAAAAGATGCAATTGATTTTACAGAAACTAGGAAACAGTTTTCAAAATAAAGTGTGACATGGGAAAAATCCTTTCGCTATTCAAGCAAATATTAATCCTTCCATTTATCATACTCATCCGTTTTTATCAATGGGTAATTTCACCTGCATTAGGTCCTAAGTGCAGGTTCACTCCAACTTGTTCGCAGTATACCGCAGAGGCTTTGAAAAAGCACGGACTTGTTAAAGGTTTTTTATTGTCAGTAAAAAGAATCAGTAAATGCAGACCAGGCGGTGACCATGGTTATGATCCTGTTCCTTAAGTTTATTTATTCGGAATAGCTACTTTGGTAAAGCCTTCCAATTTAGAAATGGTCTCTCTAATTTCGTGGATACTATAAAATCGATACACTTCAGGTTCTTTGCCATCAACTCTTTCAGCAGTTGTCATCTGATGAAAAGGGCCAACAATAATGGCCTCTAAATTATCGGTAATTTTTATAGCTTGATTTGGAAGAATAAAAAAGTTATGATTTGCAGTACTGATATTTTTTGCTTCAGTTAATTGATGCAATGAATCGATTTTTATTTTCAATTCATCCTGTGTAATAATATCTTTCTGCAATTTTGGACTTACATAGTTTTGCTTACTTCCAATAATTGTATCGTTTTTGATATTGATAATATACAATCCATTTTCTTTAAAACTGATAGCGGCATCTCCTGTTGGCCCGTTTAATTTTAATGCTACTTCGGCGCTTGAGATATTAATTATTTTTTCTTCGTGTCCTTTGCCATCTTTAGCTGAAATGGTATTTGCAGCTTCATCATATTGAGCAGGGCCTTTGCTCATAATATAAATTCGTTTATTATTTCCAGCGCAAGAAGAGAGCAAAACAAAAGCGATTAAAATGGTAACAATATTTCTCATAAGGGTTATTTAAAAAAAATCCCGTGAAGCAAATGATTCACGGGATTAAAACTAATTCTTTTATTATAGATTAAACTGCTGCAGCAAAACGCTCAGCAACTTTTGACCAGTTAACTACATTCCAGAAAGCAGCTAAATAATCTGCCCTACGGTTTTGATATTTTAAATAGTAGGCGTGCTCCCAAACGTCTGCGCCTAAAATTGGATGTCCTTTTACATCAGCTACATCCATCAATGGATTATCCTGATTAGGAGTAGAAGAAACTTCTAATTTGCCATCCTTAACAATCAACCAGGCCCAACCGCTACCGAAGCGAGTCATACCTGCTGCAGCAAATTTTTCTTTGAATGCATCGAAAGATCCGAAAGCTGCTGTAATAGCATCAGCTAATGCACCAGTAGGAGTTCCGCCTGCATGGGGAGCTAAACTTTCCCAGAAGAAAGTATGGTTCCAATGTCCGCCACCGTTGTTACGAACTGCCGGGCTTATTGTTCCTGCAACAGCAACTAATTCAGCCAAAGTCTTGCCTTCATTAGGAGTACCTGCAACAGCTTTATTTAAATTATCAACATAAGCCTGATGGTGTTTACCATGATGAATCTGCATGGTCAGTGTATCGATATGTGGTTCCAATGCTTCGTGTGCGTAGGGTAAAGGTGCTAATGTAAATGACATAATATTTTTTTAAAGTGATGAGTTACAAATTTAGCTTCTTAATTCATATCTATTCTTACATAAGTCAATTGTTTCTGAACTCGAAAATTATTAACCCCAGCTTTCAAGCTGGGGGATAGATGATGGAGAAGGAATAGGGCTTTAGCCCTTACGCTGTGAGGTCTACTAGGTGGACGACTTATCACTCTCTGGATGCATCTACTGTTAGTGCTAAAGCCCAATATCATCAGGTATCCCAAGCCCCTAGGCTGAAGCCTAGGGTTAATATAAGTTTTGAGATTTCCTAGCAAGACTGAAGCCAGGGTTAACGATTATCTTTTATTTCTAAAAAAGCTCTGAATCATAAAAGCACAATCGGCTTCCAGGATTCCATGGGTTATCTGCGTTTTGGCGGGGAAGGGTCCAGGTTCTTTGGTAAGGTGGAGGTATCCATTTTTTGTATCGGATGCACCATAAACGATTCTTCTGATCTTGCCCCAATAAATGGCACCAGCACACATCAAACAAGGCTCTAGGGTTATATAAAGCGTTGCTTCGGGTAAGTATTTAGATCCAAGGAGGTTGAAAGCTGAAGTGATAGCTAATATTTCTGCATGAGCAGTTGCATCGTTCAACAATTCTACTTGATTATGTCCTCGTGCAATGATTTTATTATTCATTACCACAACAGCACCAACTGGAACTTCATCTGCATCATAAGCTTTCAGCGCTTCTTTCAGCGCTTCTTGCATAAAATAGGTATCATCAATTTCAAGCATGTTGCTAAGATAAGTGAAAAGTGAAAAGTCAAAATTCAAAAGCAATGTGAAAAAATAAAAGAGCCACCTTTTTGGAGGCAGCTCTTTAAAAAATACTATTTAATCTTATAATTTTTTAATCTTGATATCTTTGAACCATACTTCATTTCCATGATCCTGTAATCCGATATGACCATTGAAAACCTTTGCGAAATCGGGCATGTCTTTGAATTTGCTTCCTGCTATTAATTTCTTCCAACTATCATCACCAACCGTTGTTGAAACTACAGTAACACCATTTAAAAGTAAATCCAACTTTCCTTTATTGCTGATAATTTCCACTTGGTTCCATTCACCTACTGCTTTTACTACCCCTTCTTTACCTGCAATTAAATCATACAAATTGCCGGCGCGGTGTTTTAAAATTTTTCCATCTGGATGACCATCATTATCTAGCACTTGCATCTCAGGGCCGGTAAACCAGATTTGCTTATATTTTGCAGGATCATCTTGTATAAAAAATATAACACCACTGTTACCATTCTTAGAAATTTTCCAATCTAGTTTTAAATCAAAATTTTCAAAACCTTCATTGGTAACAAGATCTCCAGCACTCAACCCTTTTCCAGCATCTAGATGGATACTTCCATCTTCCACTTTCCAGGCTTCTCCCGCAGTTAGTTTGCCATAGCTATGCCAGCCCTTGGTAGTTTTTCCATCAAATAAAGAAATCCATCCTTTCTGATTTTCAGTGGATTTTTCTGATTTTTTTACGTTGCCACCAGTTATGATTGCAAACGAAACAAGACTGTAAAGGAGTATTGATTGCATATTGATTTATTTACGAAGTAATAAAATATATTTTGCTAAAGCTTTAGCATCTGCTTCCGCAAGTGTAGCATGAGGCGTCATTGGAATTTGACCCCAAACACCAGTTCCACCTTTGATGATTTTACTTGCCAACATGGCTACGTTAGCATCATTATTTTCGTACTTAGCTGCAACGTCTTTATACGCGGGCCCAATTAATTTCGAATCTGTTTTATGACAAGTTAAACAATCAGACTTAGCAATTAATTCAACTCCTTTTTGATAATCAGGATTAGAACTTAAATCATTTGCAGGAGCAGCAGCAACCGCTGGTGCATCTGTTGTTTTGTTATCACTTGCTTTGTTACTGCTACATGCGCCAATAAACACCAACAGTGCAATGGCTACTAAATACTTTTTCAATGCTATTAAATTTTTATTGATTAAAAAGATAAAGTTATTAATGAATTCCTAGAATACGGCGATTAAATTCTTCGTCTGAACCCGTATTAGCAAAATCATCGAATGCCTTTTCAGTTACTTTAATGATGTTGTTTTTAATAAATACCGCACCTTCTGCTGCACCCACTTCTGGATGTTTGATGGCGCATTCCCACTCCATTACAGCCCAACCTTTATAATTGTAAGCAGCTAGTTTACTGAAGATAGATTTGAAGTCAACTTGTCCATCTCCCAGAGAGCGGAAGCGACCAGCACGATCAACCCATCCTTGGTATCCGCCATAAACACCTTGTTTACCTGTTGGATTAAATTCAGCATCTTTTACGTGGAACATTTTAATACGCTCGTGATAAAAATCGATGTATGCTAAATAATCTAAACATTGTAACACAAAATGCGATGGGTCGTATAATAGGTTTGCGCGTTTGTGGTTGTTTACTTTTTCTAAGAACATTTCAAAACTCACACCATCATGCAAGTCTTCACCAGGATGTATTTCATAACATAAATCAACTCCCTGTGCATCGAACTCATTTAAAATAGGAGTCCATCTTTTACCCAATTCTGTAAATCCAGTATCCACTAATCCTGCTGGACGTTGTGGCCATGGATAAACCGTATGCCATAATAATGCACCACTAAAAGTTGCACAAGCATCCAATCCTAAATTCTGTGAAGCCTTTGCTGCATACATTAATTGTTGAACAGCCCATTCGGTTCTTGCTTTTGGATTATTACGAACTTCTTCAGGAGCAAATCCGTCGAACAATGCATCATACGCCGGATTCACTGCTACTAATTGTCCTTGTAAATGAGTAGATAGTTCCGTGATTTCCATTCCTGCTGCATTAACTATGTCTTTGATTTCATCAGCATATGTTTTACTTTCTGCTGCTTTTTTCAGATCGATACAACGTGGATCCCAGGCTGGAATTTGCACGCCTACAAAACCTAAACTCTTAGCCCAGGCACAAATAGTATCGAGTCTATTAAATGGTGCAGTGTCGCCCATAAACTGAGCTAGAAATATAGCCGGACCTTTTATATTAGTCATGATGATTGATTATAGTTTTATTAGATTTTATATTCCGTCCATTTAATATCTGATTGAGCGGAAGCCACTACATTATCAATAAATGCCATACCTCTGATGCCATCTTCTACACCTGGAAAATCCAATTCTTCTTTGGTAGGAGTAGAGCCATCAATTCTTGCAGAAAGTGTTTTAGCGAAATTGTGATAAATATTGGCGAAAGCTTCCAGGTATCCTTCTGGGTGTCCACCCGGAGTTCTACAATTACTGGTTGCATAAGAAGATAATCGATCTCCATAGTTTCCACCTGCGCGTAAAATTTGTGTTGGTGCATCTAACCATTTTACTAATAAAGTATTTGGTTCATGTTGTGCCCATTCTAATCCACCTTTCTCTCCATAAATGCGAATCTTCAATGCGTTCTCTTCACCAGCGGCTACTTGCGATGCCATTAAAACTCCGGCTGCACCGTTATCGAATTTTAATAAAACACCACCATCATCATCGAGCATACGACCTGGTACAAGTGCATTTAAGTCTGCACATAAATGGGTAATTTTTGCGCCAGTAATATATTCAGATAAATGTGCAGCGTGTGTGCCGATATCGCCCATACAACCGGCTTTACCACTTTTCTTTGGATCTGTTCTCCATGCTGCTTGAGCATTACCTTCTCTTTCAGATAATTTGCTTAACCAACCTTGTGGATACTCTACCCATACTTTACGAATCTTACCAAGTACACCATCTGCAACCATTGCCTTGGCTTGTTTAACCATGGGGTAACCAGAATAGGTATGTGTTAAACAAAGTATCAAACCAGTTTCTTCCACTTTCTTTTTTAATTGAATTGCTTCATCTAAAGTAAAAGCGATTGGTTTTTCTATCACTACATGAAAGCCATGATCCAAAGCCATCATTGCTGGAGCAAAGTGTGCGAAGTTGGGAGTTACAATCGTTACAAAATCAATTCTTTTATCTGCAGGTAAAGCTGCTTCTTTTGTGATCATCTCATCATAAGTAAGATAAGTTCTGTCGGCTGGCAAGAACAACATCTTACCGGAATCAACAGCAATCTCTGGATTAATACTTAATGCTCCTGCGGCAACTTCAATCAAGCCATCCATATTGGCGGCAAAGCGATGTATGGCTCCGATGAAAGCGTCTTTCCCGCCTCCTACCATTCCCATTCTGAGTTTTCGGTTCATTTGGTTGTACTTTTTTTATTAAATGTAAGGATATTTTAATTTGATTACATCGTGTCGTTTTGACACAAAGCCCCCTAATCTGGGTTTGATAAATTATTTTTTCATGGCTTTGATTTTTCAATCGAGTTTTTAAAAATAAAAAATTACATTTAACTTCTTAAATTTTCTTTTTAACTCTAACGACATGCAAACTACCCCACAACGTAACCAATTATTTGTTGCCAGTTGTCTGGCACTTTTGGTGACTTCTTTATCTTTTGGAATTCGAGCTGGTATACTAGGAAGACTAGGAGTACAATTCGAATTAAACGCAACACAACTTGCAACGATTGCTGGCACTGCCTTCTGGGGGTTTCCAGTTGCCGTAGTACTTGGCGGAATTGCAGTTGATATAATAGGTATGAAAAAACTATTACACATCGCTTTCCTGTTTCATCTTTTGGGAATTGTATTAACCATATTTGCAGGAGGATATTGGAGTTTGTTTATTTCAACACTTTGCATTGGCATTGCTAATGGAACAGTAGAAGCAGCCTGTAATCCATTAGTGGCTACCATTTACCCAGAAAACAAAACAACAAGATTGAATTACTTCCACTTATGGTTCCCAGGTGGAATTGTAATTGGAACATTAATTGTTTTCTTTTTAGATAAAGTGGGTGTTGGTTGGCAAATTCAAGTTGGATTAATGGCAATCCCAACTATTCTTTATGGATATTTATTTAGCAAATTAGATTTCCCAGTTACAGAACGGGTGGCTAGTGGGGTATCAACTAAAGAAATGTATAAAGCTGTATTTTTTACCCCTCTATTTTGGGTAATGTTTATTTTAATGTTTGGAACAGCTATCACAGAATTATTTACAGGCCAATGGATTGATATTTTATTGAAAAATGTTTCTGACAATGCGATCTTATTATTAACTATCGAAACAGGTGTAATGGTTTTGGGCCGTGCTTTTGCAAAGCCTGTGATCAAACAATTTTCTCCACAGGGAGTATTAATAATTTCTTCCATTCTTGCTGCAGTAGGATTGTATTTATTAGGTCATAGTACAGGTAATACTTTATTTGCAGGAGCAATAGTATTTGGAATGGGTGTTTGTTATTTCTGGCCTACAATGCTAGGTTTTGTTTCAGAAAATTTACCTAGAACAGGTGCAGTTGGAATGAACTTTTTGGGTGGTGCAGGCATGTTCGCTGTATCTGTATATATGTTTTTCATGGGAGGCTATTATGATCGCTTGATTGCAGCAAAATTACCTGCAGGTGCAGATATTAAAGTATATACCAATGCAGCTTCCGGAACTGAATTTGCAAATGTTTTGAACGAAGCAAAAAAAGCGGCAGGGCCAGAAATTATAAATTTCACCCTCGTCATTCCAATCTTTTTAACTGTTGCTTTTATCGGTCTTTATTTCTACATGAAAGGAAGAAAGAAAGAAGTGTTGACAGCTGTTTAGATTCATAGAATTAAGTTAAAAAATATGTCAACAAATACAAACAGAAGATCAGTCATTAAAAACCTGATGGCAGGCTCTGCGGCACTAGCAACAGGTGGAGTATTGTCATCTTTTACACAAGACATGAAAGAAAAAAATACCTCTGGGCAACTCAAAGGAAATATTAATCATTCCGTTTGTCGTTGGTGTTATGGAGGAATTCCATTGGAACAACTTTGTATTTCTGCAAAAGAAATCGGTTTGGTTGGAATTGATTTAGTGGGTCCAAAAGATTGGGACATGCTTAAGAAATATGGTCTTCTTTCAACCATGTGTAACGGTGCTGAGATTAGTCTTAGTAAAGGATGGAACGATAAACAATATCATGAAACCTTAATTAAGAGTTATACCGAGCATATTGATTTAGTTTCTAAAGCAGGTTTTGTAAATCTGTTTTGCGCTAGTGGTAATCGTGGAACTATGGATGATGAAACTGGAATGAAAAATTGCGTGGAAGGATTGAAGCAAATCGCAGGATTGGCTGAAAAGAAAGGCGTAATGCTTCAAATGGAATTATTAAATAGTAAAATTGACCACAAAGATTACATGTGCGATCGTTCTGCCTGGGGCGTTGAATTAGTTAAGCGTATTGGCTCACCTAATTTCAAATTATTATACGATATCTATCATATGCAAATTGATGAAGGAGACGTAATTCGTACTATTCGCAATAATCATGAATCATTCGGGCACTATCATACAGGTGGCGTTCCGGGAAGAAATGAAATTGATGAACGTCAGGAATTATATTATCCGGCAATTATGAAAGCGATTGTTGCTACCGGTTATAAAGGCTATGTAGCACAGGAATTTATTCCTGCGGATGCAGATGCGATTGCTTCATTAAGGAAGGCTATTCAAATCTGCGACATTTAATTAATCCACTATAAAAACCAAATAAATCACAACAAATGGCTGATCAAACTTATGATGCAATTGTAGTTGGTTCGGGTATCAGCGGTGGCTGGGCTGCGAAAGAACTTACTGAAAAAGGGCTTAAAGTTTTACTACTTGAAAGAGGACGTAATATTGAGCATATCAAAGATTATGTTTCTGCAAATAAAGAAGCATGGGACTTTCCACATAGAGGTCGAAGAACACAACAGATGATTCACGACTATCCAAATTTGAAAAGAGATTATCCATTAAATGAAATCAATTTGGATTACTGGTGTAAAGATTCAGAACATCCTTATACAGAAGTAAAACCATTTTATTGGTTTAGAGGATATCACGTTGGTGGAAAATCATTGATGTGGGGTCGCCAAAGTTATCGCTGGAGCGATTTAGATTTTGAAGCAAATTTAAAAGATGGTCACGGTGTTGATTGGCCTGTTCGTTATAAAGAAATTGAGCCTTGGTATAGTTATGCTGAAAAATTTGCCGGCATTAGTGGTAATAAAGATGGGCTAGCAGTTTTACCTGATGGTCAGTTCTTGCCACCAATGGATATGACCTGCGTTGAAAAAGATGTAGCTGCAAGAATCAAAGAACATTATAAAGGTGAGCGTGCAATGATAATTGGTCGTACCGCTAACCTTACTGTTCCTCATGAAGGAAGAACCAATTGTCAGTTTAGAAATAAATGCTGGTTAGGTTGTCCGTTTGGTGGATACTTCAGTACACAATCCTCTACTTTACCGGCTGCTCAAAAAACTGGTAATTTAACTTTACGTCCATATAGTATTGTTACAAGAGTATTGTATGATAAGGATAAGAAAAGAGCAACAGGTGTAGAAGTGATGGATTCTGAAACTATGAAAACTGTTGAATACAAATCAAAGATTGTTTTCATAAATGCCGGAACACTAGACACTGCAAAGATTTTAATGAATTCAGCAACAGATGTTTGGCCTGATGGATTAGGTAGTAGTAGTGGAGAGCTTGGTCATAACTTAATGGACCACCATTTAGGAACTGGTGCTAGCGGAAGAGTAGAAGGGTATGAAGACAAATATTATTTCGGTCGCCGTGCAAATGGAATTTATATCCCAAGGTATAGAAATGTGGGTAATGATAAGCGCGATTATGTTCGTGGATTTGGTTATCAAGGTGGTGGTACCAGAGAAGGATGGAATCATCAAGTAGCTGAATTTAGCATTGGTGCTGATTTCAAAGATGCCTTAACTGAACCAGGTAATTGGACAATGGGTATGGGTGGATTTGGAGAAATGTTGCCGAATCATGATAATAAAATCTCGATCGACAAAAACAAGAAAGATAAATGGGGCATGAATGTCTTAGCTATCGATTGTGAGTTGAGAGAGAATGAAAAGAAAATGCGTAAGGATTGTGTAGATGATGCCATTGAAATGTTGACAGCTGCTGGTGTGAAAGATGTGAAGGGTCATGATGGTGATGGTACTCCAGGAAAAGGTATTCATGAAATGGGTACTGCACGTATGGGTAGAGATCGTAAAACATCAGTATTGAACGGTAATAACCAAGTATGGGATGCACCGAATGTGTTTGTAACAGACGGAGCGTTTATGGCATCTTCATCTTGCGTTAATCCATCATTAACTTATATGGCATTTACAGCTAGAGCTGCAGCATTTGCCGTTGAAGAACTAAAAAAACAAAATATTTAAAATCAATTGCAGTTTAGTAAATTACTCTTGCAAAATTTAAAACCTTTTAAATTAAAAAGAATGAATAGAAGAGAAGCCATTTCCAGTGTTGCTTTGCTGTTGGGTGGAACTTTAATTGGAGCTGAGGCATTTATTTCTGGTTGTAAAACCGCTGATAAAAATGCGGCTGCCTTCAGCTTATCAAAAGATGATATTGCATTTTTGAATGAGGTTGGTGAAACTATTTTGCCTGCCACTGGAACTCCTGGAGCTAAAGAAGCTAAAGTAGGAGAGTTCATGAGCGTATATGTAAAAGACTGTTACGAACCAAAAGACCAAACCATTTTTGCAGAAGGTCTGAAAAAACTCGACGAAGCAAGTAAGAAAAAATCTGGTAAAACATTTTTGGAAAGTACTCCTGAACAAAGACATGATTTGTTAGTAGACTTGGATAAAGAAATGAAAGACTATCAGAAGTCTAAAAAAGAAACAGACCCTACCCATTATTTCAAAATGGTAAAGGAGTTAACCTTATTAGGTTTCTTTACCTCTGAAGTAGGTGCTACCAAAGCATTGCGCTATGTGGCAGTGCCAGGTAAATACGAAGGCTGTATCCCTTACAAAAAAGGAGATAAAGCTTGGGCTACTTAGGATTATTTTTTAAAATGACTTAGAAGGTTAAAAGTCAAAAGTAAAAATTCAAAAGTAAAAAGTAAAAAAAAGGGGATGCATCAATCGATGCTTCCCCTTTTTAGTTTATCAAATTCAATTTTGATTTTTGAATTTTTACTTTTGACTTAAACTCCTAAGCTCCATCCTTCACGATATTGTCTCTTCACAAATTGGTTCGCTTCATCGAAGTTGGTGATCTTCATATTTGGTCCGTCCCAAAGCAATTTAATTCCTCTGCCTGGATGATCAATACCGCCTCTAGAATTTTTCTTTTCGATATTATAACTGCGGAGTGCCAGGTTACCCATTAAGATACTTTCTGTGAGTGGTCCGGCAATATCAAAATGTGAACTCAGGTTTTTTGCCAAATCAGTACCGTATCCAGCAATGGATGCTTCCACCCATGCAGCATAGTGTCCCTCTTCACCGCCTTTAACGCGAGTAACAGTTTGTGGAACAATTGTTGTTTTTGTTAATGAAGTTGGTAATAATTGTGGGTTAAGACCATAAGTACCACACATCATTTTGCCTTTTGATCCAATGAAAATAGCACCGTTGCCACCATCACCCATCATTTCATTTGCACCCAATTCTTCAGGACGCTCCGGTTGAATACCACCATCCATCCAATGTAATTTCAAATCTGGCTTACCATTTTTGCCTTTGAAAGTTAAAATGATATGTGAAGAAACAGGACCACTTTCCGGGAAATTGGCCTTTGTCCAGTTAGCAATATAAGGAGTTGACACACTACATTCTGCTCCATCAGGATATCCTAATCCTAATACTGCAAAAGCAGGAGCCATAATATGACAAGCCATATCCCCTAAAGCGCCGGTACCATAATCCCACCATCCGCGCCAGTTAAACGGTATCAAACCTTCTACATAATCTTTTTTTGGTGCAGTACCCTGCCATAGATCCCAATCTAATCCAGCTGGAACAGCAGGTTTGTCTTTTGACCAGCCAATGCCTTGAGGCCAAACTGGTCGGTCGGTATAACAATAGATGGTATGTACATCTCCAATAAGACCAGCATTATACCAATCCACTAATTGACGAACGCCATCGCCCGAAGATCCTTGGTTTCCCATTTGGGTAACCACTTTATAACGATGAGCGGCTTCAGTAAGCATACGTGCTTCGTAAATATCATGGGTTAAAGGTTTTTGAACATACACATTTTTGTTCAATTGCATCGCAGCCATGGCAGCAACTGCATGTTGGTGATCTGGGATAGATACAGAAACAGCATCAATTAGTTTATGTTCTTTATCTAACATTTCGCGATAGTCTTTGTACACTTTTGCTTTTGGATAGCGCTTGCGACTAGCACCTGACTGGCGTTCGTCTACATCGCACAAGAAAGCGATATCAGCTTTACCACTTTTAAAGAAGTTCCAAAGATCGCTTTCGCCTTTACCACCCGCGCCGATACCGGCTACTTGTAATTTATCGCTGGGTGCGACAAATCCACGACCAAGCACGTGACGCGGAACAATAGTAAAACCTGCTAAAGCCAATGCGCTACTGCGAATAAAACCGCGACGCGAATTGTTGATGGGTTCATTTTTTTTCATGTAAGAATCGTTGAAGTTTATAGTAGAAAAATTAGAAAATAAATTTATTGAAAATGTTACATACTTACAGAATAATTATTTAAACGAAACAGATATTTTGTTGTTATTATATGAAGACTACAAATAGTATCTTTAAGATTCATACCATTGCCCATATAAAAAATAGAATATGTCTTCTGAAATAGTAAATCAACTCAAACAGATGCGCCATTATTTTGAAACAGGTGCTACGCGTAGCTATTCTTTTCGAAAAAAACAATTAGAAGTTCTAAAGCAAGCAGTACAAGATAATGAAGAGGAGATTTATACTGCTTTATTTACTGATTTAAAAAAGAGTAGAGAAGAATGCTGGGTTACTGAGAATGGATTTTTTATGGCAGAAATGAGTGCGATGTTGGATGGACTTAAATCCTGGATGGAACCGGAGTCTGTTTCTACTAATATTTTAAACCTTCCTTCAAGTAGTAGAATTGAAAAAGAACCGATGGGAGTGGTATTGATTATAGGTCCATGGAATTATCCTTTTCAACTATTGTTTGCGCCATTAATTGGTGCAATTGCAGCGGGTAATGCGGTTGTTTTAAAACCCAGTGAATTTGCCCCAGCTACTGCTGCACTCATGCAAAAAATTATCGAGTCGGTTTTTCCTAAAGAATATATTTTATACGTTGCTGGAGATGGTGCTTCTGTAATTCCAGCAATGATGCAGCATTTCAGATTTGATCATGTGTTTTATACGGGTAGCACTGCCGTGGGAAAAATAATTTATAAAATGGCAGCAGAAGAACTGGTGCCTGTAACTTTAGAATTAGGGGGTAAGAGCCCCTGTGTTGTAGAGACAGATGCTAATATTAAAATTGCAGCTAAGCGAATTGTGATGACAAAGTTTTCAAATGCAGGTCAGATGTGTGTAGCTCCAGATTATGTACTGGTGCATGTTTCAAAAAAAGAAGCGTTGGTAAAAGCAATGCGTGAAACTATTGATCAATTTTTTGGAGCTAGAGCGGAAGAATGTGAAAATTTTGGGAAGATTATAAACGAAAAACAATTCGACAGACTAATCATTTATTTAAAGGAAGGAAAAATTATTCGTGGGGGAAGAACCAATAGAGATTTATTATTTATTGAGCCAACATTATTGGACGAAATTACAATTGATATGCAGGTGATGAAGGATGAAATTTTTGGACCCATACTGCCTATTCTTACCTTTCAAACAATGGATGAAGCAAAAGCAATCATTGCTAAAAATCCAAATCCTTTGGCATTTTATGTGTTTACAGAAAGTAGCACCATTGAGCAATCCTGGTTAGATGCCATACCGTCGGGAGGGGCTTGTGTAAATAATGCAAGTTGGCATTTAACCAATCACAAATTGCCATTTGGGGGAAGAGGGTATAGTGGCATGGGAGCCTATCATGGTAAGACTTCTATAGATACCTTTAGTCATAAAAAATCTATTTTAAAGACACCTACTTGGTTAGATCCTTCCGTAAAATATCCGCCGTTTAAAGGAAAGCTGGGTATGTTTAAATTAGTAATTCGTTAAAATGAAAAGTATTCCTATGAAAACTGTGATTATTGTAGTCCCCTTAATGTTGGCGGCTGTTTTATTAATGAAAAAGAAAGATATGAGTTATAGACAATCAATATTAAAAACGATGTATCCACTCATCATGTTACCAGGAAAAGTATTTGGGTCTAAAAATGCTATTCAAAAAAACATCACTAATATTCATCCAATTGTAGATTTCTATTCATTAAAAATTGTTTTGAATGATGGGAGTATTTTAGATGTGAATCAATTTAAAGGAAAGAAAATTATATTGGTAAATACTGCAAGCGATTGTGGTTATACAGCTCAATATGCTGAATTGGAAAAACTGTATCAACAACACAAAGAAAATTTAGTGATTATTGGATTTCCTGCTAATGATTTTAAAGAACAAGAGAAAAAAGATGATGCATCAATTGCGGAATTTTGTAAAATAAATTATGGGGTAACATTTTATCTGGCAAAAAAATCGCAAGTAATCAAGGGGGCTGAACAGAATCCTGTTTTTAATTGGTTATCAAACCCTGAAAAAAACGGCTGGTGCAATCAGGAACCCAAATGGAATTTCTGTAAATATTTAGTAGATGGCAATGGAGTGCTCACTCATTTTTTTGCACAATCTGTATCTCCACTTGATCCGCAAGTTTTAGATGAATTTTGAATTTAAACTGGGCACTTCTGATGATAATCGATTAGCTCTATCTGTGCTCTTTCAAATTCATAGCCCTTATAATATTGATGTAATTCGTCTAATACACTTTCAACTTCTTCTACTGTATTTAGAATAACTAATCGGCTTCTAAACTCTTTTATATTGGGTAATCCTTTTAGGTAATTGGTATAATGTCTGCGCATTTCGTAAATGCCTGCGATACCACCCTTCCATTCGAAAGATTTGTGTAAATGCTTTTTGCAAACAATGATTCGCTCTTCTAAAGTTGGTGGAGCCATCAATTGGCCATGCTCCATAAAATATTTAATTTCTCTGAAAATCCAAGGATAACCGATGGCGGCTCTACCAATCATAATTCCATCAACACCATAACGTTCTTTGTATTCTTTAGCTTTTTGAGGTGAATTAATATCACCATTACCAAAAATAGGAATCTTAATCCGAGGGTTGTTTTTCACCTTTGCAATCAGGCTCCAATCTGCTTCACCCTTATACAATTGAGCCCTGGTTCTTCCGTGAATAGCCAAAGCCTTTACGCCGGCATCCTGTAAACGTTCTGCAACTTCTTCAATATTTTTACTATTATCGTCCCAGCCCAAACGGGTTTTTACAGTTACTGGTAATTTGGTGCTTCTAACAACTGCGTCAGTAAGACGAATCATCAAATCAATATCTTTCAAAACACCAGCACCTGCTCCCTTGCTCACTACCTTTTTTACGGGGCATCCGAAATTAATATCTAATAGATCCGGATTTACCGTATCAACAATTTTAGCGCTCAAGGCCATGGCATCTTCATCGCCACCAAATATCTGAATGCCGATGGGACGTTCATAATCGTAAATGTCTAATTTCTGACGACTTTTGATCGCATCACGAATCAACCCTTCGCTACTAATAAATTCAGTATACATCAGATCAGCGCCATTGTCTTTACAGACTGCTCTGAATGGGGGATCGCTAACATCCTCCATGGGAGCTAGTAATAAAGGGAAATCCGGTAATGTTATATTGCCAATTGTAACCATCTTAATATTTGAAGTATGCCTAGCAAATATGGAGCTTGCCTTTTATCCATTATCTTGCAGGCGCATTATACAAAAATGCAAATTTACACTCTTATTTCAGATTTGCATGCGTCAGAAAATTGAATTGAATTATCCCTCCCAATTTGCATTGTTATTGGCTTTATTAGGATTTGGCCTCATTTTAGGCAGTTCCGTGGTTTTGACTATCGGCGCTGAATTATTGCATGCGCGAATGAAATCCGTCACTACATTAATGAATAATCCCCAAAATGCAAATATTTCAAGGATTTTAAATACACTAGCCTCTTTTTTTGCATTTGGTCTGCCTACTATCGTTTTAGGTCGTATTGTAAAAGGAAAAGCCTTCGAATATTTAGGTTTTCGAACCAAAATAAGTTCCAAACAGATAATTCTGGCATTAATGATTGCATTTGTTGGGCTAATCATCAGCGGTGCATTTAGTGAAATAAATCAGGCAATTCCCCTACCTGCTAAATGGTTAGCAGCGGCAAAAGAAGCAGAAGCAAAATATAAAGAAAGTATGATGTCGATGATTACTATGAAAACTATGAGTGATTATCTATTATCAATTTTAGTTATGGCAGTTGCTCCAGCCATTTTTGAAGAAATGCTTTTTCGTGGGGCAGTACAAAAAATTTTTGTGGGTTGGTTTAAAAATAGTTTTTGGGGTATACTTTTAGCTAGTGTACTTTTTAGCGCGATACATTTTTCGTTTTTCGGATTTCTTCCTCGTGTTGCATTAGGGCTTATTTTGGGTTATGTTTTTTATTTTAGTGGGAATCTTTGGTTAAATATCTTCATACACTTTCTTTATAATGGCATTATTGTTACCCAATTATTTGTAGCATCAAAGCAGGGTAAACAAATTGATAAAGCGATGGACGAGACAATGCCAATTTGGTTAGGACTGATTGCTGTATTGAGCATCTTTTTGTTGTTGAGGTTATTTAAACAGGAATCGGATTTGGAATTAGCAACTTATTCAAACAATTCAACTGAAAAAGAATTCAACTAGTATGAAAAATTGGGATAAAATATTTAGCACAAAAAACTTGGCTGAAGCAAGTATTATTCAGGGCTTACTCATAGAAAATGAAGTTCCAGTACAGATTTTAAATAAACAAGACAGTAGCTATCCAATGTTTGGAGATATCGAATTATATGTCCCTTCTCATTTAAATATAACTGCCCAACAATTAATCGAGAAAGCACAGCTCAATTAAGATTCGAATACTTTAATGCCTCAATTTTTTTTTACTATCTTGCTTTTGGATACTGCCTAATGCAGTAAATTATTATGGCTTTTAACCTTGCTGTTTTTAAGACTCGTGCTCTGAGCGCAATTATTTTTGCAATCATTATGATAGGTGGACTAATTTATAATCAGTGGTCCTTTATTTTGTTGATTGTAGTAATTCATTTTGGTTGTTGGTGGGAGTTTCATCGATTAATGGATAAGATTGAACCTACTTATAAAGACCTACCTAATCTTTTGCGCTATAGTATGATGCTAATAGGATTAGGCTATATGTTATATATGTGTAATCCTATTCCCTATCAATTAGGTAAACAAAATTTGCAGGAACTAGGTGGTTACTTATTAGTTACAATGGCTGCAATTTTCCTACTTGGTTTAGTGGTTTTTTATAAAAAAATCAGTTTCAATAATGTTCTTTCATTGATAGCTGGGTTCCTTTATATATCATTGAGTTGGGGTTTAATGATTAAGCTAAGGTGGCGTTTAGATATCTACACGCGAGTTGATACTGGTTGGATCATACCTGTTGTACTGGTTGCTTCTATTTGGGTTAATGATACTATGGCATATATAGCAGGCTCCCTTTTTGGTAGAAGACCATTATCTGTTATTTCTCCAAAAAAAACATGGGAAGGAACGATTACCGGAATAATATTGGCTGTTATAATCATCAGTTATGGTGGTAGTATATTATTTCAGTTGCCTTTCCGTTTATTGGTTCTGGTTTCTTTCTTAGCATCGGTAATTGGCACTATTGGGGATCTATTGGAAAGTAAGTTAAAGCGATTAGCAAATGTTAAAGATAGTGGCAGTATGATGCCTGGACATGGTGGTTTCTTAGATCGTTTCGATTCTCTTTTACTTGCCACACCCTATATTTGGCTTTTTGCAGATATGTTTTTATAGTAAGCTTTTGATTTTTGTTTAATAGATTAAACATCTGTTAGATTTGCAGCAAAATATTTAATAATGAAGATACATAAAGAAGGATATCAATCAATTGGAATTGGAGCATTGATTTTTGGCGTGCTTAATTTAATTTCTTTTACATTTTTCAATGTTTCCCAGCCATGGGTAGCGTTTGCGATATTTATAGTAACCCTGGGTATTTTCTTATTTCTAGTTTCATTTTTTAGAATTCCCAATAGGATTTTAACTATTAACGGGGATCAAATTATTTGCCCTGCAGATGGGAAAGTGGTAGTTATTGAAGAAGTTATTGATTCGGAATATTTTAAAGACAAACGTATTCAATTGAGTGTGTTTATGAGTCCTGCTAATGTTCACGTTAATAGAAATCCAATTGATGGCGAAGTAGTTTATAACCAATATCACAAAGGAAAATATCTGGTTGCCTGGCATCCGAAATCGTCTACAGAAAACGAACGTTGGAGTGTGGTGGTAAAGAATCCTCATGGTGAGTTACTTTACAAACAAATTGCAGGTGCCCTTGCAGAGAGAATTTGTAATTATACGAATGTGGGACAGCAAGTGAAGCAAACAGAAGAATATGGATTTATAAAGTTTGGAAGTAGGGTTGATTTATTACTGCCCCTTACTGCTAAAATTCATGTAGAATTGAATCAGGTTGTAAAAGGCGGCGTTACAGTATTGGCTAGCTGGTCTTAAAATTTCAAAAGTTAAAATTTCGAAAGTTAAAATATTAAAGCCGTCTGTCTCAATTATTTGAGACAGACGGCTTTTTTTATAAAATATTTTCTAGTTCTTTTAAGTGATGAATCATATAAGTAGCCTTAACAGTAGGTTCTACTTTTAAGTGATTCACGAAAATGGTATCAAGTCCTGCATTAATGCCACCTTGTATATCAGCATCCTGGTTATCACCAATCATAATACTTTCTTCAGGAATAGCCCCAGCTTTATTTAATGCATATTCAAAGATTTCTTTATGAGGTTTAAGACTATTACTTGCTTCTGAAGTAACTACCTGATCAAAGTATGCGGTAAGATTACTTTCTCTTAATTTATTATGCTGTACCGATTCAAATCCATTGGTAACTAAATGTAATTTGTAATTTTTGTTTTTTAAGTAGTCAAGAATTTCAATAGTATATGGGAATAATTTTCTCTTTGTAGGTAATAACTCTAAAAATTGAACTGACATTCTTTTAGCTAATGGTTCGTCAGCAATTTTAAATTCAAGTAATGCAAGCCACATACGTTTCCATCTTAATTCTTCTTGTCTAATAAAGCCTTTTGTGTAACGATCCCATAAACGGTGGTTATGATGACTATAATGCGCAAAGAATTGTTCAAAATCTAACACACCTCTTTCCTTAAGTAAATTACTTTCGTACAAATCATTTAGCGTTTCTTTTGAGTTTGCTTCAAAATCCCAAAGTGTGTGGTCAAGGTCGAAAAATAGCTGTTGATAATGCATGGGCACAAAATACGAACAAATACAATCGAAGGATTCCTAAAAATAAGTGAACTTTACCGCGCAAATCGTTTATATGAATATTATTATCACTGGAGCATCGAAGGGAATAGGTAAAGCAATTGCAATGGCTTTTGCAAAACCGGGTAATCAACTATTAATCTGTAGCAGAAATGAAAAGGAATTAATAGAGACTGCAAAAGAACTTCAAGAAAAAAATCCGGAGACTATTATCCAGTATAGGGCTACTTATATGGGTAATAAAACTGATGTGCTTCATTTTGCTGATTGGTGTTTATCGTTTGGCGTTCCAGATATTATCATCAATAACGCGGGACAATTTATACCAGGCAGTATTCATAATGAACCGGACGGGCATCTTGAAAAAATGCTTGAAATAAATTTATATAGTGCTTATCATCTTACGCGTCGATTATTGCCAAGCATGATTAAGCAAAAGAGTGGACACATTTTTAATGTATGTTCCATCGCTGCATTGAATGCATACGCTAATGGAGGTGCATATAGTATTAGTAAATTTGCTTTATTGGGATTTAGTAAAAATTTACGGGAAGAGATGAAACCCAATGGAATTAAGGTTACCGCTGTATTGCCAGGAGCTACCATGAGTGCTAGTTGGGCAGGGGCGAGCATTGATCCCAATAGAATTATGGAAGCCAATGATATTGCAACAATGATATATGCTGCTTCTCAATTATCTGCTCAGGCAGTTGTTGAAGACATTATTTTGAGACCTCAGTTGGGCGATTTGTAGTTCAATTTCGCGTTAACTAGATTTTCTTTTTGTTTAGGATAGAAAAATCACTTTCATCTTTTACAATTGTATTTCTAAGAATCCCTAAACCTTCAATTTCCATTTCAATGCTATCGCCAGCTTTTAACCAGCGGGAATCTGCATTGGGGTCTAGTAATTTATTTGTGATATTATTTTCCAGAAAACAACCCGTACCCACTGTACCACTACCAATGATATCTCCAGGTTGTAGGTTTACACCATAAGCACATCTTTCAATAATTTCGGCAAAAGTCCATTGCATTTCCGATAAGTTCCCTCCACTCACTTGTTCTCCATTTACGGCACATTTCATTTCAAGTTTCCAATTTTTTCCTATATGGCCATAAGATGCCTGGATTTCATATTGCTCTAATTCGTCTAGCGTTACCAGGCAGGGCCCGATGGTTGTTGCAAAATCTTTTCCTTTTGCAGGACCAAGATTCAATTGCATTTCCTCAAGCTGCATTTTACGTGCACTAAAATCATTAAAAATCATTAATCCACCAATATATCCATCTGCTTCTTCAGCAGGTATATTTCTTCCATGTTTACAAATTACAATCGCTGCCTCTAATTCAAAATCGAGCTCTTCCATATGGTCGGGCATGCATATTATATTGCCTGGTCCTTGAATACTATGATGATTGCTAAAATAGAAAACCGGGAACTGATCATAGGCCTCTTTTAAATCAGCATTTGGATTCTTTCTGGTGGCTCTTGCGTGCTCGCGAAATGCATAGGCATCTCTGCAGGAAGTCGGAAAGGGGATAGGAGCTAATAATTGTAATTCTTCTAGCGGGATGCCACGGTCGGCATTAATTCTGCCAGATTTAATTGCTGCATCTACCTGTTGCGCAATCGGATACATATCATCCCAATAATGTAAAAACATATTCATACTATTGGGTAATTCGGGATGCAAAAGGTCGCAATCGTATAATAGTCCATCTACAAAAAAAGCCAATTGATCATGTCCGTCGTTGAGGTAAGAGACCAGTTTCATATTCAAACATATTGAATAACGAAAATAGGTTAAAAAGAGTAGTACAATGTGCTTGCTTTTTTTATAAATAATTTTTAACTTAGTGTCGAATGCTGGTTATATCCCACTATCTCCTGCCAAATATTTGAATTTCGCTCATTACAAAAAATTGTAAGACCGTAATTATGGATAGAGAGGATATTTATATTATCAGTCGTAATAGTAATTGGTCAACAAAAAATGTTGATGCCACATTAAAGCAGGATGTTTACAATGATGCTTCTGCCTGGAAAAAATTTCTACGTTTATTTTTATTGATTCTTGCTATTGGATTTGTAACCTCAGGTATCCTTTTCTTTTTTTCTTACAACTGGTATGGAATGAATAAATTCCTAAAGATTGGAATAATTGAACTTATCATCATCGTAACTACAGGCATTGCACTCTTTGCAAAGGTTAGTTTATTAATAAAGAATATTCTATTAACAGCTCTATCTGTTTTGGTTGGTGCTTTATTTGCTGTATACGGACAGATATATCAAAGTGGAGCTACTGTTTATGACTTTTTTCTAGCATGGACTGTATTTGTAACTATCTGGGTGGTCATAACCAATTATGCTGTTTTATGGGCCTTTTTTCTGTATCTGGTGAATGCCACTTTTACGTTCTATGTTCAATTAGAAACTAGTCGTGTGTCTGAACATCAGGCATTTCTTATTGTGATATTAATGAATGGAACTTGGTTATTACTTTTTTTATTACTCTCTAAAAAGTATGATTATTTTAAAATAACAAGGTGGTTGAAAAATGCTGTTTTCATAGGCATAGTTGCTGTTTCAGCGTTTTCAGTTTGGGAAGGTATATTGGAAAAATTCGAACCTATTTTATATGCTTTGATTACTTGCACTTTGGTGATTTATTTATTGGGATTGAAATATGCATTTGCACATAAAAATCTCATTTTCCTTTCTATTATTCCCTTCAGTTTTATTTTTATTCTTACTGCCTTTTCCATGAAAGTGTTCCCAAGAGAATGGGTTTTCCTCATTAATGGCATTTTTGTAATGGTTAGCGTAGGGTATCTGATAAAATATTTGCTCTTAATTCAAAAATCAGAGAAATGGCAAAGTTAGAGCATATCAAAAAATTAATTGAAGACATAAAGCATTCAGAGGGAGAAGGATTTGTTTTGAATCAAATGAACCTCTCAGAAGAAATTAGTAAATATGAAAAAGAGAATGCAGGTTTAATAATTAAAATAATTACAATTCTGGGCGGATTTTTAGGAAGCACATTTCTGGTTGCATTTATCAGTTTAACTTTTCAATTAAATAAGAATCAAAATTTTATTCTTGCTTTTGGAATTATACTGATTATAGGCGCAGTTTTATCAAGTAGATTTAGTAAGTTATTGATTTTCGATACAATTATTGTGACCATACTTTTATGGGGTATTTTGTTGGTTTCTGTAAGTTCATCTAGTTTAAATATTGCGGCAAGCTGGATCAGCTTTTACTTTTTATTAATTGGAGTATTTGCGATCTTATTTTCAAAAAATAGCTATCAAATTTTGATTGCATTATTAATGATTGCAGGTAGTTTATTATGGATGATACAGATCTATAAATATTTCTGGCTTTTTCATGCTTTTACCATCGTAATTGTTTTTGGATTAGTTCAAGTCTTTTTAAACGAAGCTACATTCATCTCTTCAAAGCATTATTTTTCAAAATTATATGACTCTTTAAAGATTGGACTCATTTTAATTCTTTTAATAAGTTTGGGAATCATTAGTGTTAAGTCTGAAATACCTTTTGATGTAAAATATCCTTGGATCTCCTCTCTTCCTCTTATAGTTGCTATTATACTATTTATTAATGTCCTGATGAATAAATTGGGAATAGCAGAAAAGAATACTAAAGATTTAGTTTATTTAATATCGCTAATTGTATTAGTACTGACAGCAATTTCTCCTGCAATTATAGGGTCTATACTTGTTTTACTTTTTTGTTTTTATATAAATTATAAAACAGGATTTATAATAGGAGTTCTAAGTATAATATTTTTTGTATGTATGTTTTATTATGAACTTAATTATAGCCTTTTGATAAAATCAGAAATGCTTTTTGTTTCGGGGCTAATATTTGGCGGCATCTATTTTTTAAGTGCAAAAAAGTTAATGACTGATGAGAAAAATTAAAATGATAATGATTTTATTGAATCTTGTTGCAATGTTATCTTTTGTAAATTATTCAGCTATGCAAAAAGAGAAAATTATTGATAATGGGAAACTGATTTTTTTGGAGCTGATAGAGAATAATGCTAAATCGCCTTTGATTCAAGGCGACATGGTTCATTTAAAATACAAGATTGTACAGGGGCTAATTTTTGACACAGTTTATAAACGTGGCTACATTGTTGTAAAACTAGATTCTAATTCAATTGCTGAAAGGGTTAGGTTTCAATCAAGATCGGATTTAAAAACAGACAACGAGTATCTTATTGAGTATAGTAAAAATTATTTTTCATTCAATATAGGTGCTGAAAACTATTTCTTTCAACAAGGTGATGCTAAGAAATTTGAACTAGCTAAATTTGGTGGGGTAAAAGTAGATGCTAATGGGAACAGTCTTTTAATGGGCTTATATGATGCGCAATTAAAAAAGATAGAGTAATTACCATTTATCTTCCTCTGGAATATCTTGTTCATTTTGTTTAAACTGTTCACGACTTTTCTTCTTTTGTTCTTGCCTTTCCAGAATGAGAAGTGCAATTAGTTTACCCGCATCTTCGTTAGGATGTTCAGCCAAGAGTTGTTTCAATTTTTTTTCAGATACGTCAACTGCGTATAATAAGTAAACAAGTTTTGCAAAGTCTCTAGAGATCAGTTGATTAATATGAGCAACCAACTCATCAAATGATAATTTTTCTAAAGAAATTAGTTCGCTATTGTTATTCATACTAACTATATTTTTCCATTACGCCCAATCCAAATAAAGCAAAATCATATTTAACAGGATCGCTTGCATCTAAGGTACGCAAGTATTTTGTGAGTTCCACAGCTGCTGGCCAGTCAACCTGTTTACGGTTGAGTAACTGAAAGCGTTTAGCAACTCTTGCCACATGCACATCGATAGGGCAGATTAGATCTGAGGGTTTTATGGTTTTCCAAATTCCAAAATCTACACCTTTATTATCTTTTCGTACCATCCATCGTAAATACATATTCAATCTTTTGCAACCAGAATTTTTATCAGGGGAAGCGATATGTTTACTTGTTCGCTTTGGAGCATCTTCGAGGGATAAAAAATAATGGTGAAAATGTATCAGGCCTTGCTCTACTAAATTTTCTTTATTTGTTTTTAAAAGTTTGGGAGGAAAGAAGGCTGTTTCGAGGCTTTTGTTTGTAGAATAATGATGTTTGAGAAATTCGATACTATACAAAAGATCGGTGGCATTAAATGTGCGATGTTTAAAGTGTAATAGTTTTTTAAGATCATTATCAGAATGATTCAAACAAAACTCGTGTGGAACCATATCCATCAATTGCATTAGTTCTTTCGACTTATTGATGATGGTAGTTCTATTTCCCCAGGCGAAAATAGCAGCGAACAATCCGGCTATTTCAATGTCTTGTTTTTTTGAAAAAAGATGTGGTATGCAAACAGGGTCGGCAACTATGAAATCAGGTTGATTATATCTAACCGCTTTTTCATCTAAGAATTTTTTTAGCTGCCGTTTTTCCACTCTTCACTTTTATCTTTTAATGCTTCAATTTATCCTATTGCTTGATTCAAATCTTCAATTAAATCTTCCACATCTTCAATACCTACGCTCAATCGAATCAATGAATCGGTTAATCCGTTTTTAATTCTTTCTTCTCTAGGGATGGATGCGTGTGTCATAGAAGCAGGATGATTTATTAATGATTCTACCCCTCCCAAACTTTCAGCCAAAGAGAAAACTTTGGTGCTGATTAAAACACGTTTCGCATTTTCTACGCTATCATCTTTCAATGTAAAACTCATCATGCCACCGAATCCGCGCATTTGTTTTTTAGCAATGGCATAGTTATGATGGTCTTCAAATCCGCACCAGTAAACCCTTTGCACTTTAGGGTGATTACGTAAAAAATGTGCAATCTTTTCGCCATTCTCACAGTGTCTTTGCATGCGGACATGTAAAGTTTTAATACCACGTAACACTAAGAAACAATCCATGGGCCCGGGAACAGCTCCTGTTGATTTTTGAATAAAATATAATTGCTCGCGTAAATCAGCATCGTTCATCATTAAACAACCTTGAATCAAATCACTATGTCCGCCAAGATATTTGGTAGCTGAATGCATTACAATATCTGCACCAAGTGTTAATGGATTTTGAAGATATGGAGATGCGAAAGTATTGTCCACGCAAAGAATAGCATTTGTTTTTTTTGCAACGATGGCAACTGCTGAGATATCAGTAATATTCATTAACGGATTGGTTGGCGTTTCAATCCAGATTAATCTTGTTTTTGCTGTGATCACCTTACTGATATTGTTTACATCAGTGGTGTCTACATAAATAAATTTAATTCCGAACTTGGCAAATATTTTTGTGAAAAGGCGATACGTGCCACCATACATATCATTTGCTGCAATCACTTCATCGCCCGGCTCTAATAATTTAATTACTGCATCAGTGGCTGCAACACCACTACTAAAAGCTAATCCATAATTGGCTTGTTCTATCTGCGCATACGCTTCTTCTAATGCTTTGCGAGTAGGGTTTTGACTTCTTGCATATTCAAAGCCTTTATTAACCCCCGGAGCTTCTTGTACATAGGTAGAAGTTTGATAAATTGGAGTCATGATAGCTCCAGTGGATGGATCAGGTTCTGCTCCTGCATGAATATAGGTAGTGCCAAGTCTTAAACGCTTTTCTTGATTGCTCATAATTATTTCTTTTTAGAATTTTTTTCATCCACCACGGTAATAGGAAGTACAGTTTTTGTATCGTCCCAAAGGAAAATTAAATTAGCCCCGTTTTTAGTATCATCAAAATAAATGGTGAAGGCTTCTACCGATTCAGTATTCTTTTCTACATCAATATCTGTTCGGATTAAATCTTTTCGCGTATCATAAGTAAAACTACCCCAACAGAAATTATCTTTATTAATAATGATAGTCCATTTATTTTCAGCAGGTAAACAATAAACGGTATAACGTCCCTTAATTAAAGTTTTGCCTCCAATTTTTAAGGACACAAAAGTTTCTAATTCAGTTGCTTCATTAGCACCTAGTCGCCACATTTCATTGTAGTTGACAATCCCTCCAAAAATAGTTCTCCCGTTTTTTAATGGTCTGCCATAAATAATTCTTGCAATTGGTTGATCTTTGACCTTGCCACTCATTTTTAAAATAGGATAATTAGCAGGCCAATAGCTCATATCCATTGGTGACTTATCCAGTTCAGTAGGTTTTTGTTGGGCAAATCCAGCCAGGGCAGTTAAAAGGAAAAAAATAGTTATTAATTGCTTCATCGTTAGAAAGAGTTTAATAAATGTTTAGAGCAAAGATAAGTGCCTATTTACTTTGCAATCGGGCTAATTCCATTTCTGCAAATTTTTTAACATCAGGGAAAAAGGCTAGATAATTTTCTTTTAAAGAAGCATAATTAGTTTCGAAAATTTTGAAGGCAGGCAGATGCTCTGTCAGATATTTAGTTCTTCTTACCAAACCTCCAAAACTCTTTTCAATTGCAGCGGGATATCTGTAATGAAACAACCAATTATGTGTAGACATATGCGGTAGTTGCCCTGCAAATTTTTCGGGCAATAAAATTTCATTTTCTTTTAAATCCCGATATACCTGAAGGGTAAAGGGTTTCCACTCTTCTTCGCTCAATTCGTTTATATCAAGTGCTAGAAAATGATCATATACTACATCCATAAATGCCCCAGCATATAATCCCACAGCTGGCTTAAAAAAGTGTTTGCCCAAATAAGTGGCTTCGTGATGATCTGTAAAATTATCAATAGCGCGATGTAGCCTTATTCCATGTTGAATACCAATGGGATAGTCATATTGTGTTTTCCCCTTTACATAATCACTAATCATATTGCCCACTAAGATATCAGGTTGACCAAAAGAAAGATAAGCATGGGCGAGTAGGTTCATGAACGAATGTTAATACAATGATTTTTATTTTTTTAAGGCTTCTGTTAAAATCCAATTAGCCGCCAATGAAGCAGCTTCTGGTGAAAAGGTCTCATCAATTGCATCGTATGTGAGATCTTTACTTTTTGAAGTTTGGAATAGATGATTCAATCCATTTAATTCTTTTACTTGGAAGCGTTTATTACCACCCTTTTTTAATGCAGCTTCAATACCTGCTAAATTTTCTTTACTCGATATTTGAATATCATTTGACCCATTTAATGCCAGAATGGGAATTTTAATTTTCTGAAGATTATCAGCAGGTTGATAATTTAAAAAATAATTTAGCCAGTATAATGCATGTTGGAATTGGTCAGCCACTTTTAAAAAGCTTTCCTTAGGGTCAGCATAAAATAAATCGGTCTCTAAACTATCGCTCACATTTTTTTTCCACTCTGTATAATTCGTGTTCATTTGATCCTTCACAATTTTAAGATCTGTTGATTTCGAGAATGGATCATTTAATTTCTTAATCACTTCAATCGCCAAAGCTTTATTTGTTTCCGAAAGATTTTTTTTGATGATATCCCTTTCCATTTGTAAATCCCAAATCTCTTGACCAGAAACTCCCGGTCCAGCCAACAATACGATAAACGAAACAGTTATATTATTTACTGCTACCATTGGCGCAATCATGCCTCCTTCACTGTGTCCGATTAATCCAATTTTATTTTTATCAATATCAGTTCTACTCAATAAATAGTTAATGCTATTGTTTACATCGATTGCAAAATCTTTTGAAGTAAGTTTAGTTGGATCTCCATTTCCAATATTGCTTTTCCCTGCACCACGATCATCAACACGTAATACGGCAATTCCTTTTTTAGTTAACAGATCAGCTAATACTGCGTAGGTTTTATGTCCAAACATGGTACCATCTCTATCTTGTGTACCGCTTCCAGAAATAATAATCACCGTTGGAAAGCTTGTTTGGTTATTAGGTTTTGTAAACGTTGCACCATAATGCAGGCTTTTATCGGCATTATCATATTCTACTTCTTCGGCGTTATATACGAAAGGGGCTTTAGGGGTTTGAGACCTGATTTTTACTTCTTGTTTTGGAATGTCTTCTTCTTTTAGTCTTTTCATATTTAAGGGGAAAGAACCTGGACCTTGATGAAAAATTCCTGTTAATGAATCTTTGCCATCCCAACTGGCTCTATATCCACCCCTAATGATTTGAATCTCACAAAGCAAACTATCATTGATTAATTCTGTTTTATTGATCATTAATCCAAAAGCTTTTTGATCTGGGCTATCAAACAAAGCTGAATAGCCTTTATCAGATTTATTTATATGAATAACAATACGAAGTTTTATTTCACTTACTTTTAGCATTCCCATCCAGGTTCCTACAATTTCTTGTGCCTGCATGCTAGACAATAAAAAAAGTCCAATGAAAAATATAGCAATCTTTTTCATAAATTATTTTTCTGTTGGTTTTTAAAAAAGAGGTAAGAAAATGCAAATGGAACAATGCAAATGATACCTGTAATGCTCATGAAGGCTATGAATCTATAAACAGTTGGTAAAACGATTGTTGAAATAGTTATTGCAATTCCACCTGCTATCCAAATCTTTCCAGCCAATAGATGTGTCTCTCTCCAATTATCATCATTTTCAAGTGCCCAGGGTGTTCTGAAGCCTGCAAAATAATTGGGTTTAATTTCTCTCATATAATTTCCTATAAATACAAAAAATATTCCTAAAGCCGGAAAAATAATCCAGGTGATATTTTCTCCTTTATTTTTGGCTGCATAAGTAATTGCAAAATTGATAAAGCAAAACAACACTGAAATAGTAATCCCCATTTTCTTAAATAATTCGGGTGATTGCCCTGCTGTTTTTTTGGGGTCAATTTTCGGAAGGTTAGTGATCAATAAAAACGAACCAAACGATAAGGCACTAAATAAGACAGTTAGAAAAATTAAAGTTGATTTCTCACTATAATCATTTGGTCTGCCATCCATATCAAAATGGGTGGGAACTATATTTGGAAGACCCGGATAAATTGCTGCTAAGTAAAATAAAGGAAGGATGGCTAATATTCCAGCAATCCAAATAACAGGTGTTGTACTATTTTTCATTTCATACAATTGTGTGATATAATAACTCTAAAGTTAGAAAATTCATATGCATTAATAGGGTAGTTTCGGGAAATCGAACAAAAAAATTACTTTTGCGCTCGATTGATTAAATCATTTAAAAAAGAGGATATGAGTAAAGGACCTGTTTCGCAGTTTATACAACACCATTATCGCCACTTTAATGCAGCTGCTTTAGTAGATGCTGCTAAAGGATATGAAACCCATTTATTAGAAGGGGGAAAAATGTTAGTGAGTTTGGCGGGTGCCATGAGCACCGCTGAATTGGGCATTAGTTTGGCAGAAATGATCCGTCAGGACAAAATTGCTATCATCAGCTGTACTGGTGCTAATTTAGAAGAAGATGTGATGAATTTGGTGGCACATAGTCATTATAAGCGTGTGCCCAATTATCGTGATCTTACTCCCCAAGACGAGTGGGATTTGTTAGAGAATCATTACAATCGTGTTACAGATACATGTATTCCTGAAGAGGAAGCATTTAGACGTTTGCAGAAGCACTTGGTAAAACAATGGAAAGATGCAGAAGCAAAAGGAGAGCGTTATTTCCCACATGAGTTTTTGTACAAGACTGTTTTATCAGGTGAATTAGAACAATATTATGAGATTGATCCAAAAAATAGCTGGATCATCGCAGCGGCTGAGAAAAACTTACCAATCGTTGTTCCAGGTTGGGAAGATAGCACTACCGGAAATATTTTTGCCAGTTATGTGATAAAAAATGAATTGAAAGCAAGTACCGTGAAAAGCGGTATTGAGTATATGGTATGGTTAACAGAATGGTACCGTGCTAATAGTGGTGGGAAAGGTATTGGTTTCTTCCAGGTTGGAGGGGGTATTGCTGGTGATTTCCCGATTTGTGTAGTTCCGATGATGTATCAGGATTTAGAATGGCATGATGTGCCTTTCTGGAGTTATTTCTGTCAGATAAGTGATTCAACTACTTCCTATGGATCTTATTCAGGAGCTGTACCCAATGAAAAAATTACCTGGGGTAAATTAGATATTCATACGCCTAAATACATTGTAGAAAGTGATGCCACAATTGTAGTGCCTTTGATATTTGCTTATTTGCTTGGCTGGTAAAATTTAGTTAAGAGATAAAAATACCACCCCAGCTTTCAAGCCGGGGTTGGTATTTTTATAAAGAATCGTGATTCCCTGCTATCCCGCTGCAGTCTTCACTTTCCTCTACCTAGAAGGCATATTCAACTTCATATCACGTTTAAGCATATTGTCTCTATTGGCAATTTCCCATGCGGTGTAGAAAATCATCAATACACGCTTTTGCATGAGATCGAAATTTATTTTTTCTATCGTGTCTGTTGGTTTATGATAATCTGCCTGAAGCATACCATCATAGAAAAATAAAATAGGCACACCTTTTTTTGCAAAATTATAATGATCACTTCTGTAATAGATATTATTCTTGTCTGCAGGATCATCGTATTTATAATCTAATACTAATTTACTAGATTGATTATTCGCAGCTTCATTGATGGCTTGCAATTCTGAACTTAATTTATCGTGTCCAATTACATAAACCGTATTTGCAGAATCGGAGGTCATTCTTTCTGTATCAATTCTTCCCACCATATCAGTATTCAAATCAGCAGTGGTTTTTTCCATGGGATAAATCGGATGTTCTGAATAATAATCAGAACCCCATAATCCTTTTTCCTCACCACTCACTGTCATAAAAACAATATTTCTGCGAGGATGTTTACCTTTTTTTGCCGCAGCTGTAAATGCTTCTGCCATTTGCATAACACCAACAGTTCCTGAACCATCATCATCTGCACCATAATATATAACATCACCTTTTTTTCCAAGATGGTCATAATGACTAGTCAGCATTAGGTATTCTTCTTTTTTGTCTGATCCTGGAAGAATTGCTATTACATTACTACTTTCTAAATTTTCAGTTGCTTTATTTACGTTTATTTTTATTTCAGATAGGTAATCTTTTTTCTTTAGCTGTTTAATTTGACTGATGTTTAAAATTTCAGTACGACCAGTTAAAGCAGATGCAATTTCTGTAGAAATATTTCCTGTTACGAAACCTGTAATGGCATTGTGTTTGAGATACATATTTCCCTTCGTAGGGGAAGCAGTCTTAAGCGGGAAATTTGAACTGATATAAAATAAACCTGCGGCGCCCTTTGCCATGGCTACTTTCATCTTAGAATAGGTAGAGCCCGGATTAGCAATCATTGCACGCATACCTCCTTGTGTTGGTAATGACATTCCCTCTGGAACCCCTTCCAGTACAATAATTAATTTACCTTTTACATCTAAATTGGCATAGTCATTTATTTGATGTGTAGAATCAATAATGCCATATCCAGCAAAGACAACTTTATCAAAATTAAAATCGCCACTTGAAATTACTTGCAAGTTGAAATTAAAATCTTGGTCCCAATTGAAAGATCGACCATTGACCATTAATTTTTTCTCAGTTAATGCATCTTGATAAACAGGATATAATTGTTGGTAGCTATCGCCATTTCCAGGTTTAAGCCCCATTCTTTTAAATTCAGATTCAATGTAAGCAGCTGCTCTTTTCTGACCAGGAGAAGCTGTTTCTCTTCCCTCCATTTCTGCAGAAGCAATAATGGATAATTTTTGTTTTAAATTTTCTTTTGTGATGATGCTCCCAAATTTTGTTACATCTGTTTGTGCGTGCACTAAAGCGATAAAGCAAAATAAAGGTAAAAAGGAGAGAACTAATTTTTTCATAATCAATTTTGGTTTTTATTAAGAGCAGGAAATTTTATTAACCCTTGTTGCATGTCTGCCACCTTCGAATGCCGTATTCATAAAAGTTTCTAACATTTGTAGTGCAACAAAATAAGAAACAAAGCGAGCTGGTATACAAAGAATATTTGCATTATTATGTTGGCGAACTAGTAGGGCAACATCGTTCTGCCAGCAAAGTCCGGCTCGGATAGAGGCATGTTTATTTGCAGTCATTGCTACTCCATTCGCCGACCCACAAAGAAGTATGCCAAATGCTGCTTCCCCTTTTTCAACTGCAGTAGACACTAAATGGGCGTAGTCTGGATAATCCACTGAATCGGGTGTATATGTGCCCAAATCTTTTACTTGAAACCCTTTTTCGTTTAACCAAATAACAAGTTGTGCTTTATATTCTAGACCGGCATGGTCACTGCCGATTGCTATTGGTTTAGTAATGTCAAATACGTAAGACATAAATAAAATTTAAAGTATAAAGATAAAATTTTGCAAGATTCGAATTTTGAAAGTAGGCTATTTCAATATTTTCATTTTCACCATTTCAATTCGGGTGTCGCTAACGGATACGATATCAAATTTATAATGACCAATGATGATAGTTTCCTTCAATTTTGGAATGGTTTCATGTGCATTGATGATAAATCCACTAAGGGTTTCAGAATCTTCAACAGCAAAATCCATTTTGTATTTTTCATTAAGGTAATCAAGTTCTAAACGACCACTAAACATGAATTCATCTTCGGTAAGCTGTTTTTCTTCAAATTCTTCCACATCGTATTCGTCATGGATCTCACCAAAAATTTCTTCCAGTACATCTTCCATAGTTACGATTCCGGAAGTGCCTCCAAATTCATCTACTACCCAAGCAATACTTCTACGTTCTTTAGTGAATTTATTAATCAGGTCGGTGGCGCTCATACTTTCAGGAACTGCCATCATGGGATGCATAATCGATTTAACAGAATCTGGTTTTTGGAAAAGATCGAGCTGATGAACATACCCTAAAATATTATCTATATTTTCATCGTAAACTACCAATTTACTTAACTGTGTAGTAACAAAATGCGTTTTTAATTCCTCAATGGAAGAATTGATATCTACACCTTCAATTTCAGTTCTTGGAACTAAACACTGACGGATTTTAACTAAAGGGAGACTTAATGCATTTTCGAATAATTCGGTATTTAATTCTTGATTGTCTTCGTCCTGCTCTTTGGTTTGTTGAAAAAAATGTTCTAAGTCAACTTTATTGAAAGCGTCACTGCTTTTATTTAATCGCATATTGAAAACATACTTCAAAATCCATTGAGAGATGTTTACAAACAGGGTAGCTATGGGTTCAAATAAAGTGTAAAAGAAATGCGCGATAGTTGCGAAAAAACTTAAGAATCTTTCGCTCTTTGCTTTAAAAACAGCCTTAGGAATAAATTCTCCAAAAACTAACACTACAATTGTAGAGATAAATGTGTCAACAATTAATTGAACAATATCATTCTTAAAATTAATTGGTCGCCATGCGATGGATTTGAGAAATTCATCAAAAAGTAAACCGTAGATCACCAAGAAAATATTCAGTCCAATAAGGCAGGATCCTATAAATTTTGCTGGATTCTCCATGAAATTTGCAAGAATCATCCCACTCTTTTTTCCCTGCTTTTTTTTGAGCTCAATACTCAAACGGTTAGCACTAACAAAAGCAATCTCATAGCCTGCAAAAAAACCGATCATTATTAGAGTCCCAATGATTGATAGGAGGATATAGAGTTCAGACATACAGGTAAAATAGGATAATTAATTTGTACTGCAAAGCTAGGGGAATAGTGATAAAAAACGAGCCCCAAAGAATCGGGGGCTCGTTTAAGAATTAACTATCTGAAAAACAGAGGAATTCATGTTCGTTTAAATATGTAAGAATTATTTAAAGTCAACTGTACAGTTTTGACACTTCAGATCCAATTTAGCTCCTTTGCCATCTCCTACTGAGGCAGTGAAATGACTGTCGGAATTACTATCTGCATCAAATGAACCTGCAATGACAAATGTTCCATTCATTGTATATGACTTCAGATCGCTCAGTTGATTGCCTTTTTTCCCAATGGTTTTACGCTCTTCTTTTTCTGCAACTGGCTTTTTTTCAAAACTAGCATACACCGTACTAAACGCACCTTGATATGTAACTGTGTAATTTTTTACATAGCGCATTGGTAATCGGATATCAGCATATTTATTATTGATTTTTATTGATTCAAGTCCTTCGCCAATGTTTCTAATTTTTAAATCAGCATTCGTTCCATCTAATTCCATGGAATAAGTAAGTTTAGTGATGCGAAGGTTGCCATAGTTTTTTCGGCAAATAATACTACCCACTTCTTCTATTTCATATTCATCATTGGTACTGCGTACTTTTAACTTTTTAACTGCCCCTGCTTCAATAGTAGCATATTTTGTATCTAAGTCTAAATCGTCAGCATCTTTTGCAATAAATCGACCATTGATTAATTCTACTTCTCCAATTTTTAAATTGCCTACATTGATATTTGAATATTTTGATCTTAGAAAAAACTTGTTTACATCACCGGCATCTAAACCTCCATTAGTGATATCTACATTTAATTTATTCAGATTTCCATCGATTATTATTTCTGCATACTTAGAGTCGATATCAAGATTATTTTCTTTTGGAACATAGATTGTCACCGATTTTTTTCCTTTCCCTTGCCCTGCCGCTACATTATTTGCAAAATCTAAATTTGTACCTCCCCATGAAACATTATTGCCATTAACGATATAAAAATTATTGCCGTTTGCGCCTATTTTAATTTTTATTGAATTAGAGGTGCTGCGAAAACTGAAGTTCATTTTTTCGAACCATTCTGCATCAGGTACCTTACTGCTATCACCATCGTACATCACAGAAGTTACGATTTTCACTTTAGGTTGATCCCATACTTTAATATCCAAATTTCGACTGTTCTCAATATAAATTTCAGCTGATTTAGCAACAGGTAATTCCATGGATATTTCCTTAGATTTTAAATCTTTAGGTTCCATCTTTTTGTTATGCAAGATTGCTAAACGATCTTGATTGGCTTGAGTAACAACAAGTTCTGAATATTGTTTTGCTTGTTGTGAAATCATATCTGCATTAACCTTAGACATGAGTTTTTGCTCTGCTTCTAACTTTTGTTTTTGTAACAAAATATCTGGGTTTGAATTCGAAGATTCCTGCGAAAAACTAAGCATTGAAAGGCTTAAGCCTATGGTAGCCAATGCAATTCTACTAAAGAGTAAATGATTCATTTAATTGAATTTAAAGATTTAAAAAATATGTTTTCATCGTGTCAACAGCCGGCCTGTTTTGTTTGTATCTACTATTGAGTTTTTGCATTTCTGTTTGTAGTTGTTTCAACATATTTAATTTTTGCTGGTAAACATTGATCAATTGATCCAGCAATTCATCACTCATGCCGTTTTTGTGTATATATGATTTGATTCGTGCTTCATCTTTTTCCATTTGATGCAATTGATTATTAAACTCGGAAAAATAATTTGGTGATTCAGCATATAATGGAGTAGTGCTGATACGAGCTTTTTGCAAATTGATTACTTGTGTAAAACTTGCTTCCATGGAACTCAGTTTCGATTCATTTCTCGAATTCAATTCGGTAATAGTATGAATTGTTGTTATTGGCGATGCAGTAGGAAATTTTATCCGTTTGGGGGTTATATTTTTATCTAATAAAACTTTAGTTGCGTTTGAATTTGAATCTTTGTCGCCTGAATTTGAAGTTGCTATTTCTTTAATGGTAGATTTTACAATTGGTGTGGTAGTTTGAATGGATCTGTTTAATAGTAAAATGCCAATCCCTGCTAATAAAATAAAGCATGCTGCAATGGCCCAATTTCGCAATGGTATTGATTTTACAGGAGCATCAATGGATTCGCGAATACCTATCCAAACCTTTTCACTCGGTTCGTCAGGTTCCAGAAGATGCTTTTGTGATTGAATATATTTTTTTAACTCATCCATTTTTTGCCATTTGTTGATTGATCTTTTCTTTTAAAAGTTTTCTTGCTCGATGGTATTGACTTTTACTAGTTGATTCACTGATTATAAGCATGGCTGCAATTTCTTTATGAGTATAGTCTTCAAACACATAAAGAATAAAAACCTGTTTACATCCATCAGGTAATGCTTTAATTTGTTGATATACCATTTCTATATTCACGGTCTTCCACCATTCTTCTTCCTGTTCATTTGAGATTTGATTATGCTGATCTTCCCAATCCTGCCAGAGCCAACTTTGTTTCGTTTGCCTTATACATTCGTTCACAACAATTCTCTTTAACCATCCACCAAATTGCGTTCCATCCTTTAATTGATGCAATTTTTTAAAAGCAAGGATAAACGAATCCTGTAAAATATCCTCAGCTCCATTCTTATTTTTCGACATCCGTAAACAGATATGAAACATGGCTTTACTGAATTGCTGATACAACTGCGATTGCGCAGCGGCATCGCCCTTTACTGCTTTTTGCACCAATAAAGTAAGTATGTTGTTAGCTGGTTCCAAATCTCGTTCTGTAATAAGAGTAAGTTCTAATTAAAAGGTTGGAAAAAGAAGAAAAAAAAAGTTAGCAACTGGAGCTGCTAACTTTTTTCTCATTGAATATTTTATTTAAAATTCTGGAAGCCTGGGTTTGGTTCCCACTATTTCATCTATTTTTTGTAAAATATCTAATGACAATAATGGCAGCGCTTTCAGGGCATCTAAATTGTCGAGTAATTGTGCTTTTTTAGTTGCTCCCAGGATAGCCGTGGTTACATTTTCATTTTTAACACACCAGGCGATACTTAAAGATGCTAGGCTTACACCTAATTCTTTGGCTAGTTCTCCCAATTTTTTTACTCTGTTAATGCGGTCTTCGGCCATCCATCTGTCTTTTAACCAATCGAAACCTTCAATGGCAAATCTGGATCCTTCTGGAACACCATCATTATACTTCCCAGTTAATAATCCTGCTGCTAATGGACTCCAAATGGTGGTTCCTAAACCTACATTTTTAAACACTTCTAGGTATTCGTTCTCTACTTTATTTCTTTCGAACAAATTGTACTGTGGTTGTTCAACAGAGGGACCGATTATACGATAGTCTCTAGCCACTCTATTCGCTTCCATAATTTCTACCCCACTCCATTCGCTGGTACCCCAATACAAGATTTTTCCTTGTTGTATAAGTGTATTCATGGTGAGAACAACTTCTTCGATAGGTGTATTTTTATCCGGGCGATGACAGAAATATAAATCTAAATAATCAGTTTGCAATCTCTGCAAAGCTTCGTGGCAAGCTTCTGTTAAGTGTTTGCGACTGAGACCGGTTTGATTAGGTTTATTTCCCTTACCCCTCCATCCGAAAAAAGCTTTTGATGAAAGAGTATAAGAAGTTCTATCCCAATTTTTTTGATGTAAAACACGGCCCATCATCTTTTCACTCTCACCCAAAGCATACACTTCTGCATTATCAAAAAAATTAATCCCATTATCATAGGCAATGCCCATTAATTCATCAGCTGTTCCATCTTCAATTTGTTTATGAAAGGTTACCCAGCTTCCAAAACTAAGGATGCTTAATTGTAAGCCTGTTCGGCCCATTCTTCTATATTCCATGATCTTATTATTTTATAGTACTGCTATCAGGCACAATGAAAAAGCTACCTGGTTTTACATGTCCAATATGTACGTCGGTTAAATTTTGGTCAGAACTAAATCCAATGCCAATCAATGTCTGGCGAACAGGTAGTGAATTACTAATATAAACTTCTTTATCTGTTGAAAACCGTTGAGTTGTTTGATCCCAATACAATTCCTTGCTGATAAGGGTATCTCCTTTTATATTAAAAACAATCACACTATCCTTTAAAAAAATCTTACTATCCTTATCTGAATAACTACCGTATCGTGCAAATAATTTGCTTTGAACATGGAGTGAATCATCAAAAAAGTCAACCCGCAAAGTTTTAGGGTATTCTATTTTCTTTCCATATTCATCTTGTGTCAGGAGCATGGAAGGCGCAATCAATTTAGCTTTGGTTTTGCCATTTTGACTCATATAGCTTTCAACATTTTTTGCTTCATCAACCCCCGCAATTTTTTTACCAAGATTCTTAACTGTATTAATATCATTTTCGCATGCTGTAAACACAAAAAAGCATCCAATTAGAAAACTGGTAAATAGGGTACAGTTATGGTAAGTCCGATTAATCATAGTTGCATTTGGTATATCAAATATCGTTTAAACTTCGGCAAATGAAATGCGAAAACCCTTCTGCTATTCGTAAAAGCTCACAAAAAAAATATCCTGAAAGAATTTAAAGGTTATTAAACTCACTAATTGCATAAAGACCTTTATAAATCAGGTATGGATCAGCAAAAATTTTATTTTTCAAATGTGGCAGAAAAAAAGGCATATCGCCGCCGGTTAAAAACACGTTAAAGTTGTTGAATTTTTGGGCGTAGGCTTCGATAATTCCATCAATCTCCTTGCTCATACCTAAAATCACACCACTTAAAAGATTGGTTTTAGTATCGTAACCAATTAAGGGAAACTGATTTTCTGCCTCCACTAAGGGCAATAAAGCAGTGTATTCGTGCATGGAACGGAAGCGCATTTGCATCCCTGGTGAAATACTGCCACCTAAAAACTCGTGTTGTATGTTTACGAAATTATAAGTGATGCAAGTGCCTAAGCTAATCACCAAATTATGCTGATTAGGGAATAAATCCACCGCAGCTGCAACAGCTGCCAATCTATCTGCGCCAATAGTTTCAGGCTTTCCAACTGGAGTTGAAAAGGGAATTTTACTATTATGACCCAATTTGTGAAATTTTGTATGGGCTTTTAGAATTGATTCTGCTTCCGAATTGTGGTTGATGACAGATGCCAGTATTGATTTAGTTGGTTTGAAATCATGAATAAGCTTCTCTATCGTCTCTGGTAGGTCATTCTCAAGTACTAATAATTCCTGCAATTCTCTGTTTACGAACAAAGCACATTTTAAGCGGGTATTACCAAAATCAAAGCAGCAAGTTCTTTGCATAAATCGCTTTTTATTTAAAAAGTTCTATTAAAGCAAGCAAGATGCGAAAGTTTTCGGTTCTTTGGAAACTCTAAGGGAACTATTATGATAATTTCAGGTTTTACAATCATCAACAATGCAGTATTGAACGATTATCCAATTCTGGAAGCGATCCGTTCGATTTTGCCAGTAGTTGATGAAATGATTGTTTTAGTTGGAGACTCTACTGATGGAACCCTCGCTTTGATTGAATCATTAAATGAGGAAAAGATTAAAATCCATCATTCTGTTTGGGACATGAAACCAGCTAATGGCGACAATGTGTTGGCTGTTGAAACCAACAAAGCATTACAATTGATACATCCAAAAAGCGATTGGGCATTTTATATTCAGGGCGATGAAAACATTCATGAAAAGTTTCATGAAACAATCTTAGAAGCTTGTAAGAAATATAAAGATGATTTAAATGTAGAGGGACTACTTTTTAAGTATCTACATTTCTATGGTACCTATGATTATGTGGGGGATAGTAGAAGATGGTATAGTCATGAAGTGAGAATTATTCGAAATGATACATCCATTAAGGCTTATCGAGACGCACAAGGATTTAGAAAAAATGGGGAGAAACTGCAAGTGAAATTAATTGAAGCTACTGTGTATCATTATGGATGGGTAAAAAGTCCTGCATCTATGCAACAGAAAATAAAAAATGTAGCAAAAATCTTGCTGCCTGAAGACAGGGCGGAAGAAATTTTAAAAGGCTCAGATATTTTTGATTTCAGTATGTTTGATTCGCTCAAAAAATTTACAGGAACGCATCCGATTGTTATGCAAAATAGGGTAAAAGCTAATAATTTATTGGTGGAATTGGATATTCAAAAAAAGCAATTTTCGTTTAAAGAAAAAATGCTGTATCGTCTTGAAAAAATGACTGGCAAAAGGTTGTTCGAATTTAAGAACTACCGGATTTTGAAGTAGCTTTTTTCCACATGAAAGCAATTGGCCAGATATGCAGAAATACACCAAACTGATAGTTTAAAGTTGATTCCACTATACAGCTTAACGCAATGGCAATGGTCCAACAAATTAATCCCGCATCTATTTTTTTTAAATTTACAAATAAGGGATAAAATAACCAGCCAGTAAAAAGAAGCATTCCCCACCAGCCACTTCCCATCCACCAAAATAACCATTGATTAAATGGCCAGCCATATTCAGTCTTTTGATTTTCAAAATTTCTTGTAAAACTTTCTTGTAAAACCTTTGATATGCCAGACCATCCAGCATTTATATTACTATGATTATTTATAGAATTCCATGCTGATAAATTAATCGCTCTTCTTGTTCCATCGGAATAATTCGGATCATATTTACCAGGTTGAAATTGTTGCCAGTCCCAAATGCTGTAAGCAATTTTCTGATGAATTGTTGGAACAATTAAATAGGATAGAACAAGCATACTGGCAAATAAAATCATCCCAGGAAAAATCAGTTTACCTGATTTGCTTTTTTTTATTGCGAACAAACAATAGCAGATTAAAATACTTATTGCCAATACCCATCCGGTTCGAACAGATAAGAATAATATCAATAAAAATGAAACTGCAGCAAGAATCCGGGTGATTGACTTTTTAAAAATAGGATAGTTAAGCAGGAATAAAAAACTACTGCATAAAAAAATGGAAAATCGTACATAATCTGAATCCATCAATGTGGGCAAAGACTTGCCCGAGCCATAGGCATTATTGGAAGCTGTAAAATGAAATAAGTACCAAATCACTGGATAGGAAACTCCAATGACTGTTGCGATCAACCATATTCTGATCATTTTCTTTTCAATGACTTCCATTGAAATTGATTCCACTATACAAACTGTGGCAGGGTATGCAGTTAGGGTTAGCAAATAATTAAGACTATCGCCAGATAAACTATTTTGCCAAGCACCGAGTATCCATAAAAAAATAGGGGCAGAGCTCCATATAAATAATGGGCTTTTGTAAAACTGGCTGTTGATTTTTATTAATTGCCAGATTGCGTATGAGGCCCATAAGATTAAGGTAATAGAAAGCAATGCTCTACTTACAAAAAGCCCTGCCATTAAAATGACAAACAAAAAAGACGGGATATTATTTTTCAGCATAGCTTTAAATCTTTTCAATGCTACTGAATATTCTGCAAAAAATAACCGAATAAAAAAAATCAGTTGCTTTACATTAAATTTAGGTCACTCAACACTATGTGGCAATCAATATTGAACGATATTAAAGTAGGTAATTTTAAAGTATTGGCAAGGGCCATCTCTTTGGTTGAAAATGAAGTGCCTGGATATGAACAATTATTGCAAGAGCTACCATTTACAAATACAACAGTTATAGGAATTACAGGGCCTCCAGGGGCTGGTAAGAGCACTTTGGTAGATGCATTGATTGCCCACTGGATTGCACTTGATAAAAGAGTGGCTGTTTTATGTGTGGATCCTTCATCACCCTTTAATTACGGGGCACTATTGGGTGATAGGATTAGGATGAATGAATGGTATACACATCCCAATGTATATATACGTTCTTTAGCAACCAGAGGTTCGTTGGGTGGATTGCATCCACATATAATTGAGATCACTTCACTTTTACAGGCAGCTACTTTCGATTATATTATTGTGGAAACGGTAGGAGTTGGACAAAGTGAGATTGAAATTGCAGGATTAGCGGATGTAACTGTAGTGGTTGTAGTACCAGAAGCTGGAGATGAAGTGCAAACTATGAAGGCCGGGTTAATGGAGATTGCCGATATATTCGTGATTAATAAAAGCGATAGGCCCGATGCCGATAGTTTTGTTCGAAATCTAAGGTTAATGCTATCTACAGGAAACAAACAGGGAAATGAAACTGCAGTTTTAAAAACCGTTGCCTCATCACGTATTGGCATTGAAGCACTTAGTAAGGCGATAGAAGAATTTAAAAACAGCAACCATGTTTCTGATAAGAAAATATGGCTGTTAACAGAAAGAGTTTTTGAGTTAGTTCAACAGAAAAAAATGCGAGGTATTCCAAAAGAATCTATTAGAAAAACTATTTTAGAGCAATATCAAGAACCGGGATTCAATTTATTTACACTTGCCCAAAAAATTTACAATGAATCCTGAAAATGCAACTACAAATATCTCTGTTGTAATGGCTACTTACAATGGGGAAAGATTTTTGAAACAGCAAATTGATAGTATTCTGAATCAGAGCTTGCCCCCTACAGAATTGATTGTGATTGATGATTGTTCACAAGATGGCAGTTTAAGGATACTTCAAGAATATGCCTCTAAAAATCCCATAGTAAAATTTTTTTCAAATGAAGTGAATATTGGGTTTGTTAAAAATTTCGAAAAAGGAATTTCTTTATCCAGTGGAAACTTAATTGCACTAAGTGATCAAGATGATATTTGGGTAGTAGATAAACTGCAGAAGCTTTTTGAAGGCATTGGTGATTCATTATTAATTTATAGTAATTCTGAATTGGTTGACGAGTCAGGCAAAAGCCTGCACAAAAAAATGTCGGATATAAAAAATCAAATAGGATTCAATTCAAGTTTGATGTTTGTAATTGGTACCTGGGCTCCTGGGCATGCATTTCTTTTTAAAAGAACCCTAGCAGAAAAGTGTATTCCCTTTCCAAGTATTGTGGCCCATGACTTTTGGTTAGCTTTTATGGCAACATGCTATAAGCCGGTTAAATATTTGGCAGAGCCATTGGTATTATACAGACAACATTCCTCAAACACAGTTAGTGCCAATACTTTTTCGAAAAGTAAAAATAAAAAGAAATTATCAAGAGTAGAGAAAGAAGAAAAGAGCAGAGAACGAATGCTGTTTCTTTATCAATCATGTCCTTCCGAAAGAATCGAAGAAAAAAATATTTATAAAAAGATCAATGAAAGTTATCAAAACAATTCCTTTGGTAATAGGGTATTACGTTTCAAGACTTTTTTTAAGTATCGGGATCTCATACTTGCTTATAAAAACAAGTCTTATTTTGGAAGAATACTTTTCTGTGTGAAAATGTTTTTTAAGATAGATGCGTAACAAAAATTATTTGTACGATTCTTTAGAAAATGTCAGGGCAACTCTTTTAATAAAGTTTTTCAATTGAACGAATATTGGAATTGGTTGAGCAAGCAATGGGCCATCGAATAGGTCACCCCTTCTTAAATAGTATTTCGAAAAAGTGCCTGAGGTCATTCCCCATTTAGATATAAACCTTGAATAACCTTTATTATGTTTTATTCTTTTTACAGAAATAGAGCCAAAATGATACACCCTACTTCTAGAAATACCTTTAAAAGTTCGCACACCTAGTTTCCAAAGTTTCATGGAGAAGTCGGGATCTGAATACATGCCTGGACTAAACTCAATACTATAACCCCCGGCAAGGTCCCAGATGTCTTTGTGTACAATATTGGGAGGCCAGGTAGATCCCTGCCAATCGTTCATTGGGAGGCTATTAAATGCTTCTAATAAAGCATTTTCATTGAAGCTTTCGATGCTGTTTCCAAAACTCTTTTCGATAGAACAACTGCTTTGTGCATTAATTTCGATAGCGGTAGCGGAGAAGAAAAAATGCTTATGGCCAATCGCGTCAATTTCTTCTTTAATTGGTTTGTCCCAATCGGGACAAACATACATATCATCATTTAGATAAAGCATGTAATTAGTAGTAGCTAAATTTCTACAACTATTTAAAGCATAGCAGACTCCAATATTTTCTTTACTAAAAGAGTAACTAATATCGGGCTGTGATTGTATCCAATCCAAACTACCATCATTCCCTTCGTTGATATGAACAATAATTTCGTGTGGGAATACAGAATGTTTGCGAATGCTGTTGATGCAGAGTTGTAAATATTTTAAATTATTCCAACTAGGAATCATTATTGAAAACAATGCGTTAGGTGGCGTTTTGCCGAGTGTTTTTTCGATGGTTGTATTCATTTGTGCCGAAAAGCTTTAGTTGTTATACTGTTCTTTTTCGTTTTTCCACCAACGCCAACCGATATACCCCATGATTGCTAAAGGTGTAAAAGCCAGATAAATAATGGCAGAATTCAGAGCCTTTCCAGGCCCCTCTCCCAATTGAGAAGCTGTTTTGGTGCAGATGGAACATTGTGCCAAAACAGGGTTGACGTTAACCATCAACACGATAAATAAACCCAAAAAGACCCAAAAAAACTTTTTCATCTCCAAAATTTCGGCTCAAAGATAGCGTGTAAAACTTCTCAATTTTCCTTAACTTTCTTATTCAACTTAACTAACGTGAACCAAAGAAGAGCTTTTTTACAGAAAATGGGGATGCTCGCAGGTGCATTTTCAGCGAATAGTCTTTTTAACGAATTACATGCGGCCAACTTTGCTGCTGCTCAGCAAAAAGTGCGTTTATTAACCCCAGAACAAGCTGCTGCAGATGAAGATTACTGGGCGGTGATACAGCAGAGCTATACGGTAAATAGCAATTTAATTAATCTGAATAATGGGGGTGTAAGCCCCTCACCAAGGGTTGTTCAAGAGGCAGTTGCCAGGTATAACGACCTTTCAAATCAGGCTCCTTCTTATTATATGTGGCGGATTTTGGACCAAGGGAGGGAACCTTTGCGTTACAAATTAGCTGAGTTGGCGGGCTGTTCACCTGAGGAAATAGCAATTAATCGTAATGCCACAGAGGCATTAAATACCGTAATATTTGGTTTAGATCTAAAAGCTGGAGATGAAGTGATTGGTACTAAGCAAGACTATCCGAATATGATAAATGCTTGGAAGCAAAGGGCTTTGCGCGAAGGGATAGTTTACACTCAATTGAATTTTAAATTTCCCATTGAAAACGATGAAGAAATTGTTTCCACTTATGAAAAAGCCATCACATCCAAAACTAAAGTGGTTCATATAACGCATATCATTAACTGGATTGGCCAAATTTTACCTGTTGCGAAAATTGCAAAAATGGCTAAGTCGAAAGGTTGTGAAGTAATTGTAGATGGAGCACATAGTTTTGGTTTATTAGATTATAAAATTCCTGATCTGGGCTGTGATTATTTTGGAACAAGTTTGCACAAGTTTTTGAGTGCACCTATTGGAAGTGGTATGTTATGGATCAGCAAAGATAAAATCTCTAAAGTTTGGCCATTAGTTTGTAACGATACCCCAAAAGGAACTGATATCAGAAAGTTTGAAACCATTGGTACACGTAGCTTTCCGATTGAACAGGGGATTGGTGAAGCCGTTAATTTTCAAATGGCGATAGGATCAAAAAGAAAGGAAGATCGGATTCGTTATTTGAAAAATTATTGGGCTAATAAAGTAGTCAATCATCCCAAAGTTAAAATTCATACTTCTTTTAAGCCCGAGTACTCTTGTGCTATCTGTGGGGTAACTATCGATGGTATGACTCCCGGTGAATTAGATACTGCTTTATTGAATAATTATAAAATACACACCGTAGGTATCGTGTGGGAGAATATTAGTTGTGTGCGTATTACGCCACATGTATATACCAGATTGCAAGATTTAGATAAATTGGTGTTTGCAATTAAAGAGTTGGCAGATAAACAAAAATAAAAAAAGTCTGTTCTGAGTTTTCAGAAGAGACTTTTTTTAAAAGAAATACATAAATAATTATGATGACTGTTTAACAGAAAGCTTCTTTGATTTAACTCCATTTGCTGGTCTGCTTTTGCCAAAAGAACCTTTAAATCTTTTGCCCTTTGCGGTTTTTTTATCGCCTCTTCCCATGGTAATTTTTTTTGAATGAATTAATTGATGAGCTGCAAAAATAGAAAAACCCCCGCATATGCAGAGGTTTTTCTATTTGGGTCGAAGTAATTAAACTTTTGAAGCCAATTCTTTACCTGCTTTGAAGCGAGCAACTTTTTTTGCTTTGATTTTGATGGAAGCACCAGTTTGAGGGTTACGACCTGTTCGAGCCGCACGCTTAGAAACTGAGAAAGTACCAAAACCAACCAGAGTAACTTTATCGCCTTTCTTTAAAGTTTTAGTTACAGTGGCAACAAAAGAATCTAAAGCAGCGTTAGCTTGAGTTTTTGTAATGCTAGCGTCTTCAGCAATCTGAGCAATCAATTCAGCTTTGTTCATAGATGTTATTTTAATTTGATTTTTAAATCTAGACAAATTTATTTTCTTTTCATTACTAACAAAATTTTTTTTATCAACTTGGGTACCCCTAAATCCATGTCAGTAAAGGGTTTCAGGCGAAAAAAGTAAATATGTATAAACATCTATTTACTATCCAGATTAGGCTAAAAAGCATACTGGTAAAGGGTTTCAGCTTAATTTTTCTGAAACGCTTGTCCTAGGCGGCTTTCAAGGAATATAATAAAGTTTTGTGATTAGCAAAATGAAAAAACAAAAGTTTCCACACTCAATGCACAACCTGCATTAAAGATCTAAAACTTATCACTTTATTTCCGAATGCAGCAAATACATCATTTCTCAATTTGGTAGCATATTTCTCAAGATAAAGGTTATATGCAGCTTTAGATTCGGCACGATATTGTACTGCATAAGTAGGTCCGTCGCTTTCATCCTGTTCTAGTAATCGCACAAATTGAAATTGGGTGAAACATCCTGATAGCATAATTTCTGGTATATGGGTCTTTTTCATCCACTCAACCCATAATTCATGCACTGAGGGGTCAACTTTGGTAGTTACATTATATATAAACATCTAAATAGCTTGATTTATTAGTTATTAATTGAGTTCCAGATAAATAGGGCAATGATCACTATGTTTGATATCTGGATAGATTTCAGCATTTTTTAATTTTGCAGATAAAGTATCAGTTACACAGATATAGTCGATTCTCCATCCTTTATTCTCTAATCGAACACTAGGAAAGCGCTGGCTCCACCAACTGTATCCTCCTGTTTTGTTCGGATTCAAATGACGAAAGCTATCAATCCAGCCATTTTCTAGAAACGTATCCATCCAGCCTCTTTCTTCTGGTAAGAATCCGGAAGAATTTTTATTCCCTTTGGGATCGTGAATATCTATTGCAGTGTGAGCAATATTATAATCTCCAAGAATAATTATTTGAGGTCTAGTTTTTCTAAGTTCTTGTAAGTAAACATAAAATTCATCCAGCCACTTGTATTTATAAGTCTGCCTTTCATCTCCACTTGTTCCTGAGGGGAAATAAGCATTGATTAGAGTGATATCTCCAAAATCTGCTCTGATAACCCTTCCTTCAAAATCGCTATGGTCTATTTGGTTGCCATAGAAAACATGGTCGGGTTTAATTTTTGTAAAAATGGCCACTCCACTATAACCCTTTTTTTGTGCAGAAAACCAAAAGGTCTGATAGCCTAAATCTTCGATTGATTTAAAATCTACATTGTCTTTATGAGCTTTAGTTTCTTGTAAACAGATGATATCTGCTGGATCTGTTTGAAGCCAGTCTGTTAAACCTTTTTTAATTGCGGCACGGATGCCGTTAACATTGTATGAAATGATTCTCATGTCAATTATTTTATTTGAGAATATCTAATCAAGATATTTAAACACAATTTTTAAAGATAAGTTTTGTTGTAGATAATTTGTATTTGTGTTACAATCAGTTTAACATTAGTTTTGTCGCGGTTTCGGTTCTGATACTTTTGAAAAGTAGAAAGATTAATAGGGAATCCGGTGTAAATCCGGGACTATCCCCGTAGCTGTAAGCTCCTTAAAATTATTCAAACTTCGTGCCACTGTTCCGAGAACTCGGGACGGGAAGGCCTTGAATAATGGAGTAAGTCAGAAGACCTGCCGCCACCATCACAATTTTTCAGCTTTCGGGTGAAAGGCATGGAGTGTAAGCGTCGTAAGGCTTTTATATTTCTATCTTTTATTATTTCCTGAAAGTAGTCACAACAAAAAATTTCTTAAAAATGAAAAGAAAATTTTTAGTTATGGCTGCTATCGTAATCAGCAGTCAGCTACATGCACAAGACAGTTCCATTGTAAAGCAATTGGACGAAGTAATTGTAACCGCTAATAGAGTGGAACAAAAACAAAGCAGTACCGGTAAGATGGTTACTGTAATTAATCAGGAAACCTTACAGCGCAATGCCGGGAAGACACTTTCTGAAATAATTAATTATCAAGCTGGTATTTTCATCAATGGTGCAAACAACAATACAGGAACCAATCCTGACGTGTATTTGCGGGGTGCAGGAACAGGAAACACATTAATATTAATTGATGGAATTCCGGTTGGAGATCCTTCGAATATTAATAACACTTACGATCTAAATATGATTAGTTTAGGTCAGGTAGAAAGGGTTGAAATTTTAAAAGGTGCGCAAAGTACTTTATGGGGAAGTGATGCTGTTGCAGGTGTAATAAATATCATCACTAAGAAAGCTGAAAAAAATGTTATTAATCCCACAGCCATGTTAAGCTATGGCACTTATCAAACGTTTAGAGGAAATCTTGGATTAAATGGAACCATTAATAAATTCAGTTATCACCTAGTCTACGATTTTATAAATACAGGTGGGTTCCCAGTTGCACATGATAGTACCGGGAAGATGAATTTTAAAAACGATGATTTTAAACAGAATAGTTTTCAAGCAAAACTTGGGTATCAATTTAATGACCACTTTTCTGTTAAAGCATTTAGTACTCAATCAAAGTACCATGGTAGCACAGATCCTGGAGCCTTTCAGAACGACAAAGATGATTATTTTACCAATAATAATGCATTACAAAACTTTGAGTTATTGTATGTGAAAAAAGGGATGCAATTACATTTGTCTCAAAGTTTTTTACAAAATTCAAGATCTTATTTGAATGACAGTGCCAGTGTGAGTGGTTTTGATATTTATTCGAAAGGAGATTATCATGGAAAGACTGCAGTTACTGAATTAATTGGAAATTTTGCTCTTGCTCAAAATATAAAATTAGTATCTGGTTTTCAAAGGATGTCTCAGCAAACTGACCAGCATTATTTGAGTATCAGTATATATGGACCTTATGAAACGGCATTAGGGGATAGTGCTAAAATAACAAATGTGGCCATGTATCATTCAATATTAATTACTGGTAAATCAGGATTTGATGTTGAAGCAGGATTCCGATATAATCATCATAGCATTTATGGGAATAATCTTACTTATACATTTAATCCTTCTTATCATATTAGCGACTTCGTAAAATTGTTTTTTAATATTTCATCCGCTTATAAGATTCCTTCCCTGTATCAATTATATAGTGAATACGGAAACAAAAATTTAACACCGGAAAAAAGTGTGAATTACGAAATCGGATTACAAGTGTATACTAACAATAAAAAATCAAATTTTAGAGTAGCCGCATTTAAAAGAGATATCAATGATTTGATTGTATTCTATACTGATCCCAATACCTATGCAAGTAATTATATTAATCGCGACAAACAGCACGATTATGGAATTGAATTGGAATCAACTATCGGATTTTCCAAAAAATCAAATTGGATTAATAATCTAACTTATGTAGATGGAGAAGGAGAGAATGCAGGGATTAAAACAAAAAATTTATATCGTCGTCCAAACTTTATTTTGAATTCAACATTCACTACTCAGCTTGGAAATGGGTTTACTGTTGCGCCCTCTTTCCGATTTATCGGTGATAGGCTAAAAGGCACGTATGATGCGGGTTCTAACAAGATGCCGGCTTATTATACAATCGATTTATATGTAGGTTATGCCATTTCAAACAAATGCAGGGCATTTGTTGACTTAAAGAATATTACCAATCAGGAATACTTCGATATTGTTGGGTATAACAGTAAACGATTTAATATGATGACAGGAGTTAGTCTATCCTTCTAAACTAAAAGTCTCGATGATATTTTTCATCGAGACTTTTTTTATTTATTAATCTTTTGGCACTGGTGGTGGACCATCTGGTAGCATGGCCTTCCAAACTTCGTTGCCTTTTCTTTGCAAAAATTCTGTTTTAATATCTTTTCTTAATTGTTCGTTTTCGAAAAGATCAACCATCGTGGTTCCTAAAGATTTGGATGCAAAGAGCATGCCCTTGTGACCTATGCTCATTCCTCCACATGCAACCACAACCCATGAATGCCAAGGAGCTTGAAAGGGTGCAGTAGTAGCCATTAAGGTAATTTCCGGCACGATATAACTAACATCTCCAACATCGGTAGAACCTCCAGGCGTATTTTCTTTAGTAGTCTCTAAGGGCTTAATTGAACCATTGATCCCATTAGAAGCTAATCCATATTCTTTCATTATTTTATCAGCAAAATTTAATTCATCTGCTGTGTAAGTAATAGGGCCAACTAAATTCATGTTATTCTGTAAAGTCTTTGCACCCGTTTCATTGATTAATAGTTCATATAAACCGTTATTGAGTCTAACTTCTGTACTAACACCAGCCATTAATGCGGCACCTTTTGCAATATCTTTCATTCGTTCAGCAACTTCAACTACACCGCTTCGTTTACTATCTCTTATCCAAAGCCACACTGCTGCTTCGTCAGGAATTACATTAGGTACTTTGCCAGCTTTTGTAAACACATAATGCATACGAACACTAGGTTTTACATGTTCACGCATATAGTTGATACCTTGCGCAAAAAATTCTGCAGCATCCAATGCGCTTCTCCCATTCCAAGGATCTGCTGCAGCGTGTGCAGATTTTCCTTTAAATGAAATAGTATAATCTGTAATAGCTTGAGAGCTTTGCATATTTGCTTTGTTCTCAAAATCTGGATGCCAGTCGAGACAAACATCGAGGTCGTTAAACAATCCTTCTTTAGCCATCCATACTTTTCCAGCAAGATCTTCTTCAGCAGGGGTACCATAGAAACGAATGGTGCCTTTTAGTTTGCCAGCTGCAATGAGTTCCTTTATGGATACTGCAGCACCAAGACTAGCTGTGCCAAACATATTATGCCCGCAACCATGTCCTGGTGCGTCTTTTACCAATGCTTCTTTATTGGGTTGAGCTTTTTGTGAGAGTCCGGGTAATGCATCAAATTCCCCCAGGATTCCAATGAGGGGTTTACCTGAACCATATTCTGCAATGAATGCCGTGGGGATTCCTGCAACTGCTCGAGTAACTTTAAAACCTTGTGCTTCTGCATAATCGGCTAAAAGTTTGGCTGATTTATGTTCGCGCATAGCTATTTCTGCATAGCCCCATATTTGATCACTAATTTTTATTAATTCATCTTGGTGCTTCTCCACCGAATTTAATACAATGGTTTTGTTGGAAGAAACTGTTGCTTTTTGTGCAAGAGCTGAGAGTGATAGAATCAATCCGCAGAATAAAAGAATTTTTTGCATGATGTATTTTTTATATTGAATTGTTGTAGTTAAATATACTGATTCAGTAATAAAAATTCCCCTTATTAATGAGACTTACCTCATATCAATAAATACTTATAACCGTTTATAATCGGATATAAATGATTACTTACCGGTTATGAAGATTGCTTGTGTAAATATTTGTAGGGAAATAACTGGTTTATCAGTCATCATTAATCATAAAAATGATCATTATGTATGCAATGAAAAACAAGGTGCAACTCATAGGAAATTTGGGTCAGGCACCTGAAGTAAAGACTACAGAGACAGGTAAAAAGTTGGCACAATTTTCTGTTGCTACCAACGAAAGTTACCACAATTCGGAAGGAGAAAAAGTTACTGAAACCCAATGGCACCATGTAGTTGCCTGGGGGAAGCTGGCAGAAATTGTAGAAAAATATCTTAGCAAAGGCAAAGAAGTGGCTATTGAAGGCAAGCTAGTGAATCGCAATTATACCGATAAGCAGGGGGTGAAACATTATATAACGGAAGTAGTTGCTAGTGATTTGTTGATGTTAGGGGCGAATAAAGCAGTTACACCAGAATAATAATTAAGGGCTCCTAAAAATTTTAAATCCGGATATTCTTTATCCGGATTTTTTTTAAAATAAACTACTAAAAGATAGCCATAGAAGTGGGTTCATGGTCTCAGATGAAATTGATGGCTCAATCATATATATTACTTCTGGGTATAGATATCCTTGAGCTACACATACCAATTGATTGTCATAGTATATTTCTTTGATAGAAAGACTTCCACTGGTACCGCTAATCATTATTTTGAAAGGTTTATCCTTCAATTTTCCGTTTAGTACGTAATGATAAATATGATTACTTCTCTGATTGTTTTTCGAAATCTGATAGATCGAACTGTCATTTATCTTAACGAGCTGATTGAAAATTTCTTTTTTCGAACTATCCATGACCTGTGTACGAATACTAAAAAAAGCGATCGTGTCAGTGTCTTGAACAAGGCTATGAAAATTACCCTGTAAAAATTCTAAGGTAATTCCTGTTTTTCGGTTCACCCATGTTGTACTTCCTCCATCATTGGGATCTTGGGCTGCAGTAGCAATTGTTATTAGCTTGAAATTTTTATTTGCATAAACATCTCTACCTTCTTCCCATAAATAAATATAATCTTTGCCTTTTTCAGCTCGAATGGCATTTTCGAGTGCAGCATATAAAGGAGTTATTTTTTTTCCCTTCAATAGTATCTGTTCAAATCCAGGCTCTTGAAATCGTAGAGATTGCAAAACATTTTTGTTTATAAATTGAACTATATTCTTTTTTATAATAGTAGTTGTCTTTTTATTATTCCCTATTTCTGATTGAAGATAATTTTCTTGAACGTAAGCTGGCATAGTAGTTACTTGAATTAATTCTGATTCATTACTACTATCCAAAAGAATAGGCAAACATGTTTTAAGCAATTTCTCAAATGCAGAAGGAGAAAGGTTATATAATGGATGCTCAATCCCTATAAAATTTGTATTATCAGGCCTGGCCAGTAAAACAAACAATTTTTTATCCAAAACAACTGTCTTGTCAGTATGGATAATTATAGCGTCTAATTCGTAAAAACAAACATTTCTTTTCTTTAAGAGTTCATTGATATAACTAGTGTCTATATCCTTTAATTGCATATCCATTGTTAGCGGCTTCTCACTAATATCCATAGACAGGAAAAGGGTGGAGTTGTCATATTGAGTCAAATCTTTCTTGATTAGACTAAAATGGCCATTTGATAATACTATCTCATTCGGATTATCTGCTTTAAAGTTAAAGTTATTGGAATACCTGAGTTGCCTGCTTAAATAGGTGTGTACAGTAGTATCTAAATTTTTTAAAAAACCATTTCTAATCTCTGGATCGTTTAAAAATTCTAAAGTTTTTGCTTTTGTTAATGAATGAAATGCGGCATCAGTAAGTACTAATTTATCCTGGGATAGCACTAATAAGTTTATCGAAAGAAAGGTTATAATTATCAGAAATCTTTTCTTCATTCAGCACATTTTTATAATTTGACTATCTTCCTTAGTTTTATATTCATTTCAAGATATAAAGAAATATGAGTAAGAAGAAACTTAAACAAAGAATAATTCCTGCAAAATCTCCTGTTTACCTTGATGGCCCCAAGCCAAGAATAAGTGAATTGGCATTTGCCTGGCAAATATTTGTACAGTTTATAAAGGGTTTTCGAACCATGCATTTTGCAGCACCTTGTATTACCGTTTTTGGTTCTGCGAGATTCGATGAAACACATAAATACTATATAGCAGCGCGAGAATTTGGTAAACGAATTGCAGAAATGGGATTTGCTACTTTAACTGGTGGTGGTCCGGGTATTATGGAAGCTGCCAATCGTGGTGCATTTGAAAATGGGGGTGAGTCGATAGGATGCAATATCAAATTGCCTTTCGAACAGAAGCCGAATCCCTATGTGCAAACATCTATCACATTCAGCTATTTTTTTATTAGAAAAGTGGTACTTATAAAATATTCTTATGCATTTATAATTATGCCTGGTGGTTTCGGAACGATGGATGAATTCTTTGAAACCCTCACCCTTGTTCAAACAAAAACCATTCATGGATTTCCTATTGTTCTATTTGGAACTGAATATTTTGAACCCTTAATAGCATATATTGAATATATGGCCAAACAAGGTACTATCTCACCTGAAGACATGAAATTAGTATTAGTAACTGATGATATGGACGAAGCAATCAGTCACATAAAAACCTATGTTTTAGATAATTACAAAATTAAAAAAAGGAAAAGAATTTGGTGGTTATTTGAAAAGATATAAATCTTAATCTATCCTCGGCGCTAGAACATATAGTGATTAAGTATATTTGCTCTCTCAGACTAAACAGTGAGTTTAAAATTTAATACTATGAAATTAAGTGTACCAATATGGATAAAAAAAACATTGAAAATTACTGGTATAGGTATGTCTTCAATGATAATACTTTTATTTATTGCGCCATTTTTATTTCCTGGTACCATTTCTAGTAAAATCAAAGAGTTGGCTAAGACTAGTGTAAATGGGGAACTAAATTTTTCTAGCGCTCGTTTTTCGTTCTTTAGTCATTTTCCATCATTGACTTTAAACTTAAATGATTTTGTGTTAAAAGGATCAGCACCTTTTCAAAAAGATACTTTAATATCGGCTAAACAAGTTTCTTTTGGTGTAAATCTTCGCACTTTATTTTCTTCTACAATTGATATTAACCAGATTTTTTTAACTGAAAGCTTTATTAATGTAGAAGTTAATCCGAAAGGCGAAGCTAATTACAATGTTTTTATATCCAATAAAAACGTAAAAAAGAATATAAATGACACTGGATCTGCTTCTTTGAAGATAGAAAGAATTGTAGTGGAGAAATCACATCTTGTTTATGACGACCAAACCCTGCCCATGCATATAGATGCCGGTGGATTTGATTATGAAGGTAAAGGTGATTTAAGTAAATCGATATTTGATCTTACTTCAAAAGTTAAAATAAAAGCAATTGATTTTTTGTATGATAAACAAGGCTATTTTATTTCAAAGACTTTATCTGCTAATCTTGTCACCAAGATTAATACCAATTCATTAGAATTTTTATTCGAAAAAAACAACCTTTTTATTAATCAATTGCCTATTGATTTTAAAGGCAGATTTGCATTTTTGAAAAATGGCTATGCCATGGATTTTAAAGTGCTTTCAAAAGAAACAGATTTGAAAAGTTTTATCTCGGCTTTTCCCCCGGCATTTCTTACCTGGATGGAAAAAACTGAAGTAAAGGGCTCCATTGATTTTAATGCTTCATTAAGTGGTAGCTATATTGCTGGTGCGAATACAATGCCAAGCTTTGGAATGAACTTAGCTATTCGGGATGGATATATATCTAACAATAAAACACCAACACCGGTTAAAAACCTTTTCCTGAATTTCGAAACCAAAATGCCAGGTTTTAATTTGGATAGTTTTTATGTGAATATAGATTCTATTTATGCAAATGTTGGAACAGATTACTTAAGTGCTATTTGCTTGGTACGTGGTTTAAACAAACCTGAAATACATGCCAAATTCAATGGTGAATTAGACCTTGAAAAATGGCAAAAAGCTTTTGGGATTCCAGGATTAGATACAAAAGGGCATTTATCAATTCATGGAAAAACAGATGGCAATTTTATTAAAGCTCAGAATCCACAAAAATTACGTCCCGATACTATAATTACTTCAATCCCAAGTTTTCAATTAACTGCTGCTTTTCGGAATGGGTATTTTAAATATTCATCTTTGCCTAAAGCAGTAGAAAAAGTTTCTTTTGATTTAACTGCGAATTGCCCTGATTCTGATTATAAAAAATATACACTGGTTTTCTCTAATATTAATGCAGTACTTGCCAATAATTATTTAAAGGGATACATGAAATTTAGTGGTGCTGATAATTTTCCTATAGATATTAATTTAAAAGGGTTATTGCATCTTGCTGATATAAAGCAATTTTATCCAATAGATAGTTTGGATTTAAAAGGAAATATAACTATGGATATTATGGCTAAAGGAAAATATAATCAGACAAAAAAAATATTCCCTGTTACCATTGCTAGTTTTAAAATGGACGATGGATATATTAAAACCAAATACTATCCTCATCCCATCGAAAAAATTAATATTGATGCCAGTTTAATATGCACGGGACCTTCTTCAAAAGATATAACGATTCAAATAAAGCCTATTGGAATTGTTTTTGAAGATCAGCCATTTACACTCACAGCTAATATGAAGAATCTGGATAATCTTAAATACGATATCGCTTCAAAAGGAACTTTGGATATCGGTAAGATTTATCAGGTCTTTTCAAGAAAAGGAATCGAAGTAAAAGGCTTTATAACAACTGATGTAAAATTGAGCGGATTGCAGAGCGATGCGATGCATGGCTTCTATGAAAAATTGCGTAATGCCGGAACTTTAACATTTAACGATATTTCTATTAAGACCGATTATTACCCCTATGCCTTCTTTATTAACTCTGGAGTATTTCGTTTTAAAGAAGATAAGATTTGGTTTGAATCTTTTAAAGGCACTTATTTAAAGTCGGATTATGAGTTGACTGGTTTTTTAAACAATACCATTAACTATGCACTTAAAAATGAACCCCTGCATGGACAATTTAATTTAAAAAGTAACTTAATTAATGCAGACGACTTTATGGCCTTCTCCGGCGACACTACTCAGAAAACAGAAACAGGAGTATTCATTGTTCCATCTAATTTGGATTTGAATATTATTGCTGATGTAAAGAAGGTAAAATATAATGGAATGGAACTTAGTAATGCAAAAGGAGAAATGCAAATAAAGCAATCTGTGATGACCTTAAAGCAAACTGGTTTTGAATTGATAGGAGCACCAGTTATCATGGATGCTACTTATAAATCATTAAGTTCCAAACGTGCCGAATTTAGTTATCATATTAACGCAAAAGAATTCGATATTAAAAAAGCTTATAAAGAAATTAAACTCTTTCACGATATGGCATCGGCAGCTGCAAGTGCTGAAGGAATTATTTCGCTTGATTATCAGTTAAAAGGAAAATTAAATGCTGCCATGTATCCAGTTTATCCTTCATTGGAAGGAGGGGGCGTTCTTTCTGTAAAAGCCGTAAAAATGAAGGGATTCAAGCTGTTTAGCGCAGCAGGTAAAGCTGCTGGAAAGGATAGCCTTACAGAAAATTCAGATATAAGTAAAGTAGATATTAAGACTACTATTAAAAATAATATTATTACAATTGAACAAACTAAAATTCGGGTCTTTCCATTTAGATTAAAACTTTCTGGCCAGGCAAGTTTTGATGGTGAAATGAATTTGAAATTTAGAATTGGCTTACCTCCTTTGGGTATTTTTGGAATACCCATGAATATCACAGGCACACAAAATAAACCCATCATTAAATTGGGTAGTGGATCAAATAATCAAGACATTAAAGAGACTGAGGACAATTAAGAAAAACTATGTTAACCCTAGGCTTCAGCCTAGGGCTGAATAAGAAAAATGAGAATGGGCTTTAGCCCTTACTTTGCCTGATTCAATATAAGATAAGTTATCTCCTAGAAGTTTTCACAGCGTAAGGGCTAAAGCCCCGAATCATTCGCTACATGCTAATCCCCAGCTTAAAAGCTGGGGTTAACATGGATCATCTAAATAAGGTAGCCTAGGGTTAAAGAATTATGAGCTATATTCTAATCCCTCGTTTGACAGATGAGGTTAATATCATTCGAAGATTAATTATTTATTCCCCTATTTTTTTTCCCATCGGAAAAGTATAACCTAAACTCAATATCATTTCATAAGTTCCAAAAGCCTGTTTAGCTGTGCCTTTATATACTTTTAAATTGGAGTATCGCGCGTAGTCTATTTTATTTGTAAACTCCAAATACACATGCTTGTTAAATGTAGACCTAACGCCAGCTTCAGCCCCCATATTCCATCCCCCAATTTGGAATCCCATATTGTTTGGCTGTGAGAATAAAGTATTTTGAACGTGCGGAATAAGTGGACCAATACCCGCTTTTGCTAAAAGATCCAGTTTGAAATTCCCTGTTTTACTTTCCTGCCAATTCCATCTTTTAACAATATTGAAAAGTAGAAAATTTGCACCATTATTAAGATAGTATACAAAACCATTTGCTTGAGAAAAGTTGATAGAAGTATCTACTTGTCGACCACCTAAAGTTCCGGTTAAATGTGCTTGCTGACCATCTGCTATCAGATACTTTGTATGATCGAAATTGATTTCAAAAGCTAACCCTTTTTTTCTGTTGAAAAAATAGCCAATTCGATAATTATATTGAGGAATACTTAATGGGGTACTAAATATTCCTTTGTCCCAGCCAATATGATCGTGAGCATGAATGCTTTGAAATGTATAATTGTTATTTAATTCTGGTTGATTAACTTTTAAATTGGAATGGGTATACCATTCTTTATTGTAACCCCAAGAAAAATAAAATTCTCCTTTTCTTTCTTTTTTAGTCTGTGCAGTGGTTACAAAAGGCAATACTAATAAAATAGCAAATGCGATTATTATCTTGTTTTTCATATAAATTATAATTGATCCAATGCGAAATTACAAAACTCTAATCAAGAATCGGACTTAACCATCTTTCAGCAACTTCCAATGGCATATTCTTTCTGGCAGCATAATCTAATAATTGATCGTGCTGAATTTTGCCAATTCCAAAATACTGACTTTGAGGATTCGCAAAATACCAGCCACAAACCGATGAAGCAGGATACATTGCAAGTGATTCAGTTAAATTGATGCCGATAGTTTCCGTTGCGTTTAAAAGATCAAATAATTTATATTTTTCAGTGTGATCAGGGCAAGCAGGATAGCCTGGTGCTGGACGGATTCCTAAATATTTTTCTTTAATCAATTCTTCATTACTCAAATGTTCATCGGTAGCATAAGCCCATATTTCTTTACGAACTTTTAAGTGTAAGTATTCAGCTAATGCTTCTGCTAATCGATCTGCTAAAGCCTGTAATATAATTTTATTATAATCGTCCAGTGCAAGTTCAAATTTTTGGATATGTTTTTCAATACCATGAATGGTTACAGCAAATGCGCCAATATGATCTTTTTTATTCTGACTTAAAGGCGCAATAAAGTCGGCCAGTGATAAGTTGGGTTGATCAGCAGCTTTTTGTATTTGCTGACGAAGAAAAGAAAGTTGAATGCTATTATTTTCGGTTTTTACAAAAACATCATCTTCTTTTGAACCTGCTTCCCAGAATCCAATAGTTGCTTTTGCCTGTAACCAATTTTCGGAAATGATTTGGTCTAACAAATCATTTGCATCCTTATATAATTTATCCGCTTCAATTCCTACTACTGCATCAGTTAGAATGTCGGGAAAATTTCCATGCAATTCCCAGGCAATAAAAAATGGTTTCCAATCAATAAAAGGGCGGAGTGTATCAAGACTGATATTTTCAAAAACTTGAGTACCCGTAAATCCTGGAGTAATGGGTTCGAATTCCTGCCAATTAATATTGGTTTTCTTTTTCTTTGCATCAGAATAAGGAAGGTATTTCTTTGTCGATTTTTTTGAATCGAAACTTTCTTTCAGTTGTTTGTATTCAGTTTTTAATTGTTGTAAAAATTCAGGTTTCTGTTCTTTATTTAAAAGAGAGCCAGCTACTGTTACACTTCTTGATGCATCTAATACATAAACTACCCCATCATCGAATTCCGGTGCAATTTTTACTGCAGTATGCATTCTGGAAGTTGTAGCGCCCCCAATCATTAGTGGTAGTTTCATGCCTCTTCGCTTCATTTCTTTGGCGATATGTACCATTTCATCCAGTGAAGGTGTAATCAATCCACTTAATCCAATGATATCCACTTTTTCGCGGATTGCAGCTTCTAGAATTTTATCGGCAGGAACCATTACTCCGAGATCTATGATATCATAACCATTACAGCCCAGCACAACACCCACAATATTTTTACCTATATCGTGCACATCTCCTTTTACTGTTGCTAATAATATTTTAGAAGCCCCAGCACTTTCTTCATTAGTAGTTCCTGCAGCTAAGTGCGCTTGTTTTCTTTCTTCCTTTTCTGCTTCAATAAATGGCGTTAAAACGGCCACGCTTTTTTTCATTACGCGAGCACTTTTAACTACTTGAGGCAAGAACATTTTTCCTGCACCAAATAAATCTCCAACCACATCCATGCCCGCCATTAAGGGCCCTTCAATTACATCAAGAGGTTTAGGATATTTTAGTCTTGCTTCTTCTGTATCAGCATCGATATAATCAGTAATTCCATTTACCAACGAATGCTTCAACCTTTCTTCCACAGAATTATTCCGCCATTTTTCATCCTTCACTTCTACTTTGCCTTTTGCTTTTACAGTTTCGGCATGGATAATTAGTTTCTCTGTTGCTTCATTGTTCTCGTTATTTTTATTTAGAATTACCTCTTCACAAAGTAAGCGAAGCGTGGGTTCTATTTCATCATAAACAACTAACTGTCCGGCATTTACAATCCCCATATCCATACCAGCTCTGATAGCATGAAAAAGAAACACACTATGAATGGCTTCACGTACATGGTCATTTCCTCTAAATGAGAATGAAACATTTGAAACACCACCACTCACTTTAGTAAGCGGCATCAATTGTTTAATTTCTCTGGTAGCTTCAATAAAATCGACCGCGTAATTATTATGTTCTTCAATACCAGTTGCGATGGCAAAAATATTTGGGTCGAAAATAATGTCCTGAGGATCGAATCCAACTTGTTCGGTCAATATTTTATATGCTCTTGAACAGATGGTAACTTTTCTTTCTTTCGTGTCGGCCTGACCTATTTCATCGAATGCCATAACTATAACTGCAGCGCCAAATGCCTTACAGATAAAAGCTTGTTCAATGAATTTAGCTTCGCCCTCTTTCATCGAAATGGAATTGACAATACATTTACCCTGAACACATTTTAAACCAGCCAAAATGATCTCAAATTTTGAACTGTCGATCATGATTGGAATCTTTGCAATATCAGGTTCAGATTGAATCAGATTCATAAAAGTAGTCATGGCCTGAACACCTTCTAATAAAGCATCATCCATATTAACATCCAATACCTGTGCACCACTTTCTACTTGTTGACGAGCAACAGATAAAGCTTCTTCGTATTTATTTTCTTTAATTAATCGAGCAAATTTTTTCGAGCCGGTTACATTGGTTCTTTCACCGACGTTTACAAAATTTGTTTCTGGTCGAATAATTAATGGCTCTAATCCTGATAAACGTAAGTATGGTTTGATGCTTGACATAGTAGTAATTATAATGCTGTTTCTAAAACTGGTAAAGTTCTAGGTTGCAAATTCTGCACATTTTGAGCAATATGTTTAATATGATCCGGTGTAGTGCCACAGCAGCCTCCCACAATATTTACAAAACCTTCCTGTGCCCACTCTTCAATAAAGTGTGCAGTTTCATGGGGTTGTTCATCGTATTCTCCCATTGCATTTGGCAGACCCGCATTTGGATAAGCAGAAGTATAGCAGGCTGCGATCTGACTAAGTTCTTCGATATGACTTCTCATCTCAGCAGCTCCTAAAGCACAATTTAATCCAATACTTAAAGGGTTTGCATGCATTACGGAAGTGTAGAAAGCTTCTAAAGTTTGTCCGCTTAATGTTCTACCTGAGGCATCAGTAATGGTTCCACTAATCATTATAGGTAATTCAGGTTTACCAAGATCTCTGAAATATTTTTTAATAGCGAAGATGGCGGCTTTTGCATTCAATGTATCAAAGATGGTTTCTACTAATAGTACGTCAACGCCACCATCAACTAGTCCCTTCACTTGTTCGTAATAAGCCTCAACTACTTCATCGAAACTTACTGCCCTGTAGCCTGGATTATTTACATCGGGTGATAAGCTTAATGTTTTGTTCAATGGTCCAATAGCACCAGCTACAAAACGAGCTTTGGATGGGTCTTTAGTGGTATATTCATTTGCTGCAATACGAGCACATTTTGCTGCTGCTACATTTAATTCATAAGCCAGTGATTGCATTTCATAATCGGCCATGGCAATAACTGTACTACTGAAAGTATTTGTCTCAATAATATCCGCACCAGCTTCAAGGTAGAGTTTATGTATACCAATGATAATATCTGGTTGAGTAATACATAACAAATCATTATTACCCTTCACATCTGTGTGCCAGTTTTTGAAACGTTCACCCCTGTAATCAGCTTCTGATAATTTGTGGCGTTGTATCATGGTTCCCATGGCACCATCTATCACCAATATTCTATTTGCCAATGCTTCTCTAATATTCATACAATTCATTTGTATCCTGGTATCAATACCAAGAAGGTTAATGTATCTGAACTAATGAACGCTGGGAGCGATGAGAAGGCTCTTCAAGACGTTTATTAGTTCGATTACACCCCGAAAGGGGAATACCCTTTGAGGGATTTACAGGCCGAACAATAAACAAATCCGCCTGTAATTCTGCAAAAATAGCAGGCTGAGCTTGATTTTCCAAGAATATCGTGTATAGAACACCAGTTTGAAAGTAACATTGACTATATCAATGCCATAGTTTTCTGTATCTCGTAACAGTATTTTTTTTTGTATTTCAAAAAACGAGTTTGATTTAAGTAGCTATTCATATAAACAATAAATACTTATCAAAGATTCAGGCGCTAATTTCGAAGACATCTTTTTGGTATTAATATTAAAGTCGGCCCACCTGATTTTTAAATCACTATTCAACATTATTTTGCCGGAGCTCAATACTGTTAAGTTGCCTGTTATTGATATATTCTGTGTTATACCGTGAATGGTTAATACGCCATCTGCGTAGAATTCATTGCCACCTGAGTTTGATAAGTCAATATGTTGAATGTCTTCGATGAACCCTTTGAATGTGGCTTTGGGGAACTTTCCCATTTCAGTAAATAGGTTCTTCAATTCAGTTTCTAAGATAGAATTCTCGAACTTAAAATCATTAATTAAAACACTAAAAAAAAGTTGACCATTACTCTCTAACCAACGACTTTCTGCCTGATCATTAACGGCGATAAAATTTTCGACTTTTGAATTGACTTTTAATTTCACCTGTCCTGCATTGGAACTGTACATTTTCTGTGCATCGGCTTTAAAAATAAAAGTCATGATTAAGAGCAATGAAATGAACTGTTTCATCCAACTAATTTTAGGAGTTACTTTACATATTGTTGAACAGGTAATCTGTTGGCAATACTTCTTGCTAAAGTCATTTCATCTGCATATTCCAATTCTCCTCCGAATGCAATTCCCCTTGCAATAGTTGTTACATTACAAGTGAATTGTGAGATCTTTTTTTGGATATAGTAAATGGTAGTGTCGCCTTGAATATTCGGGCTTAATGCAAAAACGAGCTCTTCTATATGTTCGTTTTGAATTCTTTGAATCAGTGGCTCAATATTTAATTGATCAGGTCCAACGCCGTCAAGCGGTGAGATGATTCCATCCAATACATGGTAAGTGCCATTAAATTGCTGGGTGCTTTCTATAGCTATTACATCACGAATATTTTCAACTACGCAAATCATTTTCTGGTTTCGCATGGTATTGGAACAGATAGAACAAATATCACCATCACTAACATTAAAGCAACGTTGGCAGAATTGAATATCGCGTCTCATTTTGGCAATAGTTTCTCCAAAAAATTGGACCTCATTAATGTCTTGTTTCAGAAGATGTAAAACTAAGCGCAGAGCAGTTTTCTTTCCAATACCTGGTAGTTTTGAAAATTGTAAAACAGCGTTTTCTAGAAGTGCAGAAGGCAGTTGCATTCGGTAAAGTTATACATTTAAAATATAAAGCTTTGATCAGTATCTCGGTCTGGCCGAACCACTAATTTTTTGTTTAATGCTTTTACTTTTTCGGGTTGTTTTTTATCGCGGAAAGATCCTGGATCCCATTTGCCATTCTGGTTTGCATCAAATAAAATATGGCATTCATATTCCCCTGGCTTAAAACGTTTTCTTATCAATTCCTTTGCGGTTATTGGGATGGATTCAAATATTTTTCCATCCACTAAAAGTTGCAATACTGGATGTATTGATAGATCAACGTTTGTAAATCGCAATCTGCAACTACCATATTCGGCATCCCTTTTCGTAAAAATTTTAGCAGTATCCGATTTAGTAAGCTTTATTCCCATGGTATCTATTACTGCGTCTTTCGAAACAATCAATCTGAATTCCTGTTTTTCTTTCCAGGGATATTCTAAACTGATTTTTTTATTGCTGGTATCAATAGATAATTTATATCCAATGATCGGTTTATACAAAGTATCCAATAATACTATCTTAGAACTGTCCCATGATTTTAGTGGTCTTGCAAATTCTAATTCCAAAGGGGATAATAAATCTTGTTGTCCACCAGATTCAAGGTTGGCCGAATATTTCAATCTTTTATCTTCTGTGGTAGCCTTAGGTTTATTGCTATTTGTATTATTTGAAGTTGAAATGGCTTTCGGTTCTTTTTTCTTAAATTCCTGAAAAGCATATAAGGTATCTGTTCGTGTATTTCCATTAATTAGGATTGGCTCGTTCAGAAAAGCAAATACCTTGGTGCTATCATCATATCTTTTTGTAAAATCATTTGGCACTACATACACTGAAAATTTTCCTTCAGGCAAAAACTTAAAACTAAAGTTCCCTTTGCTGTTAATTTTAGAATAATATCTAGGTTTGTTCTTTTGAATTGAACTATCAGTTAAATTATTGTGTAAAACAACTATTAAAGTACTATCTGGTTTGCCGGTCTCTGCTAATAAAACGGAACCATTATATACATGGGAGTCGATGGTTTTTCCAGTTGAGAAAACATAAGTCAGTTCTTTAGCTACATTTCCTTCATTAACATCTTTTAAAGCGTTACCAAAATTAAAAGAGTAAGTAGTATTTTTTTCTAATGAATCCTTCAGTTTTATAGTAACATTATGCAGCTTATAATCAACAAGGGGCATGTTTTTGGGATTCGGAGAAATGATCAGGTTCTCGTTTGTATTTTGAAGTTGGATGTATTCGTCAAAGGATAAAATAATATTTGAGCTCGTTACATTTAACGCAGAATCTTTTGGAAAAGCGGTTATTAAACGAGGAGCTAATGTATCTCTGAGTCCACCTCCGGGAGGTATGATATTGGCGCAGGAATAAAAACCCATAGAAATCAGGAGGCAGGTAATTACCAATAAAACATTTGACCCTTTAATTTTCATATTCCCTTTTAAATTTATGTTCCCTGAAGCAAATATAGAACCCAAGACTACTTTAAAAAGCAGTTTAGGGTACTTAAAAAGTTAATTATTCCTCGTTTCCAGCATCTGTTTCATTCAAATCATGTAAGGCTACCGCCATCTTATTGTCTTTTACAAAATTGCACCAGTTACAATCTTTCTTTCCACAACCCGTATATAATTCACGATCTTGGATCTTCTTCCATACGGTTTTAATCTGATGAGTTACCGTAGTAATATCTTCCTCTTTGATAACAATTTTTTCTTTCCGAAATTGTTTTTTCTTATCAGGTTCAATAAAATCGAATTCTGTACTTACTACTTTCCAATTTTTTTGTTCGTAATTATCGACCAATATTTTATAAAAAACAGCCTGACGCCAATAGTCGCCTCCATTAGGGTCTTCTTCTTGTGGAGGATTTAATTTCTTTTTTGCTTTTTCAATATCTCCGGTTTTGTAATCAACTACATTTACTGATTTGCCATCAAATTCTAGTTTATCGAGCTTCCCTTTCAATGGAACACCAGCTACTACTATATTTCTAATCGTTCTTTCTACGGCTACAATCTTATTCCAGCTTCCTAAATATTGTTTATAGTAATTGGTTAATACACCCTGACCATATTCCATTCTTCTGTTAAATTCCTCTTTGGTAAAATTTTCTCTATGACGATGCATATACCATTCAAAATCGTTGATAAATTCTACCAGCTCAGGAAACTGTTCTCTCGCTTGCATTTTAGAAAATAGTTTTTCTAATGCATAGTGAACAGCAGATCCAAATTCAGTTGCTTCTGATTTGCCAGAAGGCACCCTCACTAAATTCTGAAAATAAAATTGAAGTGGGCATTTCAGATAATTGTTGAGTGCTGTTACGTTCATCACAAATTTTTCTAAGACTCGATCTATAAAATCAGCTTCAATCTTTTCGATTTCAGGGGCCTGTTCTTCTTCAAACTGAACCAGTGCAAATTCAATTAGTACAGATGTTTCAAAGGTGATTTGTTTTACCATTAAATTATGTACATTTTGTATTTCAGCTAAGAACATGGAAGGCTCCAGAGGCTTTCCATCATTTCGAAATTTACTATAGGAGATAAATAGTTTTAATTCTGCCCTAGTTAGTGCTACATAAAATAAGCGGCGCAATTCTTCCTCTTCTGAATTTTTAGGTTGGGATTGGAATAAGGTATCTGGAAAACTATATCCACCTCCAGGTTTTCTTTTTTTCTCCCAACTGGATGCATTGCAACCAGCAAAGAAAACATATTCAAATTCTAACCCTTTTGAACCATGAGCAGTTAATAAGTTTACGCCCTTCTCGCTACCGCTTACTTGCACCAGCGGTAATGACAAGTCTTCTTTTTCCATGAGCGAAAAAATATTCACCAGTTGATCCAATGTTAAAGATGTATTACGGCTAGCTTCTTCTTTTATAAATTCAAATAAACCTGTCAGTACTTGTAAATGCCAATGCTTATCCTCACTGAGCATAATCCAACTGAGCAATTGAGTATCACGTATCACATTTTCAAAAAGGTTAATTAGCGTACAATTGGATACGTCAGCAATAAGTTTTTCTACTGCTTTACTTGCAATTTTCAAACCTGATGGAGCAGCAGCACTAAATAGGTCCACCGCAGGTGTATTTGCTTTATCAAAAATTATTTTCCTTAAACTTGTTCTATTTTCTCCATATTTTTTATCTGCAACTAATGCAGTTAATGTGGCTATTTGAATAGGTGGAATATTAAACCAGTCAAAATGCAAGATCTCGAATAACATTTCTTCGCCACCAAATGGGGTATCCAACTCTGCAGCTAAATATTTTAAAAAAAGGATGATTTTTTTTGCTAAAGGGATCTCTAATATATTCAGGTTGCGTTTACTAAAGACGGCAATATTCCTTTGTTTTAAAAACTGCGTAAGGGCTTCGCCAAATTTATTTTCTTTATAGATGATACCTATTCGTCCGGGTAAGACTCCTTTTTCTAATAGTGATTGTACCTGTACACAAATACCAATCATTTCTTGCCGCACAGATTCGTATTCATACAAAATTGGAAAATCTGTAATTTGTGTTAATAAGCTATTTGAAGCAGTTAATGTTTTACTAAGTCCTTCAATTTGTTTAATCAATCTTTCCTCATTTCGATCAATGAGTGTTTTAGAAATATCTAGAATGGGTTGAGTGGAACGATAATTATTTGTGAGAACAATTTTTACAAGATCTTCTTGATACTTTCTTGCAAAGCCAATCATATTTTCTACGTTAGCACCTTGGAATCTGTAGATACTTTGGTCGTCATCACCAACTACAAATACATTTGGCTGTTCCCAGTAATTGATTAAGAGTTCTACCAGATGATTCTGTGTTCCACTGGTATCTTGATATTCATCAACTAAAATATAGAGAAATTGCTCTTGATAGCGGGATAAAAGGGTAGGATTATCTTCGAATGCTTTGATAACCCAATTGATCATATCGTCAAAATCGTAACGATTTCTTCTACGCATCAATTGTTGAAAATGTGGAAACTCATTTACTGCAGCGATAAGTTTATTCATCTTTTCCTGCTCATCCAATATTTTATTTTCTTTGAGATCTCCTACCTTGAATTGTTTATAAGCCCTTTTGTAAATAAACTCTTCTCTGTTGGGTAAATCAAGAAAATATTGGGCTATTTTTTCTTCGATAAATTCGGGAGTCCAACCTTCTTTCTTCATGGTGCTGAAGAGTTGTTGTAGGTTATTGATTTCGAAATAAACATCGCCTCGATATCTTTTTAAAGGATTGTCTTTTTCGAAACTATCAATCAGCTTTTTAAAGAGATCAATTTTTTCCAAATCAGAAATTGGGTCGAGGGTAGTCTTTTCAAATAAGGATAAGTTTTCTTGAATAATATCATTACAAAAGGCATGGAAAGTATATATGTTTACTTTATAAGCGTCTGGTCCAATAAATCCCAATAATCTTTTGCGCATTGCAACAGCACCGGCATCTGTATAGGTAAGGCAAAGGATGTTTTCGGGAGAAGTGTCTGTTTCTAATAAAATTTTACCAATCCTTGCACTTAAAATTTGTGTTTTACCTGTACCGGGACCAGCTATGACCATTACCGGGCCTTCGATGGTATCAACGGCAATTTTTTGTTGCTCATTGAGTGCCGAGTAAATCTTATTGAATTGTACTTTTTGTTGCTCCAGGGTTGCCATGACATAAAGATAAATGAAAGCATTCAGCTGATCTGATTTCCCTAAAGAACAATTAATTAAACAATCTTAGGTTGGAAGTGTTATGATATAAAGAATCAAAATGTCGAAAGTCTATTCTATCAAGACTGTTCAGAAAATGCCCATTAGTTTGGATGAGGCTTGGGAGTTTTTCAGTCGCCCCAATAATTTAAAAGATATTACCCCTGGCAATTTAGGGTTCAATATTATTTCAAAGCATCACGGAGAAAGGATGTATGCGGGGCAAATTATTGAATATATCGTTAAGCCAATTCTCGGTATTCCTTTGTATTGGATGACAGAAATCACACAGGTTGCCAATCAGCAATATTTTATTGATGAACAGAGGTTCGGGCCTTATAGTTTATGGCATCATCAGCATCACTTTAAGGAGATAGAGGGCGGAGTTGAAATGACTGATATTGTACATTATAAAATTCCTTTTGGGATTTTTGGAGATATAGCCCATTCCATTTTTGTAAAGAAGCAAGTGAAGGGCATTTTTGAATTCCGATTTATAGCCACAGAAAATAAATTTGGGAACTGGCCAGGTCGGGATGAAAATATTATTCAAATGGGTTGATACCAACTTTATATGACCCTAAAATAACTTATGTAGAAACAAGTGGATTCAAATTGGGGCAACTTGCATTCAAACAAATGTTTGCTAGTTTAAAAGGACTAAACGAAATAGAAGAAGTAATGTTAGAATCTATCTTAGTCGAAGGAGATTCACTATAAATTGTTTACCACATTTATATATTATAAAATCCATTTCAAAAGGTTGATTCATTAAATTCACCTTAAGTTTTAGAATAAAACAATTTGTAATCTTTCTTCGAACTAAATTTACAATCTCTAACGATTTGTAACGAATGGTTTCAATCTCCGGGTGCACTCGCATCGCTCATTCCTATCATTCACTGTTACTGCTATATTATTCTTCGAACCAAAATGGTCATTAAATGCCTTCCCAACATCAGGCTGGTCACAGCCAAATTAGTAAGATCAGTTTAGCTGGTTTAATTGTTACTCTAGGAATTATTTATGGAGATATTGGTACTTCGCCACTCTATGTTTTTAGATCCATTATGGGTGAAAGACAAATAACTGAGCAGTTGGTATACGGTGGTATTTCCTGTGTTATTTGGACACTTACTCTTCAGACTACTTTCAAATATGTGTTTCTAACTTTAAGAGCAGACAACCGAGGGGAGGGAGGGATATTCTCCCTGTATGCATTAGTTAGGCGTTACGCAAAATGGTTATATATACCCGCAATTATTGGTGCAGCAACACTTTTGGCCGATGGTATTATTACCCCACCTATTTCTGTTTCTTCAGCTGTTGAAGGTTTAAGTGGCATTCACGGATTAGAAAACGCTATCGTTCCAGGAAACAATTTAACGGTTGGCATTGTAATTGGCATTATCTCACTCTTGTTTTTCTTTCAAAGATTTGGAACTAAGGTAGTGGGATTTGCTTTTGGTCCGATTATGCTTGTCTGGTTTTCAATGATTTTGTTTATGGGAGCATTACAAATCAATCATATGCCAGGGATTATAAGAGCGTTTAATCCTTATTATGCCTATGATTTATTGGTAAATTATCCGAAAGGATTTTGGTTATTAGGAGCTGTTTTCCTTTGTACTACTGGAGCTGAAGCATTATATAGCGATTTGGGACATTGTGGAAGAAAAAACATTCAGGTAAGTTGGATCTTTGTAAAAATTGCTTTGATCATCAATTATATGGGACAAGGAGCATGGATCTTATTATATGCATCCCAACAACATGGCGTTCATCCTGATATTATTCCTACATTAAATGGGTTAAATCCTTTTTACGAATTAATGCCGCATTGGTTTCTATTAACTGGTGTTATCATTGCCACTTTGGCAACTATTATTGCTAGTCAGGCTTTGATCAGTGGATCGTTTACTTTAATTAACGAAGCCATTAGTTTGAACTGCTGGCCAAGAGTTACCATAAAATTTCCAACAGATATCAAGGGGCAAATTTATATACCAAGTCTTAACTGGATTCTTTGGATTGGTTGTATCGGTATGATGTTATATTTCAGAGAAAGTGCACTCATGGAAGCTGCCTATGGATTTTCCATTGTAATTGCCATGTTAATGACTACCTCTTTGATGTTTGTTTATATGCGGATGGTTAGAAAATGGAATTCAGCACTTATTACCATCATCATGTTGGTATTTGTAACAGTGGAATTTGCCTTCTTTATTACCAATGTGGCTAAGATTAAACAACGTTGGATGTTCCTGTTCTTTGAATTTGGTTTAATTTTTATTATGGTGATCTGGTATCGCGCTAGAAAAATTACTAACAGATATTTGCAGTTTGTAAAATTATCAGATTATACAAAAAGATTACTTGATTTAAGTGTAGATAAAGACTATCCTAAATATGCAACTCACCTTGTTTATCTAACGAAAGCTGATTATGAAGGCGAGATTGAAAAACGTATTATGCATAGTATTCTTCACAGAAAGCCTAAAAGGGCGGAAGTATATTGGTTTGTGCATATACATCGTTCCGATAATCCATATTCCATGGAATTTACTACTAAAGAAATAATACCTGGAAAGATTGTAAGAGTAGATTTTAATCTTGGATTTAGGGTTCAATTAAGGATTAATCAGCTCTTTAAAAAGGTGATGCAGGATATGTATGCTCATCATGAGATTAATATTGAGAATAAATATGAAAGCCTGGAAAGCAATACATTCCATGCAGACATAACTTATGTAATCATTGAAACATTCCTTTCAGTAGAGAACGAATTCTCAATGAAAGAAGGCTTTATCATGGATTCTTATTTTGCCATCAAGAATTATTCACAGTCTGATCAAAAAGCATTTGGATTGGATACAGCTTCTACGGTTGTAGAACATGTTCCATTTATTATCAGCCCTAAATTGAACTTTCCTTTACAAAGAAGAAATGGATATCGGGAAGAATTGCATTAATTACCATAATAACAAATAAAAATCCTGAAATTGTAAATTTGATTTCAGGATTTTTATTTTAATTCTACCAATTGACTTACATTATTATTCCTGTCAACCGAAGCTACACAAACGCGTTTGCCCTCAATATCTGGAACATTAGCAAGGCTAAAACGAGCTGTTTTTTCTGATACAATTACCTGCACTAATTGTGCATTAGTTAGTTTCGTTTCTACACCTTGATCCAGAATAAATACAGCAAATGATTTGATTTTCTCGTTGCCATTATTGGTGAGTTCTATTAATCCGTTTTGCAATTTTGTTACCATTGGTTGAACAGGAACAGCATCATCAATCCATGGTATTGGAGGTACCAATGCAGGGTAGTAATAATAATTATTTTTCAAACTATCACTCCAGCCAAGCGGATTCTTTTCAAAAACTTTACTGTTGAAAAAAACACTTCCCTGAGTTGTTTTAAACTTTCTTAATGCTTCGATTTGTTTGGGAATTTCTGCTGGGTTTCTCCAGGCTAAATTGCTGCCTGCTCTATAAAATCCGTGCCCAATAAATAATTGTCGTCCATAAGTATGTTGATTCCACCATTCTAATAAAGTATCATAATCTGCCAATTTATGACCACGTTCCCAATACAATTGTGGTACCACATAATCGATCCAACCCTTTTCAAGCCATAATAAAATATCTGCATAAAGATCATCATAATTGGTTTGACCCCCTTTAGTTTCGCTACCCATTGGATCCTGGCTTTTATTGCGCCATATTCCGAAAGGGCTGATACCAAACTTCACACGTGGATTGGTACTACGAATGGTTTCATATAATAGTTTGATAATACTATCGCAATTACTCCTGCGCCAGTTTTCTTTATTCATCCCTTTGCCATATTGCAAATAAGATGATTGATCAGGAAATTCTTTTCCAGCAATTCGGTAAGGATAAAAATAGTCGTCCATATGAATCGCATCAATATCGTATCTACTTAAAATGTCTTTTACCACATTTGCAGTATGCTGGCGTACTTCTGGTAGTGCAGGGTTAAAATATTTTTTACCACCGTAAACTAAAAACCATTCTGGATGAAGTTTGGATAAATGTGTTGGCGCAATAGATGAAGTGCGCATATTAAATACTGCGCGATATGGATTTAGCCAGGCATGAAATTCTAAACCGCGATTATGCGTTTCTTTAATCATAAATTCTAATGGATCATAGAAAGGAGATGGCGCTTTGCCTTGTTGACCAGTTAAAAATTCACTCCATGGTTCGTAATTTGAGGGATAGAGCGCATCACCTGCAGGACGTATTTGAACAATCACAGCGTTCATGCCATTTTGCTGATGCATATCCAACAACTTAATATATTCTGTTTTTTGTTCCGCTACTGATATGTTCTTTGAACTAGGCCAATCGATATTATCTACAGTAGCTACCCAAACTGCTCTAAATTCATAATTACGGGGGGGTTGTGTGTTGCCTGAAAAATAGTATAAACAACCAATGATGAATAGGCATAACGTAATTGAGCTCTTCATACCGCGAATTTAAACTTATGTTCTTCGGCAAAAAAAAATGTGGAAGGAATTTGAAATAGTCTGTGGTAATGCACATTTGCTCATTACTTTTCTCTAACCTTATCTAGCAGTGTGCTTAGTTGTACGGCTTCTTCTTCAGTTAGATTACACATTATATTGTCGATATCAGCATTTCTAATATCAAGCTGTTCTAACAAATCCAGACCTTTTCGAGAAATACAAATATCCACTAAACGTTTATCAGAAATACAGGTTGTTTTTTCTGCTAATCCTTTTAAAACTAATCGATCAACCAGTCTGCTGGTATCGCTCATTTTATCAAGCATACGATCGCGAATTTGTAGGGTGCTGATTGGATTTTTGCTGCCTCTTAGAATGCGTAAAATATTGTATTGCTGATTAGTAATATCAGCTTCGTCAAATATATGCTTCAACTTTTCATTAATCCAGTTACAGGTGTAAATGAGATTAACTTCAGCTCTCTGATAGTCGTTTCTAAACTGATACTGGTTTATGTCTTTTTCTATTCCCATGCTCAGATGATATCCCCTATTCCTGGTTTGAAATACTTTTCAGATGCAAAGCTAAAGGGTTAAATTAAAAAAACATTAAAATATATTTATTTTTTTATAAAGGGCTCCATCTAAATTTTAATCTTCCCATACACTTAGTCCTTCACTGCAGTTAGCGCATATATCAATATTTTTTCGACTCTTGGTTAAGTCATTTCTAAATTGCAGGTAATTAGGATTTTTCCAGAGTTCTTTAAAACTTTGGTTGTTAAGATTACCCAGCTGGTGCATAGCATCTTTATCAAAACAACAGGGAACTACTAAGCCATCCCAACTAATCACATTGGCATGCCAAAGCCTCCAGCAATGGTTACTTAGTCCTGATTTCACCAGTCTTTTTCCATCTTTTCCTGTTTTATATCTACTGTATTTATCAATTGTAGGAACCAGTTGATGGGGGTCGTTCTCAAAATCGTAAACCTGTGCCGTTTTAAAGCGCACTTGATCAACCCCTATTTCAGCACCTAATTTTTTAATGGCTTCAATCTGATGTTGATTGGGTTTTACAACTAAGAACTGAAAAAAAACAAAAGGGGTTTTGCTATTAAGGGCTTTTTTCCATTTTACAATGTTTTTAGCTCCATCCAATACTTTCTCCAGATTGCCACCAATCCTGTATTGTTCGTAAACGTCTTGAGTGGTTCCGTCAATTGAAATAATCAATCGATCTAAACCGCTTTCCACTGTTGCTTTTGCCTTAGCATCTGTTAAATAATGGGCATTTGTAGATGTTGCCGTATAGATTTTTTTCTCATGAGCATATCGAACCATGTCAAGAAAATCAGGGTTTAAATAGGGCTCACCTTGAAAATAAAAAATCAAATAGAGTAATTCCTTATAAATTTCGTCAATCGTTTTTTTAAAGAAACTTTGATCCAGCATTCCAGTTGGGCGGGTAAACGCCCTCATACCACTCGGACATTCGGGGCAGCGAAGGTTACAGGAAGTGGTTGGCTCAAAAGAGATAGAAATAGGGTATCCCCATTGAATGGGATTGCCTGTTAGCCTAGTTAGCCGGTAACTACTGTAAACTTTGCAAGCATTCCAGAATCTTCGAGGACTGCTTTTTTTAAGAAGATTTATGGTATCGTTCCAATTAAAATAGGGCATAATGGTTGTAAAAATAAGATTAACTAGGTTTTTAAATGCTTTATTAATTAACTTAATCTGTTTTGGCAATCTCATTAAATTAGTTGAAATTAGAAGCACAAAAGCGATCTCTTTTGGGAATGCTTTTTCCAATATTCAATTTATAGCTAACTTGCAGCACCCAAGTAACTGTTTAGTAAAATCGATGATTTTTATGAACAGTGGTTGGTTTGTGTAATTTTATATGAAATTTTGCATGTTTAGTTTAAACAATCATAAATTTTTTTCATGACCCACTTTCATGATCCTACTACCTGTCAGTCCTGTGCCCAGAGATTTACATCAGTATTTTGTAAGGCTAAGCAGGAATTTATCGAGGAGATAAACGAACAAAAAATTTGTAATATCTATAAGAAGGGGCAAACCCTTTTTAACGAAGGATCTTACCCATTTGGCGTTTATTGTATCAATGATGGTAAGGTTAAATTATCTCATCTGGGAGATGATGGGAAAGAACAAATAATCCGGTTATTAAGAGGTGGGGATGTGTTAGGTTATCGAGCACTTTTAAGTGGAGAAAGGTATAGCGCCAGTGCAATTGCATTAGAAGACACGCAAGTTTGTTTTATTCCAAAAGAGTTGTTCATAAGTGTGCTCAAAAGTGATACAGGACTTGCATTTGAGATGATGAAATTATTGAGTGATGAATTACATAAAGCAGAAGTGAAACTCACGCATCTTGCGCAAAAACCAATACGCGAAAGGTTAGCAGAAACTTTACTTTTCATCAAGGAAACTTATGGATTTGAAGCAGATGGTGTTACACTAAGTGTACGCTTATCGCGTGAAGAAATCGCAAATCTAGTAGGTACTGCCACAGAGTCTACCATTCGTTTACTATCTGAATTCAAAAAAGATGGAATGGTTGAATTAGATGGGAAAAAAATTAAAATCTTACGCCAAAAAGAACTCATAAAGACAGCAAATCTTCAAGATTAAAGGGCAGATTGGCAATTCAAAACATGACAAAAATCATGCATCTTATTGAGTAGTGTCATTTGCTAAAGCTCTATACGTTAATATCTTGCACGTAAATAGAGTTAGATGTTAACTAATCAAAACGAAATAGTTTCAAATGAATTGCTAACCCCGGAAGGGTTATGTGCACTCATATTGAAGGATTATCATCCTTCAATTACTGAATCATGCCGTAAAATCGAAATATTCTTATTGTCAAATCATTATGGAAAGGATATTTCTATACCATTGTCGGAATTAGTTCATTTGATTTTTATGAAATTAAATGATGAGATCAAACATTTTTTCCTGAAAGAATCAGGAATTATTTTCCCTGCAATAAAAAAGAATGTAAAAAATAAAACTACTAAGGAAGCAGGAAATCTTTTACAAGCTCCTGCACTTGAAACAATACATCAACGTCAGCAAGTAATTACCAACTTACTTCAGAAGTTAAGGCATTTATTACAAGATTATAATATCCAACCATCCTGGCACAAAGACTGGAGAGAATGTGTCAACGAAATGTTTCAACTGGAAAGCAAAGTGTATCAATGGATACATTTAGAAGGCAGTTTATTGTACCCTAAAATTACGGGTAAGTCGAACCATTAATTGAATCAGATATAATTCCCCCATCAATAAGTATTTATTAGTAAATTCAATACATGCCTGAAATAGCTGTTTCACAAACATCGGTAGTGCAATGTTATCATTGTGGGGAAGACTGCGATGAGAAAACGATTATTGCTCACGAAAAAAATTTTTGTTGTGAGGGCTGCAAGATGGTATTTGAGATTTTGAATAAAACTGGAATGTGTGATTATTATACCATTAGCAACAATCCAGGAACCAATCAGCGCATCAAAATCCGCGAAGATAAATTTGCTTTTCTTGATGATCAGAAAATTCAAAATGCCTTACTAAGTTTTACAAACGATTCGGAAACTCATGTAAACTTCTATTTGCCGCAAATGCACTGTAGTAGCTGTTTGTGGCTGCTTGAGAATTTGCATAGGCTGAATGAACATATAATTGGATCGAAAGTGAATTTCGAAAGAAAAGAAGCAGATATTGTATTTGATCACCGAAAAGTTTCGATGCGTCAAGTGGCTGAATTATTAACCTCAATTGGATACGAACCGTATATCAGTTTTAAAGACTTAAAAAAGCAACGTCCAAGTCTTAATATGTCTAAGATATATAAGCTAGGTGTTGCAGGATTTTGTTTTGCAAATATTATGCTGTTTAGTTTTCCTGAATACCTCGGAATAGATTCTCAGGAGTTGTTTTTGCAAGGCACTTTTAGGTACATGAATGTAATATTAAGTTTGCCCGTTTTCTTTTATAGCAGTTCTGAATTTTATATCAGCGCATGGAAAAGTTTGAAGCATGGTTTTTTGAATATCGATGCGCCCATTGTTTTAGCTGTTGTAGTAGCATTTGGGAGAAGCTTATATGAAGTATTTAGTGAAACAGGGGCTGGATATTTTGATTCCATGACAGGTATCGTTTTCTTTATGTTGATTGGTAGAGTATTACAGGATAAAACTTATCAGCAATTGAGTTTTGAGCGAGATTATACTGCTTATTTCCCTATTGCAGTTACAAGAATTAAAAACGATCAATCTGAGTCGGTTGCTTTGCCAGACATTGTTTTAGATGATACTCTTTTGATACATCATCAGGAACTTATTCCTGCTGATGGTATATTAACCAGGGGAAAGGCTTTAATCGATTATAGTTTTGTAACAGGTGAATCTGTTCCAGTTGAAAAAGAAATGGGAGAAATTGTATATGCAGGTGGCAAACAAATTGGAAGCAATATTGAATTACTAGTGATAAAAGAAGTATCTCAAAGTTATTTAACTAAACTCTGGAATCGGTCCGAATTTCAACGCGATAAAAATGATGATGAACGTTCCTTCGTTCATTTATTAAGCCGTTATTTCACCTGGATTTTATTTGCCATCGCTATATCTGCTGCTATATATTGGTGGGTAATTGATCCAACAAAAATTGGACATGTAGTTACCTCTGTTTTAATTGTAGCCTGTCCTTGTTCGCTTTTATTAAGTAATACTTATACGAATGGGAATATCTTAAGAAGATTGGGGCGTAACCAATTCTATCTTCGAAATGCTCAAACTATTGAAGACATAGCCAATATCAATTATATCGTATTTGATAAAACGGGAACACTTACAACGGGTAGATATCAAGACATTAATTATGATGGTGAAATTTTGAATGATTCCATTAAAAGAAAAATTGCAATATTAGCCTCTCACTCAACACATCCCATGAGTAAGGCAATTACCATCTGGGCTAAGCAATTGGATTCTCAAAATATTCAAGTGGTCGATTTTAATGAGATTCCTGGTAAAGGAATTGAAGGAACTGTAGAAGGAGAAAAATTGAAACTGGGGTCTGCTTTTTTTGTAAAAAAAGTAGAACAAGGAGGCGCATTGGGTTCAGCCGTTTTTATTTCTGTTAATGGAACTGTACTAGGTAGATTTGGTTTTAGAAATCATTATCGAGAGCAGGTTCCAACAATCATGAAACGACTTCGAAAACTTGGGTATCCCATTTCAATACTCAGTGGAGATAATGCAGGAGAAAAAGAATATTTAGAAAATTTATTAGGAAAGGATACCCCCATTTTATTTCATCAAAGGCCAGAGGATAAATTAGAAGCTATTAAAATGATTCAGGCTTCTGGGAAAAAAGTAATGATGGTGGGAGATGGGTTAAATGATGCAGGTGCACTCAAGCAAGCAGATGTTGGAATAGCCATCACTGAAAATACAGCCACATTTACGCCAGCTAGTGATGTTATCCTAGGAGCTTCCATGCTTCCTAGATTTCACCAGTTTTTACACTTGTGTAAAGCAAATAAGGTATTGGTGTGGACTGCATTTATTGTTTCTATACTTTACAATATAGTAGGGGAGTCTTTTGCAGTGAGTGGTCATTTATCGCCCATGGTTGCAGCTATTTTGATGCCAGCAAGCAGCCTAACCATTTTACTCATCAGTTTTGGGGCAAGCAATCTTTTGAGTTGGAAAATGGGGCTTAAATAATCAGATTCGAAATTTGAATATGGGTTGATTTTTCATAAAACATGATAAATATCATTAAGCTTGTTGAGTATTGTCATGGATTGGTCATTGATACACCTATACTTTTACTAACAATACAACACCACCCACTATGAGTGTTATTATTATCCTTTTATTGGCTAGTATATCTGTAGCCGCGCTGTTTTTAGTAGCCTTCTTATGGAGTGTTAAAACTGGACAGTATGACGACGAAATGAGTCCGCCTATGCGGATGTTGCTTGATTCAGTTCCTGCAAAGGAAAGTACAGATCCAGCAAAAGTCGAATCCCTTTAAATCTTATAATCATCGCTAATACCAAACCAAAACCAATCTATCCACATGCAAGTAGAAAAGTTCTATTATGACAACCGGATTGTAAAGCAATTTGCCTTTGCTACCATTTTATGGGGCGTTGTAGGTATGCTTGCCGGTCTATTGATAGCTGTGCAAATCTATCTGCCAGCTGCCAATTTCGGATTGCCCTTCACCACATTTGGTAGGGTAAGACCTGTTCACACCAATGCGGTTATTTTCGCCTTCGTAGGAAATGGAATATTTATGGGCGTTTACTATTCATTGCAACGATTATGTAAAGCAAGAATGTTCAGTGACGTGTTAGGAAAAATCCATTTCTGGGGTTGGCAATTAATTATTGTTCTGGCTGCTATTACTTTATTGGCAGGCTATACTTCTGGTAAAGAATATGCCGAATTAGAATGGCCAATTGATATTTTGATTGCATTAATTTGGATTGTTTTTGGTATTAATATGTTTGGTACCATACTTAAACGCAGAGAAAGTCATCTATATGTTGCCATCTGGTTTTATATAGCTACATGGATTACAGTTACCATGCTTCACGTTGTAAACTCATTTGAATTGCCATTTAGTTGGTTGAAGAGTTATAGCTTTTATGCAGGGGTACAAGATGCGTTGGTACAATGGTGGTATGGACATAATGCGGTGGCATTCTTTTTAACCACTCCTTATTTAGGAGTGATGTATTATTTCTTACCTAAAGCTTCAAATAGGCCAGTTTATAGTTATCGTTTATCAATTATACACTTCTGGGCTTTGATTTTCTTGTACATATGGGCAGGTCCACACCACTTATTATATACAGCTTTACCCGATTGGGCGCAAAGCTTAGGTACCGTATTCAGTATCATGTTGATTGCTCCTTCATGGGGTGGTATGCTGAATGGTTTATTTACTTTACGCGGTGCATGGGATAAAGTGAGAGAAGATCCTATTTTAAAATTCATGGTGGTTGCGATTACCTGTTATGGTATGTCAACCTTTGAAGGGCCGATGTTGAGTATCAAAAGTGTAAATGCGATTACGCACTTTACAGACTGGACTATTGCGCATGTGCACGTTGGAGCATTGGGATGGAATGGTTTCCTAACCTTCGCAATTCTTTATTGGTTAATACCTAGAATTTACAATACTCCTTTGTACTCTAAGAAATTAGCCACCAATCACTTTTGGATTGGTACGATTGGTATCATTTTATATGTAATTCCTATGTATTGGGCTGGGTTTACTCAGGCATTGATGTGGAAACAATTTACTCCAGAAGGAACTTTGAAATTCCAATTCTTAGAAACTGTTACCCATATTATTCCAATGTATATTACTAGAAGTATTGGTGGTTTATTATACTTTACGGGTGTATTAATGATGGTTTATAATTTAGTAAAAACTGTGAAAGCAGGAAGTCTAATTGCCGACGAAGCTGCAGAAGCACCTGCTTTAGAAAAACATGTTGAAACGCATAGTAAACAATACTGGCATAGATGGATTGAAGCAAGACCAATTCAAATGTTATTATTTAGTTTAGTAGCAGTAGCTATTGGAGGTATTTTGGAATTAGTTCCGACCTTCTTGATCAAGAGCAATATTCCTACTATTGCTGCTGTTAAACCGTATACGCCACTCGAATTGCAAGGACGAGATATATATATCCGTGAAGGATGTTATTTGTGTCACTCTCAAATGGTTCGTCCATTCCGAGATGAAGTGGCTCGATATGGCGAATACAGTAAAGCAGGCGAGTTCGTTTATGATCATCCATTCCAATGGGGTAGTAAAAGAACAGGGCCAGATCTAGCTCGTATAGGTGGAAAGTATCCTGATAGCTGGCACTTTAATCATATGCAAGATCCTCAAAGTATGAGTCCTGGATCTATTATGCCTTCTTATACCTGGTTATATGAAAACAAAATTGATACTGCCATAACTCCAGCTAAAATTAGAGCAATGACCACATTAGGTGTGCCTTATTCAAAAGGATACGACCTGCAAGCCAATGCAGATCTATTTGAGCAAGCGAAAAAAATTCAAACTGGATTGAAAGCAGAAAAATTAGAAGCTGGTACAAATACAGAGATTCTTGCCCTCATTGCATATCTGCAAAGAGTAGGAGCTGATATTAAAAATGTATCAAAGCCAACAGTGGATGCTTTAACAAATTAAAAGTCTCATCAGCGATTGTTACAAAACAATCGCTGATGAAAAAATAATAAAGGGATTATGAAATTCATACATTATTTGGAAACGATTACGGGTGTTGATATTTATGGGTTGAGTTCATTAACCATCTTCTTTACATTCTTTGTAGGGATGACTATTTGGGTGATGACTTCAGATAAAAAATCGCTCGAAAAAATTAATCATTTACCCCTTGATAATTAAGCCAAACCTTAAATCAACTGACATGTTTAAAAAATATTCTTCCATATCTTATTGGGTTAAAGCCCTGGTAGTTGTGATTTCTATCGGTTTTAGTTCAAATGATGCATTTGCGGCCGGCCCACCAAAGGCTTCGGAATTATCCAATCCTTTGGCACAAGTACTGCTAGTAATAATAGTGGGATTATTATTAGCCATTGGCCTTTTGGCCAATGTAATACTTGGGGCCGCCCAAGTGTATCTTCAACGCTATAAAGATGAACGCAAAAAAGGTGGTCATGCACCCGGCAAATTTTTATTAATTGGTCTGATTTGTCTTACTAGTACTACTCTTTTTGCTGCAGATGCACCAGCAGCTGCGGCAACAGTTGTTGAAGAAACTTCTATTGCTGGTTTATCTTTAACATCATTCTATGTATTGGTGTCTGTGATTTTCTTGGAATTATTAATCCTTTGGGTATTATTAATTAACCTTAAGAAATTATTGTCGAGAGAAGCAGCCGTTAATGCTGAGGCAGCTGAAGTTGCTTCCACTAAATCTTTTTCTTTCTTAAAATGGTGGGATAATTTTAATAGTTTCAAACCAATACAAGAAGAGTCTTCCATTGACTTAGGACATGATTATGATGGCATTAGAGAGTTAGACAATCGTCTTCCTCCATGGTGGTTATATGGATTTTATATTACAATTATTTTTGCAGGGCTTTATTTGTACAGATATCATGTTGCTAAATCTGCTCCATTAAGTAAAGAAGAATTAGCAATCTCATTAGAACAAGCTGCTGCAGATAAAGAAGAGTACCTGAAAAAGACTGCCAGTAAGGTGGATGAAAATTCGGTTACCTATCTTACCTCAACTGCAGATCTGGATGCGGGAAAACAAATTTTTAGTACTATTTGTGCAGCATGTCATATGGCTGATGGCGGTGGTTTGGTTGGACCAAATTTGACAGATAATTACTGGATACATGGTGGTAGTATTAAAGATATTTTTAAAACTATTAAATATGGTTATCCGGAAAAAGGTATGAAGAGTTGGAAGGACGATTATTCTCCCACCCAGATTGCCCAATTGGCTAGTTTTATAAAATCTTTAGTGGGAACCAAGCCGTTGGTTCCAAAAGCACCTCAGGGCACTTTATATGATGAGAAAGGCGGTGCTGGAGCTAGTGCACCTGCGGCAACTGATTCCTCAAAAGCTGCAACAACTAAATAAGATCTAACTAGGTTGCTTGCTATATTTTGTATTGCGGATAAAAATTATCCGCAATACATTTTTATATACACGCTCTTACAGCTAAGTGTTATTTTGTATTAACAAAATAAATGGACGAAATTTAATAGTAATACGGATCATTCAATTGATAGAATTGAAGTATCTTAAACAAAGTCATTCATTTAAAATATTTAAACAATGAACTGGGGAAATAAATTAGTGGTAGTGTTTATTGTTTTTGGATCGTTCATCGGATACTTAGTATATCGAGCTGTTACCACTAAATACGATTTAGTAAGCAAAGATTATTACAAAGATGAATTGCGATACCAAGATAGAATTGATAGAATTAAAAATGCCTCCAAAATTAGTGAAGTTGCAATAGCACAAGATGCAGATGCAGTTATTATACATTTGCCACAAGAACAAAAAGGCCTTGCTCTTTCTGGAGAGGTATTTTTTTATTGTATCACTGATGATCGAAATGATTACCATACTGCATTACAAGTTGATTCAACTAACAAACAAATATTTTTGAAGAAGGCTGTTCAGAAAGGTGCTTATGAATTAAAAATTAATTGGCAACTTGGGAAAGAACTTTATTATGCAGAACAGAAAATTGTGATTCATTAAAATGACCTGGGAATTATTAATATCAGGTTTTGGATTAGGAATTGTTAGCAGTTTCCACTGTGTAGGTATGTGTGGTCCAATTGCGTTATCTCTTCCAGTGTACTATTTGCCGGCACATAAAAAATTAGTTGGAATACTATTGTATCATTTAGGTAGGATTCTATTGTATACCTTACTAGGTTTGTTTTTTGGGTTTGTAGGAAGGCAATTTTATCTCGCAGGTTTACAACAGTATTTTTCAATTACTCTTGGCTGTATTATTTTACTTATTTTATTGCAAAATACTTTTAGTAAGAAATTATTTCATCTGAAATTGATTGATCGTTTTCAAGAAAAGTTGCAAAATATTATCGCCATTAATATCCCAAAAAAGCAATTGTACGGCATGCTTATTTTAGGAATGGCCAATGGATTATTACCTTGTGGCATGGTTTATTTAGCTATAACAGGGGCAATGGCTGCTGGTAATTTATTAGGGGGAATATTATTTATGACCTTTTTTGGACTTGGAACTTTTCCGGCCATGTTTCTACTTACCTATTTCGGCAGTTTTATCAGCCTTAATGTGCGGAATAATATGAAAAAAGCCATTCCTTTTTTTGTGGCTACAATGGCTATCTTACTCATTTTGAGAGGTTTGAATTTAAATATCCCAATGGTTAGTCCGGTTATGAATCAATCTGCAGTTAATGTAGTTGACTGTCCGTAGTCTTAACAAATTCTTCTTAATCCCTTGACATTTTTTTTAGTCTTTATGGTAGAGCTTTGTATCAACAAAGAGGGTTAGTTGTTAGTCTAAAGTACTATTAACAATCCTTTTAAATTTTTGGCATTCAATTTGCCATAAAGTATTTAACAAATTATCATAAAAGTTTTTCTCATAAGCAGTTAGTTTTGGTTGCGGCCTCTGTTTCCACAGAGGCCAATCTTTTTTTTAGGACTTAAGCTTTATTTTTCTATTAAGTATTTGATAGCTGATTATTAATGCCAGCAAACTACCTATTGAATCGGCAACCATATCTAGGATATCAAAACTTCGGTTAATAGCCCAGTATTTCTGTACAAACTCCATCAATACGCCATATATAATCCCTGAGAAAAGAATGATCCAAAACCATTGCCTTTTTTTCGAATCACTAATAGAAAAATGCACAATAGGGAAAGTGAATAGAAAACATAGTGTGCTGAACATTCCGATATGTACCCATTTATCGAAAAAGGGGATATCAAATAAATGCGACTTAGGAAAACTAGACCCGGGTAGGGTTAATAGAACTACTGTAATTATAAAAAAAAGTACAGCAGGGAGGAAGGGGTAATTTCTAAAAAACTGCATACACGAAGATAAAACTTTGTGTATGCAGTTAACTATATTTTAACCAACTAATGCTCCATAAGCTTCATGGCTCATTAGCGCTGCTATATCTTCGATATTGGAAACTTCCATTTTTATCATCCAGCCATCACCATAGGGATCGGTGTTCACCAATTCTGGTTGTTTTTCCAAAAGGGGATTGATAGATAATACGGTACCAGCAACAGGTAGGAAAAGATCACTCACAGTTTTAACTGCTTCAACTGTTCCGAAGATTTCTTCAGAAGCTAAAGTTTTACCAACGGTATTGATATCTACATAAACAATATCACCTAATTCGTGTTGTGCAAAATCGGTAATTCCAATGGTTGCAGTATTGCCTTCCAAAAGAATCCATTCATGGTCTTTAGTGTACTTTAATGTGGCAGGAAAATTCATGTTTTAGTTTTTATTGTTGCAAATATTGTATAAAATTAGAAGAATATAGGAAGTAGTAAAAAATTAAAAGCCCATTTGCCCGAAGTATAACAATACATGGTCTTTTAAAAAGTCTTCCTGTTCACGAAGGTCATGCACTGGTAATTCTTTCAATTGTTTAAAATGAGGCCACCCATCTTCATCATTGCCCTCTTTTACATAATAACCGCTCTGGCCTAAAACGGTACAAACCGCAATATGCATCAGGTCCTGTTTTTGTTCTTTACTGATTTTTTCTACTATAAAACCGGTTTCTTGCATCCCAATTAGGAATAAAACGGCTTCCAGATCCGGTTTTTTGCCAAATCGTTCTACTAGTCTGGCTTCTAAACTCCACCATCGTTGTTGTAAATCATCTTGAATAAACATAGTTGCAAAGGTAAAAGGTTCAAGGATGCTTTCATCAGCTTGCAAAAGTTATATTTGCAAAAATTGATTCTATGTTACAAGTGCATGTTCTGCGTAATAACCTGGCAGAAGTGAAGAAAAGACTGGCAGTAAAACAGTTTAAGCAACTAGATCTGGTAGATCTGATTGTTTCGCTGGACGATGATAGAAAGCGTTTGCAGAACGATTTCGACAACACCCAGGCCAAAGTAAATGCAGCATCGAAAGAGATTGGTAAACTTATGGCTCAAGGGAATAAAGAGGCAGCAGAAGCTACCAAAACTGATGTTGCGGGATGGAAAGCAACCCTTGAACCTTTGAAAGATCAAATGGCTAAAGTAGAATCGGATTTACTCGCAAATCTGGTTTTATTGCCCAATCTGCCCTATAAAGAAGTGCCAGAAGGTAAATCTCCGGAAGAAAATGTAATTGTGCGCGAAGGAGGACAAAAGCCTGCTCTTTATGCTGGAGCAGTTCCCCATTGGGATTTGATAAAAACCTATGATTTAGTAGATTTCGAAACCGGTGCAAAAATTACTGGAAGCGGATTTCCTTTATATAAAGGGAAGGGAGCAAAATTGCAAAGAGCTTTAATTAGCTTTTTCCTGGATTATAATATATCAGCAGGTTACACAGAGTATATTCCGCCTTTTATGGTAAATGAAGCTAGTGCTTTTGCAACAGGACAACTTCCAGATAAAGAGGGACAGATGTACCATGCTACTGCAGATAATTTTTATTTAATTCCAACAGCAGAAGTACCCGTTACCAATATTTATCGTGATACCATTGTGAAAGAATCTGATTTGCCGATAAAGATGACGGCTTATACTCCTTGTTTTAGAAGAGAAGCGGGAAGTTTTGGAAAAGATGTGCGAGGATTGAATAGGGTGCATCAATTTGATAAAGTGGAAGTGATACAAATAGTTCACCCCGAAACAAGTTATGAAGTACTAAATGAGATGATTGCTCACGTTGAAAAATTATTACAATCGTTGCAATTACCTTATCGGATCCTTCGATTATGCGGTGGCGATATGGGATTCACTTCTGCCATCACGTATGATTTTGAAGTGTATAGTGCTGCACAAGAACGTTGGCTGGAAGTAAGTAGTGTTTCAAACTTTGAAAGCTATCAAACCAACAGAATGAAGTGTCGTTTCAAAGATGCATCTGGTAAAACACAATTAGCACATTCTCTGAACGGAAGCTCTTTAGCATTGCCAAGAATTATGGCCTGCTTATTAGAGAATTTTCAAACAGAAGAAGGGATTCATTTACCAGAAGTATTATTACCTTATTTCGGTGCCAATAAAATTGGTTAATAAAATTCAAATTGCATGTTTCCAAAATGGCTTAAGAAGACCCTATATTTCTTTGTTAGTCTATTTATTCTCTTGAATATTATGGCATCTTTTCATGCCTATAAGTTCACTCATTTTTATGCTGGAATTCCCCCTGCTAAAAAGCCCGATCAGATGAGCATTTTAGAAAAAACTGATGCTATATTTATAGGTGTAAAATATTCGAAAAGTAAAGTAGTAGATTCATTTCAAGTAAAACACGAAACCATCACTATTAAAACCCTCGATAGTGTTAAACTGGAAAGTTGGTATGCTAAAGCTGATAGTAATGCAAAGGGTACAATACTATTATTTCATGGACATGGAAGTAGTAAAAGTGGTATGATCAAGGAAGCCACAGCTTTTCATGAAATGGGATGGAATGTATTCATGACCGATTTCAGGGCACATGGAAATAGTGAAGGTGAAGTTTGTACGGTAGGTTTTGATGAAGCGAAAGATGTAAAAGCAGCTTATGAATATATAAAAATTGGGGGAGAAAAAAATATAGTGCTTTGGGGAATTTCTCTTGGAGCATCAACTATTTTATCTGCCGTAAATCAGTTTAATATCAAACCCAATAAAATTATTTTGGAAATGCCTTTTGGTACTTTAGAGGATGCTGTAAAAGGGCGCTTAAGAACCATGCATATTCCAGAAAATCCATTCAGTGTATTACTTACTTTTTGGGGAGGAGTTGAACAAGGTAATTGGGCATTTAATTTTCGTCCACAAAATTTTGCTTCAAAAGTAAATTGCCCTGTCTTATTACAGTGGGGTTTGCATGATTTACGTGTAACTGAAACCGAAACAAATACAATCTATAAAAATTTAGCTAGTCATAATAAATTCATCATGATTTATGCTCAAAGTGGGCATCAGAGCCTCTGCAAAAATGAGCCAACTAAATGGTTAAGCACGGTTAGTGGGTTTCTTAATTAAAATCTAACGCTCAATAATTACGGTTGTTCCAATTGGTAAAATATCAAATAACTCCTGGATATAATTATTCTTGGTGCTAATACAACCTTCCGTCCAGTTTTGATATTGATCTATTGCATAATCTTCATGAGGCCAGACTCCATGAATGCCTATTTCACCGCCGATTTTAGCATTGGCAGGAATAATACCCTCAGCTTTTCTGGCATTGAATTTTTCAATACTCTCAGCATTTGGATAATCGATAGAAATAAATCGATTCCATTTTTCGTGCTTTCTTTTGGCAACAATATGAAAAGTGCCTTCAGGGGTTTTACGATCGCCCTGCATCATTTTATCGCCCAGGTCCTTACTTCCAAAAACAACAGGATAACTTGAGATCCATTGTCCTGAAGCATCAATTAATGTGAGTGAATATTTACTCTTACTGATAACTACCGTAAAACTGTTTTTATCAGGTTTTTTTAACTCAAAGCGATAAGGAATTCTAAAAGAAGTATTCATTGCCAGAATGCCCAAAAGCATGAGGTATAATGAGTACTTTTTCATAAAGGGGGTTTAAAATTAAATGCAACATAAAGTAAAAGATTGTTTTTGAATATTAAATACAAAATTTTATACATTTTATAACCAAAACGCCCCTTAGAAAAGGGGCGTTATAACATGAGAAACTATTGATAACGAGTTATTACCATCTGCTGAAGCGGATACCTACTGTATAAGGATACTGTTCTACCCTTGTGATGTCTTTTTGTAATTTATTGATGCTGTATGAGCCATATAATCGAATGGGGCCTAAACCAATTTCTCCAATTGTAGCTAATCTCCAAGGCTCAAAACTAAAGTCTCCATTTACTTTTTGTTTCCCACGTTCCGCACTAATTTGTTTATTAAGGCTAGCTATTAAATACCCAGCACTCATACCTAAACTGAAATTAAATCCATTTCTATGATCCGGGGTCGTATTAAAATTAATCATGAAGGGCACGGTTAAATAACCGATATACAATTTGTTTTTTGAAAATGAAATGCTATCGTTGTAAACATATGCGATAGGATCTTTTCGGTAGCTTAATCTGCTGTCGTATCGAAAATTATACATTTCATACCCTAAACCATATTTTAAATTCACTACATGCTTATAAACATTTAGTTTTTGCATGAAGAGCCAAATATTTACGTTACTTGATTTGCCAGTATTCAACTGATAACTATTCTGATTTACTTTGCCATCTTGCGGGTTATAAGTTTGGGGACCAAAACTTTTGAAATATGGCCCAGCTTGCGCATAGGTATAATTTGTTTCATCACGGAAATTGGCAAATCCCAAATCCATGATCCACCAATTGGTACTTATGTTAGATTTTTTGCGTGGTCGACGTTCAATTTTTACATCTACTGTTTTATCCCAATCATGCCAGATACTTGTTTGTGTTTCTGAGGAACCTTTATTCTTTTTAATAATCACAAAATTTCCTACCTTAACGGTATCAGTATTGTAAGTTGAGCTATCTATTTGTGCGAAGCTTATCGTGGTAACCATTGCGGTTACAAATAAAATTATAAGTCTTTTCATAGTATTTGTTTTTTATTCTAATGAGTGGCTATTGGATATTTCGATTTTTTCTTCCTCGTTTTTATTTTTTCCTTTCAATAGGCTAGAAGCTTTACGTAAAAAACCACGTAATTTATCTTTATTAATTTCAACCGATCCTACATATAAACTCTTTCTTTCATCATCTGTATCTAATTCTTTGTAAACGGCTGTATTAGCATAGTTAGGGTTGACCGAGTCTTCTAAACGATTATTATTGAGTGTTAAGAGGCTCGCATGATTGTTTGATTCAACACTAATGACAGGGGTGTAATTTGAGGCATGGGAATTAGATGAGTTTAAGGCAATGGTTTCCTGTGCTTCAATATGTTTTGTATTCTCTTTATTAGCAACTAAGGGATCTATAATAACAGCTAAGTCAAGATTATTTTTTTCCTTTATTATGTTTTCCGATTTAGTAGTTACCAGGTTTTTGCTTTTAGCAAACTGAGTTTGATCATTAATTTTATTTTGTAACAAATTGGATTGTTCAGTCAGAGACTTATTAAGCTTATTTGGAATTGTATTATTAGTCTTAACCACTGATGAAGTGGAAGGGCGATTAAGAGGAACAAATATTCCTATTATTGCCATTATTCCTATTATCGCAGCAGCTGCTGCGAGTTTCCACCATTGCATAACAATAATAGGTTTCTTGTGTTCTTCTTTTCTATATAAAGTTTCTTTATCGGGGAAAACAATATTTTCAAACGGTAGTTTTGTTTGTTTAATTGTTTCAAACAGATCTTGATTTGACGGATGAGCTGAAACAAAATGCAAAGTTTCTGCTTTTTCTTGTTCTGTTAATTCATTGTCAATAAAAAGCAAAAACTTTTCTTCACAATTGATCCTATTGATATGTTCCGATGTTGTTCTTAGTAGTGATGACTTGTTCTCGAAATGGAAGGCTTCTTCTGGTAATTTGGTTTGGTGAAGCATCTTTAATTCATCAGCCAAATCCTTATTCTCTGCTGTAAAAAAGTCAACCGCTTGCATTTCTGTAGCAGACAGTTCCCCGTCTACATAAAGCAGAAAATAATTTTCGTAATTTAATCGGTTGATGTTCATATTTCGAAATTTATCGAATCTTTATCTTACGTTTTCTGGACTCACTAAGTAATTGCGTAATGCTAAACGTGCACGATGCAAATACACTTTAACCTGACTCTCTGTTAAATCCATAATTTGTCCAATCTCTTCATAATTATATCCTTCATAATCTTTCAACATCACCAAACTTTTCTGAGTCTCATTTAATCTATTCAATGCCTGCATCAACGTTTTTTTCATATTCGAATGTTGCTGATCTTGTGAGCGACCATCTTCATAAAAGTCTTCCTTTAATTGAATTCTTTTTGATTTTCTTATATGATCGATCATCTGATTATAGGCTACAGTAAATAGGAATGATTTTGATTTGGATGTTTCTACCGAATCCCTATTACGCCACATTTTTTCGAATGCCGATTGCACAATGTCCCTTGCGTCTTCCTCGTGTCGGAGGTTTTTTACAATAAACCGATATACGTTATCGGCGTATTGATTAACACATTGATTGTATTCATTCTCGGTCATAAGCAGCTGATCTGTGATGATTTGTTGGCCTTTGGATATAATACGGGCTTATCGCTTTTTTGTTACAACAAAGGAAAAAAATATGTTTGACGATCATTCGCCGTTCAGATAATAATTGATGAGATTACCAAAAAGCTAAGTCTATTTTATTGAATTTTGAACAGATAAACAATAATGGCGGAGACAATCAAAAATAAGACCCAGGAGGTAGTAAAATATATATTGGCACTTTTAGCAATTCTTTCTTGTTGTTCTGGCAACAGACTTATAAATGTTTTGAGGGTAGACTGAATGGTGTTTTTGTCGCCATAAATGGTAAAAGCTAAGAGATAAATGATAGAAAGAAGTACAATAATGATGGCTCTTCCTGCTAAAACGTAGTAATGTAATTCAGAAAGTGTATCATACACCACATCTGATTGATTGTGGAGTTTGAAATATATAAAATACGATCCAATTAATGTTAAAATGTTGCAGATCCAGGCGATGCCAATTCTGTGAACGCTTCCGGAGCCAACTTCTCTAGTCCTATGTTGAATTCTTAGATTGTAATAATCTAAACAGATAAGGGCTTTAAAAATATTCATGGAATTCTTTCAATTGCTAAGTAACCTTAACTTTCTAAAACGTAATATAACAAAATAATGTTGTGTATCAATAAAATGTAAAAGAAAAGGCCTCAATTAAGAGGCCTTTAGGGAAAGATTAATAGTTAATGGTTTGTTCCTGTATTGATTCAGGAATTTCGCGCCATTCATATTGTTGGTTACGAAGCTGTGGTTCAAATCCGGCTTCCTTGATAGCCTCCTGGATAGTTAGGTAGGTAAATCGATGTGGAGCACCTGCTGCACTCACTACGTTTTCTTCAATCATAATGCTTCCAAAATCGTTTGCCCCTGCGTGTAAACAAATTTGTGCAGTTTGTTTACCTACTGTAAGCCAACTTGCCTGAATATTCTTGATATTAGGTAACATAATCCTACTCATCGCAATCATGCGGATATATTCGTCGGGAGTAATTAAATTATGAACCCCTCTTATTCTTGCCAATAAAGTATCTGCGTCCTGAAATGTCCAAGGAATAAATGCTAAGAATCCTTTAGCATCAGCAGGTTTTTTGCTTTGGGTGTCTCTAATTTTTACAAGGTGAATAAATCTTTCTTCTATCGTTTCTACATGACCAAACATCATAGTAGCGCTGGTAGTGATACGAAGGTTATGTGCTTGATGCATAACTTCAAGCCATTCATCCGCGCCACATTTACCTTTCGATATAAGTCTGCGTACACGATCAATCAATATTTCTGCACCAGCACCTGGTAAAGAATCCATGCCTGATTCTTTTAAAGCTTTTAAGGTATCGTAGTGACTCATTTTTGCCAGTTTGCTGATATGTGCAACTTCTGGTGGTCCGAGTGTGTGTAATTTTAAATTTGGATATTCTTGTTTGATTGACCGGAAGATATTGGTATAAAAGTCCAATCCTAGTTCGGGATGATGTCCTCCTTGAAGTAACAATTGATCGCCACCATATTTCAGGGTCTCTTCAATCTTTATACGATAAGTAGGCATATCAGTGATATAGGCATCTACATGTCCGGGTATTCTATAAAAATTGCAAAATTTACAATTCGCGATACAAACGTTGGTTGTATTTACATTACGATCGATTTGCCAGGATACTTTGCCATGAGGAACTTGTAGCTTTCTCAACTCATCAGCTACGTTCATTAATTCAGTTAAAGGAGCATGTTCAAATAAAAACATACCTTCTTCCACTGTTAAAAAATCGAAGGCCAATGCTTTTTTGTATAGTTCTGATAATTGCATCTTTTTTAAAATTTAACTATCGCAAAGTTAGGACTAACATACCTAACCAGCCCATTTTTACTCTTGATAAAGGATATTTAAGTTTCCATAAATGGTAAATAAGTAATATTTATTTTTTTGTATATTCAATAATATGAAAAAGGGTTACTTGTTCATATTGTCCATTATCTTATTGTACAATATGAATCTTCATGCCCAAGAAGAATTTGTACCTGCACCTGCAAAGCTTCTTACTCGATTTCCTTTTCTATTGTTAAATGGAGGAATCGTAGTATTGAAAGCAAGGGTAGACAACTCTACCGATTCCTTAAATTTTATACTTGATACGGGTAGTGGGGGTATTTCATTAGATTCTACAACGGTTGCTGAAATAGGCTTTCCAGTTTCTAAGAGTAATAAGACTCTTCGTGGAATTGCAGGGTCAAGGTTGGTAGATTTTGTCTATGATCATACACTTCATTTGCAGGGGTTAGATGTTCAGCACCTTGATTTTCATATCAACAATTATGATTTATTGTCAAGCGTATATGGAGTAAAAATTGATGGAGTAATTGGTTATAGTTTTTTGAGACGGTATATTATAAAAGTGAATTATGATGATATGATTATTGAAGTGTATTCGCCAGGTGTGATCAAATATCCTAGAGGAGGTTATTTGATACATCCTGATTTTTCCAATTTACCTTTAATTACGGGAGTACTAAAAGATACTAGAGATATAACAGAGCGATTTATTTTCGATACCGGGGCAGGCTTATGTTTTCTGATGTCAAAAGATTTTGTAGAAGATAGTTCGATTATAAATAAAAGCAGCCCGCATTATACAACACAAGCAGAAGGGTTGGGGGGAAAAAAAGTAATGGAGTTGACCGTTTTAAAAGAGGTGAGAATTGGTCCATACAAATTTAAACAAGTGCCCACCCATATTTTTGAAGATGAGTTTAATGTAACATCCTATCCACTCTTAGGTGGGTTAATTGGCAATGATTTGCTACGTAGATTTAATCTGATTCTCAATTATCCGGAACAAAGTATTTACATTAAACCTAATTCACATTCATTTGAAAATTTTGATTATGCTTATACTGGCTTGGGTATTTATCAGGTTGATTCTGAAATCAAAATCATTGATATTATTCCCGGTTCTCCTGCTGATATAGCTGGCTTTCAAACAGGTGATGTGATCTTTTCTATAGAAAATAATTATTCCAAAAATATTCAATCTTATAAAAACCTATTTCAGAATAATTTTGGAAAAGTAAGGGTAGTAATTATTAGAAATAAAGAACCTATGATACTTAATATGCGAGTAAAAGATATTAGGAAAAAGTGACAATTGTGAATTCTTATTACTAAAATAGCAAGCATTGCTTATTTTGCAGGCTCGTTTTAAATACTATGATAACATATCAACGTTTTGTTTTAGATAATGGATTGAAATTAATTGTACATGAAGACAATTCAACTCCCATGGCTGTTGTGAATGTTTTGTACGATGTAGGTGCGCGTGACGAAAATCCAGAACAAACAGGTTTTGCTCATTTGTTCGAACACTTAATGTTTGGGGGAAGTGTAAATATTCCGGATTATGATGCCCCTTTGCAGGTTGCTGGAGGCGAAAACAATGCCTATACCACTAATGATCTAACCAATTATTATTGTCAGGTGCCAGTTCAGAATTTAGAAACTGCTTTTTGGTTGGAAAGTGATAGGATGTTAAGCTTGGCATTTAGTGAGAAAAGTTTATCAGTACAGCGTAAAGTGGTTTGCGAAGAATTTAAGGAACACTATATCAATAAACCTTATGGCGATCTTTGGCATAAAATGCGTGAACTAGCATTCTCTGTGCATCCTTATCGTTGGATGACCATAGGAAAAGAGTTGAAGCATGTGGAAGATGCAAAGATTGAAGATGTTAAACAGTTTTTTAAAAAACACTATTGTCCTGCAAACGCCATATTGGTAGTGGCAGGTCCGATGCCAGCTGCAGAAGTGAAAGCCTTAGCAGATAAATGGTTTGGCCCGATTGATAGCGGTGAGAAATACCATCGTCTGTTACCTATAGAACCAGTTCAAAAAGAAGCACATCGTTTAGAAATAAGAGCAAATGTTCCTGTTAACGCATTTGTGAAAACATGGCATATGGCTGGAAGGTTAGATGATGGCTATTATATTGCGGATCTGCTAACCGAAATTTTGGGTGGTGGAGGTTCTTCTCGATTATTTCAATCTTTGGTTAAAGAGCAGCAATTATTTTCGGGTATTGATTGCTATCATTATGGTAGCGTTGATCCCGGCTTATTTACTATTGAAGGTAAATTAGTACAAGGTGTTGATATGGCTAAGGCTGAGGCCGCAGTTATGGAGCAAATCGATATTATTCGTAAAGAATTGGTTTCTTCACAAGAATTACAAAAAGTAAAAAACAAAACAGAAAGCGTCATGGCTTTTGAAGATATGGGTATTAGCAGTAGGGCTAGTAGTTTGGCTTTTTATGAATTATTAGGAGATGCTAATTTGATGAACACTGAATTAGAAAAATATTATGCAGTAACTGAAGAAGAAATTCGAAAATATAGCAATGATCTATTTGCCGAAACTAATAGTAATACGATTTGGTACTTGAGTAAGTAAAAATCAAAATTCAAAAATCAAAATAAATAGGTAGCGTAAATTCAAAAGTCAAAAAATAAGACAATATATTCTGTTCTTATTTTTTGACTTTTGAATTTTTACTTTTGAATTCTTAAATCGTAAATGGGGCTTTCACTACTTTGGCTTTTACCAATGTATTTCTAATGTCGATATAAATTTCCGAATCAACAGCAGCATGATTTGAAGCTACATAGCCAAGACCAATGGCTTTATTTAATGAAGGTGCTTGAGTGCCACTAGTGACTGTTCCGATTGGATTTCCTGCAGCATCTTTTATAATATAATCGTGACGAGGAATGCCACGTTCCAGCATTTCAAATCCAACTAATTTTTTACTTACCCCAATCGCTTTTTGATTTTCTAGGAAGGCTCTATTTGTAAAGTCTTTTGTGAATTTAGTAATCCATCCTAGCCCTGCTTCTAGAGGGGAAGTTGTATCGTTAATATCATTACCATATAAACAGTAACCCATTTCTAATCGTAAGGTATCTCTTGCTCCCAAACCTATTGGCTTCATACCTGATGCTGCACCAGCTTCAAAAATGGCATTCCAAATTTTATCTGCAGCACCATTTGCATCTTCAAAATAAATTTCAACACCACCAGATCCTGTATAGCCAGTAGCACTAATTAAAACATTATCGATACCTGCAAACTTTCCTTTTACGAAAGTGTAGTATTTCAAATTCATTATATCTACATCTACCAATGTCTGCAAAATTTTACATGCATTTGGTCCTTGTATAGCAAGTAGGCAAGTTTTATCGCTGATATTTTCCATATCCACATTTTTAGAATTGAAACCGCTAATCCAATTCCAATCCTTTTCAATATTAGAGGCATTAACCACTAACATATAAACTTTGTCTTTCTCTATGCAATAAACGATTAAGTCATCTACTATTCCGCCAACATTATTTGGGAGGCAACTATATTGGGCCTGTCCGTCAGATATTTTAGAGGCATCATTGGAAGTAACACGTTGAATTAGATCCAATGCATGCTCACCTTTTAATATGAATTCACCCATATGGCTCACATCAAATACCCCTGCATTTTTGCGTACTGCTGCGTGTTCATCATTAATACCACTATAACTGATAGGCATATTATATCCAGCAAACTCGGCCATTTTAGCACCTAATGCAATATGTTTTTGTGTAAAAGCAGTGTTTTTCATGTTTTATGTAAGAATTGGTGAGCCGACTATTTATTAATGTATGCAAAAATAAGTGATGCATCGTGCAAGTTAAAATAAAAAAGCAGGTCCCAAAGGAACCTGCTCTAATGTATAACTGAAATAAGCTAATAATTGTCTGTCAATCGAAGTTTTATACCTTCTGTAAGTTCTCTAATTCTTTCAATGGAAGCGCTATCATTATCATTTTTATTGACTTTGATAAATAATTTACCTGGTCTAGTTTTAATATAGAGTTTTGTATGATCTTCCAGTTCAATATCTCCTTCCATCAGAGAATGACGGAATTGTTTGGTTTTACTGAGTTGTGCATCTATATAACTAAGTACTCTTCTCGATTTCGCTTTACCAAATGAAGCTTCTACTTGGTATTCTTCAATGTTATCATTTACATTAATAGAAATATTAGTGTTCGATACAATTTTATACGCCACATACGCTCCAAATCCGATAAAGAACATTACACCTATCAATAGTATCAGAATAATTTTTCGCATAAAGTTGATTTTACAATTTGAGTAAGGGAGAACCTCCTGCTGAGATCAGAAAGAGGTTCTTTTATTTCCCAACTTCAACCGAGTTTATAATATCATTTGCATTAATAACATATGAGAATCAAGAATATCTTCCAATTGAGTATTTGTTTCTGCAGCTACTGGTGCATTTACAGCAGTAGCTTTCTTATAATGGTACTGTGTACTATCAATTGGTTTTTCTAGTTCTTTTTTTAAGTCCTCTACTTCTTTTTGTTTTTTCTCGAATTCCTTTTTCAGGTCTTCTTTGCTTTTCTTATAATTATCTAATGCCTCCTGGTTTTCTTTGTTTTCATCGTTCTGTGATTCATCCACTACTTTTACTTTTTTATCTGAACGTTCTAATCCACCAGCAGTCATTTTATATTCCACATCAGAATCCCAGCCATAATTATCATTCCAGTCTTCATCAGAATCCCAGTCGTTGCGACCATTGTTTACATCGAAGTGATTGAGTCTACGTTGAACTGTACGATCTATTAATATTCTTTTACCTATAGGAATATAGATTGTAACAACAACACCTTGATTGCGGAATTTAGTTCCCCGTTGAAGAGAGAATCCACGATCTAACCAAACGGTACTGTCTTGCTGACTAATTCCGTAATTCATTTCTTTTATATTACGAAGTGCAGAAGATTCATCACTGCCATTGCTATATTTAGTAGCATCCATATGGAAGCTTGAGTCGTTGCTTTTTACTAAGTGAATACGAACATTATTCAAGAATAAACTATCGTCGGTCATACTCAACAAGCCATCCATTTTAAACCATCTGCCATAGACTTTTACTTTACTATCAGGAACTTTGATGATCAATTTTCCGGAAGCTGGTTGTATGATGGTAAGTGGCTGCTTATCTCTTGCTCTTGCATCAAAATTTTCTGCAATCATGAAAGCTAGAACGCTAGCAGATATTAAGCCTAATACCCACATTCCTGCGAAAGTGAACCCTACTGATTTATTCCCTGATTTTACACCCATGATTCTGCGGATTAGCCAAGTAGTAAATCCTATTACAGGTACTCCCAGGAATAATAAGAGGGTAGACCAAGCCAGGAAGTTTTGCCAGAATCCTTCTAGGAAGAAATTTTTTAAAGGGAATACTCCGATGCCAGCAACTAAGAATGCAAGAAGTGCAACTAATAGCGCAAATGCAATGATACCAGCTATGAATAAGAAGAATGCTTTGAAAATAAATCCGAATATTTTAAATACACCACCACCGGTTTTTCTTGCAGCATAGTTTACTTCAGAAGTGAATTGCTTTCCTTTTTCATTTACAGTACTTGTAAACTCTTTACCCCATTCATGTGCTTTTTCATTTACTTCTCCACCCCATTTTTCAGCGCGGCTTTTAAATCCTTCCAAGTCTTCTTGAATAGTATTTTTAATGGTGTTCAAGTCTACTTTTTCACCACGCATTTCTAATTTTTCAGAAGCTGATTTTGCTTCTGGAATAACAGCCCATAAGATGGCATATACCACAAATAGTGTTCCTCCGAATGATCCAAAAACTACTCCTGGAAAAGGATCTCCGTCCCACCAGAATGAATGGCGAAATATGGAAGAAGCAATTCCTGAAACAAGAGGTAGTGCAAAAATTAATCGAGGAATCCAAATGGCAATATCAAAGTAGGCAGAGATACCACTAGCTACACCAGCAATTACTTTTTCATCAGGATTTCTATATAAGCGTTTGCTTGAAATATTTGTTACCAAAGGCTTTGAAGGAAGTATAATCCAAAGCAGAATATATAAAAATATACCAGTACCAGCGCCAAATACCATCAATGCAAATACTAAACGAACAATTGTAGGATCTACTCTTAAGTAGTTAGCAATTCCACTACAAACACCACCCAATAATTTGTCGGTATCGTTTCTGTAAAGTCTACCTCTTGGGTCATTTGCAAAAGCGTTATATCCACTATTGTATTGTTGTTTGTTGCCTTCACCACCTAATTGTGATTTTACATTTGCCTCCTCGCCTTCAAAATCTTCCGGGCGGCCCATACTAGCTATAATTTTATTCACAGTTTCGTCTGTGATGCAGGTGTCGCCCTTTTTCAAACTCTCACCAAATAGTTCGGCGATGCGCCCTTCAATATCATTGATGATTTCGTCGCGACCTTCCTCATTGGCAAAGAATCTTCTCAAACTTTCCACATACTGTTTTAGTATGTCATAGGCAGTTTCTTCAATAGGTATTACCCTGCCTTGGAAGTTTATATTAATTACCTTTTTCATGTCAGTTTTTTTTGTGGTTAAGGTTGGGGTTGGTTTTCTTCGGTAGATGGTTGTTCTGCTGAAGGCTGTGTTAAAGTATGCACTGCATCTGCCAGCTCTTTCCAGGTTCTTTCCAGTTCCCCGTAGAACTCAAGACCAAGGTCGGTCATGACAAAATACTTTCGTGGCGGTCCACTGTTACTTTCTACCCAACGGTAAGTAAGTAGTCCTGCATTTTTTAATCTGGTAAGCAAAGGATAGAGTGTGCCTTCCAAAATATGTAGGTTGGCTGCTTTCATCCGATCTACTAGGTCACTGGGATACACTTCCCCTTGACGGATAATGGATAAAATGCAAAACTCCAATACGCCCTTTCGCATCTGACTCTGTGTGTTCTGAATGTCCATAGCCGGAGTTTTATGGTTGCCCTTGAATTCTGTGGGGGAAACCTTGTGATGAATACTAATCAAATTCGTTCAATTGGGTCTTCAACATATAGTTTTAGCCCTGTGCTATTAAATAAAATTTCTTCTGCCAGTTCTTGTGCGCATATTGCGTTGGATGTTCCAAAGTTCTGCACTACTCAAAGATTTGTGGTTTGTTGTTGTCATGTTACTAGCAACTGTTTCTTTGGTTTCTTGATACATTGAATCAATAACTGTTTTTTCAATGTTTGCTGCGGTGTTTTTGTTTTGGGTTTTCATGACCTTTATTTTAATTTTTTGATTTTGTCTTTTGACTTATTCTCTCATTGACAACACAAAGGTGCATCATTATTTGGTACTATGCAACACATAGTACCAAGTTTTTTCAGGTAATCGGCAAGAGGAAGTAATGGGCATGAAACAAGTATTTGAAAATCAAATACTTAGTAATTTTTATCAATTTTCAAAAATGATGAATGGAATTATTTTGTGATAAGTGGAGACTAAAAAGTTACAAGATAGAGAAAAGTGAAGAGTAAAGAGTGAGGAGTAAGGAAACCTTTTTTTAACTCTAATATTTATTAAAAATCTATACTTTTTGATTCTTATCAGTACCAATTAAACTTTCCAATAAATAAGTTGCTATAGATACTACAAAACTAAACAACAGTGCATACACCCATCCATCTACTCTAAAACCTGGTACAATATCAGAAGCCCATTTTACAATTAGAATATTGATTACTAAAAGAAATAATCCTAAAGTGAAAACGGTAATGGGTATAGTGATGATTACTAGTATCGGCTTTATAAAACTATTCAAGATCCCTAAAACAGCAGCTACCAATACAGCTGTCATTGAATCCTTCACATGAACTCCATCTAAAACATAGGCTGCAACTAGCACTGCAACTGCAGTTATCAAGGTTTTTGCAATGAATTTGATCATGATTTTTAATTTGATGAAAGTTAAGAATATTTTTACTTAGACTTCTACAAACTAAAAAGCCTCCCGATAACAATGGAAGGCTTTGAAAAGGAGGAGTATTTATTTTCTAGGAAAGCATACTGCTGCCTGTGCTGCTGCTAATCTTGCGATTGGCACACGGAAAGGAGAACAGCTTACATAGTTCATGCCTATTTGATGACAGAATTTAACGCTCTCAGCATCACCACCATGTTCGCCACAAATACCTACTTTTAAATTTGGTTTTGTTTTACGTCCACGTTCAGTACCGAACTTGATTAACTCACCTACACCTTCTTGATCGATTGTTTGGAATGGATCATCATCTAAGATTTTTTGATCTAGATAATTTGGTAAGAATCCTCCAATATCATCACGACTAAATCCAAAACTCATCTGTGTTAAATCGTTGGTTCCAAAGCTAAAGAAGTCAGCTTCAGTGGCCATTTTTTCTGCTTTCAATGCAGCCCTTGGAATTTCAATCATCGTTCCAAAGAGGTAAGGAATTTTTTTCAGTTTGGTTTTTATTAATACTTCCTTATACACTCTATCAACAATTGCTTTTTGATGTGTTAATTCATTAACTGTACAAGTAACTGGTATCATAATCTCAGGGAATGGCTTCTTTCCTGCGATTAATAATTCGGCAGTTGCTTCGAAGATGGATCTGATTTGCATTTCAGTAATCTCTGGATATGAGATTCCTAAACGAACTCCTCGGTGACCAAGCATTGGGTTATTCTCATGTAATGCAAGAACTCTTCTTTTCAACAAACTCATACTGATACCTAGTTCTTTACTTAACTGTTGCAGTTTAGCAGCATCATGAGGCACAAACTCATGCAATGGTGGATCTAACAAACGAATAGTTACAGGGAATCCATTCATAGTATTCAGCGTAGCTTTCATATCTTTCTTTACAAACTTTGCTAAATCGTTCAAGGCAATTCTTCTTTCTTTCTCTGTTTTGCTCACAATCATTTTACGTAATAAGAACAAAGGTTCATCACTTCCTTCTCCATAGAACATATGCTCTGTGCGGAATAAACCAATTCCTTCTGCTCCAAATTTCAAACCTTGTGCTGCATCTCCTGGAGTTTCTGCATTAGTTCTTACGCCCATTGTTTTAATCTTGTCGACCAATTTCATGAGATTTTTATAGGCTAAGTTTTTATCTAAATCGATATCAACTAATGCCATACTTCCATGATATACTAATCCTTTAGTTCCGTCTAGGCTAATACAGTCACCTTCCTTAATAAAAGTGCCATCATTTGCTTTGAAAGATTTTGTTTCGCTATGAATTTCAATATCAGTACAACCAACGATACAGCATTTACCCCAACCGCGAGCAACGAGTGCAGCGTGTGAAGTCATACCACCTTTGGTTGTTAAGATGGCTTGCGATTTGTGCATACCATCTACATCTTCTGGAGATGTTTCTTCTCGAACAAGAATTACTTTCTCGCCACGACTTGCCCATTCTACAGCATCATTTGAAGTAAATACAACTCTACCTTTAGCTCCGCCTGGACCTGCTGGTAAACCTTTAGCAATTGCTTTGGTTGCTGCTTGTACTTTTGGATCTAACATCGGTAATAATAATTCAACCAATTGATTCGGACCAACCCGCATGATAGCAGTTTTTGCATCGATCAATTTTTCAGTAAACATGTCGCTTGCAATTTTCACAGCAGCCACACCATTTCTCTTACCTATACGACATTGCAACATATAGAGTTTACCTTTTTCAATGGTGAACTCGATGTCTTGCATATCCTTATAATGCCTTTCCAATTTGTTTTGAATTGCAAATAGTTCTTTGTAAACAGCAGGCATTGTTTTTTCTAAAGTAGGCAAGTGCTTACTCTGATCGTTTTTAGAATATTCATTTACAGGCGCTGGTGTTCTAATACCTGCAACCACGTCTTCACCTTGTGCATTTAAAAGATACTCGCCATAGAACATGTTTTCGCCATTGCCTGGGTTACGTGTAAATGCAACACCTGTTGCACTGGTATCGCCCATATTACCAAATACCATTGATTGAACGTTTACGGCAGTTCCCCATTCGTCAGGAATTTTTTCGATTCTTCTGTATTCCACTGCACGTTTCCCGCTCCAGCTGCTAAATACCGCACCCACACTTCCCCATAATTGCTCCCAGGGATCTTCTGGGAAAGGTTTGCCCAATACTTTTTTTACAGTGTCTTTAAAGTCTTTTACCAAGTCTTTTAATTGATCAACAGTTAAATCAGTATCTAATTTGTAACCATTTTTATGTTTAACTTTTTCCAATTTTTCATCCAATTGTTTGCGGATGCCTTTACCTGCTTTTACTTCTATTCCACCCGCTTTTTCCATAACAACATCTGCATACATCATAATCAATCTGCGGTAAGCATCATAAGCAAATCTTGCATCTCCAGATTGTTTTATTAATCCTGCAATTGTTTTTTCGTTCAAACCAATATCCAATACAGTTTCCATCATCCCGGGCATTGATTTTCTAGCCCCAGAGCGAACAGAAACCAAGAGTGGGTTATTTACATCACCGAATTTTTTTCCTATTTCTTTTTCAACTGAAACCAAGGCTTTTTTTACTTGTTCTTGTAATACAGGAGGGTATTTCTTTTTGTTTGTATAGTAATACGTACAAACATCTGTGGTAATGGTAAAACCAGGAGGAACTGGCAATTTTAATTTTGGGTGCCCCGCCATCTCAGCCAGGTTTGCACCTTTCCCACCCAGTAAATTTTTCATGGACTCATTTCCATCAGCCTTTCCACCGCCAAATGCATAAACGTATTTGGTGGCCTTTTTAACTTGTGCCATAATATTTATTTAGTTTAAAAAAAAATAGTAAACCTAAATTGGTTTACTAGTTATAGAATTGTTGCGTTAAAGCGTTAGAGATTACTTTGTATTCGAGGTCTTTTCTCATAATCTGATAGCGGTTGTTAATTGCCCTCACATTTGGATTAGATAAGTGCTTCTCATTATAGGGTTGAAGCATGTCTTTTTCTTCTACTACTTGTCCATTTGTATCAGTAGTTCTAGAAAATACCCGATAGTTAAAATGCCAGGGATTAAAACCCTCTTCATTGGAACTTTCGCCATAAGAATCATTGAAACCTTCAAAAATTAGTTCGCAAGTACTGCCTTCATATGCGAGAAGGTGGCTTGTTAAGTCGATCGTTACATCCATTGAAGGGTCGCCATGTATAATTCCGCTATCCCAGATGGTTTTTCCGTTAAGAAAAATGTGTAGTCTATTGTCTACTGCTTTTACATTAATAAGATATTCCGTCTTCATGTTGCTTGGTTTAATTATCATCTAATTATTTGCAGACATAAAGTTAAAATCACTGACACCATTACCACATGACGTTTGTCATATAGTTACATGATATAATACCATTAAATAAAATGTAAAACAGCCTTACTGTTAGTTTTTAAATAACAAGTAGCTCGTAGAAATCCTCTGGCTGAAGATATTTCTGTGCTAGCTCCTGTAATTCTTCTGCTGTAACAGTTCGAACGATTTCCAAACTATTGTAGAAATAGGAATCATCCAAGTTATTGAGAATATAATTTTTCCAACGGGCTATAATTTGGAATGGTCCGTCAAGATCACCAAGTAGTGAACCAATCATATAATTTCGTACAAGATCAAGTTCTTCTGCATCAATAATTTCGTCTCTAAGTAACGCCATTTCTTTATAGACTTCTGTAATGGTAGCCTCTGCTACATCTCTACCAGCTTCTGTGCTTACAAGCAACGCAGTATCATGTATATGATTTTGGATATAACTATGAATGCCATAGGTATAGCCTTTGTCTTCTCTTATATTACTCATCAATCTGGAACCAAAAAAGCCGCCAAACAAATTATTTAAAACCCCCATTTTTGGAAAATCAGCATGATGCCTATTCGGGAAGGGCCTTCCAATTCTTATCGCTGCTTGAACTGAATCAATATCATTTGTAATTCGATACTTTTTCTGAACGGCTCTAACCTGTGGTATGTTTTTGATGATTTTATCGTTGTGATTAAATGGGAGAGTGCCAAGTTCTTTATTGAGCATGGTTGAAAGCTCAGCAGGTAATTTACCAGCCACAAAAATCAAGCATTTCCCATGAGTATAGTATTGTTCATAAAATTCAATCAAATCAGATTGCTCTAATTGGTCGAAATCTTTTGCAGATGTATATTTCCCATAAGGATGATCAAAACCAAAAATGTATTCATCAATCAATCTATTCGCCACGAAATCGCATTTTTTTAAATTTACTTCCAGGCGCTGTTTTTGATTCTGCTTATAGATGGCTAATTCAGATTCCGGGAATATGGCATCAGTAATTAATTCAGTAACTACAGGCAATAAAATAGCTAAATGTTTATTTAGGCAATGTAAGGTGATGGTAGCTGTTTCGTTAAAACAACTACGACTAAGGAAAGCACCATAAAATTCAAAAAAATCATTGATTTCAAAAGCCGTTTTGTTTTTTGTACCATTCTTTAGAAGATGGTTTGTGGTGGCAGCTACTATGTTTTTATCTTCATACCAATTCCCGGCAAAAAACACCATTTCCAACATTACCACTTCTTCCGCACCGGCGTTAATTGTATATACAGGAGTACCATTGTCGAGTTGAAAACCCTCATATGGTTTTAGTTTTACATCAAAATCTATCGCATCTTGTATTACAGGGGCCTTTGTTCTATCCAGCATCATATCTATGAATTGGGAACAAAAATAACGGATTCAAAGCGCCATCATCATAAATCAAGAAGAAGTTTGCTTATTTTTTCTTCTTACTACCATATAAGTTAATTCATTGATGGTCCAATAACCGTAATCATAACAAAAATGATACAGAATCCCTTTCTTATTAATTACCTGGTGGGTATTGTATTTAAACAGAAATCCCCTTTCCAATAACTCTACCTGAGAAGTTTTTGCAAAACTGGATGTTTCAGGTAATATGTCGGCCAGAATATGTCGGTTCTTTTGTAATAATCGGTTGATTTGACGCATATAAATATTGCTATTACTATGCATTTGATTGTTATGGCTATTCCTGCATAAATCATCACAATACTTTTTATCTGTTCTTCCCTTAATTGGTTTATTGCAAGTAAGACATAGTTTAATTGCTAATTCCATACAATAATTTTAAAAATTATAATCAATGCTAAAATAATTGCGGATTCCAGAAATCCAATGTTTAATAAAATCATTTTACAGTAATAGGCACAAAAAAAGCGTTTGATCACGATTACTCGGGATCAGAACGCTTTTGAAAATAGTTGATTAAAATTTATTTTTCTATAGCTAAAACCTCTACTTCGAAGACCAGGGTTGAGCCAGCTGGTATTGATGCGCCCATTTGACGATCTCCATAAGCTAGTTCAGAAGGAATAAATAATTTCCATTTACTTCCTACTGTCATTAATTGTAAAGCTTCTGTCCATCCTGGAATAACTCCAGTTACTGCAAAACTAATTGGCTCACCTCTGTCTACAGAACTGTCAAACACTTTTCCATTAATAAGTGTGCCATGATAATGACATTTTACTTTGTCGTTTAATTTTGGCTTAACAGTATCGGCTCCAGTTTTAATTACTTCATATTGCAGACCGCTCTTGGTGGTTACCACCCCTTTTCTTTTTGCGTTCTCTGCTAAAAATTTCTGGCCTTCTAATTTTCCCTGTGCTGCTTTTTCAGCAGATACTTTTTGCTGAAAGTCACCGATGCATTTATCTAACGCAGCATCTGGCAATGCAAGGGCATTATTATTAAATACATCCTTGATGCCTTTCTCGATAAGTGCAGGATCTAATTTGTCGAATCCTTGATTTTTAATATTTTGGGCTATACGAACCCCTAAAGAATAACTAGCGCTATCGCGATTTGTTTTTAATAAAGGTGTTGCAACTACTGCTGGCTTAGCTGAAGCTGGTTTTGCTGTTGCGGTTTTTGAAGCAGCTGGCTTTGTTGTACTAGGTTTAGCTACTGTTTGTGCAAAAATTGTACTAGTTAATACAATGCCCGTAAGGGCTACTATTATTTTTTTCATGCTTTAATTTCTATTAAGTTGCTAAAATAGGGGATTTATTTGTCTGCTTAATTTTGACTTTGTTAAAATACTAAGCTTTAATTAATTGTTGAATGGCTATGTGAACTTTTTCAAATTCAAATTTGGCAAGTACTGTTTGCATCATTTGATGTATTTGATCATTACAAAGGTTGCCAATAGTTCCTTCGTGTACATGATTCACAGAACTACTCACTTCAAAATTACCCGATTCAATATCTAAACCAACTTTCTTATAAGCATCTCTAAATGGTAGTCCTTCTAAAACCAAGGCATTTACTGCTTCCACACTAAAGGCGTATTTGTATTTTTCATTGTCCATAATATTTTCCTTTACACTGATATTTTCAAGCATCAATTGTGCCATGGACAAACAATCTTTTAATGTTTGAAATGCTGGAAACAAGTGTTCCTTCAATAATTGTAAATCACGATGATAACCAGATGGTAAATTAGTTGTCATCATACTTATCTCGTTTGGCAATGCTTTAATACGATTGCAATGTGACCGGATTAATTCAAATACATCTGGATTTTTTTTATGAGGCATGATGCTGGATCCAGTGGTAAGTTCTGCTGGAAAATTGACGAAATCGAAATTTTGATTTAAGTAAAGACACATATCCATGCTTAGCCTAGCAAGTGTTTCAGCTAAGTTGGCAATTGCTTGTGCGGTAATTCTTTCTGCTTTTCCTCTTCCCATTTGTGCATAAACAACATTGTAGTTGAGATCTGCAAAACCCAATAATTCGGTTGTCATTGACCTATTAATGGGGAAAGAAGAACCATATCCTGCCGCAGACCCTAATGGATTTTTATTTACAACCTGATAAGCACTTTGCAAAGTAATAAGATCATCCACTAAACTTTCAGCATAAGCACCAAACCACAAACCAAAAGAGGATGGCATGGCTAATTGTAAATGAGTATATCCAGGAAGTAAATGAGCTTTATATTTTTCACTTTGATTAATGAGTAAATCGAAGAAAGGTTGCACAGAATTTACCAATTCTTCAATTTCACTTCTCAGGAATAATTTTATATCAACCAATACTTGATCGTTTCTACTTCTGGCACTATGAATTTTTTTTCCGGTGTCCCCTAAGGCTTTTGTTAATAAGAATTCAATTTGTGAATGAATGTCTTCTATAGAATCAGCAATAGTTAAATTTCCGGCTATAGCTAAAGTATAGATAGATTGTAGTTCAATGACTAAAGCCTCTGCTTCATCGGCAGTAAGTAAACCAACACTTGCTAACATCTTGGCATGAGCTATATTTCCAAGTATATCAAATGGGGCAAGCATTAGATCGAATTCTTTATCATTGCCTACCGTAAATTTTTCTACTGCTGATGATACGGTTGTGTTTTTTTGCCAGAGTTTCATAAGCTATTTTAAAGAATTACTTGATTTAATAGGTCGACATACATTTGAATTCCATCACCAATTTCGTGTACCCAAATAAATTCATCTGCAGAATGACTCCTTGCAGAATCGCCTGGACCAAATTTTAATGTTGGGAAGGGCATTAAAGCTTTATCAGAAGTAGTAGGAGATCCATAATAGGAACGTCCTAAATCAATGCCTGCTTTTACTAATGGATGATCCAATGCAATGGCGGTTGATCTTAATCTACTACTTCTTGGTTGTACGTCGCAAGTTGTATTTGCCTTAATTGTTTCCAATACTTCTTCAAAAGTATAGAGTTCATTAACACGTACATCAGTAGTGAATTTACAATCATGCGGAACCACATTATGTTGAGAACCTGCATTGATAATCGTTACGCTCATTTTCATTGGTCCGAGTAAATCAGAAATTCTATTAAAGCGATAATCTATAAACCATTGAATATCTTTCACGGCCTTATAAATGGCATTATCTCCTTCTTCTCTTGCAGCATGGCCTGGTTTGCCATGTGCTGTACAATCTAGTACCAGTAAGCCTTTCTCGGCCACGGCCATATTTAATAGGGTAGGTTCTCCAACTATGCCACAATCAATTTTTGGCATGCGGGTTAATAAAATTTCCACTCCATTATGTCCTGAAATTTCCTCCTCAGCAGTAGCGGCGAGGATAAGATTGTAGGTTAGATTTTCTTGATGATAGAAATATAAAAAAACAGCGATCAAGGAAACTAAGCAACCTCCTGCATCGTTGCTGCCTAGTCCGTATAATTTATCATCTTTAAAAATTGGCTCAAATGGGTTAAGGGTATAAGCCTTATTAGGTTTAACAGTATCGTGATGAGAATTTAGAAGCAGAGTAGGTTTTGACGGGTCGTAGTGTTTATTTTTCGCCCATACATTATTCAAGTACCGATGAGCACTTACACCCTTCGATTGTAAAAAATTCTCGATTATGTCGGCAGTATTGTCCTCTTCTTTGCTAAAAGAAGGTGTAGTAATCAAGTTTTTTAAAAGGTTGATTGCGCTTTCTGTTAGACTTGATATAGTATTACTGTTTGTCATTTTATTTTTCTTTTTGATCTATTTCAGCATTGCTGAATAGGTCTAACTATTTTGTATGGTGGTACCGGCTTTTGCATTTACCAAATCCAAAATAGATTCAGCTTTTCCAATAATTACTTTTCCAACTCCTTTTTCCAAAGCTTCGAATGCGTTTTCTAATTTCGGTATCATGCCTGCAAAAATCAATTGTTCCTCTTTTAATTTTATAAAGTAGGATGGGTTGATAGTAGGGATAACACTTGCATCATCATTTGCATCAAGTAGTACACCATTTTTTTCAAAACAATATAGTAGTGAAACTTCATATTTACTGCTCATGGCTGTTGCAATGGATTGTGCTATTGTATCTGCATTGGTATTTAATAATTGACCAAGTCCATCATGTGTAATAGGCGCAACTACAATGGCAATATTTTGAATAAGCAAAGGTTCAATGGCTGATGTATTTACTTCATCAATATCCCCCACAAATCCGTAATCAATCCCTTTAGAAGCAGTTGCCAATCTTTTATGAGCTTTAATTAGATTTGCATCAGCGCCAGTAAAACCAATAGCATTATTGCCATTTGATTGTAATATTGCTACAATATTTTTATTGATGAAACCTGCATATACCATCGTAACTATTTTAAGGGTTGCAGCATCTGTGATACGTCTTCCATCAACCATTTCTTGTTCGATACCCAAATCCTTTGCCAATTGAGTAGCTAATTTTCCGCCACCGTGTACCAATATTTTTTTTCCCTGAACTTGTGTAAACTGTTGTAAGAATTTTTCAAGTTTAGAAGTATCATCAATAATGTTACCTCCAATTTTAATGACAAATAATGCTTCTTTTGCAGCTTTATTTATGGCTGTATTTGAATCATGTATTTGTAATTCGTCTGTCATTGTTCTTCTTTATAAACTATTTAGCTTTGGTCAATAAGATCTCCGCAATAACGGCTTGTGCTGCCCACACACGATTGCTCGCTTCTTCAGTAACTAAGCTATGTGGTCCGTCTAATATCTCATCACTTAGTTCAACATTTCTTCTAACTGGTAAGCAATGCATTACTTTAGCTTGGTTAGATTTTTTTAATTTTTCATCTGTAAGCATCCATTTTGGATCGTTTTCATACATTTTACCATAGTCGGTATAGGTGCTCCAATTTTTCACATAAACAAAATCAGCTCCTTCTAATGCCTCGTCTTGATTTTGGATAATAGTAGCACCTTTTGTAAATTTTTCATCCAACTCATAGTCGGAAGGATGTGTGATTACAAAGTCTGCCTCACCCCAAGCATTCACCCATTGAGCAAATGAATTGGAAACACATTGTGGTAAAGGTTTAATATGTGGCGCCCATGACAGCACAATTTTTGGCTTTCTATCAAAGACAGTTTTTAACCAGCTTTCTTGAATAGTAATAATATCTGTGAAGGATTGTAGTGGATGTAGTGTAGCACTTTCCAAACTAATTACTGGTACACCAGCATATTTGATGAATTGATTGATATACATTTCACTATAATCGTCTTCTCTGTTTTTGAGACCAGGAAAAGTTCTTATACAAAGTATGTCGAAGTAGTTACCCAAAATAGGGGCTGCATCTTTCACGTGTTCTGCAGTATTGCCGCTCATGATGGCACCTTCTTCAAATTCAAGCGACCAACCTTCTTTGTCAACATTAAAAACTATGGCTTCCATTCCAAGATTTTTTGCTGCAACTTGTGTACTTAATCTAGTGCGCAAACTAGGGTTTAAAAAAAGTAGACCAATCCTTTTATCATCACCTAAATGGCGGTCTTTAAAAGGGTTTGCTTTATATGCCAATGCTTTTTTTACCAGTGCATTGATATCAGTTACATCATTTACAGAAATAAAATTGTTCATAAGCAGTTCTGTTAATGGAGTTTTTTATTTTAGTTCGATTGCTAGTGCTTCTAAAAATAGATCAGCTTCTTTTTGTGTAATATTTAGTGCAGGCAATAAACGAATTACATTGGGCTTAGCTTCCCCAGTAAAAATATGGTGTTTGAATAGCAAGTTTTTCTTTACTTCTTTTTTATCTTCAGGAAGGTCGATTCCAATCATCAAACCCTTACCACGAATTTCATTAATATTGGGGAATCCCTTTAATTCATTGATTATATAGTCACCAATTTTGGTTGCATTAGCCATTAAAGCATCTTGTTCCATGATTTCCAATACAGCCAATGCAGCTGCGCATGCCAAATGATTTCCACCAAATGTGGTGCCTAGCATATAATGTTTTGAATGAATTTTTGGTGAGATAGAAATCCCTGCAACAGGAAATCCATTCCCCATACCTTTAGCCATTGAATAGATATCTGCATTAATACCACTATGATCGTGTGCGTAAAACTTTCCGGTTCTACCATACCCACACTGTACACTATCAGCAATAAATACTGCATTGTACTGATTGCATAGCTTACGGATTGTTTGCAAAAATTCAATAGAAGCTACATTGATTCCTCCCACTCCTTGTATTCCTTCAATAATTACAGAAGACACATTATTGCCATTAACATCGAAATATGCTTTGAGTGCTTCAATATTATTGAATGGAAGAAATACCACATTGTCGGTTTGATTAACAGGTGCTACAATATTTGGATTATCTGTAGCCGCAACAGCAAGAGAAGTTCTACCATGAAAGGCTTTTGTAAATGATACAATTATTTTGCGTCCATTATAAAATGAAGCTGCTTTAAGTGCATTCTCATTTGCTTCTGCTCCACTATTGCAAAGAAAAAGTTGGTAGTCTTCTTTGCCACTAAGATCGCCTAATTTACTTGCTAGTTCTTCTTGTATCGGTATTTTAATTGAATTGGAATAAAAGCCTAGTTTATTTAATTGATCAGTTAAACGTTTTACATAATGAGGATGCGTGTGGCCAATTGAAATAACTGCGTGGCCTCCATAAAGGTCCAGATACTCTTGGCCTTGGTTATCCCATACATAAGAGCCTAAAGCTTTTGTAATAGTGATATTGTTTATTGGGTAAACGTCGAAAAGTTTCATACTATTTTTTTAAAAGGTTTGAATTCAGTTTAAGTTTAGTATTAGGGCAAACTACGTTTCTATTAAAAATAGTTTGCCTTAAGTCGTAGCCCCGAAACTTCATTTAAACCAAAAAGAATATTCATATTCTGAACTGCTTGTCCAGAAGCGCCTTTAAGTAAATTATCAATTGTAGAGTGAATGGCAATTTTATCGCCCTGTTTTTCTATATGTATCAAGCACTTATTGGTATTTATAACTTGTTTTAAATCAATCATTGAATCACAAACATGAGTAAATGCGGTATCCGCATAAAAAGCTAAGTATATTTTTTTCACTTCCTCTAAACTAAGTTTAGATTTTGTAACACTTGTGGTGTAAATGCCTCGTGTAAAGTCGCCTCTCCAAGGTACAAAGTGAATTAAGTCTTTTGTATTTAAATTATTTCCGGATGCCTGTTGAAGTGATTCACCAATTTCTTTTAGGTGTTGATGTTGGAGGGTTTTATAGGCAGAGACATTATTTGCACGCCAACTAAAGTGTGAGGTGTTAGTTAGGCTTTGCCCTGCTCCAGTAGACCCTGTGATCCCTGTGGTATATACCTCTTCAAGAATTCCTGTAGAAGCAAGTGGTATTAACCCTAATTGAATAGCGGTTGCAAAACAACCTGGATTAGCAATATTATGTGCGATACTGATAGCTTTTTTGTTTAGTTCAGGCAAGCCGTAAACAAAAGCACGATCTGAATGAATATTATGGTCATTTAATCGAAAGTCTTGCGATAAATCGATAATTCTTATTTGAGAGGCAACACTATTTTCAGCTAAGAATTTCCTGGCATCTCCATGACCCACACAAAGAAATAAGACGTCAATATCTTGTTCAAGATGTTCTGCAAAAACTAAATTTGTTTCTCCGATGAGATCGTTGTGAACTTTATATAGTGGATTGCCAGCATTACTTTTACTATGCACGAAGCGAATTTCTACATTGGGATGATTAATTAGTAGGCGAATTAATTCGCCCCCGGTATAACCGGCACCTCCAACAATGCCTACTTGAATCTTCTTATTTTCATTCCCCACTTTAGCCATGATTAATAATTTTCCTGGTTATTAAGAATTTTGATTCACTTTATGCCAGATTGAAATTTGGTTACCAAAAATTTTGCTAAAACCTCTTACATCTTCCCCTGTAAATCCAGTATTCATTTCACCGTATTTTCCGAATTTACTATTCATTAAATCAAAAGCAGATTCTATTCCAATTATATGGAAACGATAAGGTAATAATTGAACAAATACATCTCCAGTAACGTTTTCCTGACTATGAGTTAGAAATGCTTCAATGTCGCGCATTACGGGGTCAAGTATTTGTCCTTCATGAAGCCAATTTCCGTAGAACTGTGCTAATTGATCTTTCCATCCCAATTGCCATTTTGTTAATACATGTTTTTCCAATGCATGGTGTGCTTTTAAAATAACCATTGGCGCGGCTGCTTCAAATCCAACACGACCTTTAATACCAATAATAGTGTCTCCTACGTGAATGTCTCTGCCTATGCCATAAGTTCCAGCAATGCTTTGTAAATATTGAATAGCTTTAGCAGGATCTTGGAACTTTAGATCGTCAATGGCTTTTAGTTCTCCTTTTTCGAAATGCAATTTTATTTCTCTGCTTTCAGTAGAGGTAACCTGTGTAGGCCATGCCTCTTCAGGAAGGATTCCTTTCGAATTCAATGTTTCTTTTCCGCCTACACTTGTACCCCACAATCCTTTGTTGATAGAATACATTGATTTTTCGAAATTAATATTTACTCCTTTTTCTTTGAGGTAAGAAATTTCTGCTTCTCTACTCAACTTCAAATCACGAATGGGAGTTATAATCTCAACACCTGGAATCATGATATGGAAAATCATATCAAAACGTACTTGATCATTTCCTGCACCAGTACTGCCATGTGCAACAGCATCTGCGTTTAATTTTTTTGCGTGTTCTGCAATATGCAATGCCTGACTTAACCTTTCGGCACTAACACTTAAAGGGTAGGTGTTGTTTTTTAAAACATTACCAAAAATCAAAAACTTGATGATACTGTCGTAATAAGAATTTACAGCATTAACTGTAGTATGAGTTTTCACCCCCAAGTTATAAGCATGTTGCTCGATATGTTTTAGTTCTTCATCTGTAAAACCACCAGTATTTACTAGAATAGAATGAACTTCGTATCCTTTGTCTTCGCTAAGATATTTAACGCAATAGGTAGTGTCTAATCCCCCACTAAAACCTAATACAACTTTCTTTACTTCACTCATGATTTAAAAATTAAATAGTAAGAATTAAAAAGTAAAAAAATTGCGGAAGAAAGTTTTTTGTTTGATATCGCTCCCGCCTCCATTTCCTACTTCTTTCTTTTTGAATATGTTCAAAAGTTTACTTTGTTTTATTTTCATAAAACGTTCGTATAGCTTGGATTTCTGTTTGAATTCTTCTGCTGTCTCCTCTGGTTTAAAATGATCGGCTGGATCGTATAACATCGCAGTACACATGCAATTTTTCTTTTCCTTACTCATAAGGATATCATAGTTGACACAACTTTTACATCCTGCCCAGAATTCTTCATCATCCGTTAATTCGCTATAGGTTACTGGTTCATAACCCAAGTCGCTATTAATCTTCATCACAGCAAGACCAGTAGTTAATCCAAATATTTTCGAATCCGGGTACAATACTCTAGAGAGATCAAAGATTTTTTTCTTAATTGTTTTTGCAACGCCACTTTTTCGATATTCTGGAGATACAATTAAGCCGCTATTAGCTACAAACTTACCATGACCCCATGCCTCAATATAGCAAAACCCAACCCATTGGCCCAGTTTAGTAACGGCGATGACGGCTTTTCCATCAAGCATTTTGGCTGCTACGTATTCAGGTGATCTTTTAGCAATACCCGTGCCTCTAGCTTTGGCCGATGATTCCATTTCCTCAGTAATGCGTTGTGCAAAATGTGTATCAAGGTGAGTGGCAACCTTGACAATGATTTCCTTAGTTTCCAACTTTGTATATATTATAAGTGTAAACAGAAAACACGTATAGTGTAGATTATGTATTGGGGATTTTCCACTGATAGGGGCAAGTGCCAGTTGCTCGTCCTATCAGAAACCGCGTCGAGGTCGCGGTAAACAATTGAAAGCAGCCTTCGTTGAAAACATCGGTAAAGATGCAGACAATTGCAAAGGATTTATAGATGTAAAAAACTGCTTCACTGTTAACTGATTTTCTATGAGGGCTCAAAAGTATAAAAATTTAATAGAATATGCTTTAATTATTTGTATTTTTTCATTTTTAACCCTAACGGCCGTTAGTAAAAAAGCCACTCTAAATAAACAGAACGGCTACATAACAACAATAAAACAAACTATTCGCCTCGATCACCTTTAAAGTTGCGCATTTCACCGGGGCCTCTGTCGCCACCCATACGCATCATATTATTCATAGGGTTATTTCCTCTTTGCATTTGGCCAGGAGCACCAAATTTTCTAAGATTGTAAGTGAAGCTGATCATAAAGTATCTCTTCAATACTTCTGTTTGAATATCTTGAATAGTATTACTAGAAACGGTTCTACGAATACTCACATTTTGATTTAAGAGATCGAAAATATAGAACTTGATTTCGCCCTCTTTTTTCTTAAATAATTGTTTTGAAAGACTGGCATTCAAGAGAGGGATATTAGTGTTAAAGCCAGCACTCTGACCTGTATTAATAATATAATTAAAATCTGAAGCTAATATCCATCCGCTCTTTGTATAATAAGTGGCTTCTGTTATAAAAATTTGATTAAAATAATCTGCATTTTGTTTCGGTTGTAAAGTATACCGAGCAAAATTAAATGTTGAATTTGAAGAGAAATTCATATCGAAATTATCTTTCAAATTCGTAGTCCATTTAATCATACCCCCAACCGTAGAATTTTTAGTGTAGTTACTTTTAAGATTTATGAGACCCTGACTTTGATTGTAGGAAAAGTTGCCAGTAAAACTCATATTACTTTTGGGTTTCTTAAATGGAAAACCGTAATTGAAATATCCTGAAGCGCTGTATGTTCCATTTAAATTAACAGGCTGAGTAATTTGTGCCCCACTAGGTAAAACGATTACGGAATTTTGGATATCGTTTTGAATAGCGCTAGCGTTTATAGTAGCGAAGAAAACATGTTGTGTAAAAACATCGAAAGATGAATACAATATTCTCAAATTATGCGTGAACTGTTGTTTAAGTGTTGGGTTACCTAAAACAATATTTAATGGGTTTGTATTGTCAGTAACAGGTTGTAATTGTGATGCGCTAGGTTGTGAAGTTCGTCCGGAGTAATTAAATCGAAGGTTCTTTGTTTTTGTAAAATCGTAACGAAAGGTTGCAGTTGGATAGAAGTTGATATAATGTTGTTTAATGGCACTATCCTTTGTTAGATTATTACTGGTTAAATCACCCACTTGCATTCCAGAGCCAATACTGAAATTCATCAATTTCTTTTGTAGCCGGTAACTTAATGTTGCCCTATTAGCATTATAAATATTTTCAAATGTGTTACTTAAATTCGGGACTAATAAGTCATACTGATTATTTATTTTATTTAAACCATAAGTGTGTTTTCCATTCGTATTGTCGCTGAAAGAATAATTATAATTTAGTTCAATTAATTGGCCTTTACCAATGGGTTCAGTATAAGAAAAAGTGGTGCTCACATTTTTCCCATTAGCAGTACTATTATTAATTTGATTAATAGTATCTATTCTATTCTGTGTAAAATATTGATTGATAGAATTGTTAGTTCCCTTCCCGTCATTGCCAGAACCCCCAAATACAACTCCAATTGAATAGGTACGACCTTTCTTTGCGAATTTGTGGCGGAATGTTGCATCCATTGATCCATTATAACCATTATTGATAGTATTGCTCTGAGCCGCTGAATTAACAAGGTTTACTTTTCCTTTTGTACTTGCAGTTTGTGTGTTGTTATCATTCTCAGTATGTTGAAAATTAATATTAGGTCGCAGTATTAAACTATTACTACTATCAAACTGTGTTTCAATATTAAAATTCACCCGATTATTTTGATTGCGATTAATTCCAGCAATAATATTGTTACTCAAATTTGAGGAATCTGGATTTCCGCTGACCAGGGTTTGGGTAAAGTTTTTTTGATTGGTATATGTATTTTGGTCGTTATAAAAATAACTTCCTGATGCTTGTGTTTTCTTGCCCCAATTATCTCGATAATTTAAACCGCCAGCCCAAGTATTAATGATGCCGCTACTACTATTTGTTGCTCCTGTGTTTAAGCTAGCGCCGCCTCTATTTCCGCCACCACCTCCAAACAAGTTTTGGCCTGTAAAGTTTTGTTTATTTACATTATTGCCTTGGCCAATTAAGGTGAGTTGGCGATCGCCATCATATTTACTTAAACTTAGATTATTGTCATATACGCCTTCGTCACCAGTGCTGCCACCACCAACTGAAATTTTGCCAAAGTAACCCTTGCGTTTATCTTTTCTAGTAGTAATATTAATAGTCTTTACTCTATTGCCATCATCAAATCCTGTAAATGCACTTTGATCACTTAGTGCATCATATACTTGGATTTTATCAATTACATCAGGGGGTAGATTTTTGGTTGCCAATTTTGGATCATCTCCAAAGAATCTTTTGCCATCAACTAAAATTCTTTGTACAGTTTCACCCTGTGCTTTTATGCTTCCATCTTTATCAACATCAATACCAGGTAACTTTTTTAATAAATCTTCTGCTACTGCATTTGGCTTTGTTTTAAAACTAGATGCATTAAATTCTATGGTATCTTTTTTTATAATAATTGGAGATTGTGTAACAGTAACATTTCCTAAATCATGTGATTTAGGTTGTAAATAAATGGTGCCAACATTTAAATCTGGATTTGATTTAGTTAAATAAATGTTTTTACGGTAAGGCTCGTAACTTTGAAAACTAATTTGAAGAATCAAAGGTTTAAGAGCTAAGTTTTTTAATTCAAATAGGCCATCTGTTTTTGCTAGGCCAAATATTTCAAGAGTAGAATCTTTTGCATCAATTATAGTAACTGTTGCGTCCTTCAAAGTTTGTTTTGATATTGAATCTATTAACTTACCTTTTATTGAGCCAGTTGTTTGTGATATAGCTTTACTAGAAAGGGCTGTAAGAAATAAAATTATGCAAAATTTAGGTATAGTCATTTTGTTAAAGAATATAAACATAAACGAGTTAAACTGAACTCGAAGTATAAAATCAAATGCAAGCTAGTTTTACATTAGCGAAGGAATTTAATTAAATCGGTGAACTCTTGTAAAGTATAGGCAGGGTAACAAACTTTATAATAAGTAAAAAAGGATGGGTGGTAAATTGAGCAGTTTTAAATAGTTCAATTGGGTTATTTTTTTATTATTTTTGACTTCAATTCTATCTAAAAATTATAGATCATGGCAAACAACTTCAAATTTTTATTAATTGGGATTACATTTCTGGCGGCATGTAATACAAATTCTAATACAGAAAAAATACCCGCAGCTGCACCGGCTGCTACTGCTATCATGCCAGCTGATTCAACTAAATCTTACGATCAGGCATTAATTGACAACAAGAAAGATCCTTCATGCGGAATGCCTGTTACTGCTGGAGTATCTGACACCTTGCATTTTAAAAATAAAGTACTGGGATTTTGTTCAACAGAATGTAAAGATTCTTTTTTGAAAGATGCGGATAAAATCTTTGCAACTGTGGAGTATAAAAAATAAAGCTATCTAAATTCAAAAGCCGCTCCTTATCCGATTAATCAGATGGAGCGGCTTTTTTATGAATATCATTAACTAAATAAATATTCTACATCTTCTTTTGTAAGTGTTTTTACAAAGCCTTCATCGTCTGTAATTAAATCTTTTGCAAGATTACGTTTGCGCTCTTGCAGTTTCAAAATTTTATCTTCTACAGTATCCTTGCAAATCATGCGATAAGCGAATATGTTTTTTGTTTGTCCTATTCGATGTGTTCTGTCAATGGCTTGTTGTTCTACTGCAGGGTTCCACCAAGGGTCAACGATATAAACATAATCTGCAGCAGTTAAGTTTAGACCTACTCCTCCCGCTTTTAATGAAATAAGAAATACACGGCATGAATCATCGTTTTGGAATCGCTGAATGGCTGCTTCTCTTTCATTGATGGTGCTGCTACCATCGAAGTATTCAAAATCAACTTCCAGTTCTTTCATTTTATCTTTGATGAGAGAAAGCATGCCTAGAAATTGGGAAAAAATTAAAGCTTTGTGGTTACTGATGTTTTCTGTAATCTCTCTTCCAATTTCTTCTAATTTAACAGAAACATTTGGAAAACGTTCTGCCTCTTTTACGATTGCGGGGCTATCGCAAATTTGACGAAGCTTCATCAATCCTTGAAGAATAGTTAATTGCGATTTCTGGATACCTTGATTTTCAACAACTCCTAAAATTTTATCGCGATAATCGTTTCTATATGCGTCATAAATTTTTCGTTGCTCATCTCCCATTTCGCAGAACAAAACCATCTCTTGTTTTTCCGGAAGATCTTTTGCTACTTGCTCTTTGGTTCTTCTTAAAATGAATGGGTAGAGTATTTTTCTTAAGTGGTCTTTTTGTTCTTTTTCCCCGAATTTATCGATTGGCATCGAGAATTCGTGTTTGAAAAATTCCATTGATCCCAGCATGCCTGGGTTTAAGAAATTCATTTGTGCATAAATATCGAATGTGTTATTTTGAAGAGGAGTACCACTCAGACATAATCGATTTTTTGCTCGTAATAATCCAGCTGCTTTAGTTACTTTACTTGATGGGTTTTTTATGGCCTGACTTTCATCTAGTATTACATAATCAAAATTTACTTCAACAAACTGTTTGATATCGCTTCTTAGTGTCCCATATGTTGTTATTATTATATCGATATTTGTATCGCTTAGTGTGCCTTTTGATCTTGTACCACCATGATGCATATAGAAACTTAGCTCAGGTGTAAATTTTTTGATTTCATTCTGCCAGTTATACATTAGGGTGGTAGGACATACCACTAGTGCTTTTAGGCTTCCATTTTCTTTTTTCAAATAGTGTAAGAAGCTAAGTGCTTGTATGGTTTTACCAAGACCCATATCATCAGCTAAAATCCCACCCCATTGTACTTCTCGTAAATAGTTAAGCCATTGAAAACCACTTTCCTGATAGGGTCGCAATATGGCTCTTAGATGTTCTGGTGCAGGTATGGTTTTAATTGTGTGATTTTCTTTTAATCGTTCATATTTTTCTTCTAGTTGAAAGAAAAGTTCTTCTTCATCCCTTTGTAAGTAAAGTTCCTCAATTACACTAAAGTGATATTTACTTAATTTAATACTTCCTTGTTTTCCATCACCTACTCTGAAAAGAAGCGCATATTTTTTTATCCATTCTTCTGGTAGTATTCCAAGGGTACCATCGCCTAATTGAACAAACTGTTGTTTATTGGTAAGTGCTTTTTTAACATCTTCAACTGTTACTTTTTGCTCGCCAAAATTGATTTGAATTTTAGCGTCAAACCAATCTGTATTACTACTGATAAAAATTTGAGTAGAAGGTTTTGCAGTATTGAATCGGAAGTTTTTCAATGCTTCAAAACCAAGTACTGGAATATTCATTTCTTTGGTTGCGTCTATAAAAAGGAAAAACCAGTTATTTTTTAAGACATCTGAACCTTTTAAAGCCAGCGAATTACTATCAGTAGGATGAATAAATTGAGAGTGTAATGATTCAATACGAAGCATCATTTCTTTCTCTACTTCAAGGTCTCTTTGGATAATTAAAATTTTATCTTCTACAGGAAGAATTATTTTTTCTTTATCTGTTGGCCTTACTTCATAACCTTTATAAATGAAAATTGGTTGAAATAGTAAGTAGTCGCCTTTTTCTTTTAACTGAATTTTCCAGTCGGGCTTTATATCTTTAATTTCTTCTTTCTGAACATTGGTAAAATGTACATAATACTCTTTCGAAAGAGGCATTACATAACTCAGTAATTCATTATTCCAGGCTTCAGCAGGTATAGCTATTTTGCCAGTGGGTAAATATTTCTCCACCTGCATAATGTCTTCAGGTTTCTGCCAGGTGTAAAATTGGTTATGGTATTGAAAAAGTAATGCTGATTCAGTTTCATTTTCGGAAATATTTAAATCCGCAAGGGGAAGTTTGACTCTACAGTCAATTGAATAAAAGCCATTAGCATAACTTACTTCAAATTCAGGGCTTATAAATTTTTCACTGAACTCTGCGGGTAATAAATTTTGAGTAGTAAATATTTTTTTTGCAGGCAGGTAAAAGATAAAATTGCTTCCTGTTAGTTCCAAAAACAATTTCCTGATTTTTGGATGGAGGTATTCATTTATCAAGTGCCTTGTTTCTTCAGGTAATTCATCATTATGTTGCTGAATAATGTTTTCCCAAATACCACTAAATGGAGAGTTGCGATTTAAATAACGATTTACTTCACCCGACATTAGCTTTCTCAACTGTTGCAAAAGCATCTTGTCGTCTTCGCTGAATACTTCTGTGTTTACAAATTTAGTTAAGTCAATCTTTGAAGTTTTTGAAACATATTTTGTCCCTGTTTCATCTACTTCACCTTGAATAGCTTCTAACGAAATATATGGGTAACCTAATTCATTACATGTAATTACAACACCTAATTTAAGAATTGTATTTTGTTCTGGATCTGTTTTAAAATCGAACTGATTGATGGTAGGTTCTAATGGTCTTGGCCTTAATTCTGCTCCTGAATTTGAAGTAACTCTTTTAATACTTGTATCTAATACCCTCAAAAAGGGTTTATTATCAGTATAGGTAAATTCAAATTTTCCCTTTAAATCATCAGTTAGTGTGTACCCATAAAGTGCAAGGAGCTTATTTTTTTCCTTATCCCAATTGCGAATGCTATCAAAATAGTTAGTTCCATAATTTTGAAGTAACTGTAATAAGACAACACTTTTGTGCATGCAAAGGGGATGTTCTGTATCGCTTTGGCAATTACAACTTGTATCAAAATTTCTTTCTTCATTTTTTTGAATCAAAACTTTAAAAGTTTCATTTTCATAGTCTAATGAAGCCAATACTCTTTCGTCTTTTGCTTCTTGAATTGTTGAACGAGTACTTCTTAAATAATTTTCTGCCTCTTCGAAATTTTCTTTTCTTGTTAAGAGTCTGATCAATTTCAGATCAAGTTGTTTCATTTTAACTACTGTATGCCGTTGGTCATAAACAGTTTCTTTATCACCTAATAAATTTTTATCTAGAAGGTCCTGTAAATGAAATAATGCACCTGCTTTATGTCGACAAATTTCTGAAAGGTTATAAGGGCAAGTACAACGAAGAGATAAAGTTTTTGGGTCTTTAAATTGGGTAATATGTACTTTGTAATAAGTGGAGTATCCATCATCTTTCACTCGAAAGATAACTGCTCCCATGAGATCATCATATTCCAATAGTTCCACATTCCCAAGAGCGTGAATTTTCTTTCCTCGGCGAATAACTTCTTCAGTACCGCTATTGTAAATATGTTTAACTAAATAAGGTAATGCCATAGTATTTTAATTGCCATATACACCTGCCAAGAATTTTGGTAACCGTTCGAACAGGGCAATTTGCAAAAGTAAAGGAAAGCAGATTGCTTTTTGATGCTAATTAAGAAAATTGTGGAAGAAATGTTTGTTAATTAGTTAATTAGGCCACAACTAAATCGCCATTCCGATAAATTGGTAAAATATTGGCAAGATTAGGGCTTACACAATATTCTAGATCCTTTTCCAGTCCATAAGCTGCAAGCCGATGCCAATGAGTAGTTTTTCGAATAAAGTCAAACATTTTATGTTGTTGTGAAGTATAAAGTTCAGAAGCCATCAAACTACTGTCGCAATGTATTGTAAATTCAGATTTTATTTGATTGATAACTGCTCCGGCAAACAAAGCATCTTCTATATTTACTCTATCCTTCCATGCAGAACAACCAAGTAGCACATTTTTTTTAGATTTTACCAAAAACTCACAAACAGCATGTAGGTTAGGGAAAGATCCTGTTACAATTTCTGATGCCCCTTCATTAAGCGCCATATGCAAAAGTTTAGTCCCATTAGTAGTAGTAAGCACTAAAGTTTTGCCTTCAATAAATGAGCGTGGATATTCTGCTGGTGAGTTCCCATGTGCCAAGCCCTCAATTACTTTTCCATCTCTTTCACCAGCTGTAATCCCCCCAACTCTCTTACCAATTTCGATACAAGCGTTAACTTCTGCTACGGGAATTACTTTTGTTGCCCCATTATACAAAGCTGTTGCAATAGTTGAAGTTGCTCTAAATACATCAATAACTACTACAATACTATTTTTGATATCATAGATTTCTAAAAGCTTAGGAGATAGTACTGTGTGAAGGGTAGGTTTTTCAAACATAGTTGCAAAGATAAATAAACTGGCTATTTAATCTTTCAACATGTAGATTCTGTTTTAAAAAGGGGATCTTCTTTCAATTGAGCTATATGTTTAGGCTCGAGAGGTTTAGTTATATATTTGAATATTAAAGGATGTTCACCAGCTTTCATTTCGGTTTCTGGATCTAATGCTGATGTAAGAACTATGATTTTAGTACGATTATGGAATTTTTTGTAATCCTTATCATATTGGTTTAAAAAATCCCAACCGTTAAATATTGGCATATTTATATCAAGAAAAACCAATTCTGGAATTTTTTGTTGTTCTATGGGAAGTTTTGATTGTTGCTCGAAATATTCAAGTGCCTTTTTCCCGTCCTCCAGTTTCACAATTGATTCACAGAAACCTTCATCACTCATAATAATTTCACTTATCATCTGAACCATAGAATCGTCGTCAACATTCATTACCATGTCAAGCATGTACTTATTTTTTAAATGATATTGTAAAAGTAGTTCCTATATTAATTTTGCTATCCACATTTATTGTTCCACCCAAAGAAGTGATTTGCGCATGGATTAAATATAATCCAATTCCACGACTTTCAGGATGGTGGTGAAATTTTTGATGAAGACCAAAAATTTTATCTTTTACCTGTTTCATATCAAATCCTATTCCATTGTCTGTATAAGTTAAAATTATTTCATCCTCTTTTACTGCAGTATGTATCGTAATCACAGTAGCTCTTTCAAGACTTCTATATCTAATTGAATTAGTAATTAGATTTTGAAATATGCTTTCTAAGTAAGGCTCATTGAATTTTACATGCTCAGCGGATGAAAAATCCGACGAAATACTGGTATTTGTTTCAATAAATAGAGAATGGATTGACCTAGTAATTTTATTCAACGACTTTTTAAAACTGATCATTTCAGTTTGGATATTAAGATTGTCTTTAACAACAAGAATATCTATTAAATCATTCAAAGTTTCGTTTAGATGAAAAGTAGTGGATTTAAAGCCCTCTAATAATTTTAATGAACGTTCTGTTTTAACAGTGCCGAAGTCTAACAATTTAATCATCGATGTTAAATTGGTCAGTGGGGCTCTTAAATTATGTGAAACGATATACGAGAACTGCTTCAAATCGTAATTATTTTTTGTAAGTTCCTTGATTAAAATTTTCTTTTCTTCATCCGCTTTTTTCCTGATAGAAATATCCCTGGAATTAACTACGAGACCGTTAATATTGGGGTTGTTTATCTGATTTGTTGCTTGAGCTTCAATATAAAAATAGTTGCTATTTTTATCAAGTAGTCTAAATTCTGTTAGTTCACTAATACCCCCATTTTCAATTAGTTTTTTAAATGATTGCATTACTAAAGGAAAATCATCAGGGTGTACAATTTCAGAAAAATTTCTTTTTTGTAATTCATTCTCTTCATAACCCATTAGTTGCCTAGCTGAGGCACTTTGGTATATGATATCTCCACTAACTGAAATAATGGTTATAATGTCTGTAATATTATGGATTAGCGATCGAAGTTTTTCCTCACTTGCCTTGATGGAATCTTCAATTTTTCTTTTTTCAGTGATATCTCTTGAAATCAAAATAATGGCATTAAATGCGGGATTATTTAATTGAACATTTCCAATACTTTCAATAAGTAGGTATTTGCCCGATTTTGAGCAAAATCGAAATTCAGCTAATTTATCAATTCCTTCTTTGGTTAATATATTATTAAATTTTTCGCTTATTATTTCTTTATCATCTGGATGAATTAATTCAAGAATATGTCTGCCATTTAGCTCTTCTGCTTCGTAACCCAATATTTTTTTTATAGTTTTATTATTGTAAATAATGATTCCTTGCTTATTTACAAGTGTAACTATGTCTGAAATATTATCTATGATTTGTTTGGTACGTTCATCTGAATATTTTTTTTCTCGAATGTCATCTACATTGCTGGAATATTCTTCTTGAATTTCTTTAACTAATTGAAACCTCGATTTTATTTTTAGTAAGGTATCCGTGAATATTCTGTTCACACTTCTCATAGATTAATAACAAGCTTAAATTAAATGGGATAAAAAAGCTTTCTTAAATATAGATATAAAAAATGAGTATATAACTGATTGTAATCATATTGTTTTTAACAACTTTCTTGAACCATTTTTCTGATAAATAATCAAAAAATACCCAATTTTAGGCTTTATTTTGTATAAAAATTAGTATATGATAATGCTATATGCTTTACTGTTTTTAATTGGAATCATTCTTATAATAGCTGTATTTATTAAGAAAACATACAAAATTGAAAGAGAAATAATTATTGATCAGCCTGTTGGGCGAGTGTTTGATTATATCCTTTATTTGAAACATCAACTCAATTTTAATAAATGGTGGATGATTGATAAGCAAGTAAAAATGGAGTTTAAGGGGGAAGATGGTAAAGTTGGAGCAATTGTTTGTTGGAATAGTACCAATAAAAAACTTGGGAAAGGGGAACAAGAAATTAAAGTTGTAGAATTGAATAATCGAATTGATTTTGAAATCAGGTTTGTCAGCCCTTTCGCTAATAAAGCACAAATTTATATGATTACTGAGCCCATCACTGATGAGATCACCAGATTTAAATGGGGATTCATTGGGGGAAATAAATTTCCTCTAACACTCATGAATCCATTGATGGATAAACTTTTAGGGAATGATCTAGCTACAAGTGCAGCTAATCTGAAAAAAATTTTGGAGTTTGAAATAGCAGCTCAATAAATAGGTTAAATTCGGTAATGACTAGTCTTTCAAAACTAAGAAAGTTTACAGAAGATTTCCCCTTGCAAGAGACATTGATGCCTGTTTTATTTGTGGGTCATGGCTCGCCTATGAATGGTATTGAAATAAATGAATTTAGTAGAAAATGGATTGATTTAGCTGGTCAAATAAATAAGCCAAATGCAGTACTGGTCGTTTCTGCACATTGGTATATTAATAGCACCAAAATAACAGCCATGGATTTTCCTTCCACTATTCATGATTTTGGTGGTTTTCCACAAGAACTATTTGAAGTACAATATCCCGCCCCCGGAAGTTTGGTATTAGCAGAAGAAACAAAAAATATTATTCATACTGCAAAAGTGGAATTGGATCACGATTGGGGTTTGGATCATGGAACATGGTCTATAGTCCGAAATATGTATCCAGACGCAGATGTGCCTATTTTGCAGTTGAGTATCGATTATACAAAACCCGCTGCTTACCATTACGAATTAGCAAAAGAATTATTCCAATTGCGTAAAAGAGGCATTCTCATTATAGGTAGTGGCAATATGGTTCATAATTTAAGAATGTTAGCATGGGACAAGTTGAATGTGGAGGGATTTGGTTTTGATTGGGCCTTAGAAATGAATCATAATTTCAAGAGCCTCATTCAGAGAGGTAATCATGATTCATTAATTCACTATGAAAATTTAGGAATGGAAGCTTTATTATCAATTCCAACACCCGAACACTATTTGCCTCTCATCTATAGTATTGGATTATCTACCAAGCAGGATGCTATAAATTTCTTTAACGATAAAGTAGTAGCTGGTTCACTTACTATGACATCAGTACAATTTGGCTAGTTCTGTTTTGTTTGATGATTTTATTTTGAATTAAATTCTTAGAAAAAATATTTATTATGAAAGCATTTTGGAAACAGATAGTTATTAATAATATCCTCAGAGATAAAAATCTGGAAAATAATGGGAAAGCTTTAAACGACTTTCAGGTGGCTAAGAGCTACCGGGAATTAAAAATCACAATAAATCATTTTTTCAAAGATTTTATATTTATTATCATAGGGATATTTTCAGCATCATTTGGGCTAAAAGGTTTTTTATTAACCAATCATTTTATTGATGGTGGTGCAACTGGTATTTCGTTGCTCATTTCTTCTATTACAAAAATTCCATTATACAGTTTGATCATAACCATTAATATACCGTTCATGTTTCTAGGGTACAAAATAATGGGAAAGGTCTTTGCTATAAAGACGGTACTTGCAATTGCTGGTCTAGCTATTTGTGTTGCATTTATTGATTTTCCATTTGTTACCAATGATAAATTATTAGTTGCCATATTTGGAGGGATGTTTTTAGGAGGAGGAATTGGATTTGCAGTTAGAGGAGGTGCAGTGATTGATGGAACAGAAGTGCTTGCTATTTTTCTGAGTAAAAAACTGGGAACTACCTTGGGTGACGTTATTATAATTATCAATGTCATGATATTTTCATTGGCAGCCTACTTGCTTTCTATTGAAATTGCACTTTATAGTATGATCACTTATTTATCAGCATCCAAAACACTTGATTTTATTATTGAGGGAATTGAGGAATATACTGGTGTAACCATAATCTCCTCTCACTTTGTAGAAATCAGACAAATGATTATTAATAAAATGGGGAGGGGCGTTACACTATATAGCGGTAGACAGGGTTATGGGAAAAAGGGCCCAACAAAAGAAAACGATATTGTCTATACAGTAATTACAAGACTTGAATTGAATAAACTCAAAGCTGAATTAGAAAAAATAGATCCTCATGCATTTGTAGTGATGAGTAGTGTAAAAGATACAAAAGGAGGAATGATTAAGAAAAGACCACTTTCTCACTGATTAAAAATAATAGAAATGAGACAGCAAATAGCACATATAGCCTTGGTTGTAAAAGAATATGACGAAGCAATAGCATTTTATACACAGAAACTCCAGTTTAAACTGGTGGAAGACACAAAGCTTTCAGAAATAAAACGTTGGGTTATGGTGGCACCTCCGGGCAGCTCGAATACTTGTTTGTTATTGGCGAAGGCGGCTACCCCAGAACAAGCATCTTCAATTGGAAACCAAACTGGTGGTAGGGTTTTCCTATTTCTATACACAGATGATATTTGGCGAGATTATGAAAAAATGAACAGCATGGGTGTTGAGTTTATTCGCCAGCCTTCTGCGGAAGATTACGGTATAGTTACAGTATTCAAAGACCTCTATGGGAATCTCTGGGATTTAATTCAGCCCATTAATACTAATTGGACTTTCTAGTTTTTCAAAAATGCACTAACTTGTTTATAACTTTCAGCATACTGATAGTTATACGATTGCTAAAGCCAAAACTAGATTTATGAAAGGATTAATGATGGATTTTCCATTAACCACCCATTCCATATTGGAATATGGGAATCGAGTTTTTCCTCATAAAGAAATTGTAACCAAATTGCCCAATGGAGATTGGCATAGGTGCCACTTCTCAGATCTATATCAAAGAGCTAAAAAATTATCAAGTGCATTAGTAAATCATCTTGGGGTTCAACCTGGAGATCGTGTTGCCACATTTGCATGGAACCATTATCAGCATGTAGAATTATATTATGGTATCCCTGGCGCTGGAGCCATCTGTCATACACTGAATGTTCGACTCAGCGTGGAGCAGATTATTTTTATCGTGAATCATGCGGAAGCAAAAATTATTTTTATCGATGCCACATTAGTCCCTCTTTTCGAAAAAGTGGCACCTTATACTACCGGTGTTAAAAAGTATGTACTACTAAATGCCCCAGAAGATTTTAAAACAACTCTTTCTGAAACTAAATTATATGAAGACCTTTTAAATGAGAGTTTATCCGATTATCATTGGTATCCTTCTGATGAAAATGATGCTTGTGGATTATGTTATACTAGTGGTACCACAGGAAACCCAAAGGGAGCATTATACTCGCACAGATCTACTTATTTACACGCTCTTGCATTGCTAATGCCAAATGCAGCTAATCTTTCTATTCGAGATAGAGTGCTTTTAATTGTGCCACAGTTTCATGTGATGGCATGGGGATTCCCCTATGTATGTATATTAGCAGGATCGGATATGATATTACCAAGTTTGCACTTACAACCTGATGCATTAGTTCAAATTATGTTGCAAGAAAAAGTAACTGTTGCAAATGGGGTGCCTACAATTTGGCTCGGTGTTTATGATGCGATGAAAAGAAATCCACCAAAAGAAAAATTGGCACTAAGAGAATATGTTGTAGGTGGATCAGCACTTCCGCCAAGCTTAATTGAAGCTTTTGAAAAAGATTTTGGTATTTACGGGGTTCATGCTTGGGGTATGACGGAAACTTCACCAATAGGAACAGCAAGTAGGTTACAAAATATCCACGATTCTTTGAGCGATGATAAAAAGTTGGCTGTTAGAGCTAAACAAGGAATTGAATTGCCAGGAGTTGAAATTAGAGCAGTGTTGGAAGATGGTACTATTGCACCAAGAGATGGAGAAACTATTGGAGAATTTGAAATTCGTGGTGCCTGGATAATCAAGAGTTATTATAAATATCAAGACAATCATCTTTCTTTTACAAAAGATGGATGGTTTAAAACTGGAGATGTAGGAACATTAGATGTACATGGTTATATGAATATCAGTGACCGCAGTAAAGACCTCATCAAAAGCGGAGGCGAATGGATCTCTAGTGTGGCACTTGAAATTGCATTGATGGCTCATCCTCAAATAAAAGAAGCATGTGTAATTGCCATACCAGATGAGAAATGGGTAGAAAGGCCCCTGGCTTGTGTGGTTTATAGAAATGAAACAATTGTTTCAAAAGAAGCACTAAATGCTTTTTTGTCTGAACATTTCGCATCTTATCAATTACCTGATCAATACGTTGCTATGACTGATATTCCTAAAACTAGTGTTGGGAAGTTGAATAAAAAAGAATTAAGAAGAAGATGGGCCGAAGGAGAACTATAAATGATTAACAATTATTAACCTTGTTCATAGAATCATTAACCGTGCACTAAATTAAGTTGACTTAATTTTGATAGATAAATCTATCTGCATGAAGTCGGTTATACTTTTATTTTGTTCTTTTTTTCTTTTTTTGATCACAAATGCACAGAATAAAAAATCCAATATTCAAGGTGTAGTCTTCGATACTACAAGTAAAATGGGCCTTGCTTATGCTACAGTTTCTCTGGTTAATTCTGCAGACTCAACTCTGATTAATTTTACAAGGGCAGACTCTTCAGGGAAATTTCATTTAAAAAATATTGATCAGGGCTCTTATTTATTGTCGGCATCTTATGTGGGCTTTGTTCCTGTTTGGCAAAAACTTTCTGTAAAAGAGGGGGATGTGTTGAATTTGGGTAATATTAATTTAACAGATATTAAAAACGCAAGTTCTATTACAGTAACCGCAAAAAGAGCGCCTGTAGTAATGAATAATGACACTTTAGAATTCAATACAGAAAATTTTAAAACACAACCAAATGCAGTCGTGGAAGATTTATTAAAAAAACTTCCAGGTATTACTTTGGATGCAGATGGTACTGTTAGAGTGAATGGGCAAAAAATTAATCGTGTGTTAGTTAATGGGAAAGAATTTTTTACAGGAGATCCGAAATTAGCTACTAAAAATTTGGATGCAGACGCAGTTGATAAAGTACAGGTATTTGATAAGAAGTCAGACAGAGCTGAATTTACAGGAGTTGATGATGGGCAATCTGAAAAGGCCATAAATCTCAAACTTAAAAAAGAAAGAAATAAATCAATTTTCGGGAAAGTTTCTGCAGGTGGGGGGAATGATGGAAAATATGATGCACAAACAAATATTAATAAGTTCAATGGCGATCAACAACTTTCTGTTTTAGGAATGGCTAATAATACCAATCGACAAGGATTCTCCATCAATGATGTATTGAATTTTACAGGTGAATTATCTAAAGGAATGAAATCAGGTGGCAATATCACTATTCGAACAAGCGAAAGTGATGATAATGCACTTCCGATTTCTGGTATGGGGCAGAATCAGCAAGGCGTTGCTAATACATTCGCAGGAGGCGTTAATTTTAACGATACTTGGAATAAGAAATCGGATTTAAATGGAAGTATTGTGGGAAGTGATGTGGATTTGCTTACTAATCGTTTTACCATAAGACAAAATATTTTGCCGGGCAATAATTTCAACTATTATGCAAATTCCAATTCTGATAAAAGGGTGAAACAAGAAAGACTAAATTTTAGTATTGACCAAAAGATTGATAGTAGCACTTCCTTTAAAATTATTCCCCAATTAACCCTACAACAAAATATGAGTAATTTGAACAATAATTACTCGTCTATTAATGAAATGAATCAGTTGTTAAATAGTGGGAATAGTTTGTCAAATACTAATTCAAATGCCACCAATATGGTAACAACTGCCCAGTTTAGAAAGAAGCTTGCAAAAAAAGGAAGAACATTTTCTTCTAACCTAAACTGGAATTATAATAACAGTACTCAGAACGGTTCGTTGCAAACTAATACAACATACTATAATAACGGCCTTCCTGCGAAAGATAGTATCATCAATCAGATTAATAGTAAAGTATCAAATGCAAATAGTTTTGGAGGAAATTTAATATATACAGAACCTGTTGGAAAAAGATCATTATTTGAGTTTAGTGCATTTTTTAATGCTAGTATAGGCACTAGCATAAGAAAATCGTTTGACTACAATTCTACTTCTGGAAAATATGATCAACTTAATATATTCCAGAGTAATGACTTTAAAAATAGTTTTCAGTTTGGCGGCACAAGTGTTAATTGGAGAAGCAATCAGAAAAAGTATAATTATACAATTGGCGCTAGTTTACAACGTACTAGTTTAGTAAGTAGTAATAAAACAAATGGCAATACTATTGAACAAGGTTTTACGGATGTATTACCACTATTTAATTTTCAATACAAAATGAATAGTACAAGAATGCTAGGGTTAAACTATACTACTTCCACACAAAATCCGAGTACTACTCAATTACAACCGATAGTTGATGTCAGTGATCCTTTAAACACTAACTTAGGAAATCCAAATTTAAAACGCACTTATCAGCAATCACTCAATGTGAATTATTTTAGCGCCAATACTTTTTCACAAAGTAATTTCTTTGCGTTTATTTCAGCTAATAAATCTGATAATGCCATTGTAAATTCAGATAATATTCAAAATAATGGAACTAGAATTAGTAAGCCAGTAAATGCAGATGGTGTTTACTCTTTTTTTGCTAATGTTGACATGGGTTTTCCTGTTAAAAAATTATATGCTCGTATTGATTTCGGAATTGGCGCTAACTTGATGAACAATATCTCTTTTGTAAATGGGTCAAAGAATGATATTCAGAACTCAAGCATTGGACCAAATGCTGCTTGGTCTTTTGCAATTGATAATAAAATTGATCTTCGAGTAAGCGCCAGATTCAATTTCAGTAATGCTACTTACAGTTTGCAGAAACAATTGAACAGCCATTATTTACAACAAGTTTACGGGTTTGAATCAACACAGTATCTTCCCTGGGGGCTTTTATTGAATAATACCTTCAACTATACGATCAATACTGGTAGAGTAGATGGTTACAATATCGATATGCCCATTTGGAATCTTTCTATGGCGAAAGGATTCTTGAAAAATAAGCGGGCAGAAGTAAAATTATCGGTTTTCGATTTGTTGAATAAAAACCAAGGTATTTCTCGTTCTTCGAATCAGAATTATATTGAGGATACTCGGTACAATGTATTGAAGCGTTACTTTCTATTTACAGCAACTTATCGTTTAAATAAGTCAGGTGAGGCTGTTAATGGGCCAAGGATTATGTTAAGAACGATGAACTAGTGATAAGAGAAAAGAGTGAAGAGATAATATATGTTAACCCTAGGCTAGAGCATTATACTCATTTGAACAACTCTTGGGTTAATGTTTTATAATATAAAAATGATTCTTCATTCTTGACTCTAAACTCTTATCTCTTCATTCTACTTTAGTTATCAGCCCTCATCCGCATCATTCCAGGTCCGCCCTGATTACTCATAAGGTCTTGCATGAGTTTCATATACTCTTGTTGTGTTACTACTTTCCCTTTTTTAGGTTCTTTCAACTCTTTTACATCCACTGTTTTCTTTACTTCTTTGGCTGTATAAATTGTTTGTCCATTATCGATATTCAGTTCTAAAATCACACCTGGTAATTGACCATAGTTTTCTGGTCCAACCGGACTAATTAAATCATCCGCAAACCATGCAACAATTTCAATTTCTTTTATGGCTGGTTTATTCTTTGAAGAAGTATCTACAGAAGGAGTACCGCCACCATTTGTCATGGTTATCCTTCTCATACCCATCATGGGTTGATTCATTTTTCTAGTAGCTTTGTGGCAATTATAGCCCAAAATTTGTTTGGTTTCTAAACTTAATTTCCAAGGTTGTTGACGAATAGAATCGATAATTAAAAAATTCTTCCCTCCCAATTCTGAAGATTGGATTGATTTAGATTGTGAGAAATTTTTATAAAGATCGCCCCCATCTGCTCCAAAGCGCATCATCATTCTTGGTCCACCACCACCTCCACCTGCAAAAGGATCAGGCGCTTCGTCTTCGGGAACAAGTTTGTATACAGATACACTATCGCTAAATAAAAGCAGATGCTCACTGGTTCTAAACTCAGGCATCATGGCTCGCATTTGCTCATCCTGAATTATTCGATGCATATTAATTTTTCTTTCAAAAGTTATGGTGCCCACTTTTTGTTGAGCAGCAAGGCAAATAAATAAACCAAGAAAGCAAAATGAGATTAGTGTTTTTTTCATTTGGTGAGGTTTTGGATTATCAAATCTAAAGTCTTAGTTGTTAAGATAGCTGACAATTTGGTTAATTTAGGTTAATGAAAGCAAGAAAAGGTAGGATTGGACATTACATTTGTACATCAAAAAAATAATATGCCTAAAATTAAAGTATCAAAATTGCAAATAGCTCGCCTCCTGATGGTTGCAGCTATTGTTTTGATAGTTGGATTTCAGGTTTATTGGTTACACAAATTATTTGCAGAAGAAGCATCAGGTTTTAAAAAAACAACTGATGTGGTATTCCGCGAAACTATGTATAAAGTTCAAGCGCAAAGATTAAAGCGCGACTCTTTCTTTTACAAATATATCCCTGAACAAAACAGTTTTATGGGAGATGTGGCTGAGTTAGTTAATGCAAAAATTCCAAGAATAAGCTTTTCGACGAATAGTTCAGAACAGGATAATGAATTAACCTTTTCAACTAATGTAGACAGTTCCGAGGAAGAAATAAATTTGCAAAATGAAAATCTTGATGAAACCCCATCTGCTATAAAGATTACAACACATAGCCAGGATAGTTCTCATATAAAGAAAATAAAGACTACCAATATTAATATTACCCAGCTGATACAAGAAGGAATTAATATGGGTTTAAATGCTGCAGGGAAAGAATTACGAAGAACAAAGGTTGATTTTCAGGACCCACCTGAATTTGCACACTCACGAATCAGAAAATCACATCCATTCCCCAAAAATCTGGCTGCAAAAGATATATTAATAAGATCAAGGGTATTAAACGATACTATATCTATTGAACAAATTGATTCTGTTTATAAAAAAGCACTTGCTTTAAATGGTATAAATGCTGTGTTTCATATAAAGAAAGATAGCCTGTTTAAGCCTGAAAATTTTGTGGGCAGTGATTACGCAACAACTAAAGTGCCAGTTGGATTTTTAAGCAAGAATGCCTATCAAGCAAGCTTTGATGCTCCTACTTTTTTTCTTTTAGGAAATATGTTGCCACAAATGGGATTATCAGTTTTGCTCGTAGCTTTTATAGCCATTACCTTTTCGTTTTTATTTAAAAATCTACTTGCTCAAAGAAGACTCGCTTTAATGAAAAATGATTTCATCAGTAATATTACTCATGAATTAAAAACACCCATCGCAACTGTAAATGTAGCTATTGAAGCGCTTCGCAATTTTGATGCTTTATCGAACCCGGAAAGAACAAAGGAATACCTCGATATATCTGCAATGGAATTACAACGGCTTAGTATGCTTGTTGATAAAGTATTGAAACTCTCTATGTTCGAAAACAAGGATATTGAACTTCAACATGAAAACATTGACTTTAAAAAATTAGTGGAAGATGTTATTTATAGTATGCGATTGCAATTTGAAAAACAAAGTGCTAGTATAAGCTTTAAATCATTTGGTCAAGATTTTATTATTTCTGCAGATCGGATGCATATAACTAGTGTTATTTATAATTTAATTGATAATGCTTTGAAGTATAGCGAGGCAAACCCAACAATTAATATTGAAATGGTTTCACTTGCGAATGACTTGGAATTATCAGTTTCTGATAATGGTATAGGCATATCAGCTGATTATACAAATAAAATATTTGACAAATTCTTTAGAGTTCCTTCAGGCAATCATCATAATATTAAAGGTTATGGATTAGGATTGAGTTATGTGGCAGAAGTTGTTCGTAAACATAATGGCACTATTGATCTAGAAACGGAATTAGGTAAAGGAAGTAGATTTATCATTAAACTACCTAAAGTATGAGTATAAAAATCTTGTATGTAGAAGATGAATTGTTCCTTGGCAAAATTGTAAAGGAGACTTTAGAGAGCCGTGGTTTCGAAGTTGTTATGGAAACTGATGGTGCAGATGTATTGAGAAGCTTTGAGGATGAACAACCCGATATTTGTATACTTGATGTTATGTTGCCACATCGTAGCGGTTTTGAAATCGCCGAAGATATTCGAAAGATCAATGACGATATTCCTATACTTTTTTTAACTGCTAAAACACTCACCGAAGATTTGGTGCATGGGTTTAAGATCGGTGGCAACGATTATATTAAAAAGCCTTTCAGTATGGAAGAACTGATTGTTCGTGTTGAAAATGCACTCCGTGTAAAAAAAGTAGAACCCATTACTGTATTAGGCGAAACTATTCAAATAGGTAAATATATTTTTCACTTAAATAAACAAATACTACGTTTTGGTAATATCGATAAAAAACTATCTTATCGAGAAACTGAATTATTGAAATACTTATATCTCAATAGCAATTCAATAATAGATCGTCGTGAATTGTTGAACCATATTTGGGGGAATGACAGCTTTTTTAATAGTCGCAACCTCGACGTTTATATTACAAAAATCAGGAGCTTTTTAAAAGAAGATTCGAACTTAGAAATTATTACTATTAAAGGTGTTGGTTATCGTTTTGTGAGAGAATAATGGCTCAGCCTTTAAATATTGACTGTGCCTTTTTATTTATATGAACCCAAGCTTGTTAATGCTGGCAATGAATTATTATTAAAATCAAATAGGGTAAGGTTTTCAGAAGTTGAACCGTTAGTTGCATTAGGCCCTTTAAAACTTACCCATTCTGGCGCCCACCAACAAATCCCTAGCCCTTGCTGGTTTGGCAAACTTCGCATTTCATCAATCAACGCTTTAGTATATGCATTTTGTCCATCAGGGGTTGCGTCATATGCAGGAATTAATTGAGAAGCAGATCCCACCAAATTATTGGTATTGTCGTTCCATAAAAGTGTAAATGGATAAGAAGTCTCCGCAATGATAACAGGTTTATGATATTTTGTTATCAAATTAGTAAGGCTAGTGTATAATGAATCAAAACTCTTTCCATGCCATACCGGATAATAACTTAAACCGATATAATCATAGCTCACATTTTGTGCTGCTAAATTGCTATAAAACCAATCGGCTCCGTTATAACCAGCAAAATGAATCAAAGTTTTAGTAGAACTACTTTTATCCTTTACTGCTTGTATACCTTGTTTAACTAATAAGGCATAATTACTCCAGTTACTATCAAAGATTCCACCTACTTTTCCAAGACCCCATAAAAATCCACTATTAGTTTCATTCCCGATTTGAACAATTTTTAAAGTAATACCTGCCTTATTAAAAGTTTGTATTGTGCTACTTGTATATTGGTAAACGCTGTCTTTTAAATCGGTCAGGCTTGCATTCTTCCATGCTGCTGGTAAGCTTTGATTACCTGGATCGGCCCAAGTGTCTGAATAATGAATGTCGAGCCAGATGTTTAAACCTGTAGCATTTAAAATTTTTGCAAAATCAATAACCTCTTGTAAGCTTGAATTGGCATCCAACGGGGTATGCCATATACGAAGACGAACTGTATTAATTCCTTTGTCCTTAAATATTTGAACAAGATCTTTTAATTGGTTATTGTCTTTGAATTGGGTACCTGCTAATAAAATCTCCGGTGTAAAAGAAAGGTCCACTCCACGTATAAAATCGGGATTTAAAGAAGCAACCTGTGTAGTTATATTTGGCGGAACGGAATTAATATTTGTTGATTTAGTGCATTCAATAATTCCGATAGCTAAAATTAATAGAAACAAAGCTCTGTTCATATAATAAAGGTAAGTGCCTTGTTTTATTTGTTTTAAAAATAATTTAATCTAAAAACTATCATAAATGCCCTCTTTTTTTGAGGGAACTGTTTAATTTACTCCCTTACCTTTGAGAACAAACTATATAATTATGAACCAGAAATTTATAAAACGTATTCAAGAAGAAGTAACTGAAATTGATGCGGCAGGATTATTTAAACGTGAGCGAATTATTACAAGTGAGCAAGGACCTGAGATAACCGTGAATGGCAAAACTGTATTAAATTTTTGTGCAAATAATTATCTCGGCCTTTCTTCACATCCCAAAGTAATTGAAGCAGCTCATAAAGCAATAGATACGCATGGTTACGGAATGAGTAGTGTACGATTTATTTGCGGTACGCAGGATATACATAAGGAACTGGAGCAAAAAATAGCAGATTTTCTTGGTACAGAAGATACCATATTATATGCCGCAGCTTTCGATGCTAATGGGGGTGTTTTTGAACCCTTATTTAATGAACAAGATGCAATCATTAGTGACTCGTTAAACCACGCTTCTATTATTGATGGAGTGCGTCTATGTAAAGCGCAACGTTATCGTTATGAACACAATAATATGGACGACTTGGAAGAGAAATTAAAAGAAACTTCCTCATTGAGAAACAGAATTATTGTTACAGATGGTTCATTTAGTATGGATGGAACTATTGCCCAATTAGATAAGATTTGTGATTTGGCAGATACCTATGACGCTATTGTAATGATAGATGAATGTCATTCTTCAGGCTTTCTTGGAAAAACAGGACGAGGAACTCATGAATATCGTGGTGTCATGGGAAGAATTGATATTATCACCGGAACATTGGGAAAAGCACTTGGTGGGGCTAGTGGTGGGTTTACTTCTGGAAAAAAAGCAGTGATTGAAATGCTGCGTCAAAGAAGTCGCCCTTATCTTTTTTCAAATACAGTAGCACCAAGCATAGTAGGTGCTTCCATTGCTGTTTTAGAAATGTTAACAGAAACAACTGAATTGCGGGATCAATTAGAATATAATACTAAATATTTCCGCAATAAAATGACGGAAGCAGGATTTGATATCAAGCCAGGTGATCATCCCATTGTGCCTATTATGTTATATGAAGCAACAATAGCGCAACAATTTGCTGCAGCATTATTAGAGGAGGGGGTTTATGTAATAGGATTTTTCTATCCAGTGGTGGCAAAAGGTTTGGCAAGAATTAGAGTTCAATTAAGTGCAGCGCACACCCAAAAACATTTGGATGATGCTATTGCTGCATTTGCAAAAGTAGGTAAGCAATTAGGTGTTATTAAATAAATAAATCATTTATAATTATAATTATTTTCATAAATTAGAGGTAGCTTTCTGATGATGTTCCACTGAAATGTATTGGCAGGAAAATTTTAAAATTTCCTTATATGTCTAATCCATCAAATCTAATAGTTGAGTTGTCAGAAAAAATCAATGCTTTGGTGCAAAAGCAAGCGATTTTTCAAAATGAAGTTGCTGAATTAAGAAAGCAACTAGAATTAATTCAACACAATCAATTTACTGAAAAAGAAATAGGTAGCCAGTCAGAAGTTATTTCTGAGATTGATACAAAGGTTAATCCAACAGAAATACCGAATAATATTGTTGAAATATTTGAATCGTACAAGCAAAAACAACAATTAAATGTTGTAAAGCCCCTAGTGGGAAGTACAATTGTTTCAAAGAAAAAATTGGATATTGAAAAATTTATTGGTGAAAACCTGATAAATAAAATTGGAATTGCAGTTACTATTATTGGAGTTGCTATTGGCGTTAATTATTCTATTGAACACGATTTAATTAGCCCATTATTCCGAATTATTTTAGGTTATTTAGTGGGTGCTGGATTATTAGGTTTGGGTTATAAACTAAAATCAAAATATGTAGGTTTTAGTGCTGTTCTTTCAAGCGGTGCGATTACTATTTTTTATTTTATCAGTTTTGCAGCTTTTGACCTTTATCATCTTATACCACAATCTGTAGCCTTTTTAATGATGCTATTATTCACTGTGTATGCAGTGTATACTTCTATTCAATATAATTTTGAAATTGTAGCCCATATTGGTCTTGTAGGCGCCTATGCTGTTCCTTTTTTATTAGGTGATAAGTCCGGAAGTGTTTTTATCTTATTATTTTATACTACAATTATTAATATTGGAATACTAATTATTGCCTTTAAAAAGTATTGGAAAAACTTAAACTATTCATCGTTTATAGTTAGCTGGTTAATTTTTATTTCCTGGCAGTTTGGAAATTTTAATAGCCAATCTGATTTTGGAATTGCATTTTGTTTTGTTATTATATTTTTCTTGCTTTTTTACTTAATGTTGATTAGTTATAAACTTCTTCGAAACGAAAAATTTGCGAAAGCAGATATAGGTCTTTTGCTTGCAAATAGTTTTATTTTTTATAAACTAGCTTATTCACTTTTAGATGGACAAGTAGCTTATCAACCCCTTCTTGGATTATTTACAGTAATCAATGCCTTCATTCATTTATATGTTTCTAGGTTGATGATTAAACAAAAAGATGCAGATAAAAATATCTATTACTTATTTGTAGGTCTTTTTTTAACATTTATAACCATTGCTATCCCAGTTCAATTGAAAGGCTCTTGGATTACAATTTTTTGGATTTGTGAGAGTGCTATTCTACTTTGGATAGGAAGAACTAAAAAAGTAGATTTTTATGAAAAAATGAGTTATCCTATTTTAATAATCTCATTTTTGAGTCTTCTGAGTAGATGGAATATGGGATACAACTCTTATTTCTTTCGTGAGATTCCGAATCCTGTGACTCCAATTTTCAATGTCTATTTTTTAACTTCTTTACTTTATATAATTGTAATAGGGTTTATGACGTATGTGCAACAAAAAAATAAAAAAGAAACAGATTCATTAGAAGAATTTATTTCGTATGTGCTTCCTGTTTTGCTTTTGATTACAATTTACTTTAGTGTTAGTTTAGAAATTTCTAGGTATTGGAATCAGTTGCAATTTCAAGCAGAAGCGGGCAAAAAAATACTCAGTAAAGAGTATGGTGAAATAGTAACTCGAAATGAGTTTGTACTTTTTAAAGGGATCTGGCAATCAATCTATGCCATGTTTTATCTTTTCATATTGAGCTTTGTTAATATGAAAAAAATAAAAAATTATTATCTCGCATGGGTAAATATGGTATTTGAAGTTTGGGTTTTATTTTTATTTGTAACAGCTGTATGTTTTCATTTATATGAGTTGCAAGACACTAATTTGCATCCTTCTGAATCAGTTTCCTTTCATCAAAGTGGGTTAAGTGTTTTCATCAGGTATTTTAGTTTTGGTTCCTGCGCTTTGTTATTATTTTCCATTAGAAAATACATAAATGAGAAATTTATTTATCCAACGCCTATAAAACTTAAAGTCGTTTTTGATATTATTTTACATGTTTCACTAATTGCAATGGCAAGTTATCAGTTGATACATTTCTTCTTTTTGTATACGGATGACCCATCTATTGGGAAGTATTGCTTAAGTGTGATGTGGGGGATTTATGCACTGGTCTTAATTATTTTGGGTATCTCAAAGGATCAGAAGCATTTACGTATCATGGCCATTGTTTTGTTTTCTATTGCGCTTTTAAAGTTATTCTTCTACGACACAGAACAATTAGGAACTATTGGCAAAACGTTTGTGTTTGTTACTCTTGGAGTTTTACTCTTAATTGTATCATTTTTATATAATAGGTATAAAAGTTCAATGCCAGAACGAAAGGAGGCAGAATAGACAGCGTCTATTCGCTTCATTATCTTTTTTGGGCTAACTTCGTCCCCTAAAATATTACAATGCGCTCCATCTTTTCTGGAATAGTATTCATTGGGTTGGTAATTCTTTCTGCTTGCTCCCCGAATAATGTAAAAATTGATAATGACCTAGCACGTTTTTTTGAAGACAAATCTGTGTTTGGAACCTTTGGATTGTACGACAATGGAACAGGACAATTTACGATTCATAATCTCAGTCGTTTCAGGGATTCCGCCTATTTGCCAGCATCAACCTTTAAAATTGTCAATTCTTTAATAGGCATTGAAACAGGAAGAATTGTGAATGAAAAGATGATTATCAAATGGGATGGTATTGTGCGTCCTTTTCCTGGTGGAGATAGTAGCAAATCTTGGAATAAAGATCTTACTATGGAAGAAGCCTTCAAAAGATCAGCTCTGCCTTATTATCAGGAGGTAGCCCGTAGAATTGGTAAAGACACGATGAAGTTTTGGATTGATAGTTTAAAGTATGGCAATATGAAGATTATTTCTCCAATAGACATTTTTTGGTTAGATAATACATTGAAAATTACTGCTGATGAAGAGATGGGATTTATTAAGAAACTTTATTTTAATCAACTCCCTTTTCAAAAACGGACACAGGAAATTGTTAAGAAAGTTATGGTACAGGAGCAGAACGCTAATTTTCAATTGGCGTATAAAACAGGAACTGGTACACTTGAAAATGGCAGAACACTCTGTTGGATAGTGGGTTGGGTAATCGAAAATCGCCATCCTTATTTCTTTGTTATGAATATGGATGGAAAGCCTGAATCGAATATCATATCATTCCGCTTAGATTTATTAAAATCAATTCTAAAACAGCAGGGATTTTTAGAAGGGAAAAGATAATAAGATGACTAATTATTTTAGCCGGGAGTGAAAGCAGCCGGCTTTCTTTTAAAACCTTTCTTGTAATTTACTGTTAGATTTGTAACATATTATTTTACTATGCAATTGTATTGTAATTCGCTAACACAAATAGCACGACTGGCTACCAGAGAAGTGAAAGTGGGCCATCTTTCTTTGGGCAATTTTAATCCCATTCGGTTACAGACCATGACTACCACAGATACCATGAATACGATGGCTACTGTTGAGCAAACAATTCGTTGTATCGAAGCTGGTGCTGATTTAGTTAGAATCACTGCCCCGAGTAAAAACGAAGCAGAAAATCTTTTGCAAATTAAAAACGAATTAAGAAAGCGAGGTTATAATACTCCCTTAATTGCCGATATACATTTTACTCCTAATGCGGCAGAAATTGCGGCTAGAATTATTGAAAAAGTTCGCGTTAATCCAGGGAATTATGTAGACAAGAAAAAATTCGAACAAATTGATTATACAGATATTGAATATGCCGAAGAGATTGATCGTATTCGTGAACGCTTTTCCCCTCTTGTAAAAATCTGTAGAGAGTATGGAACTGCGATGCGTATTGGCACTAACCATGGTTCACTAAGTGATCGAATTATGAGCAGGTATGGCGATACTCCCATGGGAATGGTGGAAAGTGCGATGGAATTTTTGCGTATTGCTAGAGACGAAAGTTTTCACAATATTGTATTAAGTATGAAAGCCTCTAATCCACAAGTAATGGTGCAGGCTTATCGCTTATTAATACAACAAATGGATGCGGAATTTGGGGAATCATATCCCTTGCATTTAGGTGTAACTGAAGCGGGTGATGGTGAAGACGGTCGCGTAAAAAGTGCAGCAGGCATTGGCACTTTATTAGAAGACGGAATTGGCGATACTGTTCGTGTTAGTTTAACAGAAGATCCGGAATTTGAAATTCCAGTTTGTAGAGATTTAGTTAAACGATATACATCGATAAATAAAACTCCTGCAAATAATTCAATCCCTCCCATTGAAAAACCGAACTACAATCCATTTCAATATACTAGGAGAGAAAGTTTCACTGTAAATAATATCGGAGGAAAACAAGTTCCTGTAGTAGTGGCGGATCTTAGCAAAATGCAATCAATTGCAGCAGCTGATTTGACTTCAATAGGATATGAGTATAATGTCGCTATTGATAAATGGAATATTGCAGACACCGCAGCTGATTATATTTTTACGGGACATAAAGTTTTAGATTTCAAATTGCCAGGAACATTAAAAGTAATTTGTTACCCGGTTGCAGCAGCTGAAGCAAATGACCCAGAAAAATATTTTCCGATATTTGATGCGGCCGGTTTCTTGGATTCTGAAAATATACATCCAACCATGAATTTTGTGATGGTTGATTGTTATTCAGATACAACTCCAATTAATGATTATACCTATCTGGAAGAAATTGCTAATAAAAAAAATATCGTATTATGCTTAAGTAGTGTTAACAAACAAGCAATGCCGGCAGTTCGAAGAATGTTCATAGAATTGAACCATAGAAATATTAAGAATCCAGTAATATTAATATCAGATAGTAACTGGAATACAGCAGATGAACATTTAATTCATTTTTCAACAGAAACTGGAGCTTTATTCTTAGATGGCTTTGGGGATGGAATCTGCTTAGGATTAACTGGAACCTCTTATCATACTGCAATAGCAAATAATGCATCAGGCCGTAATTATTTGAATAACTTAAGTGCAGAACAATTCTGTAATAGTACTTCATTCAGCATTTTACAAGCAACGAGAACAAGGATTTCCAAAACAGAATATATCTCATGTCCGAGTTGTGGAAGAACCTTATTCGACCTACAAGAAACTACTGCAAGAATTCGAAGTGTAACTCATCATTTGAAAGGCGTTAAGATTGCTATCATGGGTTGTATCGTTAATGGCCCTGGTGAAATGGCTGATGCCGACTTTGGATATGTTGGAAGTGGGGTAGGAAAAATTACTTTGTATAAAAGCAAAGATATTATGAAAAAAAACATCGATAGTAATATTGCGGTAGATGAATTGATTCAGTTGTTGAAAGACAGTGGGGCTTGGGTAGATCCTGCATAATTTTTTTATCATTGAATTAGTAATAATGGAAACAGACTTCCTTGTAATAGGGTCGGGAATTGCAGGATTGACTTATGCTTTAAAAGTAGCTGAGAAAATGCCTGACAAAAAAATTACCCTCATCACGAAAACTGATGCGGATGAAACTAATACCAAATATGCTCAAGGTGGTATTGCAGGAGTGTGGGATGAAAAAAATGACAGTTACGAAAAGCATATTGAGGATACTTTGATTGCAGGGGATGGATTGTGCAATGAAGCTATAGTTGAAATAGTTGTTAAGGAAGGACCCGAAAGGATTCGTGAGATTATTGATTATGGTGCAGAATTTGATAAAGATGCAAAAGGAAAATATAGTTTAGGTAAGGAAGGTGGGCATAGTGAGAATAGAATACTGCATCATAAAGATGTTACGGGAAAAGAAATGGAACGTGCTTTGCTTGATCGATTGGAATCAATGCAAAATATTGAATTAATCAATCACTGCTTTGTTGTTGATATTATTACCCAGCACCATCTTGGTTTTCTTGTTACAAAGTCAACTCATGACATCACTTGCTACGGAGTGTATGTTTTAAATAAACAAACCAATCAGATAGGTAAAATATTATCGAAGATAACCGTGCTTGCAACAGGAGGGTGCGGTCAAGCATATCGTACAACTACCAATCCGAAAATTGCGACGGGTGATGGTATAGCAATGGTTTATAGAGCAAAGGGAAAAATTGAGAATATGGAATTTATTCAATTTCATCCAACTGCATTGTATGAACCTGGCGTTTCTCCATCTTTTCTTATAACAGAAGCTGTTCGAGGTGATGGAGGAATCTTGAGAAATAAATCTGGGGAAGCATTCATGGAAAGATATGATGTACGAAGAGACCTTGCTCCCCGTGATATTGTAGCCCGTGCCATTGATAATGAAATGAAGCGAACCGGAACGGAACATGTTTTTTTAGATTGTAAGCATATGGATAAAATAAAATTCATCCATCACTTCCCGAATATTTATGAAAAATGTGTCAGTATGGGGATTGACCCTATGCTACATTTGATTCCCGTAGCACCAGCCGCTCATTATAGTTGTGGCGGGGTAAAGACGGATGAGTGGGGCAGAACTTCGATACAAAATTTATATGCTTGTGGTGAGTGTGCCAGCACTGGTTTACACGGTGCTAATCGTTTAGCAAGTAATAGTTTACTCGAAGCAATGGTTTTCTCACATAGAAGTTTTATAGACAGTTGTAATCACCAAAAAGACATCAACTTTGAATATCGTATACCAGATTGGAAAGCCACTGGTACAAGTGATCCAAGAGAAATGATTTTAATCACACAAAGTCAAAAAGAACTCACTCAGATTATGAGTGATTATGTGGGTATAGTTCGAACTGATGTTCGATTAGAAAGAGCAATGAAAAGGCTGGATCTTTTATTTACTGAAACAGAAGAACTGTATCGTACAACAAAAGTATCTCCTCAACTTTCAGAATTAAGAAATCTGATAACAGTGGGCTATTTAATTGTAAAAGGTGCTCAGTTTAGAAAAGAAAGCAGGGGCTTGCATTATAATACAGATCATCAGCAAAAAAGCGATTTACTGCAAAATATTATTTTATAATTTGTTAAGTTATAGCCATGTATTATATTACTTACGGGTTCTTTTATCTTTTATCTCTGATTCCTTGGAGTATAATGTTTCTAATCGCAGATGCTTTTTATGTATTGGTATACTATGTGTTCGGTTATAGGAAGACAATTGTAATGAAAAATCTCGAAATTGCTTTCCCAGAAAAAACCTATTCTGAAAGGGTACGTATCGCAAAAGATTTCTATCATAATTTTATTGATATGATTTTCGAGACCATTAAAATGTTCTCAATTAGCAATAAAGAATTACAAAAAAGATTTTCTTCAAATTTTGAGTTGTTGAACAATCATTACGAAAGTGGTCAGAATATTCAATTACAATGTGGCCATTTTTTTAATTGGGAAATTGTAAATCTGAATATTAGCATTATAAGTAAGTATCCATTTATTGGCGTTTATCAGCCATTGTCAAATAAAATAATGGATAGAATCATGTTAAAAATGCGCCAGAAAAACGGCACCATATTGATTCCTGCATCCGATTTTAAAAACAATTTTCATGATTATGTGGAAGATCGATATGCAATGGGATTAGCAGCTGATCAAAATCCTCCAAGCGAATACAAAGCTCATTGGGTAAACTTTTTTGGAAGATTAACTCCTTTTGTAGTGGGCCCAGAAAAAGGTGCAAAAGAGAAAAATACAGCAGTTTATTTTGCTCATTTTTACAAAGAAAAAAGAGGATATTATCGAGTTGATTTAGAAATTATTACTACTGCTCCCAACGATTTCGCCAACGGAAAACTAACCCAAATATTTGCAGAATATGTAGAACGCGCGGTTCGAAAAAAACCTGCTAACTATTTATGGAGCCACCGCCGTTGGAAATGGGAATTTGATCCTAATAAACATGGAGATTTATTAGTGTAAGTCCCTAAATAAAACTCGATAGATTTCTAAAGTGTCTTATTTTATTCTGTTACTATGGGTTCTGATTTTTCGATTTCAATTTTATCTCCCAATAATTTAATTTGTTGAAATCCTCCGATTACATTTCTTAGATTATTGAAACCCTGACGCTTTAAAAGCGATAAAGCAATCACGCTTCGATAACCCCCAGCACAATGCACATACATATTATGAGTATCTTCTAGGTTTGCCATACTTGCAGGATCGATCAGATCGTTTAAAGGAATATTTATTGCAACACTAACATGACCGTCTGCATATTCTGTTTCTTTTCTTACATCAATTACAACCAAATTTGGATCGAAAGGGATATCCATGGCCAATTCATCAGCTTCCACATCCACAATCATATCATATTTTTCTCCAGCTTCTACCCAAGCCGTATAACCCCCTGCTAAATAACCTTCAAATTTCTCATAACCCACACGGGCCAGTCGAATGATAGATTCTTTTTCTTTGCCTGGTTCGGTAACCAATAAAATTGATTGGTCAAACGGAAGTAAATTACCTGCCCATTCAGCAAATCTTCCTTCAAGCCCAATGCTAATAGAATTAGGTATAAAGCCTTCTGTGAACACGGTTGAAATACGTGTATCTAAAATAAAAGTTTTATCTTCTTTCATTTTAAATTTGAATTCTTCTATTGTTAAGGCATGCAATCCCTTATCAAGTACGGTATTGATATTTTTATAACCCTCTTTATTTATTAGTGCATTAATTGGAAAATAGGCAGGAGGTGCTTGTAAACCTTCTGTTACTGCTTTTATAAAAGAAGCTTTGTCTGGTTGTTGTAAAGCATAGTTTCCTATTTTCTGCTCCCCTAACGTACTAAATGTTTCTGTACCAAGATTCTTCCCGCAACTACTACCTGCGCCATGACCTGGATATAGAATTATATCATTTGCTAAAGGCATGATTTTAGTTTGTAGACTATCATAAAGCATTCCCGCTAAGTCTTCCTTAGTTATTTCATTGGCCTTTTGCGCTAAATCTGGACGACCTACATCACCTACAAATAAGGTATCACCAGTAAAAATTGAATAGTCTTTTCCTTGTTCGTCTTTCAGTAAATAACAACTACTTTCTAAAGTATGTCCAGGCGTGTGTAACACTTCAATTTGTAGTTTACCCAAACTGAATTTTTCTCCATCGTTAGAAATATGCACTGGTAAATTTGTAATTGTGCCTGGTCCATATATAATAGTAGCTCCAGTTTCAGCAGCCAGATCCAAGTGCCCGCTTACGAAATCTGCATGAAAATGCGTTTCAAATATGTATTTAATTTTGGCATTTCTCTTCTCGGCTAAATGAAGGTATTCTTCAATATCACGCAGTGGATCAATGATAGCTGCTTCACCTTCACTATCGATATAATAAGCTGCTTCGCTTAAACAGCTTGTATATAATTGCTCTACAAACATTTAATTTATTTTAAGCAAAGATAATAGCAAGCTTCAAGCCACAATGAGAAATGGCCATAAAGTCACTACAAGTATTTAAATTAGGGGTAAAAGGTAGAAATTAACCTACCAATGTTTCAACGAAAGCAACTACTTCTGCCAAACGGGTGTAGTTAACAGAATAAAAAATGAATTTACCATCTCTTGAAGTGGCAACAATACCAGCTCTTCTTAAAATTGCCAAATGTTGAGATGCTACAGATTGCTCTAATCGCAATTTCACATAAATCTCAGTAACTGTCATTTTTTGTTGCTCATCGAGTAATTTAATGATTTGCTGACGAAGTTTGTGATTAATAGAACGTAAAATCAGCGCTGCCTTCTTTGTGTGAATAAAATCAACCTTTAAAGCTGCCTTGCTAGCATTTAAAACTACTGATTGCATTGTTTGACTCATGGGGGGGAGTTTTAATTTAAATAAATGAATGATATATCAAAAAAATCTTACACAAAATTAAGGTTTTTAAATTAAATAATTTGCCAATATATGTAAGAATTAGGTCATTTTTTTCGTGTAGGCGAGTAGAAAGATTTTAAATAAAATGGCTCACAATAGGCCAAATTGGCAATTTTTTTTTCTTCCAACGCATTGAATGCCAATTGACTCATGTCTTCAGCTTCGAATTGTACAGATGAGAATAGGGCATTTTGATGGTGGCAGATAAACTGAAATTTAACAGATCCAGATCCGCTGAAAACTACGCTGGTTTTATTTAATATTGGCAGAAATGAGGCTTCATCTAAGATTTTTGCGTTTGGAGTTTCGATAATATTTAGTTTATCGTCATATATCGCAGTAAACACTTCCATTCTTCTTGCATCGATTAATGGAATGTACCTATGCCCTTTCGCAGATTCTCCCATTGATTTTATGGCTGAAACTGCCATAATCTTTAAAGTATTAATGGTAATTAAGGGTTTTTGTAATGCATAACAGATGCCTTTTGCCGAAGCAAGCCCAACCCTTAAACCTGTATAAGAGCCTGGTCCTTCTGATACAGCAATGGCATCTAAATCGGACAATTGTTGGCCATATTCCGCCATTAGTTCTTGAATAGCTGGTTGCAAAAAAGAGCCATGGTTTTTCTGTTCAGTACTCACTTTAGATAATATAGGAATACCATTTCTGCTAAGGCAAATACTTGCGTGTTCTGTTGCGGTATCAATTTGTAATATTAGCGCCATTTGTTATTTTCGATTGGAAGCATTTTGATTAGCCAATTCCTGCAAAAGTGCCGGTGCGATTGCATATCGTTCGTCTGTTAAATTTAGTATTTCCAGTAGTTTAGCAATTTTGTTTAATCCAATTAAACTAGCCCATTCAAAAGGACCATAAGGATAATTAGTTCCCAATTTCATAGCGATATCTATTTCATTTTTTGAACTAATTTCTTCTTCCAATGTAAAATATGCCTCATTGATAATCATTGCAATAATACGTACTGCAATAAAACCTGGTTCATCTGGCACTGCTATTGCCTTTCTTCCTAATTTTTCTAGCATCATTAATGATGGTTGAAGCAATGTTTTATCAGCCATTGCAATTTCCCAGATCGGTCTATTTAAAAAACTATTCCATGCATTCATACGTATAGCGTTTGATGGCAGTTCATGCGAAGTATTGAAAACAGCATTCACAAAAATGGGAGCTGAGTTTATATCATCAAAAAACCAACCGTCTTCTTCAAAAGAAAAGTCGAAATAAGCATCTGCTTCCTTCCAATAATGCCGATCCTCTGCCCATTGAAATTGCAAGTTTTCGGCCCAATGCATAGTTTCAAGGGTTGCTTTCTGATCAGAGGTTGCTTTTACTACAATCTGCATTTGTTTTTCTTAATCTGCAAATTTAGGTTGGTAGCTTGATGGAAATGCAGCAAATTGCCATCCTAAATAAAATATATGCCAAAACAAGTCATTAACACAGATAAAGCACCATCACCTATCGGTCCTTATAGTCAAGCCGTACGAGCAAATGGAATGGTATTTTTAAGCGGTCAAGTAGCATTTGTTCCAGCAACTGGGGAATTGGAATTGAGCAGTTTGGAATCTGAAACGCATCAAGTAATGAAGAATATTCAAGCTGTTTTAGATGAAGCCAAAATTAGCTTTGAGCATGTAATCAAGACAACTATCTTTTTAAGTGATATGTCTTTATTTGCACAAGTGAATGCAGTTTATGGTACTTACTTTACTGGAGATTTTCCTGCACGCGAAACAGTTGCAGTAAAAGGATTACCAAGGGGGGTAAATGTAGAAATCAGTATGATTGCAGTAGAAAAATTATAAACTAAAGAATTACTGCCATATAACTTGTGCTGAAATTAATGGTATCCTGGGGTTCCAATATTTGGAGCCCCATTTTATTATTAAATGCATCTGGTGCAGAGCTTAAATTTTCTATAGCAATTTTTTTTCTGTCTTCTGGCGTATAGAATTGCATATAAGGATAATTGATAGTAGGTTCTATGATTAGTTGCAAATTTTTATTACTCAATATACATTTTGGATTAGCTATGCTTTTATCTAATAAAAAACAATTATCAAGAAATGTGTCTTTCATTAAATGGCCCTTCTTAAATCTTTCATCATTGATTAATCCACTGGTTGGAATAAGTTCCTTATCAAATTCAACCTGTTGATTAGTGTCGATTTGTAAGGTATAATCATCTACTGAATCCCCTAAAGTAAAATAAGGATGCCAGCCATCAGATATTGGGATTGGCATTAAGCTGGCATTAGTAATGGTAGTAGTTACAGAGAGTTTATTTCCTTTTTCTAATTTCCACAATAGTTGGATAAGGTATGGGAAAGGATATCCTTTTTCATTTCCAGGATAGGAATAATATAGTTCTACAATGGCACTATTTTCATCTGCCTTTGTACTTTGAATTTGATAAACAGCATCATAAATAATTCCGTGAATAGCGTGATTGCCCAGAAACCATTTTTCAATTTGAAATGCTTCTTCATTCCAGTTATATTTTCCTAATCCCATTCTACAAACAAATGGCGAAAGCTTAGCACTCTTAAAACCATTTGTGATATTTTCTATCGCATCAGATACTGAGTAAAAACCAGCTATTAGGTTAGCATTTTTTTTATTTATTAAGATATTAAATGCATTTAAAATTCCACCAAATGCGTAAATTTCAGCACTGGTTTGAGTTTGATGATCCTTCAATGTTATTATAGGATGGTTTTGGCGATGATCAACAAAGACTTCGAACGACATATTAATAAGTTATGATTGAAGTTAAGTATTTTTTCAAAACACTACTAATTAAGGACTGAAGGAATAGCTTATCGAAATTCTGCAACTATATTTGTTATAATTTTTCTTCTTTATGAATCATTTTAAATCAGTGCTGCTTTTTGCTTTTTTGATATTAGGGAGCAATCTTGCTTATTCTCAAAAGGCAACTGATGACTTTTGTGGAAAGTGGAAAACTGAAGAAGGTGGCACAATAGAAATTACCAAAAAAGATGAGGGCTTTATAGGAATTGGAGTGCTTAGAAAATGGGTGATTTTGAAAGACCTCCAATTTGTAAATGGGAAATGGGTTTCAGAAATGACTAATCCCATTAAAAATCGAACAGCTAATTGTGAATTAGTTTTAGAAAATAACCGAATAAAAATAATCGCCCGAAAAGGGATTTTTTCTAAAACTATCTATTGGACAAAATTATAATAGTCAAATAAAACTAACAAGTGTTAACTATTGCTTCTAATCATGTAATTTTATCGCTCAATGAAGTAGTGAAATGGCCTATACAGCAAAGCATAAGATTCGGATTGTAACAGCAGCAAGTTTATTTGATGGGCATGATGCAGCTATAAATGTGATGCGTCGAATTCTGCAATCCAAGGGAGCAGAAATTATTCATCTCGGCCATAATAGAAGTGTTCTTGAAATAGTAGAATGTGCCATTGAAGAGGATGTGCAAGGAATAGCTATAACTTCTTACCAAGGCGGCCATCTCGAATTTTTCAAATACATGAGGGATTTACTCGACCAAAATGGATGTAGCCATATCAAAATTTTTGGTGGAGGAGGTGGCACCATTTTACCAGAAGAAATCAGACAATTACATCAATATGGAATTAGTAGAATTTATAGCCCAGATGATGGTCGTCAAATGGGTTTGGAAGGAATGATTGAAGATGTGATTAAACAATGCGATTTTGAATTGTCCTCTTCATTCAATTATCCCCATGCTTTAAAATTGGATGAACAAAAAGATATAAGAAAAATAGCCAGGCAAATTACCAATGCAGAGAATGGAAAAAATTCTCAAAAAATCATTCTCTCCGATGATCAGAAAAAAATACCGGTCTTAGGAATTACGGGTACCGGTGGTGCCGGGAAAAGCTCGGTAACGGATGAATTAGTAAGAAGATTTTTGCAACATTTTACAGATAAAACTATTGCAGTAATATCTGTAGATCCCTCAAAGAAAAAAACTGGTGGGGCTTTGTTAGGAGACCGCATCAGAATGAATTCCATATCAAGCCCAAGAGTGTATATGCGCAGTATGGCAACGCGCGACGATAATACTGCTTTGAGTGCCTATATGCAAGAAGCTATAGATATCTGTAAAAGTACGGGCTTTGATTTTATAATTTTAGAAAGCGCAGGTGTTGGTCAGAGTGATGCAAGTATTTTGGACTTCTGCGATTTGAGTTTATATATTATGACTCCTGAATTTGGAGCAGCCTCACAGCTTGAAAAAATAAACATGTTGGATTATGCTGATATGGTTTGTATCAATAAATTCGACAAAGCAGGAGCGCTTGATGCTTTACACGATGTTCGGAAGCAGTATAAACGAAATCATAATATTTGGAATTTAAAAGACGAAGAACTTCCAATAGTTGGAACCATTGCAGCGCAGTTTAATGATGCAGGTGTTAACGAATTGTTTATTAGGCTGATAAAAAAAATAATAGAGAAAACAGGAATACATTTTGGAACAGATCCGGAAACCTGGTTAAAAGGAGAAATAACAACTCAATCTCAAATCATACCACCAAAACGTGTTCGATATTTGTCTGAAATAGCTGAGCAAAATAGAAATTATGATGCTTGGGCAAATGACCAATCTGCTATTGCAAGTAAATTGTATCAGATCAATGGCACCATAGAAATACTTCAAAAGGAGGCTTCTTTTAAAAATCTAGAAACACAGGATATTTTGTTTCAGATGAAAAAGCATTTTGATGAAAAATTGAATGTCGAATGCAAAAAATTAATTGAACAATGGCCTGCTGTTATTAAAAAATATAATTCCGATTTTTTTGAATACCAAGTAAGAGGCAAAACAATTAAGCAATCTTTTGTCAATATTTCATTAAGCGGAACCAGGATCCCAAAAATCTCTTTGCCGAAATATAAAGACTGGGGTGATATTTTAATGTGGCAGTTGCAAGAAAATGTACCAGGTGAATTTCCCTATACTGCAGGCTCATTTGAGCTGAAACGTCAGGGTGAAGATCCTACGCGCATGTTTGCTGGTGAGGGTGGTCCGGAACGAACCAATAAACGCTTTCATTATGTTTCTTTGGGACAGCCTGCAATTCGCTTGTCTACTGCATTTGATAGTGTTACACTTTATGGCGAAGATCCCGATCCTCGGCCGGATATTTATGGTAAAGTGGGCAATAGTGGAGTTAGCATTGCCACTTTAGATGATGCAAAAAAATTGTATAGTGGATTTGATCTATGTGATGCCAAGACTTCTGTGAGTATGACCATTAACGGACCTGCTACTATTATTCTTGCCTTTTTTATGAATGCAGCTATTGATCAACTGTGTGAAAAATATATTGAAGAAAAAAATGGTTGGGAGGAAGTTGAAAAATATCTGACTAATAAATTTAAATCTACTGTAAGACCTATATATTATAATCCTTCTTCTCCTGAAAGATTACCCGAAGGGAATAATGGATTAGGTCTAAAACTTTTAGGCATTACAGGAGATGAAGTTTTGCCTGCGGAACAATATCAAAAAATAAAGGAAGAGGCGCTTAGGCAAGTTAGAGGGACTGTACAAGCTGATATACTCAAAGAAGATCAAGCCCAAAACACCTGTATATTTTCAACTGAGTTTGCTTTAAAATTAATGGGTGATGTACAGTACTATTTTATTGATGAAAAAATTCGAAACTTTTATAGTGTTAGTATTAGTGGTTACCATATAGCAGAAGCAGGAGCAAATCCTATCACCCAACTGGCATTTACACTTTCCAATGGATTTACTTTTATAGAATATTATTTAAGTAGGGGAATGAAGATTGATGATTTTGCTCCTAATCTGTCTTTCTTTTTTAGTAATGGAATGGATGCAGAGTATTGTGTCATTGGTCGTGTAGCAAGAAGGATTTGGGCCAAAGCCATGAAATTTAAATATCATGGAAATGATCGTTCGCAAAAATTAAAATATCATATTCAAACTAGTGGCAGGAGTTTGCATGCTCAGGAAATTGACTTTAATGATATACGTACAACACTTCAGGCACTCTATGCGATATATGATAATTGTAATAGTTTACATACGAATGCATATGATGAGGCAATTACAACTCCAACGGAAGAAAGTGTAAGAAGGGCAATGGCCATTCAATTAATTATTAATCGAGAACTAGGTACTGCTAAGAATGAAAATCCTAATCAGGGTAGTTTCTTAATTGAAGAATTAACAGATTTGGTGGAAGAGGCTGTTTTAATCGAATTTGATAGATTAACCGAAAGAGGTGGCGTTTTGGGGGCAATGGAAAGAATGTATCAAAGAAATAAAATTCAAGAAGAAAGCCTTCAGTATGAAACTTTAAAACATACTGGAGAGTTGCCTATTATTGGAGTAAACACATTTCTCAATAAAAAAGGAAGCCCTACGATTTTGCCTAATGAAGTAATACGCTCAACATCCGAAGAAAAGCAGCAGCAGATTCAGAACTTACTACAATTTCAAAAGCGCAATATTGGTAAAGCCGAACCTGCCCTTATACGACTAAAGAAAGCAGCCATAAACAATGAGAACCTTTTTGAGGAATTAATGGAAACTGTAAAATATTGTTCATTAGGCCAGATTACCCATGCTTTATATGAAGTTGGGGGGCAGTATAGAAGAAATATGTAAATAGGTTATTTTCATCTTTTAAAAAAAGCTAACTTATGCCCGTTTTAAAATCAGAAATATGATAGTTAAAAGATTTTTATTGGTATTGAGTTGTGGATTGTTAACCCTTACTGCTTTACAAGCGCAATATAGAAAAATAGACACTACAATGAAAGTGGGCAGTGCCGGCTACCGTGTTTATTGTAACAACAAAAATCCTGAGAAGAATAACCTTAATGTTACACCTATTGGCTTTGATAAAAGTGCTCGTGAAATATCTATTGAAATTAAAGGAAGAGTTTTATCAACAGAGTCGGACGACCTCAACAACGATGGGTTTCCCGATCTGATTCTTTATATATATAGCAGCGATGTAAATGGATATGGTAAAGCGTTTGGAATTTATTCTGATAAAAACCAAGGGATACGCCCAATTATGTTCCCAGATATTATGGATGATATGAAATTGTCTGTTGGATATAAAGGCCATGATGAATATAGTTTAATTGAAGGAAATTTGATGCGACGTTTTCCTGTCTATCAAAAAGTTGATAGTGTAAATACTTTACCTAATGGGATGATACGTCAAATTCAGTATCGAGTGGTGCCTACTGAACAAGAAGGATTTAAATTTAAAGTGGTTAGATCTTTTGAATTTAAAAAATCACAACCTTAATTCTTTGTTGTTTATTTATTAATACACAGCTGTTTTCAATTAATTATTTTAGTGTTTCAAAATTTGAGTCATGAAGAAGCTAATAGTTATTGTTACTATTTTATTTGCTTGTCAATTTATTGAAGCGCAAACTGCTTCTCAATTAGCATCCTCCAGAAAAACCTTACCTAATGGCTGGAGTTTATCGCCTGTAGGTAGAAGTATTCCTTTGGGTGATTTACCACTTAATATGGTAGTAAGTAAATCAAAAAAATTATTGGCTGTAACTAATAATGGACAAAGTGTTCAAAGTATAGAATTAATTGATCCTGTTTCTGAGAAGATATTGGATTCTGTAGTGATAAGTAAAAGCTGGTATGGTTTAACTTTTAGTATGGATGAAAAATTTCTTTATGCAGCAGGAGGACACGATAATTGGATTTTGAAATATCGCATCCAAAAAAATAAATTAATTCTGGAGGATACAATTGTACTTGGAAAAAAATGGCCAAATAAAATTGCGCCAGCTGGTATTGCATTGGATGATGATAAAAATGTGATGTATGTGGTAACAAAAGATGACCATTCCCTATACATAATAGACTTGTCAACTAAGATCGCTATCCCATATAATTTAGGTGGAGAAGCATTCACCTGTGTTTTATCTCCCAATAAAAAAGAATTATTTATTAGTTGCTGGGGCTGTGACAAATTAATTGTATTCGATACAGAGAAGAAAAATATAGTAAATCAGATTACAGTAGGAGATAACCCTAATGATATTGTAATGAATAAGAAAGGCAACTGGATTTTTGTTGCTAACTCAAATGACAATTCTGTTTCAGTTATTGATGCTGGTAAAAGAAAAGTAGTTGAAGTACTTAATGCAGCATTATATCCTGATGCGCCAAACGGGTCTACTACAAATGCACTTGCTTTGAGTACTGATGAGAAAACATTATATATCGCAAACGCAGATAATAACTGCTTAGCAGTTTTCGATGTGAGTCAACCAGGTGCAAGTAAGAGTAGGGGATTTGTTCCAGTAGGATGGTATCCTACTAATGTAAAAGTAATTGACAAGAAAGTTTTTGTTGCCAATGGGAAAGGTTTTACTTCAATGGCTAACCCTTATGGCCCCAATCCTTTCGCGAACAAACAACAAGTTAATTATCAGCAGGGCGACTTAGCCCGACCCAAAGATGTTCAATATATAGCTGGATTATTTAAAGGAACAATGAGCATTTTTGAAGAGCCTAATGAGGCACAGATGGCCATCTTTTCAAAGCAAGTGTATTATAATACTCCTTATAAAAAAGAACAAGAGTCGATTGCTGAAGGCGAAATTGGAAATCCGATTCCTAGAAAAGTTGGAGATAAGAGTCCAATCAAATATGTATTCTATGTGATTAAAGAAAATAGAACATATGATCAGGTACTTGGTGATATAAAAAAAGGAAATGGAGAACCACGATTAGTATTATTCGGAGAAAATGTCACCCCAAATCAACATGCATTAGCCAATGAGTTTGTGTTGTTAGATAATTTTTATGTAGATGGGGAAGTGAGTGCAGATGGACATAATTGGACAACTGGAGCGTATGCTACAGATTTTTTAGAAAAAAATTGGGTAAATAGCTATGGAGGAAGAGGAGGTGGATATGATGCGGAAGGTAATCGCGAAGTGGCGAATAATAAAGGAGGATTTATTTGGGATCATTGTAAAAAAGCAGGTGTTAGTTATCGTACTTATGGTGAATTTGCGGATAATTTTAAGCCAAATATTCCTTCTTTGAAAAATCACCTATGTCCGTATTTTACTGGCTTTACTGGTATGGTAAAAGATACTACTCGATTTGGCCAGTGGAAAAAAGAGTTTGATTCTTTGGTAGCAGTAAAAGCTGTTCCTCATTTTAATACGGTACGTTTTGGGAACGACCATACTGAAGGGTTGCGCAAGGGTAGACCAACTCCATATGCGCATGTTGCAGACAATGATTTAGCCGTAGGTATGTTTGTTGAATATTTGAGTAAGAGTCCAATTTGGAATGAAACGGCTATATTCATTGTAGAAGATGATGCACAGAATGGCGCAGATCATGTAGATGCTCATAGAAGCCCAGCTTATGTTGCTGGTGGATATATAAAAAGAAATATGGTTGATCACACAATGTATTCAACATCCTCTATTTTGCGGACTATGGAATTAATTTTAGGGATACCACCAATGAGTCAATATGACGCTGCTGCAACTCCTTTGTGGAGAGTATTTGCGCCTAAAGCCAATTCAAGTGGTTTTACAGCAAGAAACAGTATGATTAATCTGGAAGACAAAAATACTGCGATTAATGAATGGCAAAAACGCTCTGAAAAGTTTGACTTTGCAAAAGAAGATGCAGTACCCGATTTGGAATTCAATATGGTTTTATGGCATGGTTTAAAAGGCGATCATGAACAATATCCTGGTCCTAAAAGAGCTGCATTTTTTAAAGAAAATAAAATAGATAAGGATTAATTAACGGCCTGAAACGATAACTATTTTAGTAACTAACTTTTCATTTCCGCCATTATCTATTATTAATACAAGATAAACCCCACTGGCCACTTTTTGTCCTTTATAATTTTTCCCATCCCAGATGGCCTGACCTCCTAGTGCTCTTGTTTGATACACAAGTGTGCCGTTTAACTCAGCTATTTTAACCAATGCATTATTTACAACACCTCTGATAGCGATGCTTCCATTATAGCCTGGAGGAACAGGATTTGGGAATACTAAAACAGATTGATTTGTATCTGTTCCTTCGGTGGCAGTACTCCTAAAACTGCATATCCCATTAAATGTGGCAATAAATACTTCACCAGTATTTGGATTGATTGCAATTTTTTTCACATCATTACTAAGTAAGGGACTATTATCGCTATTGAATTGGTAAATGATTTTGTCCCCTTCGGCAGATATTAACCATAATCCATTTTTAGTTCCAACCCATTTTCGATTAGCTCCATCAACAGCCATACATTGAACTATTTGATCCTGAAATAAATAACCGGCAAATCGATCTTGTTGAACAATTGGTAATAATGCATCGCAGCCAGAACCAGTAAATATTTCAGAATTACATTGAATGATACCAATGCCTTTATCTGTGCCCACCCATATAAAACCATTTTTATCTTTCGTTAGGCATAACACATTATTACTAGGCAAATTTCCTAAGCCTACACCAGATAGATAATTTTTCCATTTGTCGTCATTAACTGCATCAATATTGTTTCCCGGGTTGTAACATATTACACCGTTACCTTTTGGGCTAACAATAAAAAGCTGATTTGCATCATCAACTACAATCTGACTAAGCGCATTTTCATTTAAATTAAAAGGCACTTGAAATGCATTCCAGCTACCATCACTTTTTCTAACCTGAATATTTTTTGCAGCTCCATAATTACTTATCCAGAGATTTTTATTTTGGTCGAATGCTAATCCACTTATTCTATAACTGGTTGGGTCACCAATCGCTGCTTGAAGAGTAGAATTCTTCTGTTTATAGATAGTAATGTTATTGTCTTTGACATTAATAAGACCACCTCCAAAACTACCTGCCCAAATACTTGCATTATCAGGGTCTGAAGCTAGGCTTATAAAATCAAGAACTGAATCTAGTTGAGGTCGATTGTAATAACCTTGATAAGTCCAAAGATCATTTGAATAATTAAAAATCCCATCTCTGTTATATTGATAGTTCCATGCATCATTTACAGAACCAGCAGCAACTGTTAAATCATCATTTTGAAAAATCATTTCTCCGCTTGATATGCCCAAGGGCCCATTTGGTATGTATTGTTCGTAATTTGCATTACAATTAATGAGCCCTCCAAAATAATCTGCAACCCAAACATCTTTCCCAACTTTTAAAGCGTTTTTAGGAAATGAAATGACTCCTGCTTTTGAATAAGTTTGAAAGATATTGCCCTTGTCATCTAATATTAATACTCGAGAACTTCCATCGCTTTTTCTTTGAGTAATTTCCAATTCGTTACCATTACTATTTAAACTGATAATCGGCCAACTGGAATCGGTATATAGAAGTGTCCAAAGTGAATTATTTTGTATTAGTAGACTATCATTTTTTTGAATAACGATTTGATTATTGATTGTAACAATATTATTTACAGGTCCATAACTTAAGCCGGCTGTACCACTTATGTTTTGCCATGAATTTGGGCTTGAAAGACTGGGTGATTGTTGATTTACTTTTTTTAATCCCTCTTCTGTTGCTGCATAAAAATATTGCCCATCTTTATTGAAACCATTAACTTTTACTTGACTGCCATTGTTACCTAAATACCAAGTATCTTTTATTTCATATTTAGTTAAGTCTGCTACAATTACTCCTAATCCGGCAGATAAATATGCAAGGCCATTGTAGCAATAAATTTGATTGATTGTTTTATTAGCGGTAATGGTTGATCTTTTAATGTCGCCTAGATTTTTTACGAGTGAACCCTTCAATATATCAACATTACTATTTGTATAAGCAATTACTAATTGGGCAGTTGTAGAATCCCAGGAGATTGCAGAAATACCAATATCATTTAAACCAGTAATTTTTGAATACCTATTAATTTGGTTGGTTGATACAGAAAATACAGCTTCATCTGTGGCTGTATAAAGTTTATCTCCAGTAACTACTTGGATACAATGCTGATAAGGTAAATGTTCACGCCAATTTCCAATGGGTTGTAATCGATTTTGAGCATGTATAAGATTCACAAAACTTATACTTATCAGAAAAAGAAAAAGACAGTTAATTCTATCCAAAAGATAGAAAAGAGATTTCAGCAAATTCAAATGTATTCGCATATAAAACATAGTCTAAAGTTAAGCGAATACTGCAATTATCAGACTTTTTGTAGCAATACACCTACAAGAGATTTAAGATTTATGCTACATAACTAGCATGTTAAATGTTTGATTTTTGATATGTAATTGGGACTCTTTTTAAAAATAAAAACATGGTATTAGAATTATACTATTAGCTCTTAAGGAGTTAAGGCAATGGCTTTAAAAGCATTTTTGTACCCCAATTTTAAAAATAGGTTACTTCACAAATTGCCCATTTGTGAAGTAAATAGCCGGAAAATAGAACCCAAGGTTATTTTAATTTTTTGCTGGTTGTATGGCTCGTTTACTGAATAGTTGAAGTTACTGGGAAGCTAACCAATTAACTCATCGAGTCTAACCCCAGTAAGTTGATGGTGCAGCAATTAGGGGTGCTCCCCATCAAATTTATAATCCCTTCCTTTCTAGGAGGGGTTTTTTTTATTTTTTTGAACTTTTAATAAAGACAACTGTTAAATAAAATTTACGCAATAAATACAGTAAAAAATTGATGAAAACACAATTCTTTTTATATGATTTCAGCCTTGAAGAGAAAGAACGTTTTCTGGATAAAGTGTTAAGTAGTTTAGATGATTTAATTTTTGTATTCGAGTTAAATAGTTTCAAAGTTATATTTCACAATAATTCATTCAATCCACTATCTCACTGGGATTCAATACTATCTTCAAATAATTTTTTTGATGCTATAAAATCAAAATTGAGTTTGAATAACTTACCTGCTTTTATGCAATTATCAGAAAAGATAAATCGATTGGAGGATCGAGATCTTGTTGTACGCGAATTACATATAAAAAATAAGGAAGAGGATTTTGGACTTTATCAAATTGAGTTATCACTTTTTGATAGAACTGGGATGAAACCTGTTCAAGTGATGTGTAAAGTACATACCATACAGGAGCAATTAAAAGGGAAGGATTTAGTTAATAGTTCTAATGCATTTTCTAAAATCATATTAATTGATGACGATGTGTTAACTAATATCCTAAATGAAAAAATCATTAAATCTGTTCAACCTCAATTTGAAATTATTGTTTTTCTTTCTGTTGAAGAAGCGCTAGAATGGTTGCAAACAGAAGATAAGCTGGGAGATTATCTTATTTTTTTAGACATCAATTTTCCAGGAAAAAATGGTTGGGACTTCATGAAGTCTTATAATGAATTCTCTGTTCAATCAAAAATAATTATGCTGTCTTCTTCTATAGTTCCAGGTGATAGAGTTAAAGCATTAGCTTATAATAGTGTAATTCAATACATGTGTAAACCCCTTTCTTTCGAATTTATTGAATCTTTACTGACTTAAATATCAATAATACCATTTTTGATAGCAAAAATAGCTAAACCAGTTCTGGTTTTTATTTGGAGTTTCTTGAATAAATTATCTCGATAAGTATCAATAGTACGGGGACTCAAATTCATTTCATCCGCAATTTCTTTATAAGTCTTATCAGTACAAATCCATTTTAAGAAAGTCAATTCATTCTCTGATAAGGTTTGTATTGGCATTACTTGTGCATCCAATGAATCTTCCTTATTAATATAATGCATCAATTTATTGCTAACTAGTTCATTGATGAAATAGCCAGAATCACGAATACTATTTAAGGCTTTACGGAAAATTTTAGGGTTACTATCTTTTAAAATGTAACCTCTGGCGCCATGTTTCAGCATCCTTATAATGGCTCCGTCGTTTTCTAGCATACTTAGCACGAGCACTTTGGTATCAGGAAGATTTGCTTTTATCCATGAAGCAGTTTCATATCCATCCATTACTGGCATTGTAATATCAAGGAGTATAATATCTGGTGCTGGTTTGTTTTTCAGATTTTGAATTAACACCTGACCATTGTCTGCTTCTAATATAACTCGATACCCCTCAATGGAATTTACAATGGCTGCTAGGCCAGATCGGAGTAATTCGTGGTCGTCAACTAACGCAATAGTGGTGGTCATTTAGTGCTCTTTTGATTTGTTATCTCAAAAATAATGGAAGTTCCCTCACCTTCCTTACTATTTACTTTTACTGTGGCATTTATCAGTTTTGCCCTAGAAAAGATATTTTGCAAGCCAATTCCAGTATTCTGACCTTGTAAAGCTTTCATATCAAAACCCTTGCCATTATCTGTAATTGTTACAAAATAGGAAATATTTCCTTTTGGCTTAATCTCAAGATTTATATGAGTTGCATTCGCATGTTTAAGAATATTGTGAATAACCTCCTGCACCATTCTATAAAGAATGAGGCAATGATCGTTATTCATAAAAGATAAGGCATTTTCAGGAGAAATAAATTCAGTATTATATTTCTCTGTTTTATCGAGTTGAACAATAAGGGAACGTAGGCCTTCTACAATACCGATCTCTTTTAAGCGGTTGCTATTTAAGTTATGACTAAGATTCCTCAGATCTCTAATTGCTTTGCCTAGTAATTCGTCTGTAGTGTCGAAATGATTTTCCCCAAATTTTTCAGAAAGTACATTCATATTAATTCGAACAAGACTAAGGATCTGTCCAATATTATCATGTATTTCCTGGCTAATATAATTGAAAGTATGTTCTTGGATCTCGAGCTGAGTATTGAGAAGCGTTTGTTCAAAGCGATTACGCATATCCTCTTTCTCCATCCTATTTTTTCGCTGTCTGCGTAAAAAGTAGAAAACTAATATCATTAAAAATATCCCAATCAGTACAAAGAATACTGATGCAACTACGATGGTGATAAGGAAATCTTCCTGTTGTTTCGGCATAAAATAAATGATATACTGAAAGAAGAATATAAAACTACAATTAAACTCCTATTGATTAATCCATAAATATGCTTGCCTTCTTCAACCATATCGCTGCTACGCAAATATTCAAAAAGGGCATTTATGATTACAGAGCCAAGGTAAAATAACAGTAATCCTACACAAACCCAAAAAAAAGGTTGTTTTAGGAGATTCTGATTAATTTGTTCAGGTAGAATCCACTCATAAAAGTAACAACAACAAAAAAGCACAATAAAAAATGAACCAAATAAAATGGTGTAGGTATGAAAATGGTCTGTGCCTTGAAGAAAAATAAAATTAGTAATAGAAAAAACAATGATTAAAGGAATAAAATAGGAGGCTACTTTTCTTAAAAATGGCAATTTAAAATTATGCATAAATAAATAGGCATAAAAAGTAAACTCACAGGTCGTAAAAACATTGTAAATCCAATAATTTTGTTCCCTTACTGCATATAAAATAGACAAATAACCTATAAACTCTATTATGCAAGTAAGCAACAAAAATGGTATAAAAAATACCATTTTTGTTGCTTTTAAATCTTTATAACAGAATATTGCAGTAAATAGGGATATTAATTCAAACAGAAATGCAACAGTCATTCAGTTAATTAATGGTTATGGATATATGTTTCCATGATTCATGTAATCCATAAGAACTCTAACTCCGAATCCAGAACGAGGATTTCCACTATTTGAGCCTGACAAATTGTTTCCGCTAAAGTAAACAGTTTGTCTGCCATCAAGTGAGGGGTCAGGAGCAGTAGTCTTGTCATATACTGCAAAATTTACATAGACCTTACTAGACTTATACTTAGTTTGAATGGATGCTAAATAAGCTTGAAGGTCTTTAATGTTAAATTCTACATATTCTGTAGAACCACTTTGGGCCTTAGTTTTAAAAGTCTTGGCCATTTCGTCAGCCTCTGAACTGGTTATTTGTCCTGAATAACCTTCTCCTGAAACTGTTCTAATTACAGCTGCATCAGTAGCTGTTGTTGCAGTTGTAGTAACCGCATCTTGTTGTTTTTGGCAGGAAGCGACTAAAATCGTTAGTCCGATTACCATCGCTAGATTGCTTAATAAGGATAATTTTTTCATAATCTTACGTTTGAATTGTTAGCTAAATTAATATGTCTCGAATCACTATAAACGTCGAAAAATCTCTTCTTATTGTGTGAAATATATCAACAAATTGAAAATCAATATGTTATATTTTTTTAGCTAAAAAAAATTCGGTGTTTTCACCGGTAAGAAACGAGGTTTTACACTTATTTTTTATAGTATTTGACGAAATAACAAAAAACATTGACTATTTTCCCCGTGAAAAAAACGCGTTAAATTTGGGTGTTTTTACTGTAGTCTGTATAATAACATGACCTATTTTTGAGTTAATGTAAAAGAAACACGATTTCACCCCCGATTTATTTAAAAGCTCTTGAAATGAATTCTATTTTTTTGAATGACGATTATAGTGTAGAAGAAAAGGCAAATTTGCTGGAAACTGTATTCAGGGGCCTGGAAGATTTGGTATTTGTATATGATTTGAAAGAGAAAAAAATTATAATACGAAATCCATTATTTGATGCACTTCTTATATATAACAATCTTTCAATGGATCATGTTGAAGGTTCTAATTTTAAGTCGATCGTACATTTAGACGATCAGGCGTTGGTTGTAGATGCTTTTGAAAGTATTAAAAAATTAAAATCAAAGGAAAAAATTACAGTAGAAGCACGTATTAAAAATATAAAAGGCACCTATACTCACTATCAAACTACCGTTTCTATATTTAAGAAACAAGGTACAGATGTGGAACAAGTTTTGTGTATTGCTCAAGATATGTCTGAGAAAGTAAAGTATGAAATGCACAAACAACGTAGTATTAATACGTTGAAAGAATTGTCTTTTATTACTTCTCATGAATTACGTCACGAGTATGCAAAAATCCAGTCAATTATTCAATTAATCGACAATCAGTTCATTGATGATAAAGAACGTCAACTACTTTTATTAGAAGCCAAACAATCTATTCAAATCATCAATAGCACTATATTTAAAATAAATCATAAGTTATCATTCAATCAAAACGATTCCTATTTTGAAAGTTCTGGTTTGGTTGCTAGGTATAAGAAAGTTTTATTAGTAGACGATGATGCATTAACTAATATGCTGAATAAGAAAATTATTCAAGTAGCTATTAAGGATATGCCGATTGAAATTTTTACCACAGCAGAAGATGCACTCAAATTTCTTCAAGCACATGCAGAAGAAGGAGAAGACTATCTAATTATACTTGATATTAATTTTCCGGAAATGAGTGGCTGGGATTTTCTGAATAAATATGCTGATTATTCTCACAAATCAAAAGTTGTGATGCTTTCTTCTTCCATTGATAATGAAGATAGAGACCGCGCACGTAGTTATGATTTTGTAATCGATTATATAACTAAACCTTTGTCAATTGAATTTGTAGAAGGAATTCTTAAGGCGTAATTATTTAGTGAGTTGTTGTAAACGAAGATACTTTTGAATAGTATAATAATTTACGATTGCTAGTACAATTAAAAGCAAAACTGCCCCAAATATAGTAAGCCATGATATTATCGGAGTAAGGATAATCTGCTTTCCTATAAGATAATCTGCTAAAAAATATTGAGCAATTGTGATAACTAATAATCCAATTAGCACTATTAATACATTCGGCGGAAAGAATCGCTTCATCAGAAACCTCCCAATACTTTTTGGGGAGTTGCCTATTAAAATTAATAATTCAATTTCCTCTTTGCAAGAAGAGATGGTTAATTGAATGAACAAAGAAAAAATTAATAATGCAAATGTGAACATAAGAAAACCTGTTATACTTGAAATGTTTACTACAAAATCTACAACTTGTCTGTAACGACTAAATCTTGTTTTATCTAAGTCAGTTATAAGTCCTTCTTTTTTTAAATAATTAGTTAAAGCAGGATTACCCGGATCTTTTGTTTTTATGATTACTCGGGATGGTTGCTGAAAAGAATTAGTAGCTGAAAATTTTGTATTAGCCCAATCCATAAAATTCTGAGGAACTAACATCGATGAAATACGATTACTGAATCCAACTACTCTTCCATTCAGGCTAAAAGTCTGTCCTGAACCCTGCAAAGTAACTTTGAAAGAAACCATTTTTACAACTTGAGGAGTAAGCTGTGGTAAATTTTGAGAAAACGAATATTGAAAATTATAAAAATCTAAAAATTGATTGGGAACAATTATAGGAAGAGAGCTGGAATGTTCATCCCAATGCCAATCTTTCGTATTTACATCAATAAACTCTGCTGGAACACTTTCAAATGCTATATCAGTATAAAATGGGAAAAGTGCACTATTGCTTTGAATAGATGCCTTAAACCTGGAAGCAGTAAGTGTTCCAATGGATTCAGTAAATGGCTGCTTTTTTAAATCATTTAACTGGGATAATGATAAACTGCTCGCGCCAACATTTTGATCTGTCAATGACTTATTCACAACTAAAAAATTGGCGATACTATCTTGATTTTTTTTACCATTCAATAATTCATAATAATTTGATTGTAATTGAACAGCAGAAAGAATAAGAAGGATTGCTATAGATAAACCAATTACTGCCAGTGCAAATTTTGCCTGACCTGCAGAGTTTCTTATGAGTTTTTTTAGTAATTGATTAAGCATCTGAATACTGCTATTAAGCTTATAAAATAAGTTCTCTATTATAATTAAAATAATTATCCTTATTTAGTCCCATTATAATCAAACCAGCATTTCTTTTTTTGCATGCAGAATCAATTAGAGTCGCAGCACGAATTATATTTTCTTGATCCAAATGACTAAAGGGCTCGTCAAGTATTAACCAATTAAATGGTTGTATTAATGCTCTTATAATTGCAATACGTTGTTGTTCCCCTAAACTGCAAAAACGTACTTTACGATCCAAAATCGAGGAAACCCCTAACTGATCAGTCATTTCAACGATTATTTCTTTAGTTGAAAACTGAGGAGTCAATAACCTTTTAATTTCAATATTTTCTCTGGCAGATAAATCAGGAAACAATCGAAGGTCCTGAAATACAATACTTATATAGTTTTGTCTTAAATCAGCTAATGCATCTTTATCGCATTTACTTAGTTCAAGATTATCGTACTTAATACTGCCACTATAATCTGTTCTTACTTTATATAGTAAATGTGTAAGAGTAGTTTTTCCAGTGCCACTTGGGGCTTCTATTTTTATTAATTCACCATCATTCAATGCTATTGATTGATTCCAAATATCAGAACTGCCTAGCGTTATTTTATCTTTTAAAGAATAAGGCACTAACTTTTCTAGATAAAGCTTCATTTTGATCTATTTCTAGATTAATTAGTTCTTATGATACCAGGAATACCTGTTGGAAATATTTTCTCTTCAGATTCTGCTTCTTTCTTTGATGCCATTCGCATATCTACTGCAATGTCTGTAAATAAACTAGTAAGAGTAACTAGGCTATTTTGTTTTTCATTATTTAATCTTATTTCAAATTTTCCTTTTAAAGAATTTCCATCAAAATTATCTGAACTGATAATAAGGTCCTTGAAAGTTTCTTTTGCTGTTACTAAAGAATTTTTATAATCGCCATTTTGATTGTTTAAAAATCCTTTAATAGTGTTCGCTATATCAATGTAAGCGATAGCTGATTTTCCTTTAAACATATTCAATGCATCATTGCTAATAACAGCTTTATTTTTATTAGAAATATATTGCACATAAGTCAATGAATCACTTGCAATAATTAAATTCTTATCGTCTGCATGCATATACATACCCATGAAACTCATTAATTTGCCTGCACTATAAATAGATCCGTTTTTTGAAAAATAGCCGAGCTCAACAGCCTTATTCATGATTTTTGTAAAAGCAACTGGATCACCGATAGGGGCATTAAAAATCATCTTACCCAATGGTTTCCTTTCAATTGTTAGTGTGGAATCGTTTTTAACTTTTAAATCTTTTGAAGGCATTTGCAAATCAGAAACAACTACGGCAATATCTCCTTTTAATGTCTTGTATAATTCCTTACTAGTAAAGCCAGTTTTTTCCATAAAATTATTAACTAGTCCTTCTACTTCTAGCTGCTTTAATACCCCACCAAAAATTTCTGGATTAAAGGAAGCCATCATAATCATATTAATATTTTCAGATGGATAGTTTTCAATTAATGAAAGATTAACTGTTGGACCCGCATACCTTTTTAAAATGCTACTTAAAAAAGGATTTGTATAAGTTGTTGCAGTTGCTACAATTTTTCCATCTTCAAAACTTAGGGTAGAAGCAATATAATTATCCTTAACCAATTCTTCTAATTTCGGAAGTTGCAAAGCCATACTACCTAGTATGCTTAAATATCGATTGGTGCTACTAAATGCATAACCATCAGATTTAGATTGGAACATTTTGCCAAAGGCATCTATACTCGCTAATGATTCAGATTCTTTCTGGGTAAAGTATTTGTTTACTTCAGCCTTCATTTCTTTTTCATTGTTTGCTTTTTCAGGTACAATGAACTTCATTGTTACTGTATCATAAAATGGTTTTATTTTATTTTGATAAGAACTTCCAACAATAATACTTTCATTCCAAGAAATCATCGAATTATTATTCAAAATAATGTATGAATAGCCCTTTTCCTTTTGTACTGCTTTATTTACAAAGAAGGATTGTTTTTTTAGAAAAGTTTCAAATTTTGTTGCATCAGAAAGTCCAGCCATTAAATTTATCACAGATGCATTTGTTTGATCTGTACTTTGTAATCCAAAGAAAAACATTTTGCCTTCCCAGTTAATGCCTGCACCATCTTTGATCTCGTAAAAATGCTTTCGATCAGATGTATCTACAGCATTTCTCTGAAATAATCTATTAATCAATGTGTCCATATTAATGCCCGATTTCTCTAACTTATCATGGAGATTTTTGGGGTCAATTACTAATACTGCACTGGCATCTTTAGGAATATATTTCGCCTCTTTTGGGGCCTGATTATTACAGGAGGTTAATAAACCCGTCAATAAAAGGAATCCTAGAAAAAAACGAAAAGGATTTTGCATATTTTTCATTTGAACAAATTGTATAGCTAAGTTACAGTATCATGCCAAATGCCCTACTGCAATTGTATTTACTTCAAAATTGACTGATAAACGGCTTCCTGAATGGTTGGTCGTATATTCAGTTGGCTCAACTTGTTATTATTTCTTGTGGGGGTTACTCGGTTTGATAAAAATATATAAATCAATTTCTGCTTTGGGTCAACCCAAACACAGGTGCCAGTAAAACCAGTATGTCCGAAAGTTTCGGGCGATACACTTGCACTGGGATAAGGATCTTTTCTCGTTGCATTGTCTTTTTCTGGTTTGTCAAATCCCAGACCACGACGACTTATTTCACTACTATAAGCAGTAAATAATTCAATAGTTTCTTTTTTCAAAAGTCTAATACCGTTTAACTCACCTCCGTTTAAAAGCATTTGATAAAGTTTAGCTAAGTCATATGCATTGCTGAAAAGCCCGGCATGCCCCGCAACGCCTCCAAACATTGCAGATCCTTCGTCGTGTACATCTCCACGTATTAATTGCTGACGAAAATGTTTTTCTTCTTCTGTTGGAACAATATTTCCTAAGGGAAATCTTTCTCTTGGTTTGAAACCGGTGGTTGTCATTTGAAGGGGCTCATAGAAATTAATTCTCGCGTATTCGTTTAATGGAAGACCACTAACTGCTTCCACGATTTTACCAAGAAAAATGAAATCATTATCGCTATAAATGTAATGCCCCGCAGGTGTTAGTTTACTGGTAACAATTCTGTGATACAAACTATCTTCATAATCGTTCCGAACATATAAGTCTTCTGCAGCTCTAAACTGATGAGTTGCATCCTTAACCTTGCTAAAGTAAGCCAGATTAGGAATGCCAGTAACGGTATCTATCACGTCTCTATAAAAAGGGATAAATGGGTTTAATCCGGCTTGATGTAATAAAACATCTTTGAGTTTTAAAGGAGCTTTGTCACTTCCTTTAACCCATGGAAGATAATCTCCTAAAGTTTTCTGCAAATCAATTTTTCCTTCTTCATATAATTTCATGATAGAAACGGTTGTGGCCGAAACTTTTGTAACAGAAGCTAAATCATAAATCATATCCTTATTAATAGACTCTTTAATATCAAAGTTTGTAAAACCGAAAGCTTTATTGTAGGCAATTTTACCATCTTTGGCAACAAGAACTACACAACCTGGCATTGCTGCTTTTGCAATGCCATTGTTTGCAATTGAATCAATCTTTTTCAAAATCTCTTCGTTTAATCCTACTGCTGCAGGATTTGTTTCTGGTAAGAATTGATTATAAGCTATTCCATCTCCTACTTTTAATTCATCACAAACTGTAACTGGAAGTTTTCCTTTGGCATCAAATTTACCTTTCAATAAATCTGCTGCTGCATCTTGTGTAATTAAATCATCTTCATAACAAGCCACTAGATTTTTAGCATTACACAGATATTTTAAGGCATAAGGATTGCCAAATACAAAATTGATGCAATTGAATTGTTGAACTCTTTTTAATAAATCAATAGCATTCTCTGAAAGACCAAAATTATTTGCCGGTCTGCGACTATAGTTGTGAAGGCCTATTACTACAGCATCATAAGTAGCAAGGACTTGCATAAGGCTATCAATCTTTGTGGATGAATCTTTATTACTGAAAAGAAGCACATCAGCTTTGAAGTCGAGTAATAGTCTTGTTGCAAACTCATTACTTTTATCAATGCCGATCCCTAAATAGGCAACTTTTTTTGCTCTCAAAGGCAAGAGGGAAGTAGATGAACTTTTTAATAAAGAAATTGCGTTTTTTGCAAGAAGTTCTTTAATGTGATTTGTTTTTTCATTCAAATCGTTCAGTAGATTTGTAGTATCAATTTTATTCAAATGATTTAATCCTAAATTATATTTAACTAGTAATACTTTTTTTACTCTTTCATTGATATCATCCCAACTTAATTTTCCATCAGCGATTGCCTGTTTCACAGCCGCTATGCTACCAGGAACATCACCTGGCAAACACAATAAATCGTTTCCGGCAATTAATGATCTAGCCGAAATCTCACCCTTCGGGAAATATTTGGCAACACCTTGCATTTCTAAAGCGTCAGTAAAAATGAGGCCTTTGTAACCTAATTCTGTTTTCAGTAAACCAGTTACAGTTTTAGTAGATAAACTGGTAGGAAGATTAGTAGTGGTATCGATTGAAGGAACAGATAAATGAGCTACCATAATACTTCCAACACCTGCTTTAATTATTTCTCTAAATGGATATAATTCCAAATCATCTAATTGTGGTCTTGTTTTATGGATAACTGGAAGGTCTTTATGCGAATCAACTGCCACATCTCCATGTCCAGGAAAATGTTTAGCAGATGCAAGAACGCTTGATTGTTCCATTCCTTTCATATAGGCTATTCCGTATAAAGCAACTTTGTATTTGTCTTCGCCAAAACTCCGATCGTTAATAACAGGATTCATGGGATTATTATTTACATCCACATCCGGTGCAAAATTTACTTGAATGCCCAGGCGTTTACATTGCTCGCCAACAGCTACTCCAAATTCATAAATCAAATTTGCATCTGGCACTGCACCCATCATTAATTGTCTGGGATAATTAATAACACTGTCCAATCGCATTCCCAAACCCCATTCGCCATCAATAGAAATCATTAATGGGGTTTTGGCAATTTTTTGATAATAATTTGTAAGGATAGCCTGTCGAATTGGTCCGCCTTGGAAAAAGCAGAGTCCACCTACATTGTACTTTTTTATTTGTTCAACCACTTCAGCCACATGATCTGGCCCTAAATTACTATGCGCACGAATAATCATCAATTGAGCTATTTTTTGATCATCAGAAAGCTTTCTAAATTTTTTATTTACCCAACGTTTTGCAGCAGGAGTTTGAATGTAGAAAGTCTGTGCGAAGGAACTCATGTGTAATAAAACACAGAAAAAAATGGAGCTGGACAGGAGTAATTTCTTCATATGGGAAAATTCGGTCAACAAGATAATCAAAATAAAAAAGCCGAAGCATTGTTTGCTTCGGCTTTTATCCTTGGTTGTTTAATTAAGCTTGGGTAGCTTCTGTTTCGTCTTCAGCTTCAGTTAATTTAAAATCAACTTCATTTGCTTTTAATATTACAAACCATTTCACCATTTTCTTCATATCACTCGAGTAAACCCTTTCAAAATCAATATCCGCATATACTTTTGAGAAATAAGATTTTACTCCAGCAGCATCTTTGTCGGAAGGGACAGCTTCTGAACTATTGTTCATGGCCTGAAATACTTCAACTAGATTCACATTTTCACGGATAGTATACACTTCAATGCTTTCCAAATGCGAAAAATTATGAACACGACTACTAACAAATTTTGTGGTTTTATCGTCGAGCGATTTTACAATGGCTCCATCGGTTTTACTACCTACTAGTTCAAACAAACCGGACATTCCGGTAATAGAAATCAATTTACTATACTGCATTAGTTCAATATTTAAGAGTTGCAAAGTAAAGATAAAAAGAGCGATCTACCATTTTAGTATGTTTTGATCTACTGTTTTAACTAACTTATTATTCAAAATCAGGCGTTTAGATCTTTTAAAACAGCATCTAGTCTAGCTGTTAAGTCTTCATAATTGGTGAATCCCCTGGCTAATAAATGAAATTTTGTTTCAGATACTTGAATCAATACACAGGGGAATCCAGTTACCTGCAATTGCTTGCAAAGTTGAAACTCATAATGTGCTTGCTCTTTAAAAACATCACTTGCTAGTTTATCATAAAACATCTCTTCATTGATGCTGTATTTTTCTAAAAGGTGTCGATATGCTTCTTTGTCGGTCAGATCTCTTCCTTCAAAATGGAGGGCATATTGTAAATCAGAAGCAAACTCAACCTGTCTATTAGGATATAATTCTTTAAAAATGCATAGGGCAATTGCCGGCATTTCTGAGTTCGGGAACCAATCGCTTAGATCTGGATTCTTTATATGCCACAAATAGTCGTCCCCAAATTTTATCCCTGTGGTAGCTTCAACTGTAGGGTACGCTTTATCAATAAAGCTAGCTGTAACACTTATGGGTACTGGTTTTTCAGGTGTTATCATGCCACCGGAAAGCACTTCAAATGGAATAAGGTTGCCATATGATTCAGCCAATTTTTTTATCAAAGGACTAAATCCATAGCACCATCCACAATAGGCATCATAACAATAAAAAATAGTAGGTTTCATAGTACAAAGTTAATTGAATGCAGTTTTTGTTAGTCCTTCTGCAATCATTTTAACTTTTGTATTAGCTTCTAAAGCAGATAGCAAATATTATTTTTCTACCTTTGGCCTATTAAAAAAAAATCAAATTAACCATATGCCAGGTTTTGAACTATTTGGTGCCGAAGAACGAAAAGAAGTTAATGATGTTTTGGAAACAGGGATCCTGATGCGTTATGGATTTGATGGTCCAAGAAAGGGTATTTGGAAAGCATTAGAGCTTGAAAAAGCCATTACAGAAGTCTTTGGATGCAATTATGCACATCTAACTAGTAGCGGCACAGCAGCTCTAACAACTGCCATGTCTGCATTAGGTATTGGTGCTGGTGATGAAGTAATCATGCCTTGTTTCACATTTGTAGCATCCTTTGAAGCAGTTTTAAGTGTAGGAGCTGTTCCGATTTTAGTAGATATTGATGATACATTAACCTTGGATCCAGCTGCTGTAAAAGCGGCTATCACTCCAAGAACAAAGTGTGTGATGCCTGTGCATATGTGTGGAAGTATGGCTGATCTGGATGCTTTGAAAGCAATTTGCTCAGAACATCAGTTAATATTATTGGAAGATGCCTGTCAGTCAATTGGCGGCTCTTATAAAGGGAAATCTTTAGGAACTATTGGAGATGCAGGTACATTTTCTTTCGACTTTGTAAAAACCATTACTTGTGCGGAAGGTGGGGTTGTAATGACTAATAATAAAGATATTTTTGTAAAGAGTGATGGTTACACGGATCATGGTCACGATCATTTAGGTGTTGATAGAGGAGCAGATCTGCATCCATTTATTGGATATAATTTTAGAATCAGTGAATTACATGCTGCAGTTGGTTTAGCCCAGATTAGAAAGCTCGATAATTTTCTTGCTATACAAAGAAGAAATAACAAAGCCCTACGTACTTATTTAGAAGCTATTCCTGAAGTGAGTTTTCGTAAAGTACCTGATGAATCGGGGGATAGCTGTTCTTTTTTAAGTTGGTTTTTACCAACTGAAGAACTTACTAAGGCGCTTGTTGCTGAATTGAAAGAACAAGGTATACTTGCGGGTCATTTTTATTGGTTCGTCAATAACTGGCACTATATCAGTAAATGGGATCACTTAAAAAATGCGGTGACTTTAAATCCTGCTTCTGCCATTCAGAAGGAGCACTTATTGGCTTTGCAACAAACTCAATTTCCCGCAAGCGATGCAATTATGGGACGTTGTATTTCAACTGCCATTAGTTTATTATGGACTGATGAACAGATTAAAGATAAAGGAGAAAAATTAGCTGCGGCTATTAGAAAAGTTATTGGAAAGTCTTAAGCTGTATGTCATTAAGTCAATCGCTTCAACAGAAATTATTACAAAAGCTATCTCCTCAACAGATTCAGTTAATGAAGTTGTTGCAGATTCCCACAGCTAATTTGGAAGAAAGGGTTAAAGAAGAATTAGAAGAGAATCCTGCATTGGAAATGGATGAAGAGGGGAGTGATGATGAATTTGGAGAAGACTCACAGGATTCGATTGATGATTCTATGGATGATGAACCAATGGATGGAAGTGAAGACGATTATGAGAATGCGGACATGACGGAATATATTGTTGACGACGATGGAGAGATAGCTGACTACAAAACAAGGGATGATAATTATCCCGAAATGGATGATCAGAAAGTGATGCCAATTAGAGTGGAAACTACTTTTCATGATTTAGTGGTGGATCAATTGGGTATGCTGGAACTTGATGAACGAAGATTTAAGATCGCTGAGCAAATAGTAGGCAGTTTGGATGATGATGGTTATTTGAGAAGAGAGTTATCTTCCATTGCAGATGATCTTGCATTTCGACAAAGTATGGTGGTTGAGGAAAAGGAAATTGAAGAACTTCTCGAACAGATTCAACAATTTGATCCAGCTGGAATTTGTGCCAGAAATTTACAGGAATGCCTGTTGTTACAATTGAAAAGAAAATTAGGCGAAGGTAAAAGTGTTGCTCTTGCCATTCAAATATTGAGTAAATATTTTGAAGAGTTTACAAAAAAACACTACGAAAAGATTCAGCACAATTTAAATTTAAACGACCAGCAAATAAAGGAGGTGATCAATCAGATCATAAAATTAAATCCTAAACCAGGTGGTAATATTGGGGAGATTAATAAGGCAGAAAGTTATATTATTCCTGACTTTTATATTATCAATAATAATGGAAGGTTAGAGCTGAGTTTAAATGCGAGAAATGCCCCAGATCTGCGAATTAGCGAAGGTTATCGAGATATGCTAAAAGACTATGAAAAAGGGAGTAAGAAAGATAAACGTCAGAAAGAAGCGGTGTTATTTATCAAACAAAAAATTGATTCAGCGAAGTGGTTCATCGATATGATAAAACAGAGGCAAGAAACTTTGATTAACACGATGAGTGCAATAATTAGTCACCAAGAAGAATTCTTTTTAACAGGTGATGAAACTAATATGCGACCAATGATTCTCAAAGATATTGCAGAGATTACTGGTTTAGATATTTCTACGGTAAGTAGGGTTGCGAATAGCAAATTTGTTCAAACAGAATTTGGTACTTATCGTTTGAAATTTTTCTTCAGTGAATCTTTAAGCACCGATAGTGGGGAAGAAGTAAGTACAAGAGAGGTAAAGAAAATTCTTAATGATATTATTGAAGGGGAAGACAAACGCAAACCGCTAAGTGATGAAATTTTGACAGATATGTTACAAGGGAAGGGATATAATATTGCCAGAAGAACGGTAGCGAAATATCGGGAACAATTAAATGTGCCTGTTGCAAGGCTACGTAAAGAGTTATAATGATTCAGGAAAAAACAATTCAAGCAGAAAATAAAAAAGACACTTCCAATAAGGTTGTTAGCCCAATAGTAAAATGGCTAGCTACTATCGTTTCTTATATTTTTCATCCTTTGTTTATTCCAACTTATGTTTTTCTTTTTTTGTTAAAAGCATTTCCCTATGAGTTTGCAGACATTACAGATTGGCAATTACAAATGCGTTTATTTGGTGTTTTTTGGTTAACAGCTTTTTTCCCAGCTTTTGCTGTTTTTCTATTATGGCGTTTAAAATTTAGTGATAGTATATTTCTTCGCACACAGAAAGAACGCATAGTTCCTTATGTAATCTCTATGTTTTTTTATTGGTGGATGTATTATTTAAGTCGCAATTTTCAAGATCAACCAATAGTGTTACGCTTTTTTTTCATGGGAATATTTATCGCAACAGTTATTGGATTGATTCTGAATAACTATTTTAAAATTAGTTTACACGCAATGGGGGTGAGTGGTGCAACCACTGCCATTATTCTATTCTCTATCTATTATCACTTGAATTATGGCGGCATAATTTCCATTTGTATTTTATTAACTGGAACTGTTTGTAGTAGTCGTTTTCTGGTTAGTGACCATACCAACAAAGAAATTTATAGTGGGTTAGCAGTAGGTGTAGGCTGTCAGCTAGTCGCATATTGGTTTATTATGTAATTAATGTATTTGCCAAAATTTAATAAATATTTATAACAATCTATTAATATAGTAGACTAATTCTGAGTGTTCAAACCAAGAAATATCCGTTTCTTTGCGTTCAATTAATTTGCTTATGTGGTATAGTCTAGGAAAATTTATTTTAAAAAATCGCTTAGCTGCTTTATTGTTTTTATTGGCAGCCACATCAGTGATGGGGTTTTATGCTTCTAAAATTCAGCTTAGTTACGATTTTACTAAAGCTGTACCAACCGACAATCCCAAATTTATTGACTTTAGAGCTTTTGTAAAAAAATTCGGTGCTGATGGAAACACGATGGTTATAGGTGTGCAGTCTGACAAATTTTTTAATAAAGAGTTTTTTAATTCGGTGGGTGAATTGCATCATCGTTTAAGAGCCATTGATGGTGTTAGCGGAATTTTGAGTATTCCAGAAGTAGTTACTTTAGGAAATGATTCCGTAACTGGAAAGTTTGGACCAATTAAATTGTTTCATTATCCCTATTCCAATCAAGCAGATTTAGACAGTGCAAGAGTTAAATTTCAAGGATTACCTTTTTACAAAACTCTTTTATACAACCCGAATACGAATGCTTATTTGTTGGGGATTAGTCTGAATAAAGATACTATCAATAGCAAAAGCCGCACCCGTTTGATTAATCATATTCTCAAAGTGGTTGCTGAATTTGAAAACCAGCAGCAGGTTGAAGTATATAAAAGTGGAATGCCTTTTATCCGCACAATGATGGCAAACAGGATTAAGGATGAAATGAATACATTTTTATTAGCATCATTTCTGCTTTCAGCATTAACCTTGTTTCTTTTCTTTAGATCTATCAGTGCTGTTATCATGAGTTTGTTAGTAGTGGGGATGGGTGTAATATGGAGTCTGGGAACAATTGTGATATGTGGATATCAGATTACTTTATTAACTGCATTGATTCCAATATTAGTCGTAGTTATAGGTATACCCAACTGTATCTACTTTTTAAATAAGTATCATACTACTTATAAAGAAATACCCGACAAAGACGAGGCCCTGGTTACAATGGTAGGAAGAATGGGAATTGTTACGCTGTTTTGTAATATTGCAGCCGCTATTGGGTTTGCTGTATTTGCTTTCACAAAAAGTGCAATACTTAAAGAGTTTGGGGTAGTGGCAGGAATCAACATCATGGCTTTATTCCTCATTTCTTTATTATTCATACCTGCTGTATTAAGTTATTTGCCTGCTCCAAAACCAAAGCATATCAGGTATCTTGATAATAAATATTTAGAGTACATTTTAGTAAAAATTGAAAATTGGACTTTCCATCATGCAAAGTGGGTGTATTTTATTACAGTGGTTGTTACTATTTTTTCGCTTGTTGGGATCACTAAAATAAAAAGTGAAGGATTTGTGGTGGACGATCTTCCTAAGAAAGATAAATTATACACTGATTTAAAATGGTTTGAAAATCAGTTCAATGGATTAATGCCTTTAGAAATTGTGGTGGATGCCAAAAAGCCAAGAGGAGCTTTGAAGATGGAGACCATGCTAGATATTGAAGAGTTTACTAATTATGTTACCACCAAATCAGAAGTGGCTCGCCCGTTAAGTATTGTAGAGGCTTTAAAGTTTGCTAATCAAGGATTTTATGGTGGAGATACTGCTAGCTATGTATTGCCCTTAGAAATTCCAGCCTCATTATCTACAGCAATGCGATCGAAAGAAAAAGGCAAATCTGATTTTATGAAATTGGTTAGTCAGTTTGTCGACTCCAATCAACAAGCCACCAGGATTAGTGTGAATATGAAAGATATTGGCAGTATTAAATTACCTGTTTTAATAGCTGATCTAGAAGCTAAATCTGCAAAAATTTTCGATAGTACAAAATATAAAGTAACATTTACTGGTAGTAGTGTTACTTTTTTGGAAGGCACTTCATTTATTATCAGAGGATTGAAAGAAAGCATATTTTGGGCATTTCTCTTGATCACTATTTGTATGTTATATCTATTCAAATCTTTCCGAATTTTGATTTGTTCGTTGATTCCAAATTTAGTTCCACTTATTATAACTGCTGGAGTAATGGGTTGGACAGGGATTGCATTAAAACCATCCACTGTACTAGTATTTAGTGTGGCATTAGGCATTGCAATTGATGTTACCATTCGTTTTTTAATCAACTATAAGCAAGAATTACCGCATTTTAATAATAAGGTTCCTGCTACTTTGGTTCAGACTATTAAGCATACTGGCATAAGTATTATTTATACTTCTTTAGTATTAACTGCTGGCTTCATCATTTTTGTATTTAGCGACTTTGGAGGAACCAATGCGTTAGGTTGGTTAACTTCTTTGACATTAGTTGTTGGAACTCTTACCAATCTTGTTCTTTTACCAGTTTTAATTCTCAGTACATCTCCCAAAATAAAATCATAAAAGCTTAAGGCTTCATACAAAAAAAGCTATTCCGAAGAATAGCTTTTTTTGTACTTTGTAATTATTGGCTTGATTATTTCTTAATCAAAAGTTCAGTTAATTTCTTTTCTAAATCAGCACCCCTTAGGCTACTAGCGATTATCTTACCACTTGGATCTATCAATACATTAAAAGGAATACCATCAAATTTATATTGACCCACTACGGTACTTTCCCATTTTTTTAAATCACTTATTTGTGTCCATACTAAGCCATCATCTTTTACTGCCTGAAGCCATTCTTCTTTTCCTTCATCTAAAGAAACGCCAAGTACAGTAAAATTTTTATCCTTGAATTTCTGATAAACGGCTACCACATTTGGATTTTCATTTCTACAAGGACCACACCAGCTTGCCCAAAAATCTACTAAAACATATTTGCCTTTGAAACTACTCAATGAAACCGTTTTACCTGAAGCATCCGGCATGGTAATTTCGGGTGCCTGCTGATTTAATAGCCCGTAAGAAGAAGAAGCAGTATTTGCTGCTTGCACAGTAAGCATTGATTTTAATTTTGCAAGTCCATCATGCTCTTTAAATGCATCTGCTGAAAGTATGGCTAAAGCCTTTAAGTCTTCTGTTTTCATGGTTCTCGATGCAAGTCCAATTGCATAATATCTAACAGCAGGGCTAGGAGATTTTTTAATGAAATCACTAACAAAAGAATTTAGGGCAGCTACTTGATTGTCTCTCAATAAGCTTGCAACTGTTAATGCACTATCACTTGCTTTTTGTTTTTGCAAACTATCTAGAACTCCAAAAGCTTTATATAAAATAGAATCTTTGGCATGATAATTTTCCATTAATTCATGAAGTGATGCGGTAGCTGGTGATCCTTCAACTTCATACAAACGAAAATGGGCCATATCAATTTTGAGTCGAATACTTTTACTATCGTTAACTACTAAAACTGCTGGACCTTTTTCTAATTGTAACCGATATAGACCCTCTTCTTTAGCATGAGAGCGAAGTTCAAAATTGCCTGAATTCTTTAAAGTAGCAGAGTCAAGTACTACGGGCTGTTCACCTGCAAAAGGAATTTCTTGCAGATAAATTTTTTGTTCAGGAGTATTTAAAAATTTACCACTTACTACAAATGGTCCGTGTTTTTTTTCTGTGCAAGAAATTAAAACGGCTGATAATAAACAAAGCCAAAGGATTTTTTTCATATGATTAGTGTTTGCCCAAGTGGGCCTATTTTTATTTTTGTAATGCTTTTTCTAGTAAATCGGTAACGATTTTTGGGTCAGCCTTTCCTTTACTCAATTTTTTTACTTCCCCCACAAATAAACCAATCAAACCTTTTTTCCCTTTCTGATACTCTGTAACTTTATCTGGCATTTTTGTGATTACTTCCTCGATCCATTTTTCTATTTCACTAGTATCACTTACTTGTAACAAATTCAATGATTCAGCAATGTATAATGCAGTTGAATGACTGTTTTGAATTAATAGCGGCATTATTTTAGAGGAGCAAACAGAAAAATTTACTTTCCCCTCATCTACTAATTTTAATAATTCTACTAATTTTTCTGGTGCTAATGTAAGCTGTTCAATACTAAGATGATACTCGTGTAACCACTGTCTAACAGGTCCAAGAATCCAATTGGCAGAGGCTTTGTAGTTATCAGTAAGTTCAGTAACAGCATTAAAATAGTTAGAAGTTGCTAATTCTTCAGATAATTGATGGGCATCGTATTGACTGAGTCCTAATTCGTTTTGGTATTTTTCTTGTAATTCATTAGGCAATACCGGTAGCTCTGCCGCAATACTATTTATAAAGGATTCCGTTAAATGAAAAGGTGCTAAATCGGGATCTGGAAAATATCTGTAATCATTTGCTTCTTCTTTATCACGAATAGCAAAAGTGGTATCATTAGAAGCATCAAAACTTCTGGTTTGTTGTTGAACGGTTTTCCCTGCATCTAAAATAGCAGCCAAACGTTCAGCTTCAAATTCAATTGCTTTTTTTACATTACGAATGCTGTTTACATTTTTTACCTCTACACGAGTGCCTAATTTATTACTGCCTTTAGGTTTCAGTGAGATATTTGCATCACAGCGTAAGCTTCCCTCTTCCATATTACCATCACAAATACCTAACCATCTAACTAACTTTCTGATTTCTGTCACGTATTGATAAGCTTCTTCTGCAGAAAAGATATCTGGTTCCGTAACAATTTCAATGAGTGGTGTGCCAGCTCTGTTTAAATCGATACAAGTATAATGATCATCTAAATCGTGTATGCTTTTACCCGCATCTTCCTCTAAATGAATTCTATTTAATTGCACATTTCTAAAAGAGCCATTATCAGTTTTGATCCGGACTAATCCTCCTTTACAAATGGGTGTGGTGTGTTGGGAAATCTGGTAACCTTTTGGAAGATCTGGGTAGAAATAATTTTTGCGAGCAAAATAATTGTCTTTCTCAATTTCGCAAGAACAAGCTAATCCCATTCTGATGGCATAATTAACTGCCTTCCTATTTGTTTTAGGAAGGGTTCCTGGATGTCCCAAGGTAATTGGACTAACATGTGTATTTGGTTTAGCACCAAATACTGTGCTATCACCACAAAATAATTTGCTAATAGTAGCCAATTGGGCGTGTACTTCAAGCCCAATAACTACATCGTATTTTTCACTCCATGACATAGGTTGCAAAAATAGCTTTCTCGGACCATAAGCTGTGTGACCAATATGGATTTATGCTTTATTTATAAAAAAACCACGCTAAGAATAGCGTGGCCGAAGTAACATGATAAAAATATTTAACTTGTTTTGATTACAAATTAGCAGTTTTTAATTTTTTAGGGAACTTAATATCAATAGTCTGTGACTTACCGCCTCTTTTAATCCCCATTTTGAAGGTTTCTCCTTCTTTTAAGTCTTTTAATTTTGCTTTTAAATCGTCAACCGATTTTATGTCTTTGCCATTAATTTCAGTAATGATATCATCTTCTTTCAATCCAGATTTTCCAGCAACCATTTCATCATCTACATCGGTTACTTTCACGCCATTTCCTTCTTCCAAATCTTCAATTTCAATTCCCAATCTTGGTCTGCCTCCACCATTATGGTATTCAAATGGAAATGATTTAGGGAAATCTGGCATTTTAGGCATGTGAAAATTAAAGTCGCCTCCATCCATTTTAAAGGATTTGATATCAGTTTCCTTTCTCTTTCCCAAGACTGCAGTTGTTGTGTTTTCTTTTCCATCACGTAAATAAGTAATGGTAATTTTTGTGTCTGGCTTAAATGAATGAATGGCTTCAACTAGTTCTGAACTAGATTCTATTTTACTATCATTTACTTTGGTAATAATATCATTGCTTTGAAGACCAGCCTTTGCTGCGGCACTCTCTTTTGTTACTTCTGTTATTTTTACTCCTTTTTCTGCTTTCTCAGTAAGCACTCCTAAAAAAGAGCCATTGCTCATTTTAACTTCTGTCTCAAATTCAAAAGGAGGCATATTAAACTCAAAACCATCTTTCCCATGCACATTTATTTTAACTTTCTTATGACTCAGCTTCTCCAGATCTTCATCTTTCCATTTGTCGGCAGGAACGCCATTGATAATTACTTTATCACCATCAGTAATAACGGTGAGTGTTTCTGTTTCTTTTTTTTCTTTCTGAGCAAAAACTGCTGAGCTAATTGAGGCAGCTAAAAAAAGCATGCCGAAATGTTTAATATTCATTTGATTATTTTTTTTAGAGTTTGAATAACCAAATGTAATAGGAAGCAATATTAATTAAGGTTGAATTAAGGTTAATGGAGGTTAAAAAAGTGATTGTAAAAAAAAGTTCACCCCTCTTATCAGCAAGCAGCAGGAGGGGTATAAAAAATAATCCTAGGCGATAGCCTAGGATTAAAATATTTAAGTTAAACAAATGATTGTTTTTTCTTCACTTAATTTGCCAGGAGTAAATTCCTAATTTGAGCAATCACTTCCTGCAAATTACTCGCGTCCTGTCCGCCTGCTGTGGCAAGGGTTTTTTGTCCGCCGCCGCCGCCTTTAATTAGTGGGGTGATGATTTCTTTAATCATTTTCGGTGCTTCTAAATTTTTCTCTGCGCTAACATTATCCGACATTAAAATACAAACTGCTGCCTTGCCCCCAATATTGGCAACTAGTGTAATCAGATAGTTTTCTCCAAGATCAAGTCTTAGATCGAAAGCCAGTTTTTTTAGTTGATCTGCGTTACTCACTTCTACTTCTTTGCCAATAAAGTAAGCTTCTCCACTTGCCATCTGGAAAGACTCACGCTCGCTTAGTATCTCTTTTTTTATCACGAGTAATTGCTTCGCTTCCAGGGATTCTAATTTCTTTTCTAGTTCTTGTTTTTCTTGAATAATTTTTTCAACAGCTTTCAGGGGCTCTTTAGTTTTTAATAAATTACCTACTTCTTTCAATCCGGCAAATTGTTCATTTAAATAATTAAATGCCTTATCTCCAGTAAAAGCTTCGATTCTTCTAACCCCAGCTGCTACAGCAGCTTCTGAAATGATTTTAAATACCCCAATCATTCCGGTATTGATTACATGCGTCCCGCCACATAATTCTACAGAATATTTCGGATTAACTACCACTACTCTTACTGTATTGCCATATTTTTCTCCAAATAATGCCATCGCTCCAAGTTTTAAAGCTTCTTCTTTTGGCATTTCAGTGATTACAACTGAAATATTTTCTCTGATTTTATCATTCACAATTTTTTCGACAAGACGAATTTCTTCATCAGTTACTCGGGCAAAATGTGAAAAGTCGAAACGCAAACATTCGTCATTTACTAAAGAACCTTTTTGTGCCACATGATTACCTAAGACCTGACGCAAAGCCGCATGCATCAAGTGAGTAGCTGTATGATTATAGCTGGTATATAGTCTTCTCTCAATATTTATAGCAGCAGTTAAGTCTGTTGTGATATTGGTTGGTAAAGTATCTGTAAAGTGAACGATTAAGTCATTCTCTTTTTTGGTATCAGTTACCAAAATTTTCTCTTCCCCAAATTGCAAGTAACCAATATCACCAATTTGTCCGCCACTCTCTGCATAAAAAGGGGTTGTGGCTAATACCATTTGATATTGTTCCTTCCCTTTCGATTTTATTTTGCGGTATTTAGTTACTCGGGTAGTGACAAAAATGTCGTTGTATCCTACAAAGCCTTCCCCTTTATCTTCTTTTAAAACTATCCAGTCTTCTGTGTCTAAAACAGAGGCTGCTCTACTTCTATTTTTCTGTTGAAGCATTTCTGCTTCAAATCCTTTCTCGTCAATACTGATATTGTTTTCAGAAGCTATTAAACGAGTGAGATCAATCGGGAATCCAAATGTGTCGAATAATTCAAAAACAGCTTTTCCTTCAATTTCTTTGGAAACAGTTGCTGCACTAGCTGTAACCATATCGTCTATTCTTTTCAAGCCTTTATCCAATGTTCTTAAAAATGCGTCTTCTTCTTCCCTTACCACTTTTGAAACAAAATCTAATTGTTGTTTTAATTCAGGAAATACCGTTTCGAATTGAGTTGCTAATTGAGGAAGTAGTTGATGTAATAAAGGTTGTTTATAATTCAAATAAGAATAATAATAGCGTACTGCACGGCGTAAGATTCTACGAATTACATAACCTGCTCCAGTATTTGATGGCAACTGACCATCTGCGATAGTAAAAGAAATAGCTCGAATATGATCTGCAATCACACGGAAAGCAATGGCTTCTTTACTGGAACTGAAATCGTATTTCTTTTTGCAAATCAGTTCAACAACTGAAATGGTACCTGTAAATACATCGGTATCATAATTACTTGTTTTTCCTTGTATCACACGAACCAATCTTTCAAAACCCATACCTGTATCTACGTGCTTTGCAGGTAATGATTCTAACGTTCCATCTTTTAAGCGATTGAATTGCATGAACACATTATTCCAGATTTCAATTACTTGCGGATGATCGTTGTTAACTAAATTTTTGCCATCAACTCCTGCCCGCTCTTCATTAGTACGGCAATCCACGTGTATTTCACTACAAGGACCACATGGACCGGTATCACCCATCTCCCAGAAATTATCTTTTTTATTTCCTAAGAGAATCCTATCGGGGCTGATTACTTTTTTCCATTCTTCAAGTGCTTCATGATCTCTTTCCAGATTTTCTTTTATATCACCTTCAAAAATGGTGACGTATAAGCGTTCTTTATCAATTTTATATACTTCGGTCAAGAGCTCCCAACTCCATGCAATGGCATCTGATTTAAAATAATTTCCAAAACTCCAGTTACCAAGCATTTCAAACATGGTATGGTGATAGGTGTCTACACCAACTTCTTCTAGGTCGTTGTGCTTGCCACTAACGCGTAAACATTTTTGTGTATCCGCCACTCTTGGAAAAGGTGCATGCTTATTTCCAAGAAAGTAATCTTTGAACTGATTCATGCCCGCATTGGTAAATAAAAGTGTTGGATCGTTTTTTACGACAATGGGTGCTGATGCCACAATCTGATGTTCTTTTGAAGCAAAAAAATCTAAAAACTGCTGGCGTATCTGGGCACTGGTCATCATTTTCATTCAAAATTTTAATCAATTGATAAGTCCGTAGAAACTATCTTTGAGAGCTTTTCCGGGGTAGCAAAGGTAAGGATAACCTAACTTAAAAATCGGAGTTGGCAGTAAGCAGAATTTAGACTTTTGCAAAATTATGGCAGTTAAATTTGCATATTTGCATGCCTTTTGCTGTTCTTTTGATTGTTAGAAGCATGAAAAAAATCAAATACTACTATAATACACATACTCTCCGCTATGAAAAGCTGGAAGTGCCTCTTCGGGTAATATTGCTTCAGGTATTCGGTTTTATTACGGCCTGTATTGTAACTGGCTTACTGATCGTTTTTATCATTTTCAAATATATAGATAGCCCCAAAGAGAAAATTCTTCGTCAGGAAAATGATGACATGAAGGAAAGCTATGGCCTTTTACAAGATCGAATGAATGAGTTGGAATTACAAATGGACGAATTAGAAAATAGGGATAATAATGTGTATCGTTCTATTTTTGGTTCTGATCCAGTTCCTGATAGTGCCAGGGTAAAGGATATGGAGAAAAAGAACGAAGTGAAACTTGTTACAAGATTAGGAGAAGGAGAATTGGTAAGGAGTGTAACTTCTCAATTAAATAATCTTTCTCTTAGATCTGCTTACCAAGACAAGTCATATGTTTTGATAAACGACTTAGTAAAAAATAAAGAGAAGCTGCTCAATGCAACTCCTTCTATACAACCCGTTAGCAACAAAAATTTAAATAGAATAGGAGCAGGTTTTGGATATCGAATTGACCCAGTGTATAAAGATCGTCGTAATCATTTAGGCATGGACTTCACTGCTCCACAAGGTACACCAATATATGCTACAGCTGATGGTATCGTTAAAGATGCTGGCTTTAATACAGGTGGATTTGGGAATCGTGTAGTGATCAATCATGGATTTGGTTATGAAACATTATATGGTCATATGATTCGTATAAAAGCTCGTGTGGGACAAAAAGTAAAAAGGGGAGAAGTAATTGGATATGTTGGGAATACTGGAAAGAGTACTGGTCCACATTGCCATTATGAAGTACACAGAAGTGGAATTCCTGTTGATCCAATTTATTATTATTATAATGATTTAACACCAGCACAGTTTGATAGGATTTTAAAACTAGCGGCAGCAAGTAATCAAAGTTTAGACTAATTAATTTCTACTTATGGAACCAGGCGTAAAAGAATATCTAATTCGTATTTTAAACACAATTTCTTTATCTGCTTTATGTTTAATCCTGAATATAACCGCGGGAATAAAATATGAGTTAGCATTTATAGATGATAAGTTACTATGGAAGAATGTAGCTTTTTATATTTTTTTATTAGTTAGTTTAACTGGGATGGTATTATATATTATCAAAATCTGGCGAAAGCCTTTGGACTTTGATAAATAATAAAACCGGCAATTACAAAAATTAATTCAATGCAATGCCGGTTTTATTTTAGTTTTTAATTCTAGTTCTTACCTTCCTTAGTATCGATTATTACCGGAGTACTTCCTTTCCCCATAATAATTACTTTCGAATTAGGTGAGGTAACTAATCCCTTCATTACCTGAATATTTTCATACTGCAATTGTTTGTCGGTAAGTCCAGAACTCATGATACGCTGATAATCAGCGATACCCTGTGCTTCCACACGTTTACGTTCAGCCTCTTGCTTTTCTTTCTGTAATACGAATTCCATTTTTTGAGCTTCTTGCTCTGCTTTGATCTTTTCCTCAATAGAAGCTTTTACTGTAGCAGGTAATGTTATATTTCTAACAAGCAATTGCTCCAATACAAGGCCTCTTTTTTTGAAGTCGGATTCTATTGTTTTAAATATTCTAGTTTGAAATTCATCCCTCCTAGTTGAATAAAGATCAACCGCAGTATAGTATACAGCGTTATCCCGAATTTTTGTTCGAGTAATTGGACGAACAACTTTGTCTTTAAAATCCATCCCCGTTTCTTTTACCAGCATCGGGGCTTCAGTTGCCATTACACGATAAAGTACGGTAAGGTCGATTACCACTTCCAAACCATCTGCAGTTAAAACGCGAATGGCATCATCACCTGCCACATCACCTTCATTATGCACTCCACTCATGGTATAGTTCTGTGTTTTAATATCGATTTTGTTCACATCAACTAGTGGATTTACAAAAGTTAGTCCGCTTGTAAGTACATCGTTTTGCACTTTTCCGAATATCGATTTAACTCCAATTTGACCTGCATCAATTTGTTTAACACAAGAAGAAAGTATTCCAAGCACAAAAATTCCCAATCCCACTAATCTGGCAGTACCTGCATAATTTGGAAGTGGATGAGGTTGTGCTTTTAAATAAAATGCGGCGATGAAAATAAACAAGCCGAGAAGGATAAGTACCATAATTTGTTAGTTGATTGATATATTAATAGGTAGCAGAATAAATGAAAACATTACAAAAATAAAAAATTAACTACTGTGATCTACTACGATTGTCCATTTACCTTTAATCTTTCTGAAAAGCAAAGTAAATGCGCCCCCAACATCTCCGATGCTTCTCTTTAGATGCCATTTACCAATTACAAAATAATATTCTGCAGAAAGTTTTCTGAATTCTACAAATTCAAAATCCAAATGCCCCATGGCTGCTGCATCGGGGTATTTGGATTTATAGTTTTCTAATGTTTTTTGGTAACCATTATTGATCGAAGTACCAATAAAAAGCAAACTATCACTTTCCCAATAACCTTTCATGAAGTTGATTGTATTTCCCTTATTCCAATCATCCCTTTGACGGAGTAATAAGCTTTTAATGGCATTAACATCATTGTTTTGAGCCTGTATATTGTTGTTGAGAAATACAAATAAAAACAGGAGAAAAATCGGGAAGAGCCTAATTGGGCGATTCATAATTTAGTGTTTCCCGAAAGCTACAACAAACTTTTGGCAAGAGCCATTTCTCTTTTAAATGAGGACCTAATTTATTAACTTAACTGTATGGAATATATCGTTCATTTAGAAAAAGACAGAAAGCTTTCCAAAATAATTGTTGAATCCCTACCTGTATTAACTCTTCGTAAAAACATCCCTATCAGGTTAATGGGTAGTATCATGAGTCAGCAACTAAGTACCCATGTAGCAAATGTGATATTCCGTCGTTTTGTAGATTTATATAAGGGGAAGGAACCTTCCGTTTCAATGGTGCTTGCCACTGATCCAACATTGTTGCGGGGTATTGGGTTAAGTAATAACAAAGTAAGTTATATTTTAAATGTAGCGAGTTTTTGTATCGAACACAAAATCACAGATAAGAAACTACAGAAAATGGATAATGAATCCATTATTGAATTGCTTACACAAATAAAAGGTGTTGGTAGATGGACCGTAGAAATGTTACTGATGTTTACTTTAGGCAGGGAAGATATTTTTGCAATAGACGACCTGGGAATTCAACAAGCCATGATACGGTTATATAAACTTGATAATTCAGAAAAGAAAGCTTTTAAAGAAAAAATGCTTTTGTTATCAGAAAAATGGAGCCCATACAGAACTTATGCTTGTATGCATTTATGGCAATGGAAGGATGATAAATAATACTAGGCAGAATTTCTGGCAGCATTAATTACTCCGAACATACTTCTTGTAACAAGTTTTTCATAAACTGGTTTCAAAGCTTCATCTACTTCTTCATTATGCAATTTATTTAAAGCATATTGTTGAATGGTAAGAAGAGGCAATACAATCTTATCCCTCATTTGAATAGAGGCTTTACCAGCTTTATCGTCTTCCATTAATGAAGTTGCATCAGCTAATTCCAATACTAATTTTGTTGTAAGATCAAATTCGTTTTTTATGATTTCCCAAACTGGTCCAAATTGTGGATCTTTCTTCACATATTCTGTAAGTGGGAAAAATGACTTGAGCATACTCATCATGCTATTATCGATCAATGTGCGGAAGAATAAAACATTGCGGAACATAGCTTTGGTATCATTCCATAAACCCCTTTCTTTCATTTGTTGTAAAGCAGTTCCAACGCCGAAGAATCCAGGTACATTTTGTTTTAATTGACTCCAGCTTCCAACAAAAGGTATTGCTCTTAAATCTTCGAATCGCAATCCACCACTGTTGCCTCGTTTTGCTGGGCGACTTGCTATATTACTTTTACTATAATAATTCAACGGACTAAACTGTTGCATATAAGCTAAAAATAGCGGGTGTGTTTTAAACCCTTGATAAGCTGCATGGCTAATTTTTCCTAATTCTTCCATTAAGAATCGATCATGCTGAGAAATTTGAATACGTGAATCGGAAAACAATTCATTGCTTAATCCTGCACTTAATAATTGTTCTAAATTATACTGAGACGATTCAATAGTACCGAAATTGGAAGTGATGGTTTGGCCTTGAATAGTTAATTGAATTTCTTCATTTTCAATATTTGATCCGAGGGATGAATAGAACTTATGAGTTTTGCCACCACCACGAGATGGAGGTCCGCCACGTCCATCAAAAAATTTAGCTTTCACATTGTATTTGCGGGAAATGGCAGTTAGGTTTTCTTTAGCAGTATAGATACTCCAGTTAGCTTGCAAGTAGCCACCATCTTTAGTACCATCGCTAAATCCAAGCATAATAGTTTGATGATTATTACGTAATTGTAAATGCTCTTTATATTCTGGTAGTGTATACAAAAGTTCCATGGTGCTTTCGGCCTGATCCAAATCATCGATTGTTTCGAACAAAGGAACAATATCAATCATCATTCGATTTCTTTCCCATCCACAGATTCTGAGCAATGCATATACTTCCATCATGTTTACAACACCCTGACAATTACTAATTACATAGCGATGACAACCTTCTTCACCATTTTCTTTTTGAATGGTTTTGATGGCATACATACTTTCTAAAGTATCTCTGCTAATAATATCTTCAATAGTAGTAGGGTCGATACTAGCATCAATTTTTGAAAGTGCTTCAATTTTATCAGAAGTATTAAGCGAAGTATAATTTTCAGGAAGAATAGCTGATTTCCCTTTTGTTTTTAATTCAGCGTTGATTTGTAATATCACTGCTGTATGAATGCGACTATCCTGACGAATATCTAGCGATGCGAAATGGGTTCCGAATATTTTTACTTTGTGAATCAAGCTATCTAATCTGTTTAGATATAATGAATGATGATCTTTGATTAACAAAGCACGAGCAGAATAAAGTTCTTTAATAAGTTCTTCTTTTTTTATACGTTTACTTGCTTCAGGGCGAAACACATTTTCATATAATTGTTTCTCTAATTGTGCAATGATTTGGTCAACACCTGTGAATGTTAAACGACGTTTTAGTTTGCGGATATCGCGATAATAACAAACTACAATGGCACTTCTTAAAGCATCAGCAACTTTTAATGTTGTTGGGCCATTAACAAAAGGATTTCCATCGCGATCACCACCAGGCCAGAACCCAAGTTCAATGAACGGATTTTCTCCGTCGTAACTATTATCAAAAACTTCACGATTGATAAAGTTGTAAATATTTCCAATGGAGGGGTATAAAATATTTTCTAAGTACCACATCAAATTCACGGCTTCGTCTAATGGAGTTGGCTGTTTTTTATTAAAAAAAGGTGTGATGCCTAATTGTTGAATATATGCGTTAATGGTATGAAAATCGTTTTTCCCAATGGCTTCATTCATATCGTGAATAATACCCAATACACTACCAGGATAGAACTGAGTAGGGTGTGCAGTTAGTACTACCCGAACTTTGAATTTTTTCAATTTACTTTTTAAAACCTGCGTCTTTCCGGCAAAATTAGTTTCGTTAATTAAGCTTTTCAAACTCCCGGGACCCTCTACATTATTTACTGTTTCAAATGCGGCATCTTCAATCGCATCGAATAATACGATCTGACGCTCAATATATTGTACAAATTTAAACAGGCGGGCTACCTTATCAGCTTCATCTTGCGCATTAGTATGCTGTGTAAAGAAGTGATCCACAATTTGCATGGGTGTTTTTGAATCAGCATAACCATCGATACATGCTTGCAATAAAATGGGTAAGAGGGCACCTACATTGGCTATCCCTGAAAAAGGCAGGGCAGAAAACAAACTATTATAAATCGTGTATTTATCTGTTACGTTGCGCTTAAAATTGATAATATATTCTGAAGAAGGCATAGTCTATTTGAGCAACTAAGATAATTGATTTTACTAAAAAATACTTAAGAAATTATCGTGAAATTCAAATCAGGCTTGATTTACAGGCTAATGATTGTTAGTTATATAATATTTTTATATATTGTTTTACTACAAAAATTTTGTTTCTTTTGTTTGGTATAGCTCTTAAATAATCATATTAATTTAAAACATCTTTTGGATAAATCAACTCTTCTGGAAACATCATTTTCTGTATTTAAAAGTGAGGATACATTAAACTTCTTTATTTTTAGATAGTCCTACATCAACAAATTAGTGCATGTTCCCCAGCGACAAAGAACTTTTATCCCAGTTTTCTTTTAGTTCAACAAAGGAAAAAGGATTTACATCGATTATAAAGAAGTACCAGGAAAAGCTTTATTGGCATATTCGGAGGATGGTCATTGATCACGCAGACGCTGATGATATTCTCCAGAATGTGTTTATTAAAGTTTGGAAAGGACTTGAAAATTTCAGGGAGGATAGTCAGCTTTATACCTGGCTTTACCGAATTGCTACCAATGAGACACTTAGTTTTCTTGAAAAGCAGAAAAGGAATAGTACGTTGAGTTTAAGCGATATGGAAAATAGTTGGGAGAATAAAATCAAAGCAGATGAACATTTTGATAGTAATCAATTAGAATGGAAATTACAATTGGCAATTAAGCAACTACCTGAAAAACAACGACTTGTGTTTAATTTGAGGTATTTTGATGCTATGCCATATGAAGAGATGAGTAGGATTTTAGATACCAGTGAGGGTTCTCTTAAAGCTAGTTATCATCATGCGGCTAAAAAAATTGAAATGATCTTAACGAGCTATTAAACCATTAAACTTTAAAATTGTCAAATAATACTTGAAACCCCAGAATACGATATTAGAAGAATTAAATGAGATAGCTCCAACCCTTATAAAAGTTGGGAAGGCTATGCCATATGCAATTCATCAGGGCTATTTTGAACAACTAGCCGAATCTATTTTGGAGAAAGCAACTTTTGATTTGATGCCTAGTTCCGAGAACAAGGGCTATCAAGTGCCAAATCAATATTTCAGCGGACTTGCCAATAAAATTTTGCAAAGAGTAAAGGGGGCTGATACTGAGGAACTTGGAGCTTTGATGCTAGAGAACGAATCAATTGCGCCAATTCTCAATAGCATTAGTAAGGAAATGCCTTTTGCGTTACCTGAGTATTATTTTGAACAATTTGATATTCAGATTCCTGTTGAAAAAACGAAAGTTGTTCAACTGAAAAAAATGCGAACCTGGGTTACTTATGCTGCCGCAGCTGTTTTTGTGGGCATTATGGTAACTGGGTCTTTCTTATTTTCTGATAAAAAACAAGAACAAGATTTTGAAAAATATCAAAATATGGACGTTTCAGGGGCTCTTGATAAAGTAAGCGATTCCGAATTGAATAGTTATATCGATGAAAATCACACAGTCTCTTTAGATGAGTTAAATGAAAATGATCGAGCAAATTTTGATAATTTTGATGATAAGATTCAATCTATGAGTTCAGAAAATATAAGTCAGTATTTAAATGAGAATGTATTTCTAGAGAATAAACTTGAAAATGCTGGAGAGAAATAACATGAAAAACTTTTTATTATATTGTACGATTTTGATGATGCTTTCTAAAGGAGCATTTGCCCAAAATCAACCTTCACCAGAAGCACCAATTCTTCAGGGTATTAAAATTGCTTTTATTACCAAACAGTTATCTCTATCTACAGAGGAAGCACAGAAATTCTGGCCACTTTATAATGATTTTTCAGATAAAGCCAAAAACTTAAGGAAGGGACAGGAAATAGATGAGTTGGCATTCGAAGCAAAAATGTTAGAAGAAAGAAAGAAATTGAAACTTGAACTTACAAAAGTGCTTGGTTCGGAAGATAGAGCTAATAAAGCATTAGGAGTTGATAGAGAATTTAATAAAGTATTGAAAAAAGAATTGGATAACAGAAGGGCTCTTCGTCAAAAAATGGAAAATAATACTGAGAAGCAGCAGCAGAAAATGGAAAATCGAATCGACAAACAACAGAATAAGATAGAAAAACATAACGGCCCTAAAAATTAAATAAATAAAGAGGGGACACTTTTATTTATTATGAGTGCTGCCATTGGTGGCAATCTGCATTTAAGAGTTCTTCCAAATTGGATGTTGAATATCATGATAAAATAAGAAGATCCATTTTTTGTCATGGCCTTCTTGCCACCATTGTTGTCTTAATTCCATGCACTTCTTTCCATCAAAATCATATTTAGCTACAAACTTGCTTTTCATCTGTTGTAATTGTGGTGCAACATCGCCTCCGAAGAAAGCTGTTTCACCATTTTCTTGTATCCAAAAAGCCTGATGAAAAAGGCTATGTCCTCCTGTAACTTGATAAAAAATAGTATCATCAATCCAACCTTCTTCTTCAGTTAGCCAAACAACTTTACTAAATTCTTCCAGTAGTTCAAAATCAGCGAGGGTATATGAACTTGTGCCATTAGCCATTGCGTAATCGAACTCGCGTTTTTGAACATAATATGTGGCATACGGAAAGCTAATAAAGCGTTCTTCTGTATGTTTTGAATGAATAGTAATCCCGCCCGCATGATCCTTGTGTAAATGACTCATTAAAACTTTTGTAACCTGCGAAGGGTTAATGCCAGCTGCTAACATATTTTCGTGAAGTTGTGAGCTGCCTTCAGGATTTAAATAACCTAGTCCAGTATCTATTAAGATGATATCTTTTTCTGTTACAATTAAAAATGGTTGAATTTCTACTAATAGACTTCCAACAGGTCTACTATTTAATTGTTCTGTACTATTATTGAAAGGAACAAAAATCTTTGTTTTGTCAATCGTAAAACTACCTTCTGAAAGTGGGATGATCTGCATTAGTAAATAATTTATTAACGCAATACCATTTGGCGGTCTGCATCTAATCGCAATAAAATAAAAATCAAAACAGTAAAAGTAAGTAATGAAGATCCACCATAACTAATTAGCGGTAGCGCAATTCCAATGATCGGAAATAATCCGATCGTCATGCAAACATTTACCGTAATATGGAAAAATATAATACTAGCAACACTATATGCATAAACTCTACTAAAAGTACTTCGTTGTCTTTCTGCAATGTTTACAATTCTGAATAGCAGAAATAAATAAAGTAATAAGAAAATGGTGCAGCCTACAAAACCGAATGCTTCTCCGAGTGATGTAAAAATAAAATCAGTATGTTGTTCAGGAACATATTTTCCACGAGTTTGGGTTCCTTTTAAAAATCCACGTCCACTAAATCCGCCCGACCCTATAGCAATTTTACTTTGCCTTACATTGTAGTCGTCTGGTTTAAAAGAAGATTTTGCGCCTGCTGCGATCTCGGATTTATTATGCTTGTTTTGACTACAATCATAGTCTTTACCAACTGCACTATAAATACGCTGACTCTGATAGCACTCAAAAACGTTATTGAAAATATACGGAACTGCAAAACGTTGTATAGTTACACAGATTGCCCAAGTGGCAACGATCATCATTAGTAGTTTGCTATTTCTTTTGATTTGTCTTCGAAGGATATAAATGAGTAGAGCAGCAATTAGCGTTAAGGTAATGGCAAGTGTATTGGGATCAACTGTGAGTGTAGCAACTACCAACGCTCCAAAAGAAATTCCTATTATTAAAATTTCCGCTGGTAAGCCCTCGCGATACATAGCGATAAAAAAACTGAGGTATACTAGTGCCAGGCCAGTTTCATGTTGAAACCTCGATAGTATGGCAGGTAATAAAACAATAGCTACTGCAATTAATTGAGACCTTTTTTTGGTGAAGTCAAGATTTTGCATTGACATGTATTTAGCCAAAGCAAGCGCAGCAAATATCTTACAAAGTTCTGCAGGTTGTAAGTTAAATCCGCCACCTAATGAAATCCAACTTCTTGAACCTTTTATATCTTTACCAATAACAAAAGTTGCCAGCATTAAAAGGATGCCAAAAACATAAGTAAGATTTGCAAAAGCAGTAAAAAGTTTGCTATCAGCAAGTAGAATAAATGTGGCAATAAGTGTACAAAAACCAGCGAAAAATAATTGTTTACTATAGTTGGTTTTGCCACCTAGAAATAACTGTAACCAATTAGTGCCAGAACGATATTCCACCATGAAAATGCAAAGTATACCAATACCCACTAGGATAGCATATAGAGTTACAATGGTCCAGTCAACACCCTTCGAAACAAAACTATTTCTTGTGCTCATTTTTATGCCTTTGATTTTTTAACTAACCACTTTTTTGATTCATCTATTAATAAAGCAGTTGAGGTATTGGTATTTTTCTTTTTACTAGAATCTTTTTTATTTGGAGGTAATGCAGGTTTGATATTTTTATTATTAGGTAATATCATTTCTAGTTGCTCTTTATTTTTTTCTATGCCAATAGGAATTTTCTCTGAATTATCTTCTTCTTCAATATTAATCTGTTTAGATTCTGAATTCATTTCTGCTTTAGCTGCTTCAGCTTCCAAAATCAGTTTTGCTTGACGCTGATTTTCTTTTTTCACATACCAATCTTTAATTGCAATAGGAATAAGATCGGCTTTTGAAATTCGTTCAACCTCTGAAAGTCTATCTGCTGCAATCGTATCATTCAAATATTTTTCCATGATGAAAGCGCCAATGGGTCCAGCCCATGTAGCGCCAAATCCTGCATTTTCAACTATTACAGCTACGGCAATTCTTGGATTGTCTTTTGGTGCAAAACAAACGAAGAGAGAGTGGTTTTTCCCATGAGGATTTTGAGCGGTACCTGTTTTAGCGCAGTATTCAATACCCGGCACTTTAATTTCTGATGCTGTTCCATAAACTGTTACATCGTGCATTCCTTCGTGAACAGCCCTAAATACGGTATCAGAAGTATGGATCACACTATGTTTTTTTCTGTATTTGGCAAGATATAAGGTATCATCAAGCTGTTCGTGTTCAATGCTATCAACAAAATGTGGCGTATAATAATAACCTTTATTAGCAATGATGCACATCATGTTGGCCAATTGGATGGGTGTTGCTGTCATTTTATCTTGACCAATCCCTAAAGTTAAAATCGTACAACTATTCCACCTATTCCGCCCGTAGGCTTTGTTGTAAACTGCTGTATCGGGAACACTTGCTTTATTTTCACTTGGTAAGTCTACATCTAGTGCTGTACCCATCCCAAATTTATTCATGTACTCTTTCCACTTTAAATAGCCAAGTGTAGCATTATGATAATCTGGATTATCGATTGCCATGCGAAATACCTGCGAAAAATATGAGTTACAAGAATTAGCAAGTGCAAGTCGTAAAGAAGCAGCGTGTCCTGCATTTTTGTGTTCGCATTTAACTATTACCCCGCAATTAGAGTAGGAGCCATAACAAGGGTAGCCATAATTTGGAGTAATTACTCCTTCATCCAATGCTATCACAGCACCTAAAGGTTTAAAAGTGGAGCCTGGAGGATATTGTCCTTTGATAGCCCTATTAAACATGGGGCGGGCAGTATCTAATAACATTCTTCCTAAATTTTTTCTACGAGCGCTTCCTGTTAAATCATTAGGATTATAATTTGGAGAAGATACCATTGCAATAATTCCCCCAGTTTTTGGATTGATTGCTACGGCACTTCCAATTTTGTTTGCCAACAATTTCTCTGCCAATTGCTGCACTTCCACATCCACACTGGTATATAAATTCCTTCCAGCCACAGCACTGGTATCGAACATTCCATTTTCATAAGGACCTTGAATACGACTTCTATTGTCTCTAATAAATCGTTTAATTCCCCTTTCGCCCATCAAAACTTTTTCATAGGTACGCTCTAATCCATTCATTCCTGCATAATCGCCCATTTCGTAACCACCGTCTTTGTGTCTTTTTAAAAAGCTTGTATCCACTTCAGCAATATATCCGAGTACTTGAGCACCTGTATTAAATGGATATGTTCGAACAGAACGATCAGTAAGGTTGAATCCAGGGAATTTATACATGTTCTCATAGAGCTTTGCGTATAATTCCTGCGAAAGAAGTCCTTCAAAAACACTTGGTTTAACTGCTGTGTATTTAAAAACTATTTCGTGCATTCTCCTTTTATATTCAGCCGTATCAATATTTAAGAGCGTACATAGAGAAATTGTATCAGTGCCTTTTGATTCTATTGGGGTAACCACCAAATCATAGCTGATGGTATTTTCGAGCATTGCTTTTTTCTTTCGGTCGAATATAATCCCACGATCCGGGTAAACTATTTTTCGATAAATCGCATTATTCTCTGCAGCCAGTTTGTATTTGGAAGAAAATATTTGTAGGTTGATTAGCTGTATCAGGATCACTACAAATATCAAAAGGAAAATGATTTGTACTACCCGGCTTCTGCTTTGATTAAATACAGACATAGTTGATTTGTAAAGAGATGAATTCTAGAATATAAGAATCTATACAAAGTTGCTGATTAGAATTTGAAGCTGCATCAATTCTATAAAAAAAGTTATTCATACATGTTGATACTATCAAAAATATTAAGCAGCGTTAGTGCGAAATTTACCTTTTCGGAAAAACAACATTTCAGCAATGAAGATGAGTAATAAACTAATGGCAGTTGTACCAGTTACTTTGCCTATGAAATAAACAAAGTTTCCAAATTGAAGCCATTCAATAAGTACCAATAAAAAGTGATGCAAAAAGGTGAGTATCACAATGTATAAACTATAAGGAGCCCAACCCATACTTTTAATACTAGGTTCTGTATAACTATTCTCAGTAGTATCTTGAGGAATTAATAAATTCAAAAGAAAAGGTCGTAAGTAAGCGATTAGTAAGCAAGGTGCAGCATGTAAACCACCAGTTCCAGTAAAATAATCTAATCCAGTGCCAAATGCAAAAGCTATGATGAGTAATACAAATCGATTAATATTAAAAGGTAGCCAGAGAATAAATAAAAAGTAGATATAGGGAACAATTAATTGGTGCAAGGGAGGTACTTCATTCAGGATAAATATCTGAATGAAAATGAACAAAATAAATCGGATAATATTTTTGATATAATTGTTCATTAATTTTTTTCTGGGGTGACTTCAATCGCTACTTGTTCTGTATAACGCAGATTTTCTACTAAGTAAACAAATTGTATAGAGAAAAAGTTAGTTGCTGTTTTTACTTTCAATGTATAGAAGTTGCTGGAAGGATCTGCAACTACATTATTGATGGTGCCAATCATTAAATGAGAAGGAAAGTTAGCTGAATAAGTACTCGTGAGAACACTATCGCCTTTTTCCACTTTCGCACTCTTTGGAATATTTTTTAGAATCAAATAGTTTGGGTCAGCACCATCCCATTCTATACTACCCGAAATATTGTCCTTTTTCAGCATGGCACTTACTCTGCTATTTCGATGCAGTAAACTCATTACTCTAGAATTATTTTCACTAACAGCCACTACCACCCCAACAATTCCTGATGTGCTAATTACTGCCATGCCTTTTTTAACACCCTGTAAACTACCTCTTTCCAAAGTAAGAAAGTTTGCCTGAAGTGTGATGGTATTGCCAATAACTTTAGCTGGGAATACCGTGTACTTTCTTATTTTTCCTAGGCTATCTCTTAGGGTAGAATCTATGATTATTTTTTTGGAAGTATCTATAACTTGAAAATTTGTAGGCAATAAATTTCTAAGCCTAGCATTTTCAGCTACTAATTGTTCATTAGTTTCTTTCAGGCTAAAATAGTAACGCCAGTTGTTATATTGTTTATCGAATCTTCCAGTAATTTCATTCGAAGCAGCAGTGAAAAATACTTGGTGTGTTTTACTGCTATTGCTGAGTAAAATAATACAAGCAATTTCCAAAAGCATAAAGCTCAGGAAAGTAAAATTGCGTTGTATGAAAATGAAAATATTTTTCAAAGCGGAAATTCGTTCAGCTGATACGGTTTAATAATGCTGGATCGATGATACCATTCCCCCACCTATCAAATCACAAGTATTATCTCATTATGAAAGGGAAACGTTGGTAGTTTTTCAAAGCTAATCCTGTACCGCGAACCACACTTTTCAATGGGTCGTCTGCAATATGAACAGGCAGTTTAATTTTCGCACTTAGTCTTTTATCAAGTCCGCGCAATAAAGCACCACCACCTGTAAGATACAAGCCTCTTCGATAAATATCTGAAGCCAATTCTGGAGGTGTAGTTTCTAAAGCTTTCAGGATAGCTTCTTCAATTTTGAAAATACTTTTATCAAGTGCTTCTGCAATTTCTTGATAGCTAACCATGATTTGTTTTGGGATACCTGTAACCAAATCGCGACCATTTACAGGCATATCATCTGGAGGATTATCCAAATCCTTCATAGCCGCACCTACGGTGATTTTAATTTGTTCTGCAGTACGCTCACCAATTAGTAAACTGTGGTAACGACGTAAGGCTTCCATAATATCGGCAGTAAATTCATCTCCGGCAATACGAATACTTTGGTCACAAACAATACCCGCCAATGCAATGACAGTTATACCTGTAGTTCCACCCCCAATATCAATGATCATATTACCAACAGGTTCTTCTACATCGATACCAATACCCAAAGCCGCAGCCATAGGTTCGTGAATCATATATACTTCTTTAGCCCCAGCTTGTTCTGCACTATCTCTTACGGCACGTTTCTCAACCTCTGTGATGGAAGATGGAATACAAATCACCATTCTCCAACTAGGGGGAAATAAACGTTTTTTGGGATAGACCATTTTGATCAATTCTCTAAGCATCAATTCCGCAGCGTTAAAGTCTGCAATTACACCGTCTTTTAAAGGACGTACGGTTCGAATGCTTTCATGTGTCTTTTCGTGCATCATTAATGCGCGCTTACCTACAGCCAAAACTTCTTTTGGATTATTACGGTTTAAAGCAACAATCGATGGTTCGTTAACTACTACTTCATCGTTATGAATGATCAGGGTATTTGCAGTACCGAGGTCAATTGCAATTTCTTGAGTAAAAAAACTAAACAATCCCATTGTATATATATAGTTCGAATGTGTGAGTGAATGCTTGCAAAGGTGTCTTAAAAAAATGAAACTAACAAAGTCATCTATACTGATTTATCAAGGCTTTGGGGATATTTTCAACAGATTCTGTTTCTAACACAAATTTACTGAAATTCATACCCAATATCTCTTCTGTAATACATGCCTTCGAAGCTTATTTGATCCATTGAATTTTTGGATTTTATTACTGCTTCATTTATTGTTGCACCATAAGAGGTAATAGCTAAAACCCTGCCACCATTTGTTAAAACGCCATTTTCGGCGATTTTAGTGCCTGCATGAAAAACGATAGAGTCTTTATCGATAGGGCTTTCAAGGCCTTGAATTAATTTATTTTTTTGATAATCACCAGGATATCCTCCACTCACAGCCATTATAGTGGCACAGCTTCTTTCGTCAAAATTAATATTGGCATCTGCCAAAGTTCCATTATCCATAGCAGCGAAAAGACTCACTAAATCGGTCTGAAGCCTAGGCAAAACAACTTCGGTTTCCGGATCACCTAAGCGGCAATTGTATTCTATTACCCAAGGCTCACCATTTGTATTCATCAATCCAAAGAAAATAAATCCATGATAATTGAGGTTTTCTTTAGCTAAACCTTTTACAGTTGGATTTATAATTCTATCAATTACTTTTTGCATGAAAGCTGCATCCATAAAGGGTACAGGGCTAACACAACCCATACCTCCGGTATTTAATCCTGTATCGCCTTCACCAATTCTCTTATAATCTTTGGCATGTCCGATAATCTGATAATCTACACCATCGGTAAGGATAAAGACACTTACTTCTATGCCTATTAAGAAGGCTTCCACCACTACTTTTCGGCTAGCTTCACCAAACTGTTTGCCCAGGATCATTTCTTCAAAACTTTGTAAGGCTTCCTCGGTAGTTTGAGCAATGATTACTCCCTTGCCTGCAGCCAATCCATCAGCTTTTAAAACTACTGGTAAGCTATGAGTGGCTATATATTTTTTTCCTTCATCATAATTTTCTTCTGTAAACTCGGCATATGCAGCAGTAGGGATGCCTTGTCGTGCCATGAATTTTTTACTAAAGGCCTTACTTCCTTCTAATTGAGCAGCAGCTTTCGAAGGACCAACAACAGTGATATGCTGCAATAATGAATCGTTTTGGAAAAAATCGTAAATGCCATTTACCAAAGGATCCTCTGGACCTACCACCAACATGCCTACTTTTTCCTGGATACAGCATTTTTTTATCGCTTCAAAATCGTTCATTCCAAAAGGCATATTCTTGCCAAACGCTGCTGTGCCTGCATTTCCGGGTGCTATTAGTAGGGTATCACAATGATGACTTTGACTCATTTTCCATGCCAATGTGTGTTCCCGTCCCCCAGATCCTAAAAGTAGTATGTTCATGTATGTATAATTGCTGCGAAAATACTGCAGTATCCACAAAAAAGCCAACCTAAAACTTTAAAGAGAAAAATAATCTAATTAAAACTTTAAGTTGGCTATTTATAACAATAATTGTTAAGCTGGTTCTGTTTCGGATTCTTCTAATCCTACATAACTTTTTTCAGGTAATCTTTTGGCTACAAATAAATAAATCACAAAAAATACAGTTATGATGCCAATGAAGAGCCAATAATATTTGGCTCCTGTAAATTGACCAAAGAACCCATTATTCGCAATACTTTTATTCACAAGGCTGTCAAAATAATTACCTACTGAAATACCAAGTAAGTATAAAGCACTCATCGTACTTTTCATAGATTTTGGCGAATGTGTATAGGCGTATTCTAGGCAAGTCATTGATACAAGTATTTCTGCGATGGAAAGAATTAAATAAGCTAGAATTTGCCACCAAACACTTGGATGGCCTCCATGATCAATGCTTTCTTGTAATAAGGCAATGATTACAAAAGTTACTCCTGTTAAAAATAAGCCTGCCCCAATTTTTCTTAGTGGCGTAGGAGTAATGCCCATTTTTTCTACTAGTGGGAATACACCGTAAGTCATTACAGGTATCATACTCACCAAAAATATTGGGTTAAAAGTCTGAATCTGTTCGGCGAAGAGGGTATATCCAAAGATATTTAGATCTAATTTTTTGGCCTGAAGTACCCATTCTGCAAGGTTTTGGTCCCAGAGTGCCCAGAAAATAGGAGTAAAAGCAAAAATCATGAGAATTCGGTAAACAGCTTGCACACCATCAATCGATTTAGGGGAAAAATTTTGTTCTTCGCCCAATCTTACCCAAAACGCTCGATCGTCTTTTTTCTTGAATAATTGAATGATTGCGAAATAGCTAATGAACATGAAATTCTCTTTCTTGGCTCCAGATGGTTTTACCCTTACATATTTTTTTCTTCCTGACCAGAAAATAATTGTCGCTAAACACATCAATACCCCTGGAATTCCAAATGCTAGTTCCGGGCCATATTTGTTATAGATAATGGGAATAAGTAAGGTTGAAACTATCGATCCAGTATTGATTGTAAAATAAAACCATCCATACATTTTCGACATGAGGTGCTCATTGGACTTGTCAAACTGGTCCCCCACATTTGCAGATACGCATGATTTAATTCCTCCAGCAGCGGCAGCGATAACTACCAGGCCAATTGAGAATAACCCAATATTATGGGTCGATAATGCCAATAATAAATTTCCAATAGCATATAATATAGACACATACAAGATCACTTTATACTTCCCAAAAAACCAATCTGCCAAAATTCCTCCAACAAGGGGCATGAAGTAGGCTAAAGTTACAAAGAGGTGGACCATTTCATTCGACTTAGCTTCTGCAACTTCTTGCATAAGAGGATTCATCGTTGGATTGAAGAATTGTGCAACAAGGAAAGTACTCATAATAGAACGAATACCATAAAAGCTGAAACGCTCAGCAGCTTCGTTTCCAATGATAAATGGAACCGCCTTCGGCATACCTGTTTTCTTGACTTCGCTTAGAATTTCACTCATAAGTTGTATTTTGGATTTTTAAAGATATTGGAAAATCAAGTATTACTTGCATTCATCCATTCAAGTTCCTATCACATTAAAATAATAATATGTCTGAATCAAAAAAATCTTTCAAACCATTTGTGGCGCCTGACATGAAAATGAAAGAGTTGACAGTAAAATCCATTTTAGTGGGTAGTTTGTTTGGTGTGATTTTTGGAGCTGCAACCGTATACCTCGCATTAAAAGCAGGTTTAACCGTTTCTGCTTCTATTCCTATCGCAGTTATTGCCATTACATTGGGAAGAAAATTTTTAAAGACTACCATTCTTGAAAACAATATCATTCAAACTACGGGTTCTGCGGGTGAAAGTATTGCAGCGGGCGTAGCATTTACATTACCAGGATTTTTATTTTTATCGTCTCCAGATAGTGCACAATATTTTAATTACCTCACAATTTTAATTCTGGCAATTGTTGGTGGCTTATTAGGAACCTTATTAATGATTCCATTGAGAAAGGCACTCATTGTTAATGAACACGAGAACCTTCCTTATCCAGAGGGTACTGCATGTGGTGATGTTTTGAAGGCCGGAGAGAAAGGTGGTGATTTTGCGAAGACTGCATTCTGGGGATTAGGTGTAGCATTTATTTATGCTTTGTTTCAAAAAGTGTTTCACGTTATATCTGAATCACCTTATTATGCAACCAAACAAACCAATAAGTTTTTTCCATCTGCAAAGGTGAGTGGTGAAATAACGCCAGAGTATATGGGAGTTGGCTATATCATCGGCCCTAAAATTGCTGGGGTATTAGTAGCTGGTGGGGTGTTGAGTTGGCTAGTATTTATACCGCTGTTATCATCATTAGTGCCACCAGATGTGATCGCAATTCAATTAGTAAAATTGGGATACCTGGCAGATATTACAAAAGCTGGCGGAAAAGGTTCTTGGGATCCTATTACCCATCAATTTGCAGATTATTCCTCTGCCGTTTATTATGCATTTATCCGTCAAATCGGAGCAGGTACCGTTGCAGCTGGTGGAATTATCACTTTGATAAAAACTATTCCAACCATTGTAAAATCTGTAAAAGGCAGTATTGCATCTTTAAAAACAGATTCAGCAGATGGAGCTCCATCCATTTTGCGTACTGAAAAAGACCTGAGTCTAAAATGGGTAGGCTGGGGAACTTTAGGTTTGATTTTATTGATTACTGTTTTACCGCAAGTTCCAGGAGATAGTATTATTCAGAAATTATTGATAGGCATTTTAGTGATAGTTTTTGGTGCTTTGTTTGTAACAGTATCTTCCAGAATTGTGGGCTTAATTGGTTCTTCCAATAACCCTATAAGTGGCATGACTATTGCAACCGTGATGGGAACCAGTTTGATCTTTTTGAGTGTGGGATGGACGGGACAAAATTATGAACCACTTGTTTTAGTGGTAGGTGGAATGATTTGTATCGCTGCAGCAAATGCGGGAGGGACTTCTCAGGATTTGAAGAGCGGATACATTGTAGGCGCCACACCGCGTAATCAACAAATAGCTTTATTTGTTGGTGCTATTGTGTCTTCAATTGTGATTGGAATTACGGTGAAATTTTTGGACAAACCAACATCAGAAATGCTGAGTCAAGGAATACACCATGCAATAGGTACAGAAAAATATCCTGCACCTCAAGCTACATTGATGGCCACATTGATTAAAGGAATTCTTTCTCAGAACTTAGACTGGCAATATGTTTTTGCTGGAGTATTTCTTGCCATAACTATGGAATTATGTGGTATTAAATCATTAAGTTTTGCAGTAGGTGCTTATTTGCCCTTAGCAACTACTTTACCCATTTTTATTGGTGGTGCGATTCGTGGAGTGGTTGAAATGAAACAGAAAAAAGAAGGTGAACAGAAAACATCTGAGGAGGAAGAATTAGGGAAAGGAAATTTATTTGCTACTGGTTTAGTGGCTGGCGGTGCAGTTGCAGGGGTGATCATCGCATTTATTTCCGGATCTGATGGAGGTGAAAAGTTTTTAAATGCAGTTAGCTTAGAACAAATTTTTGTGGATAGCCTCTCAAAAGGAGGGTATTTTATATTAGGAACCTGTTTTTTTGCAGCCATGGGGACTATTTTATATCGTGTGGCGAGGAAATAATAATGACAATTGCATTTTCATTGAATCTATAAAGGGTTAGTTGCTTTAATGCTATCTAAATAGACTGTTAATATTGCTAGGTAATTTATGTATGGATTAAACTTGTTTCATCCAATCGTATCCAAATACAAAGCGGTCTATGAATATGAAAAGAATGCTAAAGAATTTTACTGTTGGCCTTAGCTTAACAGTATTCTTTGCTTTTACACAGAGCAAACAGAGCCCTGAGAACTA